>NZ_JCALCE010000001.1:0-645401 GCF_059812195.1 Mycobacterium sp. NGS68 | reverse complement strand
TTGCTGGTCTTGCCCATGGCGGCCCAGAATCGGGCGGCCGCACGGATCGACTCCTCCACCGGGCGGGGGTGCCAATCCAGTTCCCGGACCGCCTTGCCGTGGTCGACGGGCGCCTCGGCGCGCATCATGCGCACCGATTCGAGGCTGAGTTCGGTGTCCTTGCCGGTGAGCCGCGCCTGCAGGCTGCCCAGCGCGCCCAGGGCGTAGAGCACGGGGACCGGGATCGATCGCCGCGGCGGCAGCACCCCCGCCTCGTCGGCGGCGATGCGCACCACGTCCGTCAGCGGGATCATGCGTTCGGAGATCAGGTATTTCTCGCCGTTGCGGCCACGCTCGGCGGCCAGGATCATGGCCCGGGCCGCGTCGTCGACCCCGACGACTTCGAGTTGGATTCCGCTCATCTGGAACGGCAGCTTGCCGAACACCGTGCCGGCGATGAAGGCGCCGTGCGGGGTACGGCCCCAGTCACCGGTGCCGTAGGTGGTGGACACGCACATCGCGACGGCGGGCAGGCCGTGCTCGGCGACGTAGCGCAACACCAGATCCTCGGCCTGGACCCGGGATTGGACGTACGGGCTCACCCGCCGGCCGGCGGGTATCCGGTCGGATTCGTTCGCGACGTGGCCGTGCCGGCGGTCCACCGTCGCGTAGGTGCTGGTGAACACGAACCGGTGCAGGCCGGCGTCTTTCGCGACGTCCAGAACGTTGCGCAGGCCCTCGACGTTGGTGCGGAACAGCGGCGCCGGGTCGCGCAGCCACGCGCGGGTGTCGACGACGCAGTAGTACACGTCGTCGCAGCCGTCCATCGCCTCCCGGACGGTGGCGGTGTCGAAGACGTCGCCGTGAAAGCGGGTGAGCTCGAGGTCGTCGATGCTGCGGGTGTTGGCGGTGGGCCGCACCATCACGCGCACCTCGTGACCGTCCTCGACCAGCAGGCGGGTCACGTGCGAGCCGAGGAAGCCGTTGGCGCCGATGACGAGCTTCGGGCTCACTGCACCGCGCCGTACTGCTGCATCCACCGGGCGGCGTCGTCGTCCAGGGTGCCGAGTTCGGATGCCTTCTGGCACCACTTGAGCCCCGCCTTCATGAAGCGCAGCGGGTTGTAGATGTCTTCCTGCCGGCGCCACAGGCCGTCGCCGGCGTAGGTGATGATCGAGATGTTCGTGGCGGTGATGACGCTGCCGTCGCCGGGGTCGCGCATCGGGTTGTCGAGCTCGATGATGATCCGCCCGGTGGGCTCGTCGATGACCGACCACAACGACGGGAACGCCACCATGTGGCTGCCGGGGAAGGTCGTCATCGTGCGCCGGATCCAGTCGCGGACCTGATCGCGGCCGCGCATGGTGCCCGCGGCGTGCTCGATGTAGAGCACGTCGGGCGTGTAGTGCTGCACCCAGGCGTCCCAGTCGTGCGTTTCGGCGGCTTGGGCGACGGTCTGCTCGAATTTCTCGAAGGCCGCGGCCAGTTCGGCGCGCGAGAACTCTGGGCCGCTCACGAGCCGTTACACCTCACGGCCGGAGTGTAGCCTGGCCGCTAAGGAGGGCTGACAGCATGGCAACTACTCAAAAGGCGATCCTGGCCGGCGGCTGCTTCTGGGGGGTGCAGGACCTGATCCGCAAGCAGCCCGGGGTGATCTCCAGCCGGGTCGGCTACAGCGGTGGCGACGTTCCCAACGCGACCTACCGCAACCACGGCACGCACGCCGAGGCCGTGGAGATCGTCTTCGACCCGTCGGTCACCGACTACCGCACACTGCTGGAGTTCTTCTTCCAGATCCACGACCCCACCACGAAGAATCGGCAGGGCAATGACCGCGGCACCAGCTACCGGTCGGCCATCTACTACGTCGACGACGAGCAGAAGCGGGTCGCCCTGGACACCATCGCCGACGTCGAGGCGTCCGGCCTGTGGCCCGGCAAGGTGGTGACCGAGGTCAGCCCGGCGGGCGACTTCTGGGAGGCCGAGCCCGAACACCAGGACTACCTGCAGCGCTATCCCAACGGGTACACCTGCCACTTCGTCCGCCCCGGCTGGAAGCTGCCGCGGCGGGCCGACGCGCAGCGCTGAATCAGCGCCGATGCACGACTATCCGGCCGCCGTCCTTCGGGATGTAGGCGACGCCGCGGCAGTGCCACTTCTCGTCGGGCGCGGTCGTCGTCTCGACGGCGAACTGGCGTAACACCGTTCGCAGCACCACGTCCATCTCCACGTTGGCGAACGCCGCCCCCACGCAGCGGCGGGCCCCGCCGCCGAACGGAATCCATGCGAACGAGGGCGGCCTGGTCCCCAGGAAACGCTGCGGGTCGAAGCGGTCGGGGTCGGGATACACGTCGGGGTCGTCGTGGATCCCGGCAATGTTCACGATCAGCGAGTCCCCGCGCGGAATGGCCCACTCGCCGAGCTGATACATCTCCGGGTAGACCTTGCGGGGCGCGAAATCGATGACGGTCCGGGCCCTTTGGACCTCCAGGATCGTCGCGTGGCGCAGTTCGCCGTCGTCGCCGCTGGCCTCCTCGACCAGGTCCGCCATCAGCTCGGGGTGGCGGGTGATCCGCTCGAAAGCCCAGGCCAGCGTGGATGCCGTCGTCTCGTGCCCGGCGGCCAGCAGGGTCAGCAGCTCGTCGCCGATGTCCTTGCGTGACATGACCGATCCGTCGTCGTAGCTGCTGCGCAGCATCAGCGCGAGCACGTCGGTGCGATTCTCGAAATCCGGGTCGGCCCGCTCCGCGTCGATCAGCTTGTCGAGCACGATGTCGTACCTGCGCCGATACTCCGCGAGCCGGCCCCAGGGGGTGAACCGGCCGTACGTCCGTTCGGGTTTCGGCACGGCAGCCAGTCGCGAACCCAGGGTGACCCATGGCGGGATGAGGCGGCGCAATTCGTCGAGCTCGGCGCCGTCGGCGCCGAAGACCGCCCGCAGGATGGCGTTGAGGGTGATGTGCATCATCGACGGCAGCGTGGCGAAGGGCTCGCCTTCCGGCCAGGACGCCGTCTCGCGCAGCGTCTCCTCTTCGAAGATGCGCTCGTAGTTCTTGATGCTCTTGCCGTGAAAGGGCGGTGCCAGCAGCCGTCGCCGACGGCGGTGTTCGTCGCGGTCGAGCGCGAACACCGAGCCGGACCCGAACAGCCGGCTGAGGTTGGGCTGGATATTGCCCAGCTCATCCGGGCCGGTGGTGAAGACCTGCTTGGCCAGCTGCGGGTCACCGATGACCACCATGCGGCCGAACATCGGGATGTCGAGCATGAAGACGTGGCCGTGGCGGCGCGTCATCCACCGCAACATGCCGCGGCGCGACCCCGCAAACAAGATGCCCTGCAGCAGCTTCGGCAGCCGGCTGGTGGGCGGCAATCTGACGGCGGGGGCTGCGGGCGGGGCGGTCATTACTTCGGTCATGGCAGTAGATGCTCCCAATATCTGCCCCGGAAACGGGGTTGGTACGACGGTGTACCGCGCGCTTTCCCGGTACGGTACTCTGTGGTACCAACGCTGACAAGTGTGTCACGAAAGGGGTCGGTCATGACGGCAATGGCCGGCGACGCGATTCTGGTGCCGCCGTTTCGCCGTCGCCTGCTCGACGGTCTTACCGCCTCGATCCGCGAACGCGGCTACCGCGCCACCACCGTCGCCGACATCGTCCGCCACGCCCGCACCTCCAAGCGCACCTTCTACGACCAGTTCGCCGGCAAGGAGCAGTGTTTCCTGGAACTGCTGCGGGCCGAGTTCGAGATCATGGCCGACGACATCCGGGTGGCGGTCGACCCCGAGGCCGACTGGCATCGGCAGATACGTCAGGCCGTGGAGGGCTACGTCGGCAGCATCGAGTCGCGGCCGGAAATCACGCTGAGCTGGATCCGCGAGCTGCCATCCCTGGGTGACTTCGCGCGCCCGGTTCAGCGCGAGGGCTTGCAGTTGCTGACCAACCTGCTGATCGGGCTCAGCAGCAGTCCGGGGTTCCGCCGGGCCGGCCTGCCGCCGCTGACGCCGCCGCTGGCGGTCATCCTGGTGGGCGGCCTGCGCGAGCTGGTCGCACTGGCCGTCGAGGACGGGCGGCCGGTGCGGGAGATCGTCGAGCCCGCCGTGGACGCGTCCGTCGCCTTGCTGGGGCCCCGCGGCTAGGCTCGGTTTCGCCGACCGTCGACCAGTGGAGGACCGCGCGATGCGCCTATCGACCCGCAACCAGCTCAAGGGGACCATCGTCGAGGTCGACCTCGGCAGCGTGATGGCGATCGTCAAGGTCCGCCTGGACGGCGGGGACCAGGTCGTCACGTCCTCGGTCACCAAGGACGCCGCCGTCGAGCTCGGCCTGGAGGTGGGCCAGCCCGCGACGGTGTTCATCAAGTCGACCGAAGTGACGATCGGCGTCGAGTAGCCATGGCGTCCACCATGCGCGCCGAGCGCTTCTATGCGGAGACGAAAAAGGTTGCGCTGGAGGATGTTCCGATACCCGAGCCGGGGCCGGGCGAGGTCTTGGTCAGGGTCGCGTTCTGCGGGATCTGCCATTCGGACCTGAGCCTGATCAACGGGACGTTCCCCGCGCAGGCGGAGGTGGTGATCCAGGGCCACGAGGCGTCGGGCACCATCGCGAAGCTGGGACCCGACGTGACCGGCTGGGCGGAGGGCGACCGGGTGGTGGTCGCCGCCGGCCGGCCGTGCGGGCGCTGCGCGAACTGCCGTCGCGGCGACGGCGTGAATTGCCTACGGATCCAGTTGATGGCCTTCGCCTACGACGGCGCGTGGGCCGAGTACACCGTGGCCCAGGCCGCGGGCCTGACCCGGGTGCCCGACAATGTCCCGCTGGAGCAGGCCGCGATCCTGGCCGACGCCGTGTCCACGCCCTATGGCGCCGTCGTCCGCACCGGAAAGGTCGCGGTCGGTGAGTCGGTGGGCGTGTGGGGCGTCGGCGGGGTGGGCACCCACATCGTCCAGCTCGCGCGGCTGGTGGGTGCGGTGCCGGTGATCGCGGTCGACATCAACCCGGCGGTGCTGGAGCGCGCCCTGGAACTCGGGGCGGACTATGCCTTCAGCTCGCGCGACGACGGGCTGCGTGACAAGATCGCCGAGATCACCGGCGGGCGACTGCTGGACGTCACCTTCGACGCCGTGGGCCTGAAGGTCACGTTCGAACAGGCGCTGGACTGCCTGACGTCGGGCGGCCGGCTGGTGGGCGTCGGGATGAGCGCCGAGGCGCCGACCGTCGGGCCGACCGCGATGTTCGGGCTGACCCGCAAGCAGGTGCTGGGCCACCTGGGTTACCAGAATGTCGACATCGAGACGCTGGCGAAGCTGGTTTCGGCCGGGCGCCTTGACCTTTCGCGGTCAATCAGCGAAATCGTCTCGCTCGAGGACCTGCCGCTGGCCATCGAGAAGCTGGAGCGTCAGGACGGTAACCCCATCCGCATCCTGGTCCAGCCGTAGTCGCGCTCGTCAGCGCACCCCGTGTTCGGCGAGCCTCTTGATCGCCGCCAAGGTCTTGTCTATCGCGGCCTCGAATTCCCGCAGCCGCACGAACACGATCTTCTGTTCCTGGTCGGGCATCGCATCGATGGACACCGACAGGCCGGACCGGCCGGGCCCCAGCTGCGCCCAGTAGCTCAATGCGGTACCGCCGTCGCGCGGCGTCAGCCGAAACCGCCACGTCGCCGCCGGGTGCGCGGAATCACCGACGGCCCAGGCGAATTCACGGGGCTCGTCGTAGACGACGATCTGCGAGGTGGTGCTCCACCGCCCGAACGCCGGGTGTTCGTTGTGCCCGACGAAGCGGGCGCCGGCGCTGGCGCGGTCGGCACCGTCGGCCCATTCCACGGCCTGCAGCTCATTGCTCAGGGTCGGCATCAACTCGACGTCGCAGACCAGGCTCCAAACGCGGGAGGGATCGGCGTCGATCCAGGTCGAGGCCTCCACCGTCGGGTTGTCCGCGTAGCGCGCGCCGGTCCACTCCACGGACGCCATTGTCCCCCGCTCGGTCCTTCGGTGTCCCTCCAGAGCAAGCGGGGGTTGGCTTTTCGCGCGCCTGACGACTCGCCTGGCACCTCGCCTGACGACTAAGCGGCGACCAGTTCCTTCCCGGGCGACGCGGTCTCGGCCGCGGCCCGGCTGCCGCGCCGCGTCCAGGAGTCGGGAACGGCGAGCCGCACGATCTTGCGGACGACGGTGCCGAACTGCCGCAGTAGGGGGCCCTTGTTGTAGGGGATGCCGTAGCGCTCGCAGATCTCCTGCACCTCGGGCGCGATCTCCGCGTACCGGCGGGCCGGCATGTCGGGGAACAGGTGGTGCTCGATCTGGTGCGAGAGGTTGCCGGACAGCAGGTGGAACGTCTTGCCGCCGGTCAGGTTCGCCGACCCGAGCACCTGACGGAAGTACCACTGGCCGCGGGACTCGTCCCTGGTCTCGTCGATGCTGAATTCCTGGGTGCCGTCGGGGAAGTGGCCGCAGAAGATGATCATGTACGACCACACGTTGCGCATCAGGTTGGCGGTCAGGTTGCCGGTGAACACGAACGGCGCGAACGGGCCGGCCAGCAGGGGGAATGCGACGTAGTCCTTCAGCGTCTGCCGGCGGGTCTTCTTCCAGATCTCCTTCAGCGTCTGCTTTTTGTCCCGCAGCCTGATCTCACGGGTGCGGATCCGCTCGGTTTCCAGCTCGTGCAGCGCGACGCCGTACTGGAACAGCACCATCAGCAGGAACGCGTAGACCGGGTTGCCCAGGAAGTACGGGCTCCACTTCTGGTCCTCGCTCATCCGGATGATGCCGTAGCCGATGTCGCGGTCCATGTCGACGATGTTGGTGTAGGTGTGGTGCATGAAGTTGTGCGAGTGCCGCCACTGGTCGGCCGGGCAGGCGGTGTCCCACTCGAACTTCTGCCCGGAGATCGTCGGGTCACGCATCCAGTCGTACTGGCCGTGCATGATGTTGTGGCCGATCTCCATGTTGTCCATGATCTTCGCGATGCCCAGCATCGCGGTGCCGAACAGCCAGGTGGGGGGCAGGAACAGCAGCGCGCGGCCGCCGACCTCCAGGGCGCGCTGGGCCTTGATGACCTTGCGGATGTACTCGGCGTCCTCTTCGCCGAGGTCCGCCATCACGCGCTCCTTGATGACGTCGAGCTCGCGGCCGAAGGCGTCGGCCTGCTCTTTGGTCAGGGTGATCTTGTTCTGTGTCATGGCAATTCCTCCCTAAGTCTCGATGTGGTTGGTCAGAGGGCGATATCGACGTCGCCGACGGGGACGGTGACGCAGATCTGCACGTTCTCGTTGGGTGCGGTAGAAACGGCGCCGGTGATGAGGTTGCGCACGGTGCCGGAGGTCTTGCGGCGCGTGCAGGTGTGGCAGATGCCCATCCGGCAGCCGTTCTGCGGCGTGAGGCCGGCCGATTCGGCCTGTTCCAGCAGGGGACGCCCGTCGTCCTCGACGTCGACCTTGCTGTCCGCGAACGTCACCCGCCCGCCCGTCGGGTTGGCCGGGGCCTCGATCACCGGCGGCACGAAGCTTTCGGTGAACACCTTTTCACAGTGCGCCTCGGCGCAGTGCTTCTTGACGGCCTCGACCAAAGCGGTTGGACCGCAGACGAACACCGCGTCCGGTGACTCCATCGCGGCGGCCAGGTGCTCGGCACCGAAGCGGCCGGTCAGCTCACCCGAACCCGAACGGGTGAACCCGTGCAGCACCCGGACCCCCCGCAGGGCGGCCAGTTCCTCGCGGTAGGCGGCCTCCTTGGGGGTACGGGCGTAGTGCACGAACGCGATCTCGCCGGCATGCCGCTCGGCGATCAGGGTGCGCAGCATCGCCATCACGGGCGTGATGCCGCTGCCGCCGGAGACGAACAGGATGCGACGGGGCCGCTCGGCGGGCGAAGCCCCGGGCAGCACGAAGTCGCCGCCGACACCGTCCAGGCCGACCACCATGCCGCGGCGGGCGCGTTCGTACAGGTAGGTCGAGACCAGCCCGCCGTCGTGCACACCGACCGTGAACTCGAGTTCGGTGCTGCCCTCGACGTTGGCGGGCGAGTAGCACCGCGAGTGCATCCGGCCGTCGATCTCCACCGTCACGTTGACGAACTGTCCCGCCCTGACCGTGTAGCGGTCAGTGAACGCGGCGTTCGGAGCCAGGGTGAGCGTGACGCTGCGCGGCGTGGTCCGCCGCACATCGACCACCTTGGCGCGGGCCTCGCCCGACGTCCACGTCGGCGTCACAAGCTCGGTGTACCGGTCGACGCCGTGGGGGCCGGTGAGCAGATCGACGAGGTCAGAACTCAGGACTCGCTTGGCGATCGTCCGAGTGAAAGTTTGAGTGAACATGTGTACACCGTGACATCGTTCTGCGCAGGTGGTCAAGGGTTTCGGCAGCTCTGTGTTACGGTTCACATAGTGAACAGTCGTACTCCTAGCTCACACTCTCGGCGACCCGGCCGTGACCGCGCCCGCGAAGGGGCCCGCGAAACGGGGTCGCGCGAGGAACGCAAGGAAGCCACGCGGCGCGCCATCATCGCCGCGGCGCTCAAGGCGCTCAACGACCGCAGCTTCAGCGGCCTGAGCCTGCGTGAGGTGACCCGCGAAGCGGGCATCGTGCCCGCGGCGTTCTACCGCCACTTCGACTCGATGGAGGCGCTGGGGCTGGTGCTGATCGACGAGTCGTTTCGGTCCCTGCGCGACACGTTGCGCGGCGCGCGGGCCGGCAAGCTCGACCCGAGCCGGGTGATCGAATCGTCCGTCGAGATCCTGGTCGGCAGCGTCGCCGAACAGCGTGAGCATTGGCGGTTCATCTCCCGCGAACGCTCGACCGGGGTTTCGGTGCTGCGCTACGCGATCCGCACCGAGATCCGGCTGATCGTCTCCGAGCTGGCCACCGACCTGGCGCGGTTCCCGCGACTGAACGAATGGAGTACCGAGGATCTCAACGTGTTGGCGAGCCTGTTCGTCAACGCAATGATCGCCACGGCCGAGGCGATCGAGGACGCCCAGAGCGCCGAGGCGCTGGAGGAGATCCACCGGATCGCGGTCAAACAGCTGCGGATGATCGCCATCGGCGTCGCGGGCTGGCAGAGCAGCGACCGCCCCCGCTAGCTACTGCGGATCACGCCACATCTGCCAGATCGGCGGCCCGCCGCGCGGCAACGTGAACTCGCCGGTGACGGTGAAGCCGAAACGCTGGTAATACGGCACGTTTTCGGGCTTGGACGACTCCAGGTAGGCCGGGCAGTGCTCGGCGTCGCAACGCTGCAGCCTGGACCGTAGCAACGCCTGGCCGTAGCCCTGGCCGCGCACCGAAGGGTCGCTGCCGATGGTGCCCAGGTACCAGTGTGGCTCTTCGGGGTGGACCTGTTTCATCGCTTCCTGCACGGCACGCCCAATCGACACCCGCAAGCCGAACACCCGCAGCAGCGACGGCGCCATCGCAAGCTCCTCGCGGGCGGTGTCGAGCCACTGGTCCGGCGGTGCCCACAGCGTCGCGGCACCGATGTCCGTTCCGACGCAGGCAACCTCGACGCCACCGCGAGCCAGATAGTGATGGCGGGTCAGCGCCGCGAACAACCGGCCCAGATGCGCCGTCCGGGTCTTATCCTCGGGAAGCAGGTGCATCATGACCGGATCGTCGTAAAACGCCCGGGCCAGCGTGCGTGACAGCGCGCGGACGTCGGATTTCTGCGCGGGCCGGACCTGCGGGGTCACCCCAACCACGGTAGCGGGACGTGTGGCCGCCACAACGGCGGGTAATCGCATCCGATGACCGGTATCTCCAGGCGGGCATTCGGCGCGGCGCTGGCCGGGGTCGGCGCGCTGGGCGCGGCCTGTGCCACCCAGCGGGGCCCGGCCACTCCGGCTAACCCGGCTAACCCGGCCACGCCGTCGGGCAAGGGGGTGGGAGTTGTGTTGTCGCACGAGCAATTCCGCGCCGACCAACTGGTGGCGCAGGCCCAGGCCGCCGAAAAGGCCGGCTTCGGGTACGTGTGGGCCAGCGACCACCTGCAGCCGTGGCAGGACAACCAGGGCCACTCGATGTTTCCGTGGCTGACCCTCGCACTGGTGGGCAGCGGAACCAAAAGCATCTCGTTCGGCACGGGCGTGACCTGCCCGACCTACCGCTACCACCCGGCCACCGTCGCCCAGGCCTTCGCGTCGCTGGCGATCCTGAGCCCCGGCCGGGTGTTTCTGGGGCTGGGCACCGGTGAGCGCCTCAACGAACAAGCCGCCACCAACACCTACGGCAACTACGCCGAACGGCACGACCGGCTGGTCGAGGCCATCGAGCTGATCCGCCGGCTGTGGACCGGCGAGCGAATCTCGTTCTCGGGCCGCTATTTTCCGACAAATTCGCTCAAGCTCTACGACGTGCCACCGACGCCGCCGCCGATCTTCGTCGCCGCCAGCGGGCCCAAGAGCGCCACGCTGGCCGGTCAGTACGGCGACGGCTGGATCACCCAGGCCCGCGACGTCGGGGATCCGAAACTGCTCGCCGCGCTCACCGCCGGCGCGCAGCGGGCCGGCCGCGACCCGGGCACGCTCGGCAAGCGGGCCGAGCTGTTCGCCGTCGTCGGCGACACCGCCGCCGCCGCCCGCGCCGCCACGCTGTGGCGGTTCACCGCCGGCGCCGTCGACCAGCCCAACCCGGTCGAAATCCAGCGCGCCGCCGAGTCCAACCCCACCGACAAGGTGCTGGCCAACTGGGCCGTCGGCGTCGATCCGGCCACCCACATCGGCGCGGTGCAGAAGGTTCTCGACGCCGGAGCCGTGCCGTTCCTGCACTTTCCCCAGGACGATCCGCTCACGGCCATCGAGTTCTACCGCACCAGCGTGCTGCCCAGGCTGCGCTGAGGATCGGCCCGGCCGCACGAATCATCGGCAGCATCCCGGGTGACCCTTGTGCAGAAACATTACAAGTGTAATCATTCCTGCATGGCATTTGACCGCGATGAGTTCGACGAGTTCTGGAACGACTGGCTGGAGGTGAACCGCCGGGCGCAGGACTCCGGCGACTGGGGCGTGATGGCCGACTTCTACGAGCCCGACGCCACCTACGGATGGTCCTACTCCCCCACCGACCAATTCATGGCCAACGGCCGCGAGGAGATTCGCGACCTGGCACTGGGCGCCGAGATGCTTGGCTTCCAGGGCTGGATCTACCCGTATCAGACGGTGCTGTTCGACGACCGTTCCGGACAGGCGTTCGGGCTGTGGCGCCAGCTGTCCACCTTCCCCTCGCCCAGCGGCGAGCCCTACGAGATCCAGGGGCTGGGCGGCAGCTGGTTCCAGTACAGCGGTCACCGCAGCTGGTCCTGGCAACGCGACATCTTCGACGTCGGAATGGCAAGCGCCGCAATGGTTGACATCATGCGAGACGGCACGAACTCGCCGGAATTCGATGCCCGGATCAGCGCGACGCGGGCCGGTAATCAGCCCGGCCACTACGGCTCCCTGGCCGAGATGAGCGCGCCCCTGTGGCCGGTGCCCCCGGTCCTGACGTGAGGCGGGTCGTCCGCGGGGTCCTGACGTGACCCCGCGCCCACGGCGCCCGTCCCCCCTCGCCGTGCGTGAAAGCACTGCGAGATTTCGTCCGTTTTTTCGCGGTGAGTTCACGTTCGCCGCAGGTGAAGGGACCTCAAGCGGGACCGGCGCGTCGGGCGCAGCATGACGGCACCCCGGCGGCCCGCCACCGGCAGTCAGGCCCGCGCCGAGCGCAGCCGCCAGGCCGTCATCGACGAGACGGTGCGCTACGTCCTCCAGGAGGGGTTCGCTCCGCCCAGCATGCGGCAGATCACCGAGCGCGCCGGCCTGACGTGGGGGGTGGTCCAATACCACTTCGGCGATCTGGACGGCATCCTGATGGCGGTGGTGGACAAGGGGTTCGGCGAACTGCTGCAGACCCTCGACGCGCTGCCGGCGCAGGCCGTGGCGACCGACGCACGACAGCGGCCGGCGTTCATCGTGGACGCGGTCTGGCACGCGTTCTCCAGCCCCACGTCGATGGCCGCCCTGGAGATTCTGATCGCCACCCGCGGCGCCCGCACGTCCTCCGCCAATGCCCACCTGGCCGCAATGACCCAGCGCCTCACCGAGATCGGCCGGCACCTGGGGCCCGGCCTGGCGCCGTCGGACGCCGCCCGCCTGGGCAACCTCGTCTGGGCCACCATCCGCGGCCTGGTGGCGGTGCAGTTGACCTTGCCGGAACCGCTGGACAGCTCGCGCGAACGCCAGATGCTCGCCGACGTCATATCCGCCTATCTCGGCGGAGCGCGGGGCTAGATTGTCGGCATGCCTGCAGACGCGCCGACGATCGTAGCTACCAGCGGCGGGATCAGGGAGGGCCGACGGATCCGCTACGAGTTCAGCGCGTTGACGGAGTACGCGGTCGACCTCGCCGGCGTTTCCGGCCGAGCGCCCCGCGTCTGTTTTCTCGCGACGGCGCAGGGAGACAGCCCGGCCGCGGTGTTCAATCTTCTTGCCGCCGCGCAGGAGCGCGGGTTCTTCGCGTCGCACGTGTCGCTGGTTCCGATGCCCAACGTGGAGAACATCACGGCGCAGTTGCTCGGCAGCGACGTGGTGTGGGTGTGCGGTGGCAGCGTGGCGGCGCTGCTTGCGCTGTGGCGCTTACACGAGGTGGACGTCGCGATGGCCGCGGCGTGGCGGGCCGGTGTGGTCCTGACGGGCGTCTCCGCGGGCTCGATCTGCTGGCATGTCGGCGGGACGACCGACTCTTACGGTCCTGCGCTGCGACCGGTGACCGATGGACTTGGTCTGGTGCCGTATTCCAATGGGGTGCATTACGACTCCGAGGCCGAACGCAGGCCGTTGTTCCATCGGCTCATCGCGCAGCGGACCATTCCGCCTGGGTATGCGACCGATGACGGCGTGGGCGTGATCTACCACTGCACGTCTCTTGCCGGGGCTGTCGCGGAGAACCAAAGCGGCGGTGCCTATTTCGTCGATCGCGGCGCGGATGGTAAGGCGACTGAGGTGCCGCTCGACGTCGTGCGGCTGGTTTAGTCCCAGTAGACAGGCTCGGGCCGCGACGGTGTAGCGTCCGAGGCCATGCCGTCCAACGAAGCCGTCGCCGAGACCGTCAAGCGCTACCTGGAATTCGTAGCCACGGGCACCGCCGACGATGTCCTGACCCTGTACACCGACGACGCCTCCCTCGAGGATCCGATCGGCTCGGACGTGCTGCGCGGCCGCGACGCGATCCACGGGTTCTACGCGAACGTCCAGGATCTGCAGAAGGAAACCGAACTCGCCGAACTGCGGGTCGGCGCGGGCCAAGCCGCGTTCCTGTGGCACCTCACGCTGCAGGCCGGCGAGACGCGCACCCGGATCTCGCCGATCTCGCTGATGACGTTCGACGACGACGCCAAGATCACCTCGATGCGGGCATTCTGGTCGCCGTCCGACGTTCAGACCGTCTAGCATCCAACAAAAGCCGGTGCGGCGCTGCACCGGGGAACGGTGGCCGAGACGTGTGGGACTTCGAAACGGACCCGGAATACCAGGCGAAGCTGGACTGGGTCGAAAAATTCATGGCCGAGGAGCTGGAACCGCTCGACCTCGTCGCCCTCGACCCTTACGACAAGAAAAACCCCGAGATGATGGCGATCCTGCGGCCGCTGCAGCAGCAGGTGAAGGACCAGGGACTGTGGGCGGCGCACCTGCGGCCCGAGCTCGGCGGCCAAGGCTTCGGTCAGGTCAAGCTCGCGCTGCTCAACGAGATCCTCGGCCGATCCCGCTGGGCGCCGTCGGTGTTCGGTTGTCAGGCACCGGATTCGGGGAACGCCGAGATTCTCGCACTGTTCGGCACCGACGAGCAAAAGGCCCGCTACCTGCAGCCGTTGCTCGACGGCGACATCACGTCCTGCTACTCGATGACCGAGCCGCAGGGGGGTTCCGATCCCGGAATGTTCGTCACGCAGGCAACCCGCGACGGTGACGACTGGCTCATCAATGGCGAGAAGTGGTTCTCCTCCAACGCCAAGCACGCGTCGTTCTTCATCGTGATGGCCGTGACGAACCCGGAGTCGCGCACCTACGACAAGATGTCGCTGTTCATCGTGCCCGCCGAAACGCCGGGTATCGAGATCGTGCGCAATGTCGGCGTGGGCGGGGATTCGTCGAAGCACGCCAGCCACGGCTACGTCCGCTACCACAACGTCCGCGTGCCCGCCGACCATGTGCTCGGCGGCGAGGGTCAGGCGTTCATGATCGCCCAGACCAGGCTCGGCGGCGGCCGCATCCACCACGCGATGCGCACGATCGCCCTGGCCCGCAAGGCGTTTGACATGATGTGCGAGCGCGCGGTGTCGCGCAAGACCAGGCACGGGCGGCTGGCCGACTATCAGATGACGCAGGAGAAGATCGCCGACAGCTGGATCCAGATCGAGCAGTTCCGGCTGCTGGTGCTGCGCACCGCCTGGTTGATCGACAAGCACGACGATTACCAGAAGGTCCGTCGCGACATCGCGGCGGTCAAGGTCGCGATGCCGCAGGTGCTGCACGACGTGGCGCAGCGGGCCATGCACCTGCACGGGGCGCTCGGGGTTTCCGACGAGATGCCGTTCGTCAAGATGATGGTCGGCGCCGAGTCGCTGGGCATCGCCGACGGCGCGACCGAGCTGCACAAGATGACGGTGGCCCGTCGCACGTTGCGCGAATACGAGCCGGTGACAACGCCGTTCCCGTCGCAGCACATCCCGACGCGGCGCGCGGAAGCCCAGGCCCGGCTGGCCGATCGGCTCGAGCACGCGATCGCCGAGTTTTAGCGCCGGGCGCCACTCAGGTGAGGTAGCGGACGACGCTTTCCGCCACGCAGGCCGGCTTGGCCGAGCCGTCGATCTCGACGGTCGTCGACACGGTCGCCTGCACGGCGCCGTTGCCGACGTCGTCCACGGTGCCCAGCGTGCTCGAGGCACGCACCCGCGACCCGACTGGCACCGGCGAGGGGAAGCGAACCTTGTTGAGGCCGTAGTTGATTGCCAGCTTGACGCCGTTGACGGTGTAGATCTGGTGCATCAGCCGCGGCAGCAGCGACAGCGTCATGTACCCGTGCGCGATGGTCTTGCCGAATGGCCCCTTCGCCGCGCGCTCCTGGTCCACGTGAATCCACTGGTGATCACCGGTCGCGTCGGCGAACAGGTTGACGTCCTCCTGGGTGATGGTCACCCAGTCGCTCTGCCCGAGGGTCTCGCCCGCGGCGGATGCGAGGTCGGCGACGGACTCGAAAGTGCGCATGGGTGTCTCCTCTGCTTAGGCTGATCAACCCACATCGTGCCATCCGCCTGTCCTGACCGGCGTCGGCAGTGTCTACTAGGGACATGCAGACGAAACCGGCGGTGTGGATGGCGGCCCTCACGGCCCTGACGGTCGGCGCGGGCCCCGCGAGTGCTGTCCCTGGCGAACCGGACGCCACCTGTGACATCCAGCAGCTCGCCGTTGCCGCGGGCCCGCCGCAGGCCGGAGCCGGTCATCGGGCCGTACTGCTGAACTTCACCGTGCTGCCCAACGTCAGCTCCTGTCAGCTGCGTGGTTATCCGACGGTCGACGCGCTGGTACCGGGTGGCGCGCCGGTCTCCGCCAGACAGACGCCCAGCGGATACCTCGGTGGCGCCGAGCCCGACAAGTCCATCACAGTGGACCCCGCCCGCGGCGCCCACGCGATGGTCGAATGGATCGCCGCCGGCGATGCGACGTGCACGACCTATCCCGGACCCACCGAGGTGCGCCTGCGCGTGGTGCCCCCCGGAACGTGGCAGGAGTTCGACGTCCCGATCACCGTCGGGCGCAACGAGGGCCTGTGCGACCTGCAGGTTCACCCCTTCGCCCTCGACTGACGCAAGATCCGTGCGGCTGCTGCTGATCGCCGACACCCACGTCCCGCGACGCGCGCGTGACCTGCCCGCGCAGGTGTGGGACGAGGTGGCGCAGGCGGACGTCGTCGTGCACGCCGGTGACTGGGTGGTTCCGGAGTTGCTCGACCTGCTGGAATCCAGGGCCGCCCGGCTGGTGGCGTGCTGGGGGAACAACGACGGTCCGGTGCTGCGGGCACGGTTGCCCGAGCGCGCCGACGTGACGCTGGGCGGGGTCCGCTTCACGGTGGTGCACGAGACCGGCGCCGCCAACGGCCGCGAGGCCCGAATGTCGCGGCTCTACCCGGACAGCGATGTGCTGGTGTTCGGGCACAGCCATATCCCGTGGGATACGACGACGAAAACGGGCCTGCGCCTGCTCAATCCGGGTTCGCCGACCGATCGCCGACGGCAGCCGTTCTGCACCTACATGACGGGACGCGCCGAGGACGGCGCGCTCACGGACGTGGCCCTGCGTCGGGTCGAGAAGTAGCAGTCGACACCAAGCCAAAGCCCCTACACAGCTCGCACACATATTTAGCTCGTATACAGAGGTATTATCGATACAGTGAAGTCACGCAGCGATCCAGTCACCGATGTGTTCCGGGTGATCGGCAGATTCCGTCGGCAACTCCGCCGGTCGGCGGGTCGCGGGTTCGAATCCTCGCGGCTGTCGGAGTCGCAGTCCGAGCTGCTGTATCTCGTCGGCCGTCAACCGGGAATCTCGGTCAGTGCGGCCGCGGCCGAGCTCGGGCTGGTGCCGAACACCGCGTCGACCCTGGTCTCCAAACTCGTGGCCGGCGGTCTGCTGGTCCGGTCCGTCTGCGAGACGGACCGCCGCGTCGGGCAACTGCGCCTGGCCGAGCCCGCCCAGCAGATCGTCGACGCGTCCCGGGCCGCCCGGCGGGCCGTGCTGTCCGAGGTGCTCAACGAGCTGGACGACGACCAGATCGACGACTTGACAAAGGGATTGGAGGTCCTGGACACCATGACCCGACTATTGCAGGAGCGACGTTCATGAACGGCACACTGCCGATGGCGATCGACTGCCGGAACCTGACGTTCCGGTATGGCAAGTTCACCGCCGTCGACGACCTGACACTGCAGGTGCGGCCCGGCGAGACCATGGGATTGCTGGGACCCAACGGCGCCGGCAAGACGACGGTGGTTCGCATGCTGACCACGTTGACGCCGGTGCAGCAGGGCGAGCTGCGCATCTTCGGAATGGACGCCCGCAAGCAGACCATGGATATCCGCAGCAACATAGGCTATGTCCCGCAACAGCTTTCGATCGAGCCGGCATTGACCGGACGGCAGAACGTGCAGTGGTTCGCCCGGTTGTACGGGGTACCGCGCGCCGACCGGTCCGGCCGGGTCGACGAGGCGCTGGACGCCATGGAACTGCTCGACGTCGCCGATCGGCCGGCCTCGACGTACTCGGGGGGCATGGTCCGGCGCCTGGAGGTGGCCCAAGCGCTGGTGAACCGGCCGTCACTGCTGGTGCTCGACGAACCGACCGTGGGCCTGGATCCGATCGCGCGCGACCGGGTGTGGACCCAGGTGCAGCACATGCAAGCCCAGTTCGGCATGACCGTGCTGCTGACCACCCACTACATGGAAGAGGCCGACACGCTGTGCGACCGGGTGGCGCTGATGCATCACGGCGCGCTGCAGGCCGTGGGCACGCCGGACGTGTTGAAGGCGCGCATATCCAACGGGTCGCCGCACGCCACGCTCGAAGACGTCTTCCGCCACTACGCGGCTTCCGGGTTGGACGAAGCCCACGAGGAGTCCACCGGGATCCGCGAAATCCGTTCCAGCAGAAAGGTTGCGCGTCGTGCAGGCTGACCAAGTCGTGAAACGAAACGTCCCGACGATAACCCTGGTCCGCGCCCCACGGGGGTGGCAGCGGGTCGGCGCCACGCTGAGCCGCATCAGCACATTCGCCGTCGTCGAACTGCAGAAGCTGCGGCACGACCGCACCGAACTCGTCACCCGGATGGTGCAGCCGGCGCTGTGGCTGTTGATCTTCGGCACGACGTTCAGCCACCTGCACGTCATCAACACCGGGTCGGTGTCCTATCTGGCGTTTCTGGCGCCGGGGATCATCGCGCAATCGGCGCTGTTCATCTCGATCTTCTATGGCATTCAGATCATTTGGGACCGCGACGCCGGCATCCTCGCCAAGCTGATGGTGACGCCGTCGCCGGCGTCGGCGCTGATCACCGGCAAGGCCTTCGCGGCGGGCGTGCGATCGGTGGCCCAGGTCGTCGGCGTGATGGCGCTGGCCTATCTGATGAAAGTCGGCCTCACCCTCAACCCGCTGCGCATCCTGGCGGCGATGGGCGTGGTCATGCTCGGCGCCGCGTTCTTCGCGTGCCTGTCGATGACCCTGGCCGGGCTGGTGCGCAGCCGCGATCGCCTGATGGGGATCGGGCAGGCGATCACCATGCCGCTGTTCTTCGCGTCCAACGCCCTGTATCCCGTCGACGTGATGCCGGCCTGGCTGCACGTGCTGAGCAAGGTCAACCCGCTCAGCTACGAGGTGGACGCGTTGCGCGCGCTGCTGATCGGCGCGCCGTTCCGCCCTCTGGACATCGTGGTGTTGGTGGCGGCGGCGGTGATCGGAATCGCGACGTCGTCGACGCTGCTGCGCCGCCTGGTGTCCTGACCCCGGGGCCACGAGTCCGGGCCGACGCCCAATCGTTAGCCAACCGCGACGTCGCGCTCCGGCCGCGACGCGCGAGATGCGCACTGCCCCTGTGTTTGACTCGCCCAGAACAGATTCCACCGAGTTGGGATGGGCAGGACACATGTCGTTCTTGGAAAAGATGCTGCGCAAGCTGGCGATCGCGACGACGGGCGCTGCCCTGTTGTCGGGTCTCGTCGGCGCTGTCGGCGGCACGGCGACCGCGGGGGCGTTCTCCAAGCCCGGTCTGCCAGTGGAGTACCTCGAGATCCCGTCAGCGTCGATGGGCCGCAACATCAAAGTGCAGTTTCAGGGGGGCGGGGCTCACGCCGTCTATCTGCTCGACGGCCTACGGGCACAGGACGATTACAACGGCTGGGACATCAACACCCCGGCCTTCGAGGAGTTCTACCAGTCCGGTCTGTCGGTGATCATGCCCGTCGGCGGCACGTCCAGCTTCTACAGCAACTGGTATCAGCCGTCGCAGGGCAACGGCCAGAACTACACCTACAAGTGGGAGACGTTCCTGACCCAGGAGATGCCCGCCTGGCTGCAGGCCAACAAGCAGGTGTCGCCGGCCGGCAATGCGGCAGTGGGCCTTTCGATGTCGGGCGGCGCGGCGCTGGTCCTGGCCGCCTACTACCCGCAGCAGTTCCCCTACGCGGCCTCGCTGTCGGGCTTCCTGAACCCGTCCGAGGGTTGGTGGCCGACGCTGATCGGGCTCGCGATGAACGACTCGGGCGGCTACAACGCCAACAGCATGTGGGGCGCGTCCAGCGACCCGGCGTGGAAGCGCAACGACCCGATGGTCCAGATTCCCCGGCTCGTCGCCAACAACACGCGGATCTGGGTGTACTGCGGCAACGGCACGCCCAGCGACCTCGGCGGCGACAACATGCCGGCGAAGTTCCTGGAAGGCCTGACGCTGCGTACCAACCAGACGTTCCAGCAGACCTACACGGCCTCGGGCGGACGCAACGGGGTGTTCAACTTCCCCAGCAACGGCACGCACTCGTGGAACTACTGGAACCAGCAGCTGGTCGCCATGAAGCCCGACATCCTGCAGGTGCTCAGCGCCGGCACCAACCGCACGTAAGGCGCTCAACGAGATAACCCAAGCCGGCATCGGCAGCAGTGCAACGGCCAGCGCTGCTGCCGATGCTTTTTTGGGCGGGGCGCCGTGCCCTAGTCGAGGGTTTCCGCTCTGGGCTCCGCCTCGTTTTCGTCTTCGTCTTCCTTGTTTAACAACGCCTGGCGGTCCTGGTGGAAATAGGTGTAGGCGGTCGTCACGGCGCAGATGACGGAGGCGATCCCCAGCATCTGGGTGCCGCTGACGAACGTGCTGATGAGACCCCCGGCCGTGGCTCCGAAGATGAAGCTGAACAGCAGCAGAAAATAACCGAGCCAGTCGGCCGCCTGTCCGCCGGCGATGTGGCGCTCGATGCCCTGGCCCATCTTGACCAGCGTGCCGGTCACATAGCTGAGTGGGATCGAGACCTCGCCGCCCTTGACGAACGACGTGTTCAGGGCGCCGACGCCGAACACGACGACCATGATCGGGATGAAGTCGAGCTGGGACTGGCTCCAGCTGCCCACGATGATGTCGATCGTGGTGGCCAGCACCAGGCTGAAGGTGGTCAGCACGGTAGGGCCGTGCGGGTGCGCCACCCAGAAATGCCGCCGGCACACCGAGGCAACCACCACGCCGCTGACGAAGCACAGCAACAACAGGCCGGCCGTCACCGACAGCACGACATCGCCGCGGAAGTAGCCGAGCACGGCGCGCTGCGCGTTGCCGGTCATGAAGGTCACGAAGTAGCCGGCGGAGTGGGCGAACGCCGTTGCTCCCAGCACCCCCGCCAGACCCGCCAGTACCCATGACAGCCGCGTTTCGCTGTTGTTGATCTCGCCGGCCATTTGCCTACCCTACGCAGCAGTGAGCCGGACTATCGACCGGAGCGGTATCGGCAGCCATCCCGGGCGGTGCCGCGCCTCATAGCCTGTCTCGTAGACGGCCTTGTCGAGTTCGTAGGCCGCCAGCAACAACGCCGAGTCCCGTGGGTCAGTGCCTGAAGCTGCGCTGTAGCCGTCGCAGAACGCGGCGTGGTTGCGCTCGACCCATTCCCGGGCGCGGGCGGCCCGCTGCTTGTCCTCGTTGTTCGCGGTGTGGTCCACCAGCGGCCCGTACGCGGCGTACTCGTAGGAGCGCAACACGCCGGCCACGTCGCGTAGCGGCGAATCGGGGGCCCGCCGCTCGTCCAGCGGCTGTCCCGGTTCGCCCTCGAAGTCGATCAGCAACCAGCTCTCCGGGGTGCGCAGCACCTGTCCAAGGTGCAGATCGCCGTGCACCCGCTGGACGGTGATCGTCTGCTCCGCGAGCTTGTGGAATCTCTGCTCGATGGTGGCCGCGTAGGGCTCCAGGTCGGGCACCGCCGCCACGGTCGCCGAGAGCCGGTCCAGCATGTGGTCCACCGGGAAGGGCACCTGGGCGGTGCCGAGCCGGTCGGCGAGGGTGGCGTGCACGGAAGCGACGGCTTCGCCGAGCCGGTAGGACTCGCCGGCGAAGTCGCCGCCGACCTCGTGGGCGTACAGGTCGCCCTCGGCGAACAGGTCGCGGACGCTGGCCGTGGCCATCGCCCAACCCTCGGCGGCGTTGGCCTCGTATGCGGTCACCATGCCCAGCGGGCATGCCGCATCGTCCGACTGGTCCGGCGCGGCGATCTCGTAGACGCCGAGCAGGCGCGCCACGTGCGGATTGCCGGCGCGGGCCAGCACCCTGTTCAGCTCGATGTCGGGGTTGATGCCGGTGCTGACCCGGCGGAACACCTTGAAGATCGCCGACGGGTCGAAGATCACGCTGGTGTTGCTCTGCTCGCCGTCCAGGACGCGCGGATACGCGTCCAGGGGCAGCCCGGCGCCGGGTTCCGCGGCGAACGCCACCTCGGTGCCCGACGCCTCGCGCACGGCCGACGAGTCGATCAGCGACAGCAGGTACTGCGGGGCGCTGGCGTCGTACAGCGCGTCGAAGCCGGTGCGGTCGTCGGCGGCCCCGATGGTGGCCACCGTGCTGAATTCGGAGACCGGCGCGGAATCCCACCGCACGATCACCTGGTAGCGCTCCGAAGAGCCGTCGGCGTAGGCGACGTCGATCAGGACCAGGTCGAGGTCGTCACGCAACGGCACCACGACGCCCGGTTCGGCGCTCACGAGCTCGCGACTGCGTCCGGCGTACCAACGTTGCTGCGGAAGCCACTCCGACCATGGCAGCCTGGCCGCCAGCTGGGCTGGGGTCGTCATGGGTGCTGCTCCTCCTGAGATGCACACAGCTGGAACCAGTAGAACCCGTGCCCGGGCAGGGTGAGCAGATACGGCAGGTGGCCGATGTGCGGAAAGTTCACCTGTCCGGTCAGCTCGACCGGCGTGTAGTTGTTCCAATGCTGCAGGTTGAGTTCGATCGGCTGGGGAAACCGCGACAGGTTGTTCACGCAGAGCACCGTGTCGCCGTGCTCCCCGGGCGCTTGGCGAACGAAGGCCAGCACCGACGGGTTGGACCCGCCGAGTTCCTGGAATCCGCCCACGGCGAACGCCTCATGCCGGCGGCGCACCGCCAGCATCATGCGGGTGAAGTTGAGCAGCGACGTCGATGTGTCGCGCTGCGCCTCGACGTTGACGGCCTGGTAGCCGTAGACCGGGTCCTGGCTGGGCGGCAGGTACAGGCGGCCGGGGTTGGCGGTAGAGAACCCGGCGTTGCGGTCCGGCGTCCACTGCATCGGGGTGCGGACGCCGTCGCGGTCCCCCAGCCAGATGACGTCGCCCATGCCGATCTCATCGCCGTAGTAGAGCACCGGCGACCCCGGCAGCGACAGCAGCAACGCCGTGAACAGCTCGATCTGGTTGCGGTCGTTCTCCAGCAGCGGCGCGAGCCGCCGGCGGATCCCGACGTTCGCCTTCATCCGCGGATCCTTGGCGTACTCGGAGTACATGTAGTCGCGTTCTTCGTCGCTGACCATTTCCAGCGTCAGCTCGTCGTGGTTGCGCAGGAAGATCCCCCACTGGGCCATGTCCGGGATCGGCGGCGTCTGGCCCAGGATCTCCGAGATGGGAAAGCGTGACTCGCGGCGCACCGCCATGAAGATGCGCGGCATCAGCGGAAAGTGGAACGCCATGTGGCATTCGTCGCCGCCGGTGGTCGCGTCACCGAAGTATTCGACGACGTCGGCGGGCCACTGATTGGCCTCGGCCAGCAGCACCCGGCCCGGGAACTCGTCGTCGACCACCTTGCGCACCCGCTTCAGGAAGGCGTGCGTCTCGGGCAGGTTTTCGCAGTTGGTGCCCTCGCGCTCAAACAGGTACGGCACTGCGTCCAGCCGGAACCCGTCGATGCCGAGGCCGAGCCAGAACCGCAGGACGTCGATCATCGCTTCCTGCACGGCCGGGTTGTCGTAGTTCAGGTCGGGCTGGTGGGAGAAGAACCGATGCCAGTAGAACTGTCGCCGGACGGGGTCGAAGGTCCAGTTCGACTCCTCGGTGTCGACGAAGATGATCCGCGCGTCGGTGTATTTGTCGCTGGTGTCGCTCCAGACATAAAAGTCGCCGTACGGGCCGTCCGGGTCGTGGCGTGATTCCTGGAACCACGGGTGCGACTCCGATGTGTGGTTCATCACCAAATCGGTGATCACCCGGATTCCGCGCTGGTGCGCCGCGTCGAGCAGCGCCACGAAATCGTCGACCGTGCCGAATTCGGGCAGCACCTTGTAGAAATCCCGGATGTCATACCCGCCGTCGCGCAGCGGCGAATCGTAGAACGGCGGCAGCCAGATGCAGTCGATCCCCAGCCACTGCAGGTAGTCGAGGCGGTCGATCAGCCCCCGCAGGTCACCGGAGCCGTCGGCGCTGGCGTCGAAGAACGCCCGGACCAGCACCTCGTAGAACACCGCGTGTTTGAACCAGGTCGGATCGGCGGGCAGTTTGGCGGCGTGACCGAAGTCGTCGGCGGTCGGATGCTCGACCACCCCCGCCTCGACGTGACTGCCCTCCCCCGCGCGGTGGGAGTGGTGCTCGACAACGTCAACAGCGCGGTCTGCGTCGTTCATCAAATCCACGATGCCACGTGTACCCGAGGCGCCGCGTCCGGAATCATGGCGGGCCACAAATGAATTGGCGAGGGGGCAGTATACGCGACGCTAGGCCGGGGGGCCGTCGGCGAGCGTGACGTTGACCGTGCGGACATCACCCGACTTGGTGCGCAGGGTGATCAGGATGGTGTCGCCCGGGTGGTGCGGGACCAGCACATCGGTCATCGCGGTGGCCGAGTTGATCGGCGTGCCGTCGACCTGGGTGATGACGTCTCCGGCGGAGATGCCGGCGCCCGCCGCGGGGCCGCTGCCGACCACGCGTTCGACGCGGGCACCGCCGCCGGCGTCCACGACACCGAGCCCGAGGAAGGCCGTCGGGCCGATGTGCACGGTGTTGGAGGAGGCGCCGCCGCGGATGGCGTTGGCGACTCCCATCGCCTGGCCGATCGGAATGGCGAAGCCCTGTCCCCCGGACATCTTGAAGCTGTCGGTGGCGGCGGTGTTGACTCCGACGACCTGCCCGCCCTGGTTGACCAGGGGTCCCCCCGAGTCACCGGGCTTGATCGGCGCGTCGACCTGGATCAGGCCGCCGAGATTCTCCACGGCGCCGGTCAGGGTGTCGGTGGCCGAGACGGACTGGTTGAGGGCGACGACGCGGCCGGACACCACGCTCGGTGCTCCGCCCGCGCCGCCGGCGTTGCCGAGCGCGGTCAGGTGCTCACCGATCGAGACGCCACCGCCGATAGCCGCGGCGGGCAGGCCGCCGGCGCCGCGCAGCTGCAGCACCGCGATGTCCTGGGTGCGGTCGTAACCAACGACGTCGACGCCGTACGTGCGGCCGTCGCCGACGCTGAACGCGTTGATGTCGGTGGCGCCCGAGATCACGTGATTATTGGTGAGCACGACGCCGTTGGAATCGATGACGATGCCCGTTCCGGCGCCGACGGCGTTGTTGTAGCCGAACCTGGTGCTGATGTTGACCACCTGCGGCGCGACCATGGCCGCGGGGTCAAGCGGCACCGGGGGCCGTTCGGCCAGGCCGCCGAGCGCCGGGGCGGCCGGATGGGCAGGAGCGGCATGAACCGGCGGCGACACCAGGCCCAGGCCCAGCCCGAACGCGGCCAGCACGCCGACCAACCATGACCACCTGATCCAGCGGTGGTGCGCTTTGCTCATCCCGTAACCTCCTGCGTCGGGGGAAGAACCAGAATTGTTTCAGTCCCGGGGTCTGGACTGCACGGCTTTTTCTAGATCACCGTAGCCAACTCACAGGGTTTTAACCCTCGCGGGCGCGATCTGCGCCTGAAGCCCGCATAAGCTGGTTCGGTGAGCGGGACCGACCCGGCGGCCAGGTTTGCCCAGTCCCCCGTGGCGCGACTGGCCACCGTCGGCCCCGACGGCGCGCCGCACCTGGTTCCGGTGGTGTTCGCGGTCGACAACGACATGGTCTACACCGCCGTCGACGGCAAGCCGAAATCCACCCGACGGCTGCGGCGCCTGGCCAACATCGAATGCAATCCGCGGGTCAGCCTGCTGGTCGACCACTACGCCGACGACTGGACGCGCTTGTGGTGGGCGCGGGCCGACGGCATCGCCACGATTCATTCCGACGACGCGCAGATGGACGCCGGATACCGGCTGCTGCGCGCGAAATACACGCAGTACCAATCGGTTCCGCTGGACGGCCCGGTGATCGCGGTCGTGGTGCGGCGCTGGTCCGGCTGGCACGGCTGAAAGGGCCCGCCACGTCGGCAGGACCGACTCTTGTGCTGGACGTCCGTTGGGGGAAAAGTTGCTTAGGCCTCCTGTGGTCTGGGACACACCCGGGAGGGAACCTGCCCGCTCGCGGGCGGGGCGGGCTACCCGGGAGAACTGGAGGATCACCATGGCGGACAGAGCGAATACCTCCCAGGGAGCGGGCGCCGCTCCCACCGCGGACAGCCCGGGCGGCGTCCGCAACGTAGTCCTGGTGGGGCCGTCCGGCGGTGGCAAGACCACCCTCGTCGACGCCCTGCTCGTCGCGGGCGGTGTGCTATCGCGGCCGGGTTCGGTCACCGAGGGAACCACTGTCTGTGACTTCGACGACGCCGAGATCCGCCAGCAGCGATCGGTGGGCCTCGCGGTGGCCTCGCTGTCCTACGACGGCACCAAGATCAACCTCGTCGACACCCCCGGATACGCCGACTTCGTCGGCGAGCTGCGGGCCGGGCTGCGCGCCGCCGACTGCGCGCTGTTCGTCATCGCCGCCAACGAGGGCGTCGACGAGCCGACCAAATCCCTGTGGCAGGAGTGCAGCCAGGTCGGCATGCCCCGCGCAGTGGTGATTACCAAGCTCGACCACGCCCGGGCCAACTACGCCGAGGCACTGGACGCCGCGCAGAATGCGTTCGGCGACAAGGTTTTACCCCTTTATCTCCCGGCCTCCGACGGCCTGATCGGGCTGCTGTCGCAGAACCGGTACACCTACTCCGACGGCGCCCGGACCGTCGGCCCGACGGACTCGGCGGACGCCGACCGCATCGAGGAGGCGCGCGGCAGCCTGATCGAAGGGATCATCGAGGAGTCCGAGGACGAGTCCCTGATGGAGCGCTACCTCGGTGGCGAGACGATCGACGAGTCGGTGCTGATCGAGGACCTGGAGCGGGCCGTGGCGCGGGGTTCGTTCTTCCCGGTGATCCCGGTGTGCAGCGGCACCGGCGTCGGCACCCTGGAGCTGCTCGAGGTGGCCACCCGGGGGTTCCCGTCGCCGATGGAACACCCACTGCCGGAAGTGTTTACGCCCGCGGGGGCCCCGCACGCCGAACTCGCCTGCGAGGCCGGCGCGCCGTTGCTGGCCGAGGTGGTCAAGACGACGTCGGACCCGTACGTCGGCAGGGTCAGCCTGGTCCGGGTATTCTCCGGGACCATCAAGCCCGACGCGACCGTGCACGTGTCGGGCCATTTTTCGTCGTTCTTCGGGGGCGCGGACGGGAATGGCGGCGGGGCCGGTAATACCCACCCCGACCACGACGAGGACGAACGCATCGGCGTGCTGTCCTTCCCGCTGGGCAAGCAGCAGCGGCCCGCGCCGGCCGCCGTGGCCGGCGACATCTGCGCGATCGGCAAGCTCAGTCGCGCCGAGACGGGTGACACGCTGTCCGACAAGTCCGAGCCGCTGGTGCTCAAGCCGTGGACCATGCCCGAGCCGCTGCTGCCCATTGCCATTGCGGCGCACGCCAAGGCCGACGAGGACAAGCTGTCGGTCGGGTTGGGCCGGCTGGCCGCGGAGGACCCGACGCTGCGCATCGAGCAGAACCAGGAGACGCACCAGATCGTGCTGTGGTGCATGGGTGAGGCACACGCGGGGGTGGTCCTCGACGCGCTGGCTAACCGGTACGGCGTGACCGTGGACACCGTGGAGCTGCGGGTTCCGCTGCGAGAAACGTTGGCCGGCAAGGCGAAAGGCCACGGCCGCCATGTGAAGCAGTCCGGCGGTCACGGCCAGTACGCGGTGTGCGACATCGAGGTCGAGCCGCTGCCAGAGGGTTCCGGGTTCGAGTTCGTCGACAAGGTGGTCGGCGGCGCGGTCCCGCGCAACTACATCCCCAGCGTGGAAAAGGGCGTCCGCGCGCAGATGGAGAAGGGGGTGCACGCCGGCTACCCGGTGGTCGACCTGCGCGTCACCCTGTTCGACGGCAAGGCCCACAGCGTGGACTCCTCGGACTTCGCGTTCCAGATGGCCGGCTCGCTGGCGCTGCGCGAAGCGGCGGCCGCGACCAGGGTGGTCCTGCTGGAGCCGATCGACGAGATCTCGGTGCTGGTGCCTGACGACTTCGTCGGCGCGGTGATGGGCGACTTGTCCAGCCGTCGCGGCCGGGTGCTCGGCACCGATACCGCGGGCCACGATCGTACGGTGGTCAAGGCCGAGGTGCCCCAGGTCGAGCTGACCCGGTACGCGATCGACCTGCGCTCGCTGGCGCACGGGGCCGCGTCGTTCACGCGGTCCTTCGCCCGCTATGAGCCGATGCCGGAATCCGCGGCCGCCAAGGTGAAAACGAGTGCCTGACCGTGTAAACCGGGAGCCATGTCTGGGATCTCTGTGGTCAACGGGCTGCCCGCCCACATATTGCTGAACCACTTCGTCGTCGTCCTGGGCCCGCTGACGGCGCTGCTGGCGATCGCCTGCGCGCTGTGGCCGGCCGCGCGCCGGCGCCTGATCTGGCTGGTGCTGGCGCTCGCCGCGGCCACCGTCGTGCTGACCCCGTTGACCGCCAGCTCGGGCGAGTGGCTGCTGGGCAAGGTCGGGCCGTCGTCGCCGGTGCTCAACAACCACGCCTCGCTCGGGGAGACGCTGATCTACATGGTGGCCGCGTTGGTGGCCGCGCTGGCACTGCTCACCGCGGTCCACGTTCGCCAGGCCCGCGGGCGCGCGGTGAAAACCCCTGTGTACGCGGCGGTCTCGGCGCTGGTGGTCGTCGCCGCGGTCACGGTGCTGGTGCAGACCTACCGCATCGGCGATTCGGGTGCGCGGGCGGCATGGGGCAACATCTCGGCGTCAGGCGCCGCGGCCGAATTGCTCGCTCACGGCACGCCGGTCCAGTGATCCTTTGGCGGTGTGGGGCAACTCGCTGACCTCGCGGAAGCTGGCGGGCACCTCGAAGGCCGCCAGTCGCTCGCGGCCGAACACCGCCAGTTCCGCGGGCGTCGGCGCGGGTGACACCCGGGGCACCACCACCGCGGCCACCGTCTCGCCGTACATCTTGTCCGGCACCCCGAACACGGCCACTTCCAGGATGTTGGGGTGGGTGGCCAGCACGCCCTCGACGCGCTCCGGCGATATCTTTTCGCCCCCGCGGTTGATGAGTTCCTTGATCCGGCCGCGGATGCTCAGGTCGCCGCTCGGCGACAGCGACCCGAGGTCTCCGGTACGCAGCCAGCCGTCGGTGAAGTTGGCGGCGGTGATCGCCGGGTCGCCGAGGTAGCCCCGGACCACCGTCGGCCCCTGCAGCCAGACCTCGCCGACCGTACCCGCGGGCAGCGGTCGCCCGTCCGGCCCCGCGATGCGGATCTGCGGACCGGTCGAACGGCCGACCAAACCGGTAGTCCCCGCCGGGCTTTCGTCTCCGTCGATGCTCGTGGTGCACACCTGGTGGGTGGCCTCGGTCATGCCGAAGGCGCACACCACCGGCGCGGAGAACTCGTCGTGCAGCGCCTGCGCGGTCTCCGGGGTGAGCGGCGCGCTGCAGCTGCGGATGAAGCGCAGCGTGGCCCGCCCGGTCCGCGCCTCGCCCTTGGCACGCTCCAGCAGGATCTGGTGGATGGTGGGCACCGCCGTGTACCAGGTGGCCCCGACCGCCTCGATGTCGTCCCAGAACGTGTGCGCCGAGAATCGGCCGCGGGCGGGCAGCAGCACCGCCCCACCCGACGCCAGGGTGGACAGCAGCGCCGCGATCAGCCCGTGGCCGTGGTACAGGGGCATCACGGCCACGGTCGCATCCTGCGGGCCCAGCCGGTATCCGGCGATGATCGACCGCACGGACCCGGCGATGTTGCTGCGGGTCCAGGGCACCATCTTCGGCACGCCCGTCGTCCCGCCGGTGAACATGATCATCGCGTCGTCGCGCCGCAGCCCGGCGGGGCCCGAGTCCACCCGGGTGGGCGCCGTCGCCGCATCCAGCCGCACCGAGGGGCCCCCCGGGTTGGCGTCCACCGCCACGCGCCACCACCGCAGCGCCGGCTCGGGGTCGCCGGCCACCTCGGGACCCTGGCCGTCGACCAGCACCACCCGCACACCCGCCGCCTCGCAGCGGGCGCGCTGCTCACCGACGGGCAGCGCCGGGTCCAGGGGGACGACGACCAGGTCGGCCCGGGAGGCCGCCAGCAGGCTGACGACGAATTCGGCGTTGCTGCCGGCGCGCAACCCGACGCGGTCACCCGTCGCCAGGCCGTGCCGCTTGAGCTGGCCGGCCAGGTCGACGGCCAGGCGAGTCAAGTCGCGGTAGCTGATGGCCGTGCGATCGGGGGTGACGACGAGCGCGGCGGCGTCCGGGCGACGGGTCGCCGCCACCTGGACGAGATCGGCGATGCGCGAGCTGGGCATGGTGCTGGTCTCCTTCGCGGGGGCCAATTCGTCGGTGCGGATGATCTCGCTGCTGGTGATCGTCATCGGCCGTGCTCCTGGTTCTCCGATGGGTGAGATAGAAAAGCACTGTCCTTCGCACCATGCCGGACATAGTCCTGGGTCGTCTAATACCCATTCGCTCACCATTGATAACCAAGCCCTATTAAACAGGTGCCAGTTGCTCCGACCTGCGCCGATGCCGAATCGATACACGACGTTGATCACTGCATAGCGGGCCGGTCTTGGACGCCGCGCGGCCGCCGGACAACATTGGTTCGCATGACCAAAGATTCGGAACCCGCCGGCGCGCTGACCGACGGCTTTCACCTCGTCGTCGACGCGCTGCAGGCCAACGACGTCGACACCATCTACGGCGTGGTCGGCATCCCGATCACCGACCTGGCCCGCACGGCCCAGGCGGCCGGCATCCGCTACATCGGCTTCCGGCACGAGACGTCGGCCGGCAACGCCGCGGCCGCCGCCGGATTCCTCACCCGCCGCCCGGGCGTCTGCCTGACGACATCGGGACCCGGGTTTCTCAACGGGCTGCCCGCGCTGGCGAACGCCACCACCAACTGCTTCCCGATGATCCAGATCTCCGGATCGAGCAGCCGAGCGATCGTGGACCTGCAACGCGGTGATTACCAGGACCTCGACCAGCTCAATGCCGCAAGGCCGTTCACTAAGGCGGCGTATCGGATCGGCCGGGTTCAGGACGTCGGCCGCGGGGTCGCGCGCGCCATTCGGACCGCGATCTCCGGGCGCCCCGGCGGGGTGTATCTCGACATCCCCGGCGAGGTCCTGGGCCAGGCGATGGATGCCACGGCGGCGGCCGAGTCCGTGTGGCGCGTGGTGGATCCGGCGCCCCGCCAGCTGCCGGCACCGGAAGCCGTCGATCGCGCGCTGGACGTGCTCGCGCGGGCCCGGCGACCGCTGATCGTGCTGGGCAAGGGCGCGGCGTACGCGCAGGCCGACGAAGCCGTCCGCGCGTTCGTGGAGACCACCGGGATTCCGTTCCTGCCGATGTCGATGGCCAAAGGCCTACTGCCCGACTCGCATCCGCAGTCCGCGGCCGCGGCCCGCTCGCTGGCGATTTCCCGCGCGGACGCGGTGCTGCTGGTCGGCGCCCGGCTCAACTGGTTGCTGGGGCACGGCGAGCCGCCGCAGTGGTCGGCTTCAGCCGAGTTCATCCAAATCGACGTCGCCGCCTCGGAGTTCGACAGCAACCGGCCGATCGCCGCTCCACTGGCCGGCGACATCGGGTCGGTACTGGCGGCGCTGCTCGACGGCGTGACCGAGCGGCCCGTCGCCGCTCAGGCGGCCTGGGCGGACTGGTCTCAGGAGCTCGCCGAGCGCAGGGCCGCCAACGACGCCAAGATGCGGGACCGGCTGGCCGAGGATCCACACCCGATGCGGTTCTACAACGCGCTGGGCGCCATTCGCTCTGTGCTGCAGGATAATCCGGACGTCTACGTGGTGAACGAGGGCGCCAACTCGCTGGACCTGGCCCGCAACGTCATCGACATGGAGCTGCCTCGGCACCGCCTGGACACCGGCACGTGGGGCGTGATGGGCATCGGCATGGGCTACGCGATCGGCGCGGCGGTCGAGACCGGCAGGCCGGTGGTTGCAATCGAGGGCGACAGCGCATTTGGCTTCAGCGGCATGGAGATCGAGACCATCTGCCGGTACCGGCTGCCCGTCACCGTCGTCATCCTCAACAACGGCGGCGTCTACCGCGGCGACGAAACGGTCGCCGGTGCCGACCCGGCGCCCACCGTGCTGAACGCGCACGCGCGACACGAGCTGATCGCAGAGGCGTTCGGCGGCAAGGGATACCACGTCGCGACACCCTCCGAACTGCGGGCGGCACTGACGGCGGCGCTGGCATCGAACGGCCCGTCGATCATCGACTGCGCGCTGGACCCGGCCGCCGGGGTGGAAAGCGGTCACCTGGCGAGCCTGAACCCGACCAGCGCGGCCCGCACCGGTTAGCGTCGGCGGGTGAGGCCCACCAGCGCGGCGTCGAAGAACTCGTTGAGCGTCAGCTGCTGCGCACACTCCTTCAACGCGCGGGCGACGGGAGATCCCGGCCCGCCGGCGTTGGTGGCCAGGCCGATTGCGGCGTTCAGCGCGGGATCGACCAACTGGACCGCGCGGACGTCGCCGCCCACGGGCGTCGTCCACAACCAGGTGTGCGGCACGATGCAGGCCCAGTTTCCGGTGGCCACCTGGGCGAACAGCGAAGCTACGGAATCGGTCTCGACCTGCGGAGTGACCGTGATGTCGTGTCCGGCGAAGGCCTCGTCGATGATCTGACGGTCGCGCATGTCGGCGGTGAGCAGCGCCAGCGGCAGCTGCGCGGCGTCCGACCACCCGATCGTCGTGGCGCCGGGAGCCAGCATGTCCGCCGGTGACAGCAGCACGTAGTGCTCGTCATAGAGCGGCACCAGGTCGACGTCGTGGGCGTCGTCGGGCGCATGGTGCACGATCGCCGCGTCCAGCTCGAATTCGCGCAGGCGCCGGTACAGCTCGGTGGCGGCCAGCCGGGACCGGAGCTGCACCTTCACCAGCGGGTGCTCCGAGCAGAAGGCCGAGAGCACCAGCGACGCCGTCGTCGATGCGGTCGGAACCGTCCCCAGCCGAAGCGTCCCGGTGATCCCGGACCGCACGGCGTGCACCTCGGCCTTGAACGCATCGTGCTCGGCGAGAATCCGCTTGGCCCACACCACCAGCCGCTCGCCCTCGGGCGTGAGCCCCTCGAAGCTGTGTCCGCGATTGATCAGCGTGACGTTCAGTTCGCGCTCGAGCTTGGCGATCGCCGCCGACAGCGCGGGCTGCGATACGTAGCATTTCTCCGCCGCGCGGGCGAAGTGGCGTTCCTGGGCCACCGCGACGAAGTACTCCAGTTGACGAAAGAGCACCCCACCTCCACGGATCAAGGCCTTGAGTAGCTCAATACTGCACCAAAGCTGCGGCCTCGACGTCCTTCTCGCGGATCCGTCGGGCGGCCGTGCTGCGTGCGAACGTGTCCCGGATCGGCCGCTTTCGGGCCGGTCGGCAGGGCTATCGCCCGGCCGCAAAGGGCCGCTAACATGGCGGCTGGGCGACAACACCAAAGTTTGCTGCAGACACCGACCCGATAGAGCCGACTAGAATGCCGTTGTGTTGATCGCACCATCGCGGAGGGTGGACGCCATGCGTCGAGCGGTTCGTTATCTATTCGTTATGGTCGCAATCTCCGCAACGTGCCTGGCGGGATCGGTCACCCGCGGCGTGGCCGCGGTTCCGCAGCCCGCGCCGGTCCCCGGCGTCGCGTCGGTTTTGCCAGCCAACGGCGCGGTGGTGGGTGTCGCACATCCCGTCGTCGTCACATTCGACGCGCCGGTCGCGGACCGCGCGGCCGCCGAGCGTTCCATCCGCGTCCTCTCCCCGGGCCACATGACCGGACATTTCGACTGGGTCGAGAACAACGTCGTGCAGTGGGTTCCGAGCCACTACTGGCCCGCCCATACCCGGGTCTCGGTCGAGGTCCAGGGCCTGGGGACGGGGTTCGAAACCGGCGATGAGCTGCTGGGAGTCGCCAGCGTCTCCGCGCACACCTTCACTGTCAGCCGAAACGGCGAGATCCTGAAGACCATGCCGGCGTCGCTGGGCAAGCCCAGCCGCCCGACGCCGATCGGCAACTTCACCGCGTTGTCCAAGGAGCGCACCGTGGTGATGGACTCGCGGACTATCGGCATACCGCTGAATTCACCCGACGGGTACAAGATCACCGCCCAGTACGCGGTCCGCGTCACCTGGAGCGGCGTCTACGTGCATTCGGCGCCGTGGTCGGTGGACTCGCAGGGCTACGCGAACGTCAGCCACGGCTGCATCAATCTCAGCCCGGACAACGCCGCCTGGTACTTCAACACGGTGAGCCTCGGCGACCCCATCGACGTGGTGGCCTGACGCCGTAGCTCGCCGCGTGTGGCGACGGTCACACCCCGGGACGGAAGAGTCGCGGCGGGCGGCGGGTTGGCGCTAGGGAGTGATCTCTAGCGGGAGGCCAGACCATGGCGGATGTCCAGCAGCTACAGGCCGACGATGAGCAGTTCCGCGACGCGACGCCCGACCCCGCGATCCGAGAGGCGGCGCGCCGGCCCGGCCTGCGGCTGCCGCAGGTCCTTGAGGCCCTGGTGCAGGGCTACGCCGACCGCCCCGCGCTGGGCTGGCGAGCCCGCACCCTGACGGCCGACCCGGCGACCGGACGCACCACCGCGCAGCTACGGCCCAGCTTCGATACCATCACCTACCGCGACCTGTGGGACAACGTGCGCGCGGTCGCGGCCGCGTGGCGGCAGGACGCGCAGAACCCCGTGGCGGCCGGCGACTTCCTGGCCACGGTCGGATTCGCCAGCGCCGATTACCTGACCCTCGATCTGGTGTGCGGGTATCTGGGCCTGGTCGCGGTGCCGCTGCAACACAACGCCACGGCGTCGCGGCTGGCGCCCATCGTCGAGGAGGTCGAGCCGCGGATCCTCGCCGCGGGCGCCGGGTATCTCGACCTGGCCGTCGAGGCCGCTCTGGGCAGCACTTCGCTGCGACGCCTGGTGGTTTTCGACTACCAGCCACGGGTCGACGACCATCGGGAGAGCCTGGCGCGGGCGCGGACCAGGCTGGCGGAAGCCGGCCTGTCGGTGACGATCGAGGTCCTCGACGACGTCATCGAGCGCGGGCGCGCGTTACCGCCCGAGCCGGCCTACACCGGCGACACCGACGAGCGGCTGGCCATGATCATGTACACCTCCGGCAGCACGGGTTTGCCGAAGGGCGCCATGTACACCGAGCGGATGGTGACCCGGATCTGGACCAACCAGCTGTGGCCCGCCTGGGAACACATCCCGGTGCTCAACGTGAACTTCATGCCGCTCAACCACCTCGGTGGCCGCATACCGCTGGCGACGGCGTTCCAGGCCGGCGGCACCAGTTACTTCGTGCCCGAGAGCGACCTGTCGACGTTGTTCGAGGACTGGAACCTGGTGCGCCCCACCGAGATGGGCCTGGTGCCGCGGGTGGCCGAGATGCTGTACCAGCGCTACCAGAGCGCCGTTGACCGGCTGGTCGCCCAGGGTCGCGATAGCGCGGACGCCGAGGTGGACGCGCGCACCGAGTTGCGCGATCAGGTCCTTGGCGGTCGCATCCTGACCAGCTTCTGCGGCACCGCGCCGCTCGCGGGCGAGATGAAGGCTTTCGTCGAAACGTGTCTGGACGTACACGTGCTGGACGGCTACGGCCTGACCGAGGTCGGCATGGTGACCAAGGACGGCGTGGTGACCAAGCCCCCGGTGATCGACTACAAGCTGGTCGACGTCCCGGAGCTGGGCTACTACCGCACCGACAAGCCCTACCCGCGGGGTGAGCTGCTGGTGAGGTCGCAGACGGCGACGCCAGGATATTTCAAGCGAGCCGACGTCACCGCCGCCGCCTTTGACGCCGACGGCTACTACCGGACCGGCGACGTGATGGCCGAACTGGGGCCGGACCGGCTCGTCTACGTCGACCGACGCAACAACGTGCTGAAGCTGTCGCAGGGCGAGTTCGTCGCCGTCGCCCGGCTGGAGGCCGTGTTCGCCAGCGCGGCGCTGGTGCGGCAGATCTTCGTCTACGGCAACAGCGAACGCCCCAATCTGCTGGCCGTCGTTGTGCCGACCGCCGACGCGCTGCGCCGGTTCGCCGATTCGGACCAGCTGAAGGTCGCCCTGCGCGAATCCCTGCGCCAGACAGCCAAACTCGCCGAGCTGCAGACCTACGAGGTGCCGGCCGAGTTCCTCATCGAGTCGGTGCCGTTCAGCGAGGACAACGGCCTGCTGTCGGGGGTGGGCAAGCTGCTGCGGCCAAAGCTCAAGGAGCACTACGGCGAACGGCTCGAGCAGCTGTACACCGAGCTGGCGGCCAACCGGGTCACCGAATTGCGGACGCTGCGGGAGGGGGTGGCGGACCGGCCGGTCATCGACACCCTGTCCCGTGCGGCCGAAGCGCTGCTGGGCCTGGCCGGCGGCCCGCCCCAGCCGGATCAACATTTCCTCGACCTCGGCGGCGACTCGCTGTCCGCGTTGAGCTTCTCCAACCTGCTTCGCGACATCTTCGACGTCGAGGTGCCGGTGGGGCAGATCATCGGCCCGGCCGCGAATTTACGGCAGATCGCGAAATACGTTGAGGTGGAACGTTCGTCGGGCTCCCAGCGGCCCACCTTCTCGAGGGTGCACGGGCCCGGCGCGACCGAGGCGCGCGCCGCCGACCTGACGCTGGACAAGTTCGTCGACGCCGCCACCCTGACCACTGCGGGGGCGCTGCCGCACGCCACCGGCACGCCGCGGACGGTCCTGCTGACCGGCGCCAACGGCTACCTCGGACGCTTCCTGTGCCTGGAATGGCTGCAGCGCCTGTCCGAAACGGGCGGCCGCCTCGTCTGCATCGTGCGCGGGACGGATGCCGGCGCGGCTTCACGCCGGCTTGAGGACGCTTTCCGCAGCGGCGACCCCGAGTTGCTGGAGCGGTTCCGGACGCTGTCCGCGGGCCACCTCGAGGTCCTCGCCGGCGATATCGCCGACCCGAATCTTGGCCTGGATCAAGCGACGTGGGAACGATTGGCCGACAGCGTGGACCTGATCGTGCACCCCGCCGCGCTGGTCAACCACGTCCTGCCCTACGACCAGCTGTTCGGACCTAACGTGGTGGGTACCGCGGAGGTGATCCGACTGGCCATCACCACCCGCATCAAGCCCGTCACCTATCTGTCCACGGTGGCGGTGGCCATGTCCGTCCAAGCCGGCGCCTTCGCCGAAGATGGCGACATCCGCGTGGTCAGCCCGGTCCGCGCCGTCGACGACGGCTACGCCAACGGTTACGCGAACAGCAAATGGGCCGGTGAAGTGCTGCTGCGCGAGGCGCACGACCTGTGCGCGCTGCCGGTCGCGGTCTTCCGGTCCGACATGATCCTGGCCCACAGCCGCTACGCGGGGCAGCTGAACGTGCCCGACGCGTTCACCCGCCTGCTGTTCAGCCTGTTGGTGACCGGGCTGGCGCCGTGGTCCTTCTACGAAAGCCCCGGGGGCGTTCGGGCACGGGCGCACTACGACGGCCTGCCCGCCGACTTCGTGGCCGAATCGATCACCACGCTGGGTGAGCAATCGGCAATGGCCGCAGGCAATTCCGAGCTCTCGGGCGGCTATCATTCCTTCGACGTGATGAATCCGCACCACGATGGCGTATCGCTGGATGTGTTCGTGGACTGGCTGATCGACGCTGGCCATGGCATCCGACGGATCGACGACTACGACGAATGGGTGGGGCGTTTCGAGACCGCGCTGCGCGCGCTGCCGGAAGGGCAACGTGCGCACTCGGTGCTGCCGCTGCTGGACTTCTACCGGAAACCACAGCAGCCGCTGGATGGCGCTCCGGCTCCCACCGAGGTGTTCCGCTCCGCTGTGCGGGAAGCGAAAATCGGTGCGGACAATGACATTCCGCAGCTTTCAGCGACCCTGATCGACAAGTACGTCGCGGACCTGCGGTTGCTGGGCCTGATCTAGCAAGGGCAGGTCGAGCGCGATGAACTCCTTCAGCTCGAATGGACCCGCGACACTTAAACGTCGGCGACGACACGCCGAGTAATGGTGCAGCAGTTTAAGTCTCGCGGCCTGCAGGGGCCCGGCTTCCTCCGCTACGCCGAACGTGATCGCCGCTAGTTGGGCAGATTGGCCTTGATCACCGCGTCCTGCTTGCGGCCGACATCCTTTGCGAACTCGGGGTCCGTCGGAGCGTCCGGCGCGGTGTCGAATTCCAGGTTCACCAGCGCCTTGCCCTCCGTGAACAACAGCACCGTCACCGCCTGCGAATTGTCCGGCGCCATACCGGTAATGATCGCGCCGGCAGTGCCGACGTCGACGGGCTGCCACGTGCCGGTGACCTTGGCGCCGTAGTTGTTCTGGGTATTCTTGAGGCCCTCCGCAGCCGTCTTCGGCTCGTTGACCAGAAGGATGGTGTCGCCGATGCGGCGGCTGTTGTCCGCGTTGGTGAACAGTTGCGCGACGCCCGGGGCGCCATTGGGATTCTGCGTCGGCTCGGAGCCGGTGAAGTCCTCACCGATGTCGCTGGCCTGGATCAGCAAATTCCGGTAGTCGCCGACCGGTGGGTACGGCGGGCCCACCGACGTGCTCGGGCCGGCGGGCGGCAGCGTTCCCCTGCTCTCGCCGGGGCCACAACCCGTGGTCGCGGCGCCCACCACCAAGCCGATCACGGCCCAGCCCGCGATAGTTCTGCCAGACAGCTCCATGGGCATTCCTTCCACCCCGTACACCAGTGTGCCGCGGCGCCTGACGCTACTGGCAATGCCGAGCGGGAACAAGGGCAACGCTCCAGGTGTTGGGCACTTTCATAGCCTCGACACAGCAAGAAAACCGGGGTCCCGGGGAGGGGAGTTCACTATGACGGCCGCTGGAGCACGCGCTGTACGGTTCGACCACTACGGGGGGCGCGAGGTGTTGTATGTGGCCGACATCGAGATGCCGACACCGGCGGCGGGCGAGGTGGTGGTGGAGGTCCGCGCCGCCGGAATCAACCCCGGCGAGGCCGGCATCCGAAGCGGAGCGTTGCATGACATCTTCCCCGCCACGTTCCCGTCCGGCGAAGGCAGCGACCTCGCCGGCGTTGTCACTGCGGTGGGGCCCGGTGTCACCGAGTTCGCCGTCGGCGACGAGGTTCTGGGCTTCAGCTTCCGGCGTTCCAGCCACGCCACCCACACGGCCGTCGCGGTGAACCAACTGATTCGCAAACCGCCGCAATTGAGCTGGGAGGTGGCGGGCTCGCTGTACGTGGTAGGTGCGACGGCGTACGCGGCGGTCCGTGCGGTGGCGCCCCAGCCGGGCGAGACGGTCGCCGTGTCGGCGGCCGCGGGCGGCGTCGGCAGCATCGCCGTGCAGCTGTTGGTCCTGCGCAAGGCGGTGGTGCTGGGCATCGCCGGGCCCGGCAACGCCGACTGGCTGCGCGCCCACGGCGTCACCCCGGTCGCCCACGGCGACGGGCTGGCCGACCGGCTGCGCGCGGCGGCACCGGACGGGATCGACGCGTTCATCGACCTGTTCGGCCCGGAGTACGTGCAACTGGCCGTCGACCTCGGGGTGCCCCCCGACCGCATCGACACGATCATCTCGTTCCAGAAGGCCGTCGAGGTCGGCGCCAAGACCGAAGGCAGCGCCGAGGCCTCGACCCCGGAAGTGCTGACCGAGGTCGCCAACCTGGTGGCCGACGGCGCCGTCGACTTCGACGTCGCCGCCACCTATCCGCTCGACCGGGTCGCCGACGCCTTCGAAGAACTCGAGCGACGCCACACGCACGGCAAGATCGTGCTGCTACCTCAAGGGTGAGCGGCCGACCGCCGGATACACGAAACGAGCCGGTTTCGCGTCAGCGCGGCGCGCGGGCCGCCAAGCAGAACTGTTCCGGTGTCTGCGGAGGCGGCGCCGGATATTGATCGCGGCGAAACGTGTGCAACGCCCACGGCCGTCGCAATTCGACGAATGATTCCGCGACCTCCACGCTTTGCAGCGCGGTCATCGCCGTCGGCCCCAGGGTCAACCAGCCCGGGTGCGCCGCGGGTTACCGTCCCTTTCGTAGAGCGACACGTCACCGATGCGCACCTTTTGCAAGGCAAGGGCCGCCGCCGAACCCGCCGAACCGGCTGTGTGCCAGCGCTTTCGCGCAACATTGAAGTTGCCCATACCCTCGCGCTAACCCAGGCCGCTCTCGACCATCTTGACGACGACCAGCACGACGGCGACCAGGAGGTAGCCGCGCAAGGTCACCAGCCCCACCCGGCGGGCGGTCGACATGGCCGGACGGGTCAGGGTCCCCAGGTCGGGAGTGCGCCAGTTCTCCCGGTCCTGCGCGCGGACGGCACGCCGTTCGGCACGCGTGAGCAGCGGGGTGTCGTCGAGTTCGTCGATCTCTTCGGGATCCAGGTTGCCGCCCAGCGCCTGCACGATCGCTTCCGCGTCGCGGATGTCGCTGTGCCGTCGGCCCGCGGCGATCGCAACGACGCCGACGACGAGGCCGACTACCGCACCGATCGCAAGCCCGCGTTCGATCGCCGCGGTGGACAGGTGCTGGAACAGCGTCGTCACCGTCAGCGCCAGCGACACCAGCAGCAGTGACCACACCGTCGTCCACGCGATGAGGTTCTGCCGCACCGTGTTTGCCCAGGGGCCCAGCACCGCACGGTCGTTGCAGAGCAGGACCAGGAACACCGTCGCCGACGGCAGCAGGATGCCGGCGAGCACCTGGACGCCCTGGGTGACCAGGCCCAGGACGTGGTCCGGGCTGAACGCGATCGCGGCCGACACCGCGAGCAGCAGGGCATAGCCGCCATAGAACATGGGGGCCTCGCTGACCTTCCAGTGCAGCGAATGCCGCTTGCCGATCGCGTCGCCGACGGCGTAACTGGTGGCCAGCCCGATGGCGTTGGCGCCGATCAGCGACGCATCCAGCAGGATGATCGCGAACAGCACGCCCCCCGTGCTGCCCAGGTGCGTCGACAACGCGGACGCGACCGCCCCCGCGTCGACGAAGTTGCCGACGTCCTCGGTGCCGGCCAGTCCGAAGGCGGTCACGGCCATCAGCGCGGTGGCGCCGGCGATGACGGCGACGATCCCGATGATCAAATCGGCTCGCGCATAGGGGATCCAACGCGTGGTGATGCGCTTGTCCACGACATTGGACTGCTGGAAGAACAATTGCCACGGTGCCACCGTGGTGCCCACCAGCGCGACAATCAGCAGCAGCACAGTGGAATCCAACCCGCCGGGCGACTGCGGAATCAGTCCGCTCGCGATGCCCTTGAAGGTCGGGTGCACCAGGAACACCAACGGGATCAGTAGCACGTTCACCGCGATCAGCACGAACATCAACGCTTCCCAGCGCCGGAACGAGCCGCCGGCCACCACGGCGAACAACAACACCGCGGCGGCCGGGATCGCGACCACCTTGGGGCAGCCCAGGAATCCGAGTGCCATTGCCACGCCGATGAATTCGGTGACGATCGTCAGCGCGTTGAGCAGCAGCAGATCGGCGATGCTGAAGGTTCCCCAGAACTTGCCGAAGCGCTCGAATATCAGCCGCGCATGCCCGACGCGGGCAACCGCACCGAGCCGCAGCACCATCTCCTGGTTGACGTACAACACCGGGATCATCAGCGCCAGCGTCCACAGCAGCGTCATCCCGTAGTTCTGCCCGGCCTGCGCGTAGGTGGCGACGCCACCGGCGTCGTTGTCACCGACCATCACGATCAGGCCTGGGCCCGTTATGACCAGCAGGGTGCGCAGCCGGCGCCAGCGACCGCTGACGGCGCCTGCGCCATGCCGCCCGATGCGCCCGAACGCCCCGACGATGTCGCCGGTGACCGGATCCGCCTTTTCGGAAACGTCGGCGGTCACCGTCGGGGCGTCCGCGCCCCGACCGCCCAGCGCATTGCGACGGCCCCCGCGGAACTGCGTGGATATCGAAGCCATCGAATTCTCGCTGCCTGGGCAGTCGGCTTAGCGGTGACGGCTGCCGGAGTCGGACGGGTGCCCGCCCAGCGAGGCGGTGATCACCGCGATCGGCATCCGCGAGACGTACAGGTTTGCCCGCTCCTGCGGAGTCGTCGGGCGCCGACCGCGCAGCCTGGTGGCCAGCCGCCGACCCGTTGTGCTAACTCGATGCGTAACAACAAAAGCCATGATCTTTTCCTGTCTGAAGGCGATCGGCTCGTGGCATTCAGCATTGAATAGCACCCGCATATTGCGCGCGTGTAACCGGAAGTTTCGAAAGAAAGTTCAGGTGAATGCGGGAATGCCGGAACCGGATCGGAACAAGATGGATTTCGGATAGGGACTATCGCCCGGACTGATATCGCTCATCTCGCCCTCACCTCCTCTCGGCCAGGACACACGCGGGTGTCACCACATTCACCTGGGCGAAAAGGGTAGAGCGCCGCGGCAAATCCGCCGGCGCCGCACCCCTCTCGTCGGAGCTTCGGCACTGCACGGCGTATCCGGGGTCCGTAACTCCGGAAGCCACTTGGGCTCAACCCTTGGGTCCGGGAAGAGCTGTCCTGACCCGGGGCGTCTCTCGACGTTCGGGGTCAGTGGCCTGTGTCCATGCAGACGCCTCACCTACCGAGGTGCTTGCAGTTCCCCATGGTGGCACCGCGACCTGTTGCGCGTCAAACGTGTTTCGGCGAGGCCTACGCTTTCAGGCATGGCCAACACACTGCAGGAACCCAGGGTTGCGACCGAGCTCGACCGGATGTACGCCGAATCGAAGGACCAGATGTCGCGGTTGCGCGACAAGGGCGGCCAGCTCAATCGGCCGATGACCACGCAGGAACGCACCGAGGCGATGAGCGAGTTCTACATCCCGGTGACCCCCGAGTCCGGTCAGCTGCTCTATTCGTTGGTGCGGGCGACACGCCCGGCGACAATTGTGGAATTCGGCATGTCGTTCGGCATCTCCGCGATCCATCTGGCGGCGGCGGTCCGCGACAACGGGACCGGCCGGGTGGTCACCACCGAGCTCAGCGAGACCAAGATCGCGGCGGCGAAGCAGACGTTCGCCAAGGTCGGACTGGACGACGTGATCACCGTCCTCGAGGGCGACGCACTGTCCACGCTGGCAGACCTGGACGGGCCGGTCGACTTCGTGCTGCTCGACGGCTGGAAAGACCTGTACCTGCAGGTGATCAAGCTGCTCGAACCGCGGCTGTCGGCGGGCGTGCTGGTGATCGCGGACAACGCCAGCGCGCCGGACATGAAGCCCTACCTGGACCACGTCCGGGACCCGGGCAACGGCTACGCCAGCTTCAACTTCCTGGTCCGGGACAGCGACAGCATGGAACTCAGCTGCCGCACAAGCGATTAACCGCTACCTCAGCGACTCTTCGAGCCACGGCGTCAGCCACTTCACGCCTTCCGCCGTGAGGTGGACGCCGTCGCTGCGCACCTTGATGCCGTCCACCTTGGCGGTGTAGACGCCGTCCGGGCACAGCTTCTTGTTCAGGTCGAGAACCTGGGCATTCGGATGGTGGCTGATCGTGTTGCGCAGCATGCTGTTCCACTGATTGACGCGGTCCGGCTGGTCCTCCGGATACAGGCGCCCGTCCGGCTTTTCGCCGCCGCGGCTGTAGGGGACGGTGGCGACGACAACGCGGACGCCGGTGGAGCTCACGATGTCCAGCGCCCGCTCCAGCTCGGCGTTGAGGTAGCCGTCGAACGTCGGATCGCCGATGTGGGTCCACTTGCCCTCATTCACCCGGTCCACGGTCTCCCAGCGGCCGATGATCAGCAGCGCGACGTCCGGTTGGTCCTGGTTGATCTGCGTCGACCATCTGCCCGGCCAGGTGTCGCATTCGGCGCGCTGCTCCAGCGTCTGGCCGATGTAGCGGTACGGCGTGCCGCGCACCAGGCTGCAGCCGATGACGGTGTGGTCGAGGAACGCGAATCCCGGTGTCGGCGGTAGGTAGTGCATCCACGTCCACCCGATGGAATCGCCGAATACCGACACGGTGAAGGGCCGGTTGGGGTCTCGGGGTCGGGGCACCGGCTGCACGCGCGACGGCGAGACGGCCGCGACGGCCGACACTCCGGGCGGCAGGCCGACCTCGCGCAGGCCGGTCCCGGTGCCGACCGGAACAACCAGGATGGTGACCGCGGCGGCCGACGCCACGGTGGCCGCGGCCAGCGGCAGCAGCTGCACCCGGGCGGGCCGCCAACGCCGAATGGGTTGCTCGATCAGCCACCACGACGCGGTGGCCAGTGCCACCGTCACGGCGCAGCGCGCCGCGAACAGGCTGAGCCCGGACCAGCCGGTGCGTTCGCCGTTGAGCGCCAGGAAGATCGGCCAGTGCCACAGGTAGACGCCGTAGGAAATGGTGCCCAGCGCCACCAGCGGGCGCCACGCCAGGACGCGGGCCACCAGGCCGCGCTGCTCGATGGCCACCGGCGCGATGACCAGCACGGCCGCGACCGCCACCCCGATCAGCAGGCCGTGGCGGAACTCCCGAGCGCTGCCCGTGGCGAAGTGCACCGCCGCCGCGAGTCCCGCCAGGCCGAACACCGGCAGGATACGGGCGACCCGGCGTCCCCAGCGGGTGCGGATCAGACACCAGCCGCGGTTCAGCGCCTGCCAGTCCCGAACCAACAGCGCGGCCGCCGCTGAGCCCGTCAGCAATGCCTGCGCGCGGGTGTCGGTGCCGAAGTAGATGCGGTCGCGGGTGGCGTCGGAGGTGAGGACGATCGCGGCCGCGGCCGACCCCAGCGCGCCAGCCGTGGCGATCAGGAAGGTGGCGAGCCGGACCCCGCCGACGGTGGCTTTTTGGAAGTAGCGTTTGGCCCGCGCCGCGAGCAGCAGGGTCACCCCGATCAGCAGGACGGGCCAGATGAAGTAGTACTGCTCTTCCACCCCGAGCGACCAGGTGTGCTGCAGCGGCGAGGGCGGGGCGCCCTGGGTGAAGTAGTCCGTCTTCTGCGCCACGAACCGCCAATTCGCCATCCACATGAAGGCCGCGAGCGCGTCGCCGCGCAGTCCGTTCAGGGATTGCTGCGGAAGCAGTTCGCGGGCCGCGCCCACGGTGAGGACCATCAGCACCAGCGCGGGCAGCAGCCGTCGGGCCCGGCGAATCCAGAAACCGGTCAGTTCGATGCGACCGGCCCGGCCCAGCTCGTCGAGCAGCAGTGAGGTGATCAGAAATCCGCTGAGGACGAAGAAGATGTCGACGCCGATAAAGCCGCCGCTGACGCCGGGGATGCCGCCGTGCCCGACGAGCACGAGCGCGACAGCAATCGCGCGGATGCCGTCCAGCGCGGGAATGCCGTCGCGCCGCGTGGGGCGGTCCCAACGCGCGAACCGGCCGACGCGGCGCACCGGAGCCACCCATCGCCGCCTAGCAGAAGGCGCCGGCGCGGTGTCCGTCCCGCCCGGCTCAGTGCTCGCTGTTAGCGCGCCACCGTGTCGTCCGGCGCCAAATTTGCTGCCGATACGTCGCTGCCCCTCCTCGTGATCCCAGGGAGCTTAGTTGCGACGCAGCCGGATTTACGGGAGACACGCGGGCTCACGCCAACGACAGAAACAGCTTCTCCAGCTCGTCCTCGGTCAGGCTGGATGTGGCGCCGGAACCGGCGTCCGTGATGCAGTTCCGCATTCCGGCCGCGACGATCTTGAACCCGGCACGATCGAGCGCCCGCGATACCGCCGCCAGCTGAGTGACTACGTCCTTGCAGTCACGGCCTTGCTCGATCATCGCGATGACGCCGGCCAGTTGGCCTTGGGCCCGCCGCAATCTGGCGAGCACCGCATTCATGCGGTCGGTGTCGTCGATCATCGGTCCTCCTGAGTGTTGTTGATCGCTATCCTACCCCCGGGGGTATTGCAGTGCGTCCACTCGGTGCTGCACCCGCGTCACCTGTGGCGCGCTGACTGCAAATTCTGTGCAGTTCGGCGCGGTCACATTGACCCCTTCCCGGCGGCGGGCGGGCCGTGGCCGCAGCCGTTGCGGCCACCAGAACCAGCGGCCGAGCAGGGCGGCGATCGACGGTGTCATGAGTGAACGCACGATCAGGGTGTCGAACAGCAGGCCCAGACCAATCGTGCTGCCGGCTTGGCCGATCGAGCGGAGATCGCTGGCGACCATGGACATCATGGTGAAGGCGAACACCAGGCCGGCCGCGGTGACGACGCCGCCCGTGCTTCCCATCGAGCGGATGATGCCGGTCTTCAAGCCCGCGCCCTTTTCCTCTTGGAACCGGGACACCAGCAGCAGGTTGTAATCGGACCCGACGGCCAGCAGGATGATCAATCCGAAAACCGGTGCGATCCAGTTCAACTCGAGTCCGAATATATGCTGCCAGACCAGCACGGACAGCCCGAACGCCGCGCCGAGGCTCAGCAGCACCGTGCCGACGATCGCGAAGGAGGCGACCACAGCCCGGGTGATGATGACCATGACGATGAAAATCAATGTGAGAGCCGCGGTTCCGACGATCAGCAGGTCGTACTTCGACCCTGCCTGTATGTCGCGGTAAATCGCGGCCGTACCGGCAAGGTAGAACTTTGCACCGGTCAGGCTGGTGCCTTTGACGGCCTGATGGGCTGCGTTCAGCGCCGGTATGACCGAGGCTATGCCTGCGGGAGTTGCGGGGTCTGCGTCGTGGGTGACGATGAAGCGAGCGGCTTTGCCGTCGGGCGACAGGAACAATTTCAGGCCGCGTTGAAAGTCGGGGTTCTCAAACGCTTCCGGCGGCAGATAGAAGTAGTCCCCACTCTTGGCGGAGTCGAACGCCTCCCCCATGGCGCTTGCCGTGTCTGTCATGCGGGCAATCTGATCGACAAGACCCGAGAAGGTGCTGTGCATGGTGAGCAAGCTGCCCCGCATGGACTTGGAGACCGCGATGATGGGAGGGAACTGCTGCAGCATCTGGGGCAGCACGGCATCGATATCTTGCATATCTTTCAGAAGCGCCGTCATGTCCGTGCTGAACTTGTCGATGCCGTCGATCGATTCGAACAGCGAGCGTGTCGCCGAACAGACGGGTATGTCGAAGCAATGTTGCTCCCAGTAGAGATAATTCCGAACCGGTCTGGCGAAATCGTCGAAGTCCGCCAGGTGGTCTCTGATCTGGTCGAGCGAGCCTTTCATTTCGTTCATGTCGGCGAGCGTGCGATGGGTCGACCTGCTCATCTGACTCAACAGGCTCTGCATCCGTTCCATCGAGCCGATCATGGCACCGAGGTCGTCGCTCATTTTGAGCAAGTCGGCAGACCGATCCCTCATGAATTGCAGGTTCTCCCTAATGGGAATCGACTGCGCGCTGATCTGGAACGGGATTGATGTGTGTTCCACCGGGCCGCCCAGGGGCCTCGTGATGCTTTGCACCATGGCGATGCCCGGGGTGCGGAAGATGTCTTTGGCAATTCTGTCGAGCACGATCATGTCGCCGGGATTCCGCATATCGTGGTCGCTTTCGACCATGAGGATGTCCGGGTTCATCGCGGCGGCGGTGAAGTGGCGCTCGGCGGCGGCATACCCGACGTTCGACGGCAGATCGGCGGGAATGTAGAAGCGATCGTTGAAACTGATCTTCATGCTGGGCATCACGAGTATGCCCAGGAGCGCGATCGCCAACGAAGCCGCCAACACCGCACCCGGCCAGCGGACGGTAGCGGTGCCGATACGTCGCCAGCCACGAACCTTGACCGCGCGCTTGGAGTCAAGCAGGCCGAACCGGCTTGCGACAGCGACGATTGCGGGAGCGGCGGTGAGCGCACCCGCGACGACGACGAGCAATCCGAGGGCGGAGGGAATGCCCAGCGCTTTGAAGTACGACAGCCGTGCCAGGTGCAGGCAGAATGTGGCGCCGGCGATCGTCAGGCCGGAGCCCAAAATGATGTGCAGCGTGCCGCGAAACATTGTGTAGTACGCGGCTTCCGGGTCTTCTCCGGCCGCTCGCGCCTCCTGATAGCGCCCGATGAGGAATATCGCGTAATCGGTTCCCGCCGCGATGGCCAGCGAAGACACCATGGCCACGACGAATGTCGAGAACCCCAACAGGTTGTAATTTCCGAGCAGCGCGATGACGCCTCTGGCTGTGCCCATCTCCAAACCGACCATGGCGAGAACCAGCAGCATCGTGCTGACGGAACGATAGGTGATGAACAGCATGATCATGATGACCAGCCCCGTCACCCCCATCATCGTGAGCATGCTCTTGTCGGCGGCCTCGTTCATGTCTGTCGTGAGCGCCGCGGGGCCGGTGATGTACACCTTGAGCCCCTTAGGCGGCGACGAACCGCGGACGATGTCGCGCACCGCCTTGACGGATTCGTTGCCCAGCGTGCTGCCCTGGTTACCCGCGAGGTTCAGTTGCACGTACGCGGCTTTCCCGTCCCGACTTTGGACACCCGCGGCCGTCAACGGGTCTGCCCACACGTCATGGACGTGCTGCACATGTTCGGGATCTTTCCGAAGCGCGTCAACGAGGCCGTCGTAATAGTGGCGCGCCCGCTCGTCGAGCGGCCCATCGCCCTCCAGCACAACCATGGCCAGACTGTCGGAGTCGGACTCGTGATACGTCGCGCCGATGCGTTTGGCGGCGATCATTGCCGGCGCATCCTGCGGTGACATCGTGACGGCGTGAGTTCTGGCGACCGATTCGATCGGTGGCACAAGCAGATTGACGGCGACGGTGACAAGCAGCCACGCCACGATGATCGGTATGGCGAAACGGCGGACGAATCGCATGAACTTCGGCCGGGAATCTTGATCGGTACTCATGCCGCTTTCACCAAACAAGATGTTTGGGCGTGGTGCCCAGTCGCGAACCGCTGCTCCCGCACCTCGCCATTGACCACGATGCGACAGCCAATGCTGTCGCTGTCGCCTTGGACCACCACGCTGGCGATCACCGAAGAGACAGTGGTGGATATCGCGAAAGTCCAAGGCAAGGAGGTGAATTCTGATTGCTCCGGGTGCGCGTTCTGGTCGAGGTAGCTCACGTTTCCTGCGGTATCGGCGGGACCGAAAACCTCGTACACCACGCGCTTGCGATTGAACTGCACCAGCGGTTCGGCACCGCTGCCGGTAGCGGTGAAGATCGGTTCGGAGCCGAACACGCCACGCAGTCGATCGACCGCGATGCCACCGAAGAGAACTGCGACCACGACAACCAACGGCACCCAGGTCCTCTTGAGAAGGGTCAAAGTCGGCATTTCCTCACTCGCATCTCGCGGTAGCTGCGGGACGCCGCATTTCAGCGCCCCGATTGCGCCCACACCCGCACGGCCGGCGGAGGATCGCGCTCGCCGCCGTCGGAATATACCGGTAGGGGTATAGGTATTCGCACCGTACACCCCGCTGCGCGCCCATCGCAACATCGACCGCCCGATCACACACCTCAGCAGGTCAGAAGAGGACGAAATGCCCTGTGCCGTATTAATAAATGCATACCCCACACGGTATTAATACGGGCGGGGGCTTGCCCGACCCGTCTCGGCGCTATACGGTAGGGGGTACCGCATAGAGGCCCATGGGCCAGCGCACACGGCCGCGCGGGCCGCGGCGATTTCGGCGGGCACCACGACCGCCACGGGCACGGCGGCGGTCATCCCCTTCCGCCGCAGTCCCTTGCGTGAGACCGATCGCCTCGCCCGTATCCTGAACCCCAGGCGACCGACGACACAGGCAGAAGGCATCGAGATGGGCTGGTTCTCCCGACGTGACAAGTCCGGCCCGGAGAGTGAACCCGCCGCGCTCGAGCCGATCCCCCGCGCGACAAGCGATCCCGCACCGGTCGTCTCGCCGGCCGGTGCCGGACCTCCCTACGCCGGGCGCGCGCTGGCGCTGCCGGCGACGCCCTCTCCCGCCACCGCCCCCGACCTGGCGCGCCGCGCCGCCGATGCCGCCCGCGACGTGTCCGGCGTCGAACTCGACTACAGCCCCGATTCGCTGCTGGTCGTGGACGCGATTTTGGACGCGTTCCGCGAACCCGGATCCGATCTGATGGCCGAGACGATTTTCGTGTTCGGCTGCTATCTGGGCGAAGTGATGGTCCGCAACGCGGGCTATGAGTGGGTGGACACCCCGGACGGCCTCGCGCAGCATTTGGGCACCCTCACCGTCTACCATTCCGGCACCGACAGCCACGCCAACCCGATCAGCAAAGCGTTCAAGCGCGTCAACTACGGCGAACCCGACAATCTGACCTACTTCTACCGGATCTTCACCGCCGGGAACCCGCGCCCGGATTAACCTCGCACCGGACCGCCGCGGAGGTGGCCGGATTTGCTGCGCCGCATGGGAGGCGGCGCTTACTCTAGGTCCTCGGGGCATCGTGAACGACCGCTGGCGGAGGTTGGTGTTGTGGAGGGGACGCCGTTCGGCCGCTATCGGTTGATCGAGCTGCTGGGCCGCGGCGGCATGGGCGAGGTCTGGCGCGCCTATGACACCGACACTGACCGGGTCGTGGCGGTGAAGGTGCTGCCGGCACATCTGGTGGATGATCAGGTTTTTCAGCAACGGTTCCGCCGCGAGGCACACGCAGCGGCGGGGCTGAACGAGCCACACGTGGTGCCGATTCACTACTTCGGCGAGATTGACGGCCGACTGTACGTGGACATGCGGCTGATCGAGGGTCGGGATCTGCAGAGCATCCTCGCCGAAGGGCCGCTGGATCCGGCACGGGCGGTGCTGATCATCGAGCAGATTGCGTCGGCTTTAAATGCGGCACACCGAATCGGGCTGGTGCACCGGGACGTCAAACCGTCCAACATATTGATCGCCGAAAACGACTTCGCGTACCTGATCGACTTCGGTATCGCCCGCGCGGCCGGCGAGTCGCGCCTGACCAGTACCGGCACCACCATCGGCACCTGGGCATACATGGCGCCTGAGCGAATCACCAGCGGAACAGTCGACCCGCGTTCGGACGTATACGCCCTGACGTGCGTACTCCACGAGTGCCTGACCGGCCGAGCACCTTATCCGGGCGACACTTTCGAGCACCTGGCCTCCGCGCATATGTGGACCCCGCCACCGCGGCCGTCGACGTTGCGGCACGGCGTGCCAGAGGCGTTGGACCACGTCATCGCCAAGGGCATGGCCAAGGATCCCAACGAGCGGTATGCGGACGCCGATCAGCTGAGTAAGGCGGCGCGGGCGGCCATCACGACCCCCATGACCAGCCCGCACTCGATGCTGCCCACCGCGCAGGCACAGCGTTTCGAGCCGCAGGCCGCCGCCACGCAAGTCGGACCACCGATGCAGCCCCCGCGCGTGCGCGCTGAGCCGGTTGCAACCGGTCCGACCAAGCCTCGGAAGAATCGTCTCCCCGCTCTCGCCGCCGCCGGTGCCATGGCGGCTGTTCTGGCCGTCGTCGCCGTGATCGTTCTGCGCAGCCATGGCGGCCACAGCGACACGGCCTCAGGTGGCCAAACCGGAGGCGCGCATGCCAACCCGGCGGCGTTCGCCGGAACGTTCGCAGTCGATTTCGGGCCCCAGTTGAACGCCGCCGGAATTCCGCAAGGTGGAATGCCGTCAAAGGAAACCTGGCATCTGCGGTCGGCATGCGGGCCGAACGGGTGTGTGGCCAACGCGCTCAACGACAATGACCCGCAAGGCAACCGGGTATTCGACTACGTCGACGGGCGCTGGCTGATGGTCACGACCGCACCAGCCAAATGCAACGACCACGACGGCCAGGCGTGGAGCATCATCTCCGTCCAACCGCAGCCCGACGGCACCCTGTCGGGTGACTTCTTTCTCCAGAATTCGATGGAGTGCTATGCGAAGGGCAATGTCACATTTACCAGGACGGGAGATACCGATGTCGCTCAGCTGCCGGACCCGGCCCATCTGCCGTCGCGAATAGTATCGCCGGCCAACGCATTACACGGCTCGTATCACTCGACGGCGACGTTGACGACGGCGTCGCGGGTATTCGAAGCGGACTTTGTCGTGCGCACATTCTGCCTGCGCACCGGTGACCGATGCATGAGCTACTTCTATCAGCCGAGCGGCGGTGAATCCGATCCGCTGGTCTTCTCCAACGGGTCGTGGTTGTTGGAGAAAAATCAGGATTACACCCCGGGGGGAAGTTGCCCACCCGACGCGCGCGCGAAGTATCAGTTGACTCGTGAGTTTTCGCTGCCCGCGCCGCAAAAGGATCCGATAACCCTGCTGGTCGGGTATGGCCACGGCAAAGTGACGGGAGCCAGTTGCGTCGCTTCCGTTTTCGACACGAATCAGAAATACGAACGCAGAGGCGATTAGACCCGCGGGGCCCGGGTTCTCAGGCGTCGTGAAGGCCCCGGCGTCCCGAGCGAAAGATGGGACTTGACCCGGCTTCTGCTCGACAACCGTAGGTGCCTCGCCGAACGTGAAATGGCTGCGAAAAGGTGGCCTCGAAGTCGCGGTCGTTTCACTCTCGGCGGCAGGAAGGCGGAGAGGGTGAGAGGTGGATCAGTGCGGCTCGACCGCGACCGTCATATCACCTGCGCCGAGACCGAGTTCGTCGAGCACGTCGGCGGTGTCGGCGCCCAGCTCCGGCGCGGGACCGGCGACCCGCCCCGGGGTGCGCGAAAACCAGGTCGGCACACCCGGAAAGCGCACCGGGCCGTGCGGTGTGTCCACCGTCTCGAAGAAACCGACGGCGTTGAGGTGCTCGTCGTCGAACAACGTTGCGGGACTTGACAACGGCGCAGCGGGGATCTGCAGCGCACGGAACAGGTCGAGCCATTCCTGCGTGGTTCGCTGAGCCAGCGTTTCGGCCAGCAGCGCGTAGACGGTGTCGATCTGGCGGGCCCGCCGCTCGAGGGTGGCGTACAGCTCGCTGGCCCAGGGCGGGCGGACCGCGTCGACGAAAGCGGCCCAATGCTTGTCGTTGTAGATCAGCGCAGAGATGTAGCCGTCGCTGGTCCGGTAGGGCCGTCGGTTCGGTGCCACCGCGCGCGGGTAGACCGCGGGGCTGAGCGGCGGATCGAAGACGGCGCCGTTAGCGTGCTCGACCAGCATGAACGACGCCATCGTCTCGAACATGCCGATCTCCACCTCCTGGCCCTCGCCGGTGCGCTCGCGGTGGAACAACGCCATCGTCGTCGCGTAGAGCGCGGTCAGGCCGGCGACCTTGTCGGCCAGGATGGTGCCGACGTAGTTGGCCTCGCCGGTCAGCTGCTCCTGCACGGCCGGCAGCCCGCACGCCGCCTGGATCGTGTCGTCGTACGCGGGCAGGTCGGCGTTGGGTCCGCGGCGGCTGTAGCCGTAGCAGTTGGTGTAGACGATCGCCGGATTGATGGCGGCGACGTCCTCGTAGCCGAGCCCGAGCCGCGCGATCGCCTTGGCACGCATCGAGTGGATGAAGATATCGGCCTGCTCTATCAGCGCCCGGATGGCGGCCTTGCCGAAGTCGGAACGCAGGTCGAGCGTGATCGCCCGCTTTCCGCGATTGACATTGACGAACACGCCGCTCATGCCGCGCGCGGGCCCGACCGAGACGTAGCGGGTGTCATCGCCTTGTGGCGGTTCAACTTTGACGACGTCGGCGCCCATGTCGGCCATGATCTGCGTGCAGTAGGGGCCCATCACCATCGCCGTCAGGTCGACGACGCGCACACCCGACAGCGGACCCGAGCTAGGCATTCTGGGTAGCCCTTTCGAAGCTGTACCGGATGTGGTCGGCGTGGCCCTCGGGCACCACCGGAAAAACCAGCGGCGCGTCGAACCGGCGGATCGCGTCGATCTCCGCCGCCACGTCCTCGATCGACCACGAATCGCGATGCACACCGGGTGTTTCGGCGACGACCGCCCTGGCCACCCGGCCGGCGATGGCCACCAGCATCTCGCCGTTGACGGGACAGGATTCGTGCGCCAGCAGACCCACCACCGGCGCGACCAGCTCGGGTCCCATCGGCGGGTACGCCGAAATGTCCAGCCCGTCGGCCATTCTCGTCACCGCCGAGGGAACGATGACGTTGCAGAGCACGTTGTCGGACGCGCCTTCGAGCGCGGCGACGTTGGCCAGCCCCACCAGTCCCGCCTTGGCCGCCGCGTAGTTCGCGACGCCGTGGTTGCCGTAGAGGCCGCCGATCGACGAGGTCAGCACAATCCGGCCATATCCGGCGTCACACATGACGGGAAACGCGGGCCGCACCACGTGGAACGCGCCGCGCAGATGCACGTCGATGACGGCGTCGAAGTCCTCGTAACTCAACTCTTTCAACGACCCCCGGCGCACGGTGCCGGCATTGTGGATCAGGATGTCGACGCGGCCGAATCGGTCCAGCGCCGCCCGGACGATCGCCTGCCCGCCGGCGGCCGTGGCCACCGAGTCGACCGATGCCACCGCTTGACCACCCGCAGCGGTGATTTCGGCGACCACCTCGTGCGCCGGACCGGCGTCGGCGCCGTCACCGGTCAGGGTGCCGCCGGTGTCGTTGACCACGACCCTGGCTCCCCGGGACGCCAGCAGCAGCGCGTAGGCGCGGCCCAGCCCCCGGCCGCCGCCGGTCACCACGGCGACGCGATCGTCGAATCGCAGCTCTGCCATCACGATCCCAACACGAGGCCGTCCAGGTCGCCCTTGTCGCGCCACGCCGCGAGCAGGTCGCCGAAGACATAGAAACCGGGAGCATAGGGTTCGCCGAGGTGCGAGCGGATACCCTCCCCGTCGGCCGCGCCGGTGCCGCCGCCCTCGTTGTTGTAATAGCCCGGCGTGCATTCCAGGTCGAACGCGGAGTTGTCGATCGCCGTCTCCCGCACCGTCTTACACCACTCGTCCTGCGCTTCCTGGCTGGGCTCGACCGTCTGCGCGCCACGCGCCAAGGCCTCGGCGATGATGTAGGCGATGTGTTCGCCCTGCAGTTCGTAGTTGGCCGCGATGTTCGCCGAGATGCCCACCTGCGTGAAGCCGGTGAAGAACTGATTGGGGAAGCCGCGGCTGGTGAACCCGTGCAGGGTCTTGTATCCGTTGCGCCAGTGGTCATACAGCGACAACCCATCGCGGCCCTCGATCGCGTCGATGGAGTAGCGGCGGCTGATTTCCGTCGTGATCTCGAATCCGCTGGCATAGATGATGCAGTCGACCTCGTACTCGACCCCGTCCGCGACCAAGCCCTTCTCGGTGGCCCGCTCAACGCCTTTCGACGACGACACGTCGACCAGCGTCACGTTCGGGCGGTTGAACGTCTGCAGGTAGTCGTCATTGGTGCACGGCCGCTTGCATAGGAAGCGGTAGTAGGGCTTGAGCGCCTCGGCGGTATCGGGGTCCTCGACGATCGCCTCGACGCGTCGCCGCAGCCGCTCCATGACCTTGTAATCTTCCTCCTCGCGGATGTCCATGAACTGCTCCGGCGTCATCGCGGCGGGGTCCGGCAGCGCGAGCACCCGCGCGGCGGTGTTGCGGCCCAACTCCGTCCAGAAGTCGCAGACGTAGTCGGGTTGGCCCGGCGCCATGCCCTCGAACGTCCAGGCATGGAAATTGCGCTGCCGCTCCTTCTGCCAGCCCGGCTTCAGCGACTTCACCCATTCGGGATCGGTCGGGGTGTTGTTTCGCGGCCCCACCGACGACGGCGTGCGCTGAAAGACATAGAGATGCTTGGCATCCCGGCCCAGAAAGGGCACGATCTGGACGGCGGTCGCGCCGGTGCCCACCACGGCGACGCGCTTGTCGGCCAGCCCGGTCAGCCCGCCGTTGCTGTCGCCGCCGGTGTAGGCGTAGTCCCACCGCGACGAGTGGAAGCTGTGGCCCTTGAAGTCCTTGATGCCGGGGATGCCGGGCAGCTTGGGGCGGTGGAACGGGCCGGAGGCCATCACCACGAAACGCGCCCGGATGTCGTCGTCGCGGTCGGTGCGCACGCGCCAGCGGCTGATCTCGTCGTCCCAGCGCAGTGCCCGCACCTGGGTGGAGAAAATCGCAGAATCGTAAAGCCCGAAATGCTTTCCGATGCGCCGGCAATGCTCGTAGATTTCGCTGCCGTCGGCGAATTTCTTGCTCGGGATGAAGTTCAGCTCTTCGAGCAGCGGTATGTAGCAGTAGGATTCGTTGTCGCACTGTAGGCCCGGGTACCGGTTCCAGTACCAGACGCCACCGAAGTCGCCACCCAGCTCGATGATGCGGACGTCCTGCACGCCGGCCTTCTTCAGGTACGCGCCGCACAACAGGCCACCGAATCCGCCGCCGAGCACCGCCACGTCGATGTCCGCCGAGATCGGGTCGCGGACCAGCGGCGGCGAATGCGGGTCGGTTTCGTAGTAGCCCGCGAAGTCATCGACCAGCTCGATGTACTGCTTGGACCCCTCCGGCCGCAGCCGCTTTTCGCGCTCTTGACGGTACTTTTCGCGCAACGCATCGATATCGATGTCGTCGGGGGTGTCGGTCGGGGGGCAGGGCGCCGGTCCGGAAGTCCCAGTCATGCCAGGGCGTTCTCCGGCAGCGCCGCGGGGTGCAGTGGCGCGGCCATCTGATGCACCGCGGGCAGCACCTCCTTGGCGAACAGCTGCGTAGAGGCCATGGCCTCCTGGTACGGCATGGTGCCGAACTGCGGGACGATGGTCAGCTCGCAGAACGAGCACGCCTCCTGGGCGGCGGCGATCCGCTTGACGATCTCCTCCGGCGTTCCGATCAGCAGGTTGGACGCGTGGTAGCCGGGCGTCTTGGGTGGGCCCTTGGGGGCGCCCTGGTCCCCGGTCACCGACGAGGCCAGCACCGCGGTGGCGGTGGCTTCCCTGGCGGCATAGGCCTCATATCCCTTGACGCCTTTGAAATTCGAGGCGTCGGCGAAGCCGTAATGCACGGTGACGTCCCGGTTGGCGGTCCAGATCCATTCCTCGGACTTGGCGGCGTCCTCCGCGTTGGGGGTGCAGTACATGAACATGACGTTCTTGGGCTGACAGGGCGGCAGGCCCTCTTCCTTGCGGAACGTGTTGACCTTCTGCACTTCCCGCCCGGCGTCCTCGATCGGCTTGTTCCCGACGAACAGGGGGACCATCCCGCGGCGCGCCAGGATCTCGAGGGACTCGGCCGTCGAGGATGAGCTGTAGATTCGCGAAAAAAGGTCGGGGGTCTGCGGTTCGGGGCGCAGCGACATCTCCGGCACGGTGAAGATCTCGCCCTCGTAGGAGAACCGTTTGCCCGAGAGCGCCAACTGCAGGATGTCGAGGGTCTCGTTGAACCGCTGCCGGCTTTCCTCGCGGGGCACGCCGACGGCGTCGAACTCCCCCTTCGAGACGCCGCGGCCGATTCCGATCGTCGTGTATCGGCCGTTGGAGAGGATGTCGAGGTAGGCGATCTGGTGCGCCAACCGTACCGGATGCCACCAGGGGGCGACGACGACGAAGGTGCCCAGGCCCACCCGCTCGGTGCGCCCGGCGAAATAGCTCAGCGCCTGAATCGGGTTGGGCGTCATGCCGTACGGTGTGCCGCAGTGCTCGGGCATCCAGATGCCGTCGAACCCGAGGGGCTCGGCCAGATCGGCAATCGCGAGCGTGGCCTGCACGCACTCCCAGTCGGCGGTCGCGGGCGGTTGGCTGAAGTCCTGGGCCAACACCCGGTCCCAGTCGTGCGAGTTGTGTGCTCCGAACCCAAGATTGACTTTCATCGTTTCGGCTCTCTTCCTAGTTCCATAGCGAGTTCCTGCGGGGCGCCGGTGCCCATGTATTCGGCGAGGTTGCGGTGCAGATTTGCGGTTGCCCGTTCCATGTAGGGGTTGGGCTTGGGGCCGCGGAAGCCCAGCGATTTCATGCCCTGCTGGACGGCGGCCATGTTCGAGAAGTCCTGCGGCAGCACGCTGCGCCAATTGGGGTCATCCGGCGGCGCGTATACCCATTCGGTCTGCGGCTCTTCGCCTTTCGGATACAGCTCATAGCAGGACGCTTCGAAGATGCATTTGTCCGGGTCGTAGCCGTACGGCCGGGCGCTGTAGCACAGGGCGGTGGTCAGTCCCTGGCCGATCTGGAAGTTCGGGAAGATCTGCCACGCGGTGCCGCTCTCGGCCAGGTGCTGCGGATCGATGGTCGGCCAGATCACGCCCCGCGCCGCGTCGTCCGCACGCGCCGAGGTCAGCCAGTGGCTGAGCACCCGGTCGGCGGGCGCGTCCTCCGGCAGTTCCTCCACGAGCCGCAGCGCGGCGTCCACCAGCGTCCTGGTGGTGGTGGCGTTGGTCTCCTCCAACGTGTAGAGCTGCATCTCGGCCGTCGAGACGCGGGGGTCCGCGCCGGTGCCGAGCCGGATCTTCGACTTGGTTTCTTCCAGGTCCTTGGGCGCGTCGTAGCCGATGTTGCTGTGCCTGCCCTGCGCCATCGCCCAGCCACGGAAGTTGCCGAACTTGTTGAACTGCGGATGGGTGGTGGCGACGTGGTAGGTCTCGTTGAAGGCCTCCATCGCGACCTTCCAGTTGCAGTCGAAATTCAGCCATTTGCGCCATTTGCAGCGCATGTCTTGCAAATTGAACGGGTCGAGCATGGTGGCGGCCGGCTCGAGGTACTCGCGCAGCGGCTGCGCGGCGGGGTCCATGTTGATCCAGATCCAGCCGCCCCAGGTATCGACGTTGACCGTCGACAGGTGCGTGTTCTCCGGGGTCAGCGCGCCCTGCCAGTCCGCCTGCTCGGGGATGTGGATGCAGTTGCCGTCCTGGTCGTAGGTCCAGCCGTGAAACCCGCACACGAACGACTTCCTATGCCCACAAGCGCTTTTCGCACCGGCCGGCACGTCGATCAGCCGGCGGCCGCGGTGCATGCAGACATTGTGGTGCGCCTTGAGCGTGTCCGGACCGGTACGCACCACCACGATGGAGTCGTCGAGGATGTCATAGGTGAGGAAGCTGCCCACCTTGGCCAGGTCTTCGACGCGCCCGACCTGCTGCCACACCTTGCGCCACAACTTGTCCCGCTCGGCGCGCAGGTATTCCACGGAGACGTAGGCGTCGACGCCGATCGTCACGGGTGTCGTCAGTGCGTCTTCTTCAGTGGTGTCTGTCTCCGTCACGCTTATGCCTCCCAACGCTTTATCGCTGCCCGGAAAGTCTCGTCCTTGAGGAACAGCGAGGTGTTGTCCCCGCCCAGGTGCGTCCAGCGCAGGTTCACGCCGCCGTCCACCAGCAGGGTCTGCCCGGTGATGTAGCTCGCCAGGTCGGACAGCAAAAACAGGATCGCGCCGGCGATTTCGTCGGGACGGCCGCGTCGTCCCATGGCGATGGCACGGCGGTCCCGCTCGGTGTCCTCGTCGACGTACATGCGCGACGCCGGTGTCTCGGTGACCCCGGGTGCCACCGCGTTGACGCGGATCTCGGACGGGGCCAGTTCGGCCGCCATGGTACGGGTCACCGCCGCGATCGCGGCTTTGGCCGTGCCGTAAGCGATGTGGAACGGGGCGGTGTTCATCCCGCTGATCGACGAGATCGACACGATCGAGCCGCGACGGCCGCGCCTTTTCAGCTCCGCCGCCACGGCCTGGCTCATGAAGAACATCGTCTCCAGGTTCCGGGTGAACAGCTCGCGCCAATCGCCGCGCGTCACCCGTGTGGACGGCATCCACGTCGACGGGTCCGCACCGCCGGCGACGTTGACCAACCCGTACAGGTCGCCGTCGGCGCCCAGCGCGGCCGCCAGCGCGGCGCCCACCCCGTCGTCGGTGGAAACGTCGGCCGCCACCGGCACCACCGGCAGGCCCTCGTCCACCAGTGGACCGACATGCTGATCCAGGTTTTCCCGGCTACGGCTGACCGCGACCACGGTCGCCCCGGCCTCGGCCACCGCGCGCGTGACGGTGGTCCCGATGCCGCCGCCCGCGGCACCCGCCACTAGGACAATGCGCCCGTCGAGGCGCAGCAGATCAGCGCCCATTCAGCTAATTGTCCGGACAAGATAATGACGTGCATCCATTAGAGAGCATGATTCTCTGAGCATAGCCAGCACGTCAAGGGCCTTTGCGAAACGCGGACCGGGCTATTGTCTGGACTATTGGTCGGTTGCTAACGTGCGAGCGGTGACAGCCAGATTGTCGGGCCGCTATCTGGCCCCGCAGGAACCCAGCGTCGCCGAGGGCTGGACGCTGCAGCGCCTCACGCCACCCAGCCGACTCTTCGGCGCCAACGGCCTGCGCACGGGCCCGGACGGCCGCGTGTACATCGCGCAGGTCACCGGCAGCCAGATCAGCGCGCTCGACGTGGCGACCGGCTCGCTCGACACCATCAGCGCCAAGGGCGGCGACATCACCGCGCCCGACGACGTCGCGTTCGACCCGCGCGGGAACCTGTACGCGACCGAGGTCATGGACGGGCGGGTCAGCGTGCGCGACACCGCCGGGCGCACCCGGGTGCTTCGCGACGACGTACCGTCCGCCAACGGCATCACCTTCCACCAGGGCCGGCTGTTCATCGGCGAATGCCGCGAAGGCGGCCGCCTGCTCGAGTTCGACCTGGCCGGCGGGCCGCCGCGGGTGCTGCTGGAGAACGTGCCGTCGCCCAACGCGATGGAGGTCGGGCCGGACGGCTTGTTGTACTTCCCGGTCATGGGGGCCAACGAGATCTGGCGCATCGACCCCGAAGGCGGTGAGCCGCAGCTCGTTGCCGGCGATCTCGGTGTTCCCGACGCGGTGAAGTTCGATTCCGCCGGCCGCATCGTCTCCACCCAGGTGCACAGCGGGCAGGTGCTGCGCATCGATCCGCGCAGCGGCGAGCGGACCGTGCTGGCCAGCCTCAATCCCGGCCTGGACAACCTGGCCTTCGTGGGGGATCGGCTGTTCGTCTCGAATTTCACCGGCGAGATCACCGAGATCCTCGGCGGCGGCGATACCCGCACCGTGCTGCCCGGCGGGTTGAACTGGCCGCTTGACCTCGCCGTCGGCGGCGACGGCGAGCTCTACATCGCCGACGGCACGTACCTTTACGCGCTGGGGCACGACGGCCGTCGACGGACCGCCGGAATGCTGTTCAGTCCGGGCTATCCGGGGTTTCTGCGGGGGATCGCGCCGACCACGGCCGGAGAGTTCGTCGTGACCACGTCCAACGGGCAGGTGGCGCGCTACTGGCCGGACCGCAACGAAAGCGAGGTGCTGGCGGAGGGTTTCGATCAGTTGTACGGCATCGCAGTTTCGGGGGCCGGCTCCGGCGAAACGATCGTGGTGGCCGAACTCGGCGCGGGGCGGGTGCTGTCCGTTCGCGCTGGTGGGGTCGAAGTGCTGGCATCGGGACTGAACGAGCCCGTCGGCGTGGCGGTGGCCCCCGACGGGGCCTGCCTGGTCTGCGAATCGGGCGCCGGCCGCGTGGTGAAGCTCGACGGGACGGGCCCGGTGCTGGACGGTTTGCAACGGCCACAGGGCATCCTGGTGCACGGCGGCCAGGTGTACGTCGTCGACGCCGGCGCCAAGGAACTCGTCGCGTTCGACCCGGACACCGGTGCCCGGCGCACCATCGCGTCGGGCCTGCCGGTCGGCGCACCTCCCGGCGTGGTCCCCAAGCCGCTGCTCGGCATGCCGCCGTTCTCCGGCCCGCAGGGGCCGTTCGCCGGCATCGCGGCCGGATCGGACGGCACGCTATACGTCTCCGCGGACGCCGACGGCAGCGTGCTGGCCCTGCGCCGGCAACCCTGAACGGCCACAGGCGATGCCGGAACCCAAAGTCTCTGATCACCGCTACCTGCAGGTGGCGCGCACGCTGCGTAAGGAGATAGTCGACGGCGTCTATCCGGTGGGATCCCAATTGCCGACCGAACACGAGCTGTGTGAGCGGTTTGCGGTGAGCCGCTACACCGTTCGGGAGGCGCTGCGCCGGTTGCGGGAGGACAACCTGGTGTCGTCGCGGCCGCGCACGGGCACCCTCGTCGTTCCCCGGCCGTCGTCGGATTCCTATGCGCAGCACGTCATGTCGATCAACGACCTGGTGGCGTTCGCGACGGGTGCACGGTTCGCGATCGAATCGATCGCGATGGTGACCATCGACGACGAGGCGGCGGACCGCACCGGCCTCACCAGCGGCGAGCAGTGGCTGACCGTGCGCGGCTTCCGTCGGGCCGACGAGTCCGCCGGACCGGCGCTGTGCCGCACCGAGTACTTCATCAACCGCGCGTTCGCCGCGGTCGGCCGGTTACTGCACAAGCATGAGGGCGCGGTCTTCCCGCTGATCGAGGACCTCTACGGCCTGAGTATCGTCGAGGTCCATCAGGAAATCGCCGCGGTGCTCATCTCGGCGGCGCTGGCCGAGGGCCTCGACGTCGAGGCCGGGACGCCGGCGCTGCACGTGCGCCGCACCTATACGACGTCGGACGGGCAGGTCGCCCAGGTCACCATCAACACCCATCCCGCGTCCCGCTTCCGGCACTCGATGACGATGCGCCGGATCAAGGCCTGACATGTCGTCACCGCGAAAACTGGTCGAAGGCAGGTGGATTCGCTTCGACGAGGAACGCGCCGCCGACGCCTACGCGCGCGGGTGGTGGGTACGTGGGACGCTGGCGGACGCGCTGGGCGGGGCCGCGCGCGACACCCCGCGGCGGGTCGCGCTGGTCGACGGCGACCGGCGGCTGGACTGCGCGGAGCTGTATCGGCAGGCGACGACGCTGGCGCATGCGCTGCATGCGCGCATCCCCCCGGGCAGCGTGGTGTCGTTCGTGCTGCCCAACTGGCATGAGGCCGCGGTCATCTACCTCGCCGCGACGCTGGCCGGCATGATCGCCAACCCGATCCTGCCGTCCATGCGCGACCGGGAGCTGCGCTTCATCCTCGAAGACGCCGACAGCCGGATGGTCTTCATCCCAGCGCGTTTCGGCCGCCATGACTATCCCGCGATGCTTTCCCGGGTGTGCGCGCAGATCGAGTCGGCGCCCGACGTCGTCGCAGTGCGCGGGGACCCTCTTAGCCCCGGGGGGTTTGAGTCCCTGCTGGCGCCCCGGCCCGTGACCCGGGGCCTGCCCACGCTGAACCCCGACGCCGTCCGTATGGTGCTCTACACCTCCGGGACGACCGGCCGGCCGAAAGGTGTATTGCACACGCACAACTCGATCCACGCGCTGATCTGCCAGCTGCGTGAGCACTGGCTGATCGAACCGGGTGACACGTTCCTGGTGGCGTCTCCGATCGCGCACATCGGCGGTTCCATCTACGCGTTCGAGTGCCCGCTACTGCTGGGCACGACGGCGGTGGTGATGGAGCGCTGGGACGCCGACGAGGCGGTGCGCCTGATGACGGCGCAACGATGCACCCACATGGCCGGCGCGACGCCGTTCCTGGAACAGCTGCTGGCCGCCGCGCAGCGCGCCGGCACCCGGCTGCCGGACCTGAAGGTGTTCATCTGCGGCGGCGCCTCCGTATCGCCGTCGCTGATACGCAGAGCGGCAGCGTATTTCGATTCGGCGCTCGTCACCCGCGTCTACGGCTCGACGGAGGTTCCGGTCACCACCATCGGGGCGCCGAGGCACCGCGAGCGCGCCGCTGACACCGACGGCCGCGTCGGGTTCGCCGACGTCAAGCTGGTCGACGGCGAGCTCCGCGCGCGGGGCCCGCAGATGCTGGCCGGGTATCAGCATCCCGAGGACGACGCCGAATCATTCGATGCCGACGGCTACTTCCGCACCGGCGACCTCGCGCGCTGGGTCGACGGCGAGTACCTCGTCGTCACCGGACGCGCCAAGGACATCATCATCCGCAACGGAGAGAACATCTCGCCCAAGGAGGTCGAGGACATCCTGGCCGGGCACCCCGGCATCGCCGAGATCGCCGTCGTCGGCGTGCCCGACGCGCGCACCGGCGAACGCGCCTGCGCCGTCGTCGTCCCGGCGTCCGCTCCGGCGCCCGACGTGGCGAGCCTGCGCGCCTTCCTCGAAGACGCGGGAGTGGCGCTGTTCAAAGTGCCCGAGCAGGTGGTCATCTGGGACGTGCTGCCGAAGAACGATGCGGGCAAGATCCTCAAGCACCGGATCAAGGCGGCCCTCATGGAGGCGGAGTGAGATGCAGGTAGCGATAGTGACCGGGGCTAGCGGCGGGATCGGATCCGGTTGCGCGACAAAGCTCGCCGAAATGGGCATGGCGGTGCTGGCGACGGGCCGCAATGAGGACGCGCTCGCGGAGCTGACGCGGGGTCTCGGCGACCGAGTGGTGACGCTCGCCGTCGACCTCACCGACGACGACGCGCCCGCGCGGATCACACGACACGTCGTGCAGAGGTGGGGGCGCATCGACTTTCTGGTCAACGCCGCCGGGGTGGGCAGCCCCAAGCCCGTTCACGAGACCGACGACGAATCCCTGGACCACTTCCTCGGTTTGATGCTGCGCGCGCCGTTCCGCCTGATTCGCGAAGTGCTGCCGCACCTGCGCCCCGGCTCGGCGATCATCAACGTCACCTCGACCTTCGCCGTGGTCGGCGGGCTGCGCGGCGGCGCCTACTCCGCGGCCAAGGGCGGGTTGACCGCGCTGACCACGCACATCGCCTGTCAGTACGGCGCACAGGGAATCCGTTGCAACGCTGTGGCTCCCGGCGTCATCCAGACACCGATGACCGAACACCGGTTGGCCGACCCGCGGTTTCGGCGGATCAACACCGAGATGACGCCGCATCAGCGGCTGGGCACCGTCGACGACGTCGCGAGCACGGTGGCGTTCCTCTGCTCCGCGGGCGGGGCCTTCATCAACGGGCAGACGATCGTCGTCGACGGCGGCTGGAGCTCCACGAAGTACTTGTCCGACTTCGCCCTGACGTCGGAGTGGCGACCCAGCGAGGCCTAGTCACGATGCTTCGAAGTGGCTTCGGATGCCGGCCAGCATTGCGATGTGGGCTTTGACGCCCTCGCGGACGGTGAAACGCGCCAACGGCCGCGGTGCGGCGAAGTGAATGCGCTCGGTGACGCGGGTGCCGCCGTCAACCGGGTCGAAACTCACCGTGCCGCGCAGCCGGACGCCGGGCGACTGGTCGGCCTCGGTCAGCACGTCGCCTACCGACGGCACTCGCAGCCGCGCCCGGTAGGCGGTCTTGATGGTCAACGGCCCCAACGGAATCCGATCCACCACCCGATAGGCCTGGGCGTAGCCGCCGTCCGGAAGGTCGGTGCGGGACAGCACCTCCACCGACACGATGAGCGGGTGCACGATCTTGATGTTGTCGAGGTCGACGTAAAAGTCGCGCACCAACTCCGGCGGCGCGGGCACCAGTTCCGACAACGTCCGCTCCGCCTCGGCGATCCACCAGCTCATGCCGGCACCTAGACGTGGGCCAGCAGCACGCCGGTGCGCCACCAGATGAGCCCGGCGAACACGGCCAACAGGACGACCGTCACGCCGATCTGGACCGCGTTGCGGCTGGCCCGGGGCGCATAAACGTAGGCCGCGGCCACCAGGGCGCCGGTGATCAGCCCGCCGACGTGCCCCTGCCAGCTGATCTGTTGAGAACCCATCAGCGGCGCGACGAAGGTGAAAGCCAAGTTGATGAGGATGACTGCGACGATCCCGCGGATGTCGAGGTCCAGTCGTCGCGCCACCACGAAGATCGCGCCGAACAGGCCGTACACCGCGCCGGAAGCACCCGCGGTCGCCGAGTTGAGCGGTGCGAGCAGGTAGACCAGCACCGCGCCGCCCAGCGCGCTCAACCCGTACAGCGCGCCGTAACGCAGCCGGCCCAGCCACTGCTCCAGCGGCGCGCCCACCACGTACAGCGCCCACATGTTGAACAGCAGGTGTGCCGCGCCGTAGTGCAGGAACGCCGAGGTCACCAGGCGATAGAACTGCCCGTACACGGCGACCGCCGGCGGCCACAGGGCCAGTTTGCGCTCCAGATCCCCCACCGAGATCTGCAGGACGAAGACCGCAACGTTGACCGCGATCAACGCATACGTGACCACCGGGGCGCCCGATCGTTCGCGGCCACCGAACCGCGTCCGCGGCTGGCGAACGGTCCGGGCGCCCTCCTGGACGCAGTCCACACACTGGTGCCCGACGGCGGCGCTGCGCATGCAGTCCGAGCAGATCGGCCGCTCGCAGCGGGTGCAGCTCACGTACGTCGCTCGGCCGGGGTGTCGATAACACGTCGGCGCCGCGGCGGGCGATTGCGGGACGTCGGGGAAGCTCATCGCACCATTCTGGCGTGTGCCGGTCTATTCCCTCGTCCGGCGTGTTGACCTACTGTGTCTTGGGTGGAGGTAGACGGAACACCGGAGTTGGTGGCAGTCGAAAAATTGCACTCAGGTGACCCGATCACAGATGGTGGGCAACGCTACATAGTTCTCGAATCGAAGTGCGTCGGCGACAGCTGCGTAGTCCTCGAACTCGAGTCCAGGGTGGACCACCATCTGCAGGTCATCGAGAAGTCCTTTCCCACCGGGTACCACGTTGGACGGGCACACCACCGGTACCTTTAGGCGCAATTTCTCGGCTGAATATCGCGACACGTAGCCGTTCGACGGCTACCGCGTCGTGATGTCGGCCGACGGTCCGGTGGGCACCGCCGGGATGGCAACTCCCGCCGAATTCCGTTTCCAGATTCGGGCAACCGCACCGCCGCGCCGCGGCCGGGATGAGACAATGTCGCCCGTAAGGCAATGACGACGTAGGAAGCCGGTGCGAAACCGGCGCGGTCCCGCCACTGTAATCGGGGAGCGAACCTCACATGCCACGGCCATCTTCGGCTGGAAGGCGAGGCGAGCGGCGATCCGAGAGCCAGGAGACTCGCGTCATTGCGTCCTGCTAACCCGGGGCGGAGCACCCCGGAGAGAGCTGACCCCCTCATGACTCTCCTGAGTGAGCGGCAATGACCGCCCCCATCTGGATGGCGGCACCGCCAGAGGTGCATTCGACTTTGCTGAGTTCGGGGCCGGGACCGGGCCCGTTGCTGGCCTCGGCCGAATCGTGGACGTCGCTGAGCACGGTGTACGCCGAGACGGCCCAGGAGCTGGCCGCGCTGGTGGCGGCGGCACAGGCCGGCGCGTGGGAAGGGCCGACCGCGGCGGCCTACGCGGCCGCCCATGTCCCGTACCTGGCGTGGCTGACGCAGGCCGCCGTCGACAGCGCGGCGACCGCCGCGCGTCAGGAATCCGCGGCCACCGCCTACACCACCGCCCTGGCCGCGATGCCGACCCTGGCCGAACTGGCCGCCAACCACGCCACCCACGCGGTGCTGCTGGCGACCAACTTCTTCGGCATCAACACCATCCCGATCGCGCTCAACGAAGCCGACTATGTGCGGATGTGGATCCAGGCCGCCACGGTGATGACCACGTATCAGGGGGTCTCGACGGCCGCGGTGGCCGCCGCACCGCAGAGCGCCGCGGCCCCGCCGATCGTCACCTCGTTGGAAGACCTCTTCTACCAGCTGTTCCCGCTGCCGGACGACCAGCAGACCACGTGGAGTCAGTGGTTGGAACAGATCGGCTTCACCAAGTTCTACAACGACGTCCTCGACCCGCTGGCCAACGCGCTGTACAACAACCCCTTCATCTCGTCGCTGTTCTCCGGGTTCGATCCGTACCTGCCCATCCTCGGCAATCCCCTGATCTACCTCAGCCCGTACAACATCGCGTTCGCCCTCGGCTACCCGATGGACATCGGCTCGTATGTCGCCTATCTGTCGCAGATGTTCGCGTTCGTCGCGGCGGACCTCACCGCGGCGTTCGCGTCGGGCAATCCGGCGACCATCGGTTTGACCATCATCTTCGCCTCCGTCGAGGTGATCGGCACGGTGATCACGGACACGATCGCGCTGCTGAAGACCCTGCTGGAGCAGACCGCCGTGCTGCTCTTCGTCTTCGTGCCGCTGATCACGGCCCCGTTGGTGACGCTGGCCACCGGTGCCGCGCTGGCCCCCGTCGGGCTGACCGGGCTGGCCGCGCTGGCCGCCGTGCCGGCGACGCCGCCCATCCCGCCGCCCGGCATGCCGCCGCTGGCGGCGCTCGCCCCGAACATCCCGACGTCCTCGTCCCCGGCGCCCGTTCCGGCGGAGGCGCTCGCGCAGGCCACGCCGTCGGCGCCGGCACCGCCGCCGACCGCCGCTCCGCCGACGTTCAGCGGTTCCGGCGTCAATGCGACCCTGGGCGCCGGCATGGAGAACTTCGGCTACCTGGTCGGCGACGTGGGCGCGGCGGCTCGGCGGGCCGCGGCCGCCGCCGCGCGCAAGAAGGCGCCGGAACCCGACGAGGCCGAGGTTCCGGCCGTCGCCGCGGCGCCCAAGGAGCAGGAGCCAAGGCAGCGGCGGCGTCGGGCGAAGGCGCAGATGCTCGGGCGCGGCTACGAGTACATGGATCTGGAGGACGACGGCAGCTGGGCGGCCTCGGTCGCCGGCGCCGGGACCCAGGGCTTCACCGGAACCGCCGCCAAGGGCGGCGGTCAGGCGGCCGGGCTGATCACCCTGGCCGACGACACGCTGGGCGGCGGTCCCCGGATGCCGATGATGCCGGGCACCTGGGGTGCAGACTCGGCTGAGGCGGACGACGACGGCTGACGAAGGGACGGCGATGAGGCACCGGATCTGGCTGGCCTTCACCGTATTCGCCGTGGTCCTGACGGGCTGCGGCGGCGGCCACGGCTCATCGGCGACGCCGAGGCCCGCCGCGCTCCCCGACGCCCCGCCGCCGGATGCCGGCTGTCAGGGCGATGTCACCGCCCACCAGGACATCACCCATCCGAAGCTGGGCACGGTCCGGCTGTTCCTGCTGCTCAACCCGTCGAACCAGGTGGACTCCCGTGGGTGTGTCGTCGCGGTCGCGGGCACCGGCAAGGCGATCACCGCCATTCCGCTTGATGTCTCGGGCAATTCGCTCGCGTTCGCCAGCCCGGTGACCGACGCCACGGGGAACTCCTTCGTCACCTACAACCCGGGCCGGTACAACGGGGTGCTCGTCCTGGTGCCGACGCCTACCGGCTTCCAGGACCCAGGATGGTCTAAGCCGGACATCCACTACCAGGGCAAGCGCGCCTATTACGACGCCAAGCTGCAGGGTCCCGGCCCCGACGGCCGGTACACGATTCTGCAGTCTCGCAACGACTGCGTGCCGAGCTGCGCCGGAGGGACGGTGACGAGCAAGGTGCTGCACTGGGACGGCAGCGATTACGTCGCCTAGAAGTCGCCTAGCAGTCTTGCCATCGAGCCGCCGCGCCGCGCTGCGCCTACGCTCGTGTTCACATGCGCCTCCGATGTGGACAGCGTGGAAAGACACCGGAAGTATTGAGCGCGGGTCCAGTTGAAGGGTGACTGAGTGAAGATTCCGGGTATCGGCCTGGTGGGGAGTTTGGCCGACGGCGTAACCGGTGGGGCAACACAGCTAGTGCGCGCCGCGTCGGGGGCCGCGGACACGCTGCAGATGCTGGCCAGCCCGGTCGTGGAGCTCGTCGTCCCGGTGGTGCAGTCGGCGGCGCAATCGACCGGTCGTGCGCTCGGGGCCACCAACGGCTCGGACCGCGCGAAAGCCCACCCCAACCCGCCGGTGCGCTGGCAGAGCGGCAACCGCGTGCACCTGGACCTCGACCCGCTGCTGCCGTTCCCGCGGTGGGACGAGCATGCGGCGGTGGTGGAGGAGCCCGTGCGCCGGATCCCGGGTGTGGCCAAGGCGCACGTCGAGGCCGCGCTGGGCCGGCTGGTCGTCGAGATCGACGAGGACCGCACTGGTGCCGACGCCGACGCCGTCCTCGACGAGGTGCGTGACGTGGTGGGCGACGTCGCAGCCGATCTGACGTTCGTGGGGTCGGGTTCGCCGGCACCGGCCGCGGCGTTCGCCGATCCGGGCAACCCCTTGGCGATTCTGGTGCCGCTGACGGCCGCCGCGATGGATCTGGTCGCGATGACCGCCGCCATCACCGGGTCGGTCGCCCAACTGCCCGCGGCACCCCGGACCACCCGGGCCATCGTCGCCCTGATCAATCACCAACCCCGCATGGTCTCGCTGGTGGAATCGCGACTGGGCCGGGTGGGCACCGACATCGCGCTCAGCGCCGCGACGGCGGCGTCGAACGGGCTGACCCAGGCGTTCGGCACCCCGATGCTGGATCTGGCGCAACGAACCCTGCAGCTCTCCGAGGCCGCGGCGCACCGGCGCGTCTGGCGCGACCGCGAACCGCAGTTGGCGTCGCCCGCGCGGCCGCAGGCGCCGGTGGTGCCGATCATTTCGTCGGCGGGCGCCAAAACGCAGGCGCCCCGGCACAACTGGGCCGCGGCGGCGGCGGGTGACGAAGCCCACGTCGTCGTCGGCGGGGCCATCGACGCCGCGATCGACACCGCCAAGGGCTCGATGAAGGGGCCGGTGGAGAGCTACGCCGATTCGGCGGCGAACGGGTCGCTGATCGCGGCGGCCAGCGCGCTGCTGGCCGGCGGCGGCACCGAAGACGCGGCCGGCGCGATCCTGGCCGGGGTCCCCAGGGCGGCGCACATGGGCCGTCAGTCGTTCGCGGCGGTGCTGGGCCGCGGCCTGGCCAACGCGGGTCAACTGGTGCTCGACCCGGGTGCGCTGCGCCGCCTGGACCGCGTGCAAGTGGTCGTCATCGACGGCGCCGCGCTGCGCGGCGATCACCGCGCCGTCCTGCATGCGGAAGGGGACGAACCCGGCTGGGACGACGACCGGGTCTACGAGGTCGCCGACGCGCTGCTGCACGGCGAGGAGGCGCCCGAGCCGGACCCCGACGAGCTGCCGGCGACTGGCGCGCGGCTGAGATGGATTCGGCCGCAAGGGCCTTCGGCCGCACCCGCGCAGGGCCTCGAACGTGCCGATTTGGTGGTCGACGGCCAGCGGGTCGGCAGCGTCGCCGTCGGGTGGGAGGTCGACCCGTACGCAATCCCGCTGTTCCAGACCGCGCACCGCACCGGGGCCCGGGTGGTGCTGCGGCACGTCGCGGGCACCGAGGACCTGAACGCCAGTGTCGGCGCGTCGCACCCCCCGGGCACGCCGCTGCTGAAGCTGGTGCGCGACCTGCGGACCGACCGCGGGCCGGTGCTGCTGATCACCGCGCTGCACCGCGACTTCGCATCGACCGACACGCTGGCCGCGCTGGCCATCGCCGACGTCGGTGTGGCACTTGACGATCCGCGTGCCGCCACACCCTGGACCGCCGACATCATCACCGGCACCGATCTGGCGGCGGCGGTCCGGATCCTGTCGGCGATTCCGGTCGCCCGCTCGGCCAGCGAATCCGCGGTGCACCTCGCCCAGGGCGGCACCACGCTGGCCGGCCTGCTGTTGGTCACCGGCACCGAAGGCCGATCCAACGTCGGCTTCCGACGCTGGCTCAACCCCGTGAACGCCGCCGCCGCAACGGCTTTGGTGTCGGGGACGTGGTCGGCCAGCAAGGTGCTGCGGCTGGCCGATCCCACGCCGCAGCCGCTGACCGCCTGGCACGCGCTGGACCCCGAGATCGTCTACTCACGGCTGGCCGGCGGCGCCAGGCCGCTGGCCGTCGAGGCCGGAACACCGGCCTGGCGGCGCATTCTGGACGACCTGTCCTACGAGCCGGTGGCCGCGCCGCTGCGCGGCCCGCTGCAGGCCCTGGGCCGGCTGGCGATCGCCACCCGGCATGAGCTCGCCGATCCGCTGACCCCGATCCTGGCGGTAGGTGCGGCGGCGTCGGCGATCGTGGGCAGCAACGTCGACGCGCTGCTGGTGGCCGGCGTCATGACGGTCAACGCGATAACCGGTGGGGTGCAACGGTTGCGGGCCGAGGCTGCGGCCGCCGAACTGTTCGCCGAACAAGACCAGCTGGTGCGCCGTGTCGTCGTCCCGGCCGTGGCGACCACGCGTCGTCGGCTGGAGGCCGCCCAGCACACCACCCGCACCGCGACGGTTTCCGCGAAGTCGCTGCGGGTCGGCGACGTCATCGACCTGGCGGCACCGGAGGTGGTCCCCGCCGACTGCCGCCTGCTGGTGGCCGAGGACCTTGAGGTCGACGAGTCCCTGCTCACCGGCGAGTCGCTGCCGGTGGACAAGCAGGTGGATGCCGTCGCGGTCAACGACGCCGACCGGGCCAGCATGCTGTTCGAGGGCAGCACGATCGTCGCGGGGCGCGCCCGCGCGATCGTCGTCGCCACCGGCGTCGGCACCGCCGCCCAACGCGCCATCTCCGCGGTCGCCGACGTCGAAACGTCGGCCGGCGTGCAGGCCCGGCTGCGCGAGCTCACCAGCAAGGTGCTGCCGCTGACCCTGGCCGGTGGGGCCGCGGTGACGGGGCTGGCGCTGCTGCGTCGCGCCCCGCTGCGGCAGGCCGTGGCCGACGGTGTCGCGATCGCGGTGGCCGCCGTGCCCGAGGGCCTGCCGTTGGTGGCCACGCTGTCTCAGCTCGCGGCCGCGCAGCGGCTCACGGCACAGGGCGCGCTGGTCCGCGCGCCGCGCACCATCGAGGCGCTGGGCCGCGTCGACACCGTCTGCTTCGACAAGACCGGCACGCTGACCGAGAACCGGTTGCGCGTGGTGTGCGCCGTGCCCGCAAAGGGCAAGGCCGAGGGCCCGTATGCACCGTTTGCCAGCGATCCGCAATCCGCGACGGTGCTGCGCAAGGCCGCGTGGGCATCCACCCAGCCGCACGACGGACAGGGCCACGCGCACGCCACCGACGAGGCGATCCTCACCGCGGCGAGCTCGCTCAACGGGCAGGCCGCGTCGGGCTGGACCGTGCTTGCGGAGGTGCCCTTCGAGTCGAGTCGTGGCTTCGCCGCGTCGATCGGAACGATGAGCAGCGACCCCGGTACGCCGATGCTGATGCTCAAGGGCGCTCCCGAGGTCGTTCTGCCGCGCTGCCGGTTCGACGAAGCCGAGTCCGACGCCGAACTTGCGCACGCCGAATCGGTGGTGCACAGCCTCGCCGAGCAGGGCCTGCGGGTGCTTGCGGTGGCGCAGCGCCCGTGGATTCACGACACCGAGGACGACGACGACACCGACGCCGACGCCGTCGACGAGGCGGCGCACGGATTGGAGCTGATCGGCTACGTCGGGCTCGCGGACACCGCACGGCCGTCGTCGCGTCCGCTGATCGAGGCGCTGGTGGACGCCCGGCGCAACGTCGTGCTGATCACCGGCGACCACCCGGTCACGGCGCGCGCCATCGCGCGGCAGCTGGGACTGCCGGAGGATGCCCGGGTGGTGACCGGCGCCGAACTCGTCGGACTGGACGACGACGGACGTGCGAAGCTGGTCGCCGACGTGCAGGTCTTCGCCCGGGTGAGCCCCGAACAGAAGGTGCAGATCGTGGCGGCGCTGCAGCGCCGCGGGCGAGTGACCGCGATGGTCGGCGACGGCGCCAACGACGCCGCCGCCATCCGGATGGCCGACGTGGGCATCGGGGTCAGCGGTCGCGGTTCCTCGGCCGCGCGCGGGGCCGCCGACATCGTGCTGACCGACGAAGACCTCGGTGTGCTGCTCGACGCGCTGGTCGAGGGCCGCACCATGTGGGCGGGCGTGCGGGACGCGGTGACGATCCTGGTCGGCGGCAACGTCGGCGAGGTGCTGTTCACCATCATCGGGACGGCGCTGGGCTCCGGGCGGGCGCCGGTGGGCACCCGTCAGCTGCTGCTGGTGAACCTGCTCACCGACATGTTCCCGGCCCTCGCCGTCGCGGTGACCTCACAATTCGAAGAGCCCGACGAGGCCGACTTCTCCTCCGACGAGGACCACGAGGCGGCCCGCCGCGCCTACCAGCGCGCGGTGCTGATGTCCCCGACGCCGTCACTCGATGCGCCGCTGATGCGCCAGATCGTCAACCGCGGCGTCGTCACCGCGGCGGGCGCGACGGCCGCCTGGGCCATCGGACGCTGGACGCCGGGAACTGAACGCCGCACGGCGACAATGGGATTGACGGCGGTGGTGACCACCCAGCTGGCTCAGACGCTGCTGACCCGGCGGCACAGCCCGTTGGTCGTGGCCACGGCCCTGGGCAGCGCCGGCGTGCTGATCGGCATCATCCAGACGCCGGTGCTGAGCAACTTCTTCGGGTGCACACCGCTGGGTCCCGTCGCTTGGACGGGTGTGCTGGGTGCCACCGGCGGGGCCACCGCCGTCTCGGTGCTGGCGCCGAAATGGTTGAACAAGACCGTCGGCTCCCTGGTACCCGATCCGAAGAAGTGAACTTTGGGCTGCGGCCCTCCTCGATGACTCTGCGCCTACCGCGCAGGAGTCCGAGTAGCCGGCACGCTCAGCGCAGACTCAACGCAGCAGGGCCCGCCCGCCGCGCAGGAGCCCGCGACAATGACCCGGCCCCAGTGGACAACCAGCACTAATTACATGCATGTAATTAATAGCAACTATCACGGCCATTCAATCGAATTGTTTTCTGCCGGAAACAAAGCCGACGACGGCTTCCGACAACTCGATGTTTAAACCAGCCGGCCGGCAGATCGAACATGAAAACCATTGCAGTACAGCTATTTTAGACGCAGCGAACCAGGGCTCCCTGCGTCCCGGCAAGGCCGGAGGTCACCATTTGAAGAAGACTCCGTCACGACCTGGTTCGTGCCTCATATCGGTTGGGCAACCAATTCAGTCATCCATCTAGGCAGGGTTTCCAGATGGCGATACCGTTCCGCTGCAGGGGGTCAAAGGGAAACACGGGGCACGGGTAAAGGAAGAAAGTTGAATACCTTCAATCGTTTCAACATCGCGCTAGTCGTCGGCGCGGGGTTGTGCGGAGCCGCGATGGCGCTGAGTCCGGGTGCGTCGGCGGCGCCGCTGCCGATGGGCGGACCCACCTGCATCGACCAGATGGCGGGCGCCGCGCTGCCGATCGTCCCGGCCGCACCCGTGCCGCTGGTCCTGCCCGGCCCGCTCGCGCCGGTCGTTCCGGTCGCACCGGTCGTGCCTCCTGTCCCCGTCGTGCCTCCTGTGCCCGTGCCGATCGTGCCCGCCGCACCGGTAGTCGCCGGGCCCGTCGCCGCCCTGCCGGCCGCCGCGCCGCTGGAAACCATGGCGGGCACCGGCAAGGGTGCCCCGGTGATCCCGGCCGCGCCGGTTTCGGCTCCGGTCGTCCTGCCGGGCCCGATTCCTGCCCCGGCGGCCCCGCCGATCGAGTCGGTCCTGGTCGGTGTCGTGGCCCCGGATGCCACGCCCGCGGTGTGCGCGAAACCGCAGTGACACCAACCTATTCCTGCACGATCACCGGGTCTCCGATGTTGACGGTGTTGTAGTACCACTCGGCATCGGCGGGACGCAGGCTGATGCAGCCGTGGCTGACGTTCTCGGCGCCCATCGCTTGGACCGCCCAGGGGGCCGAATGGACGTAGAGACCGCGGCTGGTGATACGGACGGCGTAGTCGACGTTGAGCCGGTAGCCCTCGGGGTCGTCGACGGGGATGCCGACGCTGCTCGAGTCCATGATCACCGAGCGGTTCTTCGCCATCACGGCGTAGGTGCCGACGGGCGTTGGGAATTCGGCCTTGCCCATCGTCGCCGGCATCACCCCTTCTTCGCCGTAGTGGGGTCCGTGATGGGGCGCCGGCAGGGGGATCGGCGGCCCGTCCGGCGCCCCGTCGATGCTCACCCGGAAGGTGTGCTCGGAGATCTTGGCGACGCCGACGACGGCGGGGCCCGTCTTGAAGTCGGTGGCCAGGCCGTGCACGGACACCGATACGGTGCTGTGCGCCGGCCAGAATCGGTCGGGTACCCACTGCACGACGTCGTCGTCGAGCCACTCGAACCGGCCGGTCATCGGGGGCACCGACTGCACGCCTAGGGTGCGTTCGGCCGCCGCCCGGTTGGCCACCGGCCCAACGAATTTCACGACGACGGGGTGCGCGACGCCGACGACCTGGCCCGGCGCCGGCAGGACGGATGCGACGGTGAGGTCGTGCGGGCGGGTCGCCACCGCCAGCGTCACGCGGACCGGCGCCGTGAGCGTCGTAGCAGCGATCCCTAGCAACACCAGAACAGACAGAACTGCCGTGCGCATCGCTTCCCATCACCTGCCTGGAATGAACATCACCGTTGTAATTCGTCGATGCTATGGGGCGCCGACGGGTGAACGGCCATGCGCGCGCCAGCATTTCGGTCAAGTCTCGGTCAAGCTTTGGTCACGGCGAAGACGCCGGGGAGGCGTTTAGGTAACGAGCTCCTTGCGCAGCACCTTGCCGGCGGGGTTGCGCGGGATGTCGCTGACGAGGTTGATGTCCCTGGGCTGCTCGAACCGAGACACCTTGCCCTTCAAGTACTCTCGCAGTCCCGGTACGTCGACGACGCTGCCGGGGCGGACGACGACGAACGCGGCCAGTCGGCGGCCGAACTTCTCGTCGGGCACCCCGATCACGGCGATCTCGGCGACGTCGGGGTGTTCGGCGAGCGCGTTCTCCAGCGCGCGGGGATACACGTTTTCGCCACCGGAGACGATCATGTCGTCCTCCCGGCCCACGATGTAGAGCCGGCCCGAATTGTCCAGGTAGCCCATGTCCCCGGTGCTGGTCATGCGATCGATCACGGTTTTGCCGCCACCGCCGGTGTAGCCGTCGGCGCCCAGTTCGCCGCCGACGAAGATGCGTCCGGTGACGCGCGGACCGACCGGCCTGCCGGATCGGTCGAAGATGCGCACCGGGCAACCGGCAACCGGCTTGCCCACCGTCTCCGGGGCGTTGCGGACCTCCGTCGGGGTGGCCAGCGCACCGATGCCGACCTCGGTGGAGCCGTAGGCGTTGTAGAGGACGTCGCCGTAGGCGTCCATGAACCGCCGCCCCAGGCTAGGGTCGAGGCGGTCGCCGCTGGAGATCACCACCCGCAGGCACGGCAGCGCGTTTCGGGACCGCACCCGCTGCGGCAGGTCCAGGATGCGCGCCAGCATGATGGGGACCACGCTCATCGCGTCGGCACGCTGCAGCGAGGCCTGCGCGAGCGTGGTCTCCGCGTCGAAGCGCCGATGCGTCAGCACGGTGCCGCCCAGGCTTATGGCGAGCATCAGCATGCCCAGGCCCAGGCCGTGAAACATCGGTACCGCCACCGCGATTCGCGATCCGATGCGCAGACCGGTGCGCTCGAGGATCGTCACGCCGACGCCGACGCCCGAGCTGATTCGCGGCGCGCGCGGGACCCCCTTGGGCACGCCGGTGGTGCCCGACGTGAGCAGCACGATGCGGCCCGACTCCGCGACCTTGGGCCGCGCATCGCCCGCCCGGGGCTCGATCATCTCGGGATCGATCACGGCGACGGACCCGTCCGCCTCGCGAATCTGGCCGGCGAACTCGTCGTCGGCGAACATCGTCTTGATTTGATGCGTCGCCAGCGCGCCCGCCAACGCGTTGCGCCGGAACTCCGTGTTCACCAGCACGACATCGGCGCCGACCAGGCCGGCCGCGAACGCCGACGCGACGAACCCGCGCCCGTTGCGGCACATGACCCCGACCGCCTGGCCCGACCCGACGCCGGCGCGGGCGAGCTCCCGGGCCAGCGCCTCGGTCTTAGCCTGCAGCTCGCGGTAACTGAGGGCGCCGTCGTCGTCGATGATCGCCGTGCGGTCCGGCCAGCGCGCGGCCGCGACGGCGAGCAGCGTGTACACGTTCGTCCCGCCCCGATACACCTCGCGGACCAGCCGCAACAGCCCGACCGGCGCGGGCGGGCTGAGCAATCCGGACGACACGAGTGCCCGCGCGGCAGTGGCGGCCACGCTGCCGGTCGTCATGCGAGTTCCCCCAGCCCGCCGGCGGGTTCGGCGAAGAACCGGCTGTACCAGAGCCGGGCCGCGAGGTCGGCCGGCCCGGCCAGCAGCACCGAGGCGATCTCGGCCGGCCACACCCACGGCGGTTCGTTGCTGCGCGGCCGCTCGATGATCGCCTTGGCGATCGCGTCGGCGGCCTCGTCCGGGTATAGGCCCGGCAGCCTGCCCAGCAGCGGCGTCGGCTCGATCATTCGGGTCCGGACCAGCGCGAAGTAGACGGACGTCACGTCCACCCCGTCGCCGTGCAGTTCGGGCGCCACGCTGCGCAGCCAGCGATCGAACGCCCCCTTGGACGCCTGGTAGGCGCCCCACTGCGGACCGGGCACCACGCGCACGCCGACGCTGGAGACGTTCACGATGTGGCCGCGGCCGTTTTCCCGCATGGCCGGCAGCAACCCGAGCAGCAGCCAGATGGGGCCCAGGTAGTTGACGTCGATGGTGCGCTGAAAGTCGTGCGGGCGGTCGTACTGCTGGTGCAACGAGCGGCGCAACGACTTGCCGGCGTTGCTGACCACGATGTCCAGCGGGCCATGATGCTCGGTGATCTGCTTGGTCAGCACGTTGACGGCGGTCTCGTCGGTGAGGTCGGTGGGATAGGCGATCGCCGTCCCGCCACCGGCATTGATCGCCGCCGCGAGGTCGTCGAGCCGCTCCGCGGAGCGCGCCACCACCAGCACGGTCGCGCCGGCCGCGGCCAGCTTGCGCGCCGTCGCCTCGCCGATGCCGTAGGACGCCCCGGTCACCAGGACGGTCTTGCCCGAAACGGCGCTGCGCAGCCTGTCTGGATCCGCGACCTGACCCGGGTTGGCCACCCTGTCGAGTGCCGCGTCGAGGACCGCTGCTATCACATTCATCTTCACTGTCGCATTTCGCATCGCCCGGCGAGAGCGGCCACTGCTTGACCCTGCTCCTCGATTCGTAACCTACCGGTAGGAGACCACATCGCAATCCGAATCGAGATACCCGCCCGTCGGTGACTTAAGACACAATTGACGCAGCCGCATATAACACCTGTGCCCGCGGCTGTAAACCTCAATCACCGATATAACCCTTGCTGCGCATCAGCACATCCGCCAGAAATCCGTCATGCGGGATGTGGGGTGCAGCGTGATAGGTCGGACGACGGCCGCGGTAGACGTTGCCCACCGTCGGTTCGGCCAGCAGGCCATCGATCAGCGCGTCGTCACCGGTGATCGCGGTGACCACCAGCGACCCCCGCAGCGGGCCCAGGCCGGCCGCCCGCGACCACGGCGCCACCCACACGCAGGGGAACGGCAACTCGATGCCGAGTCGCGCGGGATCGGGGTCGGCCAGCACGTGCACGGCCGGGCGGAGCGCCGCGCAGCCCTCCCCCAGCACGGCGACGACCTGGTCGGCGCCCAGCAGCGGCTTCGTCCCGGCGGCTTTGGCCGCCAGGTAGCCGGCCAGGGCGCGGGCGGAGTCGACGGGCTGGGTCGGCAGGAGCGCGCGCTCGTCGTCGGAGGGCAGCGGCTCGATGGATGCCAGCCGTTGCGCGATCGCCTCGGCCAACGGCCCGGGATCGCCCTCGTAGAGCACGGCGGTGGTGTTGACGCACGCCATTCCGCCCAAGTTGGCGATCGAGTCGATGACGACGTCGACGTATTCCCGCCAATCCCGGTCCGCGGTGATCAGGATCTTCGCGCGGCCGGGTCCGTTCACCCGCACCTTCGGGTCACCCGCGTATTTGTCGACGATCCCCTGGCCGCCGTAGACCAGCGCGAGGTCGGCCGACCGCACCAGCTCGTCCGCCCCGGCGTGGTCGGTGGGCAGGTAGACCGCGTCCGCCGGCCGAAACCCGGCCTGGCGCAGCGCATTCACCAGCCGATGCGCAGTCAGCGGCTCACGGCGCGACGGCCTTATCGCGACCCGGTAGCCGAGCGCGAGCGCCTGGGGCCACAGGCCGTGGACGCCCGGACCGTTCCCGGCCGCGAGCACCCCGAACACGTCGCCGGACCGGGTCCACACCGCGCCGTCGGCCTCGCGCCAGTCCCACGCGGCGCCGGTGGGCCGGGCGGGGCGCACCGCGTCGAACGCGGAGGCGACGGCGTCGGCCACGCCCTGCGCCGCGGCGCGGGTCACCGAGATCGGGACCCCCGAGATGCGGCTGGCCAACCCGACGTAGGCGGCGAAATCCAGGCCCGCGACGACGCCGGTGGCGAACACTGCGGCAGCGTCGGCCAGCGCCGCTTCACGCTGTGCGCGCGGCAACGGCGTGGCCTTGCGCTGCGCCGCGAGGGCGCGCGCCACGTACAGCGGCGGCGCCAGGCTCAGTTCGGCGACCGGCATCCCGGCCGTCGTGGTGAGCACCTCGCGGTTGCGCGTCCGGTATCCGCCGTCGGGACCCAGCGCGTCGATGCTCAACAGATCCGCTGTGGCGCTTGCGCGTTCGTCGCCCACTAGTACACGCCTTCGATCACGGTCTCGCCCTCGAAGGTGGTCACCGGGTGCACCGCGCTGACCGAATCGCCGACCTGGCCCGCGGGCCCGGGCATCCGAATCGCCAGGTCGCGTTCCAGGTTGTTCGGAATGAACATGCCCTTGCTGATGTGGTGCATCACCACCTGGCCGCGCTGCCCGTAGGGCACCGGGGCTCCGGTACCCGGATCGATGACCCAGAAGACGACGTAGGGGGTGCGCGGGTCGAACACGAACGACCCGTCGTCGGCGATTCGCGTCACCGCCTGGGACAGGACCATGGTGCTGCCGAAGGCCATCGTGATGGTGGTGGCGGGAAAGATGCCGCGCAGCAGGTCCAGCGTGTCGGCGTCCACGTGCGCGCCGCTGAGCAGCAGGTAGCGGATCTTCTCGTTGATCAGGTCCACCACCCGGTCGTTGCGCGCGAACGCATCCAGCAGCGGCGGGGAGGTGTGCAGGTTCGCGACGGTCTGCGTCGCCAGCACGGACGTCGCCTGCTCAACGACGTGGTCGACGTACGCCGCCACCTCCGCCCCGGCCTGGCGGGCTGCGAGCTTCTTGACCCAGCGCGGGTCCAGGTCGACGGTGTAGAACGTCGAGCCCAGCCGCTCGGCGACCCGCCGCGAGAAGTAGCCCACCCCGTGCGGACCGGCCGGCATCACGCACAACAGGCCCCGGCCCGCGACGAAGCCGCCCCCCGCGAAGTCCTCGGTCTGCCAATCCAGCACCTGCGCAACCCAATCCGGCAACTGAGCGGTCCGCTTGGGGGCGCCGGTGGTGCCGCCGGACTCGAAGACCAGGGGTACCGGCGGCGGGCATCCCGGCGCACTGTAGCCGCGCGGGATGAGATCCTCCGTCGGCGCCTCCCGCAGCTCGTTGACCAGGTTGGGAAACCGGCGCAGATCCGCGAATGTCCGGATCTCGGTAAACGGGTCGAACGCCAGCGTCTCTGCCTTGCGCAGCCAGAACGGGGAGCCGGTGTCCGCACCGAAGTGCCAGGCGATTGCGGCGCGCAGGTAGGCCTCCGGGTCCTCGACCGGCGCCGCCCGCGGGACGTCGAGCAGGGAAAAGTCGGCATCGACCATGCCAGCGATCCTGTCGCAGCGCGGACCCGCCGGGCAATCGGGTTCAGCGAGAAGCCTTCCGGGGTTTGGGCGATGTTCTTCGAGGCGGGCGAGCGAGGCGGCACCTCACGGACCGGGGTCGTGCACGACGACGGACAGCACCCGCACCGTCTCGGACGTGCGGTTGCAGTAGTGGTGCGGTGTCGCGGGGTCGAAGGCCAGCGAATCCCCTTCGGCCAGTCGCAGGGTGTCGAAGCCGATCGACGCTTCCAACTCGCCCTGCAGGACGTACAGGTATTCCCGGCCGTCATGTCGCACGGCCCGGCCATTCTCCGAGGACTGGCCGCCGGGTTCGTACACCACCTCGATGAAGTCGACCCGGCTGTCGTGTGTCGGGGTGAGACGTTCCCACCGGACACCCGTCGAGAGCTCGATGGTGCCGCGGTCACGGGCGCGCTGCACTACGCCGGCGCCGCCGGGGCCGGTGGTCCGTCCCCACGGGGGCCGCGCAGGTTCGGCCGCCGATGCGTCGAGGGGCTCGGGCGGTTGCGGCGGGTCGGCTCCGTCGGCACTGAAGAGGTAATCCAGGGAAATACCCAACTCGTTCGCAATCGCGTACGCCACCGCCGCCGAAGGGGCCGTCACGCCACGCTCAACCTGGGAGACCAGGCTGGCCGAGCAACCGGCCCGCCGCGCGAGTTCGCGGACCGACAGTCCACGCGCCGTCCGGATCTCCCGCACCCGTCCTCCGAGGCCTCCGCCCCGTGGAGACTGCGAGACTTGACCCTTCGCCACAAGCGTCTCCCCAATGTTCATTATTGCGCACGAATATACGGTCAACTGTACACTATTACCGCTGAACAGCCCGCGTCATGCTAAATTCCGGATTCGACTGCACATCGCTGTATGTTATCCTGTACATAGAACGCTGCCGATTGACGAGGAGGAGCCGAGCACATGGCCGACGTACAACTACTGGCATTCGACGCTATCGACAAAGAGGTCTTCACACGCTGGGACATCACCGAACACCAGGTGAACCAGCATCTGGTGAGTAGCGAGCTGACCGGAACACCGGCCGTCGTGGCCGACCTGCTGACATTCCCACCGGGATTCATTCACCACATGCACCGACACCCCAGCGCGGACATGATCGTGGTGCCGCTGTCCGGAACCCTGAGATTCCTCGGCGAATCCGCCGACCCGATCGATCTGACGTCCGGCCAGGTGCTGGTCGTCCCGCGGCACAACTGGCACGAGTTCCGCAACGTCAGCGACTCCGAGACCCGGGCGCTGCACTTCTTCAGCGGGGTGGGCGCGATCGACGACATCGGCTACGAAGCGCACCCGGATCAGTTTCGCCTGGCCGCGGACGGCACGAAGGGAGCCGAGCATGCCTGATGACCGGCGAATCGGCTGGTTGGGAACCGGTCGCATCGGAACCGCGATGGCCGCGCGCCTGCTGGAATCGGGTGCCGCGCTGACGGTCTGGAACCGCACCGCGTCGAAAGCGGCGCCGCTGGTCGAACGCGGCGCCACCCAGGCGGACGCTCTGCACGACCTGGGGCGTTGCGACGTCGTGTTCACCTCGGTCACCTCGTCGCCGGACCTCGTCGAGGTGATGTCGGGTCGGGACGGCCTGCTCGGCGCGGAGACCGCGCCCAGCATCGTGGTGGATACCTCGACGGTTTCCGCCGAGACGGCCGCACAGGTCAGGGCCGAGGCGGCCGCGCATGGCGTCGGGTTCCTGTCGGCGCCGGTGAGCGGCAACACCGGTATGGTCGCCGACGGCCGCGCGGCGATCGTCGCATCCGGGCCGGAACCGATCTTCGACACCGTCCTGCCGTATCTGCGGGCCATCGCGCCCAACGTGACTTATGCCGGCGCGGCCGAAGAGGCACGGCTGGTGAAACTGGCACACAACCTGTTGTTGGGCATGATCACCCAGTCACTGGCCGAAGTGACCACGCTCGCCGAGAAGGGCGGGGTGGCTGCGACGGCCTTCCTGGACTTCATCGACGGATCGGTGCTGGGCTCGGCATTCATCGAGTCCAAGGGCCGCGCGATCCGCGACCGCAACTACGAGCCCACCTTCACCACCGAGAACCTGCGCAAGGACTTCGACCTGGGGCTCGCGCAAGCCCGGGCCCTGGAGGTGCCGATGCCGGTGGCCGCGGCCACATACCAGCTCGTCCAGACCGCGATCGGCCACGGGCACCGTAGCGCCGACTACGCCGCGCTGTACGAGGAGACCGCGCGCGCGGCCGCCCTGCCGAGATATCACGAGTAGCCAGGAGCAACGATGTCGTTCACCACCCAACCCGCCCTCGTCGTCAACCACGTCGGGATCACCGTCCCGGACATTCATGCCGCGATCGACTGGTACGGGGAAGTTTTCGGCTTTCGCATCATCATGGGTCCGCGCGTGCTCGAGAGCGACGGCCACGCGGAGGCCGCGTCGGTCTTCGGCGGCCACTTTCGCCGCGCCTTGCAGGCACACCTGCTCACGGGGAATTCCGTGGGCATCGAGCTCTTCCAGTTCATCGAGCCGCCGACCCGGGCCGTCGGCCCACCGCGGGACCCGGTGCCGTGGCGAGACGGAGGGATCTGGCACCTCTGCATCACCCATCCCGACGTCGCGCAGATGGTCGACCGCATCGTCAAGCACGGGGGCACCGCGCTGACGGCGCCGCAACAATTCGTGCCCGGCCGTCCCTGGACGCTGGCATACACCGCCGACCCGTGGGGCACGGTGCTCGAGATAATGAGCCACAGCTATGCCGAGGCGTTCGGCAACTGGCCGCAGCCCGGGCAACTGGAAACGCCCACCCTGGTCCAACACCCCGAGCCCGACGGTAGGCCCGGCCCCGGGTAAACACCGGGCGTCCACTCGTCACGAGAGACACCGCGCTGCGTCACAATCAGACCGTCATGCCGAAAAACCTGGTCGGCCGAATGTGGCTGGCACTACGTGAAGAAGCGCCCGCGCCGATCGCCGAACCGGACACGTTCGACGAGGCCGAGGTCGCGGCGATGCTGCGCGAGCTGGGCATGGCGCTGGTCGAGGTCGTGCAGCCGACGAACCTGGTGCGCACCCGACTGCTGCGCATCGCTCGGCGTTACACCACACAGCATGTGCGGGTGGTCGTGCTGCCGACGGTCCTGCTGGTCCAAGTGGGGGCCGTGGCGTACGAGATTGACGTGACCAGCCGCGCCACCGCGCAGCTGGACCTCGCCGATCGCGTCGACGACATCGCGCGCTTGGCCGCCGCGGGGGCCATCACGCCCGCGGAGGCGGTGGCGAACCTCGTCGAGGCACGCGCGATGCCGTTGCGGTTTCACCCCGCCCTGACCGTGCTGGGCTACGTCGTGACCACCCTCGGCTTCGGCATGATCATCAACCCGACTTGGGCATCGTTGTGGGGGCACGCCTTTCTGGGCCTGGTCGTCGGGCTGATCGTGATCGCAGCACTACGGGTTCCGGCGCTGGGCGCGATCGTCCCCACCCTGGCGGCGATGGCCGTGACGGTGCTGGCCACCTGGTTCGTCGCCGACGCCGCCAACGACGGACTGATGCGGGTCATCGCTCCCTCGCTGGTGGCGATCCTGCCCGGCCTGTCCCTCACGGTCGGCGCGATGGAGCTGGCCGGCTCGGCGATCATCGCGGGCGCCAGTCGTCTCATCTACGGGATCGTCCAGCTGATGCTGATGGTGTTCGGGGTGGCGCTCGGCACGGCGCTCGCGGGCAAGGTGGCGCCGCAGGAACCCTCTCCCCAGATGGGGGCGTGGTCGTTCTACGTGGCGACACTGGTCATCGGGGTCGGCCTGTACATCTACCTGTCGGCGCCCGCCGGATCGCTGGTCTGGCTGACTCTGGCGGTCGGGGTCGCGCTGATCGGGCAGAAGGTCGGGACGCTGTTCCTGTCTCCGGCGCATTCCGGTGCGCTCGGGGCCGCGCTGGTCCTGCCGTTCGCGCTGATGGCGTCGCGCCTCAAAGGCGCGCCGACGCCGCTCGTCATGGTGCTGGCGGCGTTCTGGGCGCTGGTGCCCGGCGCGATGAGCTTCGAGTCGCTGTCGCAAGCCGCCACCGGGGGCCACGGTGACCTGCCCACGCTGATCACCGCGGTCGCCGCCATCTTCTCCATCGCGCTGGGGACCGTGGTCAGCTGGAGCGTGGTGTCCGCTTTCAGCGCGGGCCGCGACCTGTAGGGCGCTTACACCGCGGGACTGTTGTGCAGCCCGCGGGGGTCGACGCCTTCGCGGCGCCATCCCGAGACCGCCCACGGCGCGTAGACGACCGCCAGCGGCAGCCGGTTGACGATCGGGTTCAGTGCGCGCATCACGGCCGCGAAGCGCTGAAACCGCTTCTCCTTCTTGTCATCCCAGGGCAGCTCGCAGACCGCACGCATCTGCGGCGGCAGCGTCCCGACCAGGACCAGCCGGGTGTAGGCGTTCAGCGGGGCGGACAACACCTTCCACACCGGCCGGGGGATCCAGCGCGGGCCGGGAAGGCCCTTGCGGATGTACCCGGTGCCGTACAGCACGGTCTTGTGCGGGACGAACCGCGCCAGCATCCCGTCCCAATAGTCGACGAAGTCGTCGTAGGTCTGCGGCTGGCCACGGTCGCTGACGCCGTAGAAGCTGTACCAGACCTTGCCCTCGTTGAAGATCCGCTCCTTCTCGGCGTAGGACAGCCGCCGGATGAACGTGTCGGTGTTGTAGATGACCTGGTCGACGAACGTGGCGTGGGCCCAGTAGAACAATTCCGGATTCAGCGCGTGGTACCTGGAGCCGTCGCTGATGGTGCCCTTGATCGGCTTGTGGAAGTCGCGCACCTTGCGGCCCCACTCGTGCGGGGCCTCGGAGTAGACCGTCTTCATCAGCGGCGGCGCGGTGCGCTTGGCCCGGCCCAGCGTGTCGCTGAACACCACCGAGTGGTCGAGCACGCCCTGCGCGAGCTGCTCGATGCAGTTCTCGACGCCCGCGACGCGCTGGAACCCGAAGAACTGCGTGCGGTGGTCCCCGTAGAACTTCCAGATCAGCGAGTCCGCGCCCAGTCGCGGCCCACCGTCGGCCGCCTCGGCCAGCACCGGCTCCGCTTCACGCACGCCGGTATCGAAGCTGGTCACACCGTCCTCCTCTTAGCTCAGACGTGATCATGAAACAGAGACACAAAATGATATATTTGTTTCACAGTACCAACCGGTTAGGACCTCGGCAAAGCCAGTGAGCCATCATGCAGTCTGAGATGGGCATCAGGATCAACCGCGCCGCAGCCGAGTCGGGCACCGAGCTCGAGCACACCATCCTGGACACCGCGCGGGCGGTCTTCGAGACCTACGGCGTGCGGCGCGCCAACATCGAGGACGTCGCCGCCCGCGCCGGCGTCAGCCGCAGCACCATCTACCGGCGGTTTCCGACCAAGGACGTGCTGTTCGAGCACGTAGTGCGGCGCGAGGGGCAGATCTTCTTCACCACGCTGGACCAGGCCACCACCGGATGCACGCCGCAGCAGGCGGTGATCGAAGCGTTTGCCCTCGGTGTGCGCCTGGTGCAGGACTCGCCGCTGTACTCGCGCATCGCCGAAAGCGAGCCGGAACTGCTGGGCATGTTCTCCCGGTCCGACGTCTTTCCGATCGGGCAGTTCGCCGACGGGATCGCCCACACCCTGCGCCGATGCGGCGCCGACATGCCCGAGGCGGAACTGGCCGACATCGCCGACATCCTGCTGCGGGTGGCCCTGGGCATCATCGTGTTCCCCACCGACCGGCTCGACACGTCGGATCCCGCGGCCGTCCGCGAGTACGCCGCGCGCTACCTGGTCCCGATCATCGGGCGGCCGGGTCAACGGGATTAGCTCGCGGCGAGCGTGAGCTGGCTGCGAAAAGAGGGCCCGCTTTTCGCAGTGGCTTCACGCTCGGCGAGGGTACGAGGCCGCGAATGTCGCGGGGTCTCGAGGACGGGGTCCCACCCGCTGCGCTGCAACCTGTCGGCATGCTGAACTAGCCTGAAACGGTGGCCGGATCATCTGCCGCCCCGCGAACCCGGTACGCCAGTTGTGGCGAGACCGACATCGCCTACCAAGTGGTCGGCGACGGCCCGGTCGACGTGGTGCTCCTGCCCGGGCCGTCCATCCCCATCGACTGCATCGACGCCGAACCGTCCATGTACCGCTTCCACCGGCGGCTGTCGTCGTTCGCCCGGGTGATCCGGCTCGACCAGCGCGGAATCGGCCTGTCGTCGCGGGTCTCGTCGGCTGACAGGATCGGGCCTGAGGTCTGGGCAAGGGACGTCATCGGAGTCATGAACACGGTCGGCTGCGAGCGCGCCACCATCGTGGCCCCGGGCTTCACCTCGATGACCGGCCTGGTGCTAGCCGCCGACTATCCCGACCGCGTCAGGAGCCTAGTGATCATCAACGGCGCAGCCCGGACGCTGTATGCGCCCGACTTCCCGATCGGCTCCACCGTCGACGAGGTCGACCCCTTCACCACGCTCGCAATCGACCCCGACGCCGTCGACCAGGGCTTCGACATGCTCGGCATCATCGCTCCGAGCATCGCCCACGACAACGCGTTCCGCGCGTGGTGGGACATGGCCGGTAACCGCGCCGCCTCACCGAGCATGGCGTTGCGGATGATCAAGACCATCCGCAACGGCGACGTGCGCCACACCCTGCCGCGCATCACCGCGCCGACGCTGATCCTGCATCGGACCGACTCGACCTTCACACCACGCGAGCACGGCCGGTACCTCGCCGACAATGTCGCCGGATCGCGGCTCGTCGAACTACCCGGCGCGGACACGCTCTACTGGGTCGGCAACACCGCGCCGCTGCTCGACGAGATCGAGGAGTTCATCACCGGCATGCGCGGCGGCTCGGACACCGAGCGCCTGCTCACCACGATCATGTTCACCGACATCGTCGGCTCCACCGAGCGCGCCGCCCTGCTCGGCGACGGCCGGTGGCGCGACCTGCTGGACAACCACGACACCATCGTGCGGCACGAGCTGCAGCGGTTCGGCGGGCGTGAGGTCAACACCGCCGGCGACGGATTCGTCGCGACCTTCAGCAGCCCCAGCGCCGCGCTCGGCTGCGCCGACGAGATCGTCGATGCGGTTCGGGTGCTCGGCATCGAGGTGCGGGTGGGCATCCACGCGGGCGAGGTCGAGGTCCGCGGCGGCGTGAAAGACGGCGGGGTGAAGGACGACGTCGCGGGCATGGCGGTGCACATCGGGGCGCGGGTGGCGGCCCTGGCCGGGCCGAGCGAGGTGCGGGTGTCCTCGACGGTCCGCGACATCGTCACCGGGTCGCGGCACCGATTCGCCGACCGCGGCGAGAGCGTGCTCAAGGGCGTGCCGGGCATGTGGCGGATGTACGCCCTGGAGCGCGAGCACGCCGTCGTCGCTGCGAGGATGTGACCATGCCGGAACCCGCCGCGTTACGCAGGGCCCTGGACCTGCTGACCGATCCGCCCGCGAACCCCGACGTCAGCAAGGGCTACCTGGACCTGCTGGGCAGCGGAACCGAGGACATCCCGAAGAACACCGGCGCGGTCCAGGCGGCGTGGGCATCGCCGATCGGGTCGCTGCTCTACGACAATGCGCAGGCCCTGTCGCGGCGTGTGCTCAGCGCGTGGCAGCTCCCGGTCGAGTGGCTGAACATCCCGCCGGGCGGGACCGCCCTGGACGTCGGCTCGGGTCCGGGCAACGTCACCGCCTCGCTGGCCCGGGCCGCCGGGCCGGGCGGACTGGCGCTGGGCGTCGACATCTCCGAGGCGATGCTGGCCCGCGCCACCCGCGCCGAAGCGGGCCCGCAGGTCGGCTTCCTGCGGGCCGACGCGCAGCGACTTCCGTTGCGCGACGACACCGTCGACGCGGTGGTGTCGATCGCGGTGCTGCAGCTGATCCCGAATCCGGCGGCCGCGCTGGCGGAGATGGGACGGGTGCTGCGACCGGGCGGCCGGCTGGCCGTGATGGTGCCCACCGCGGGGCGCGCCGCACGGTTCTGGCGGATGCTGCCCAACGCCGGCGCGCACGCGTTCGACGACGACGAAATCGGCGACATCCTGGAGGAGAACGGCTTCCTCAGCGTGCGGGTCAAGAACTTCGGCGTGTTTCAGTGGGTGCGCGCCAAGCGCTAGAAGGCGCCCAGCGCAGCCGGGTTACGCTCGCGGTCCGCAGCAGCCGACGAGCTAGTCCCGCTTCAGCGCGGGGTGGCTCCGCAGCAACGGCAACAGCAGCTCGGGCGGCGTGACCCGGGACACCGACGACGCGATCCGGTTGACTCGCCCCGGCACGACGACGGCCTTGCCGGCCGCCAGCCCGTCGATGCCGGCCCGCGCGACCTTGGCCGCGGGCAGCCACATCACCTGCGGCAGCGCCGATTCCGCCTCCTCCTTGGAGAACCCCGCCGCCTCGCCGAAGCCGGTGTCCACCGGTCCCGGGCACAGCGCGGTGGCGCTGACGCCGGTGCCGCGCAGCTCACCGCGCAGGCTGTGGGTGTAGGACAGGACGAACGCCTTGGCGGCGCCGTAGGCGGCCTGGCCGGGCAGGGGCTGAAACGCGGCGGTGGACGCCACGTTCAGCACCGCGCCGCGGCGGCGTTCGACCATCCCCGGCAGCAAGCGGCTACACAGGTCCACCACCGCGGCGACGTCGACCTCGACGAGGTTGAGCTCTTTCTCAGGAACGGATTTCGCGACCACTCCGGATGTCGACAGCCCGGCGTTGTTGACCAGGATGTCCGGAGTCAGACCCAGCGCGGCGACCCGGTCCGGCAGGTCGGCACGGGCACTCCTGTCGGACAGGTCGGCCGGCAGCGGGTGCGCCTGGGCGCCCAATTTTGCGGCGAGCTCCTCGAGCTTGTCCGCGCTGCGGGCAACCAGCACGACCTGATAGCCGCGCTCGACGAGGGTCTTGGCGAGTTCCTCGCCGATGCCTGACGACGCGCCGGTGACGATGGCGGCGCGGTCGTTTCCTGGGGGTGGGAGAGCCATACGCTTGACCGTACTCGCGTAACAGCCGCGATTTCCCCGCAAACGGCTTAGCCGGATGCCTGGGCGCGCACCGCCAGCCGGTCCAGCGACGCGCGCAACATATCCCGCGTCGTGGCCCGGGCGCGGGTGATGCGGACCGGGTCGGTCAGCTGCGTCCAGTCGTAGGTGTGGGTCACGCTGGTCAGGTCTGGCCGTATCGGCTCGAGCAGCCAGCGCCACAGGTGGCCGGGCGGCTGCTTGCCGGGTTCCGCCGGGCGCCAAGCGATCTGGCTACCTTCGATGAACTCGACGACGTGGTTCTCGCGCACGCCGCCCTGGGTCAGCGTCATCTTGAAGACGTCACCCGCCTGATGGACCCGCTGCCCCGGCGCGGCCGACGCCAGATTGCCGTTCCCGTCCCAGCTCGGCTGCAGGGACGGGTCGGCGATCAGGTCGAAAATCTGTTGCGCATTGGCCGCGATGATCCGGGTGACGCTCACGATTCGTTCTTCGGGTTCCATGGCGCAATCCAAACACGCGGCGGCGGGACCGGCACGGCGCCGCTAGCTCGCGCGCAGCGCCTCGGCGGGCCCGGACAGCGACGCCTTGACGCCGCGGGTCAGGTCGTCCGCCAGCACCTCCGCCTCGCCATGCTCGACGGCGTCCACGACCTGCCGCGCCACGTCCCGCGGGTCGTTCTTCGGCACGTCGAAGTCCGAGACCATGTCGGTGTCGGTGTAGCCCAGGTGCACCGAGGTGACCAGCGTGCCCTGCGGTTCGAGTTCGATGCGCAGCGAATTGGTGGCCGACCAGATCGCCGCCTTGGAGTCGCCGTAGGCACCGAAACCGCCCAACCAGGACAGCACCGAGCTGATGTCCACCAGGGCTCCGCCGCCGTTGGCGGCAAGGATCGGCGCGAACGCCTGCGCGACCCGCAGAGCGCCGAAGTAGTTGGTCTCGAATACCGCGCGGATCTCCGCGATGTCGCTACCGAGCAGCCTCACCGCGCCCAGGGCGCCGGCGTTGTTGACGACGACGTCCGCATCGGTTGCGATACGGGCCAGCGCGGCAACGGATTCCGGGTCGGTGACGTCGAGGGCGGCGCTCACCACCCGCGGATCCGCGCTGGGCTGAGGGACCCGCGCGGTGGCGTACACCTTGGCAGCTCCGCGTCGGAGAAACTCGTCCACGATCGCCTTTCCGAGCCCGCGCTGCCCGCCGGTGACCACGACCGTCGCACCTTTGATATTGACCATGACCCGATCTCCTTGACTTAGGTGAAATGCTTTTGATTCTGTCAAGCTAATTGACCGGATTGACATAGTCAAGTAGTGTTTGGCTATGTCAGCCGTATGGTCTGCGTCACAGCGGTACGGGCTCGCGCCGGCCCCCGGCGGCCTCGGCCTGGTCCAGGATTTCCTCAACACAATCGGCATCGGCGATTACGGCCCGGACCTGCTCGGCAACGTCACGCGGGCGCGCACCTGGGTCGACGGCGCCGTGGGCGCCTGGTCGGAACTGCGCGGCGTCGATGCGGAACCGCCCGCGCTGGACGATGCGGATCTGCCGAAGCTGCGCAGCCTGCGCGCCGCGATCGCACGGCTGGTCGACGGCGCCGCGCCGGACCCGAGCGGGATCGGCGCCATCAACACGTCATTCACGCTCGCCGAAGGCGGCGAGGTGCGGCTGCGGCCGTCGGGCAGCGGCTGGCGCTGGCTGGCTTCGGCGCTGTGGGGCGAGATCCTGCTGGGGCAGCAGAACGACACCTGGCGACGGGTCAAGCGGTGCCACAATCACCGGTGCGGCTCGACGTTCTACGACCGCTCGAAGAACAACAGCGGGGTCTGGCACGACGTCAAGACATGCGGCAACGCCGCGAATCTGCGTGCGTCGCGGGCGCGCCGGCGGGCGGCCGCAGCGCCGGCTTAGCTAACGCCGGGTCAGCAGCGCTCGTCACCTTTGCGCATCACCCGCGGCTCGGGCGATGGGCGATGCCTGCTTCTGATTACCGAGTGCAGCGCGTCGCACGCGCGCTCCTTGAGCGGGGCCGGGCCGTCGAGGTGGTCGCCCGGGCTCTGGTCGATCCGGTCCGGTAGTGCCTGCACAGCTGTGGTCCTTTTCAGTTTCGGCTAGGGGTGGCCGTACAGCAATTTCACCGCGACGGCTTTACGAGCGCGCCGCACTGGGGTAAACGGCACGCAAAGTCGTGGCGTGACGCGCGACACACCGCGCGCTTCATGCCGGGTCCGTCACATCCTCGAGCGTGTGGCGATGCGCGCGGACGCGTCCGGCAGTGACACGTTGTGGCCTGCGGTGCAACGGATTTGCGGAACGAGCGGGGCGCCGCACCCCTCATGGACGAACTCCAACGAAGTGGCCGTCTCGCCCTGCAGCAACCTGCCGAACTCGATCAGGCTCAGCAGCACCGGAAACAGCTCCCGGCCCTGCTCGGTGAGCACGTATTCGTAGCGCGTGCGCTGACCAGGCTCCTGATAGGGCTGCTTGGCCAGCAGGCCCGCGTCGACGAGCTGCCGCAGCCGCTTCGCCGCAATCTGTTCGGTCACCCCGGCACGACGCGCCAGTTCGTCGAAACGCGTTCCGCCCCAGAGTGCCTCGCGGATCAACACCATGGCCGAATGGGTGCCGATCAGGTCCAGCGCCCGCTCCATCGGGCACAGGTCGGCAACCGTCCAGCTGTCCCGATCGGCCAGCGGACCCGACAGTTTCATCACCCCGGCACCGTCCACGTCCGTCACCTGAGAATGAGGCAGTTGCTCGTGGCGGTACCCAGCAACTTGCCGTCCTGGGTGGTCAGCACCGCCTCGGCGAGCGCGGTGCGCCGGCCCAGGTGGGTGACCGTTCCGGTGCATCGGACCAGTCCGGTCTCGACGCCGATGCGGCCGATGAAGCGGACCGACAGATCGAGGCTGGTGTAGCCGACCCCGGCGGGCAGCAAGCTGTGGACGGCACAGGCCGCGGCCGAGTCCAACAGCGTGCAGTACACACCACCGTGCACCGAGCCGATCGGGTTGTAGTGACACTCCAACGGCGTCATCGTGAACACCGCCCGCCCCTCGGCGACCGATTCCAGCCGGGCGCCAAGCGTCCGCATGATCGGCGGCGCCGGCAGTTCCCCGTCGATCATCGCCTGCAGGAACTCGATGCCGGGACGGTCGCGGGCGGCCTGCGCGGAGACCAGCGGATCGCCCCAATCGAACGTCCGACTTCGCTTGATATCGCTTGCGTTGCATACTGTTTCAGTCAATCAGACGACCACCTTCCGGTCAGGGCCTGCGCGATGCACTTTGACCCATGGTCACATCTGACTAAACTAGAGTCAAGTTAGCTCGACCGGTCCACCATCGCCGCGCGCTCGACGTCGAGAAGCTGCTCGCCACGCCGTTCCTCGTCGTAGGCCTTGCGGCCACCCCGCAGGCCGAAGAGCCGCTTGGAGATCAAGAGATAGATCACCGCGGCCACATTGATGGCCAACGTCACCACGCGGGTCGTGGTAATGCCCTTGGTCAGGTCGTAGATCTCCAGCGGCAGAAAGACCGAAGTCGCGACCACCGCGAAATACTCGCCCCAGCGTTTGAGCAGCCAGAGGCCGACACCCTCGACCACCTGCAATACCGCGTAGCCGGCCAGCAGCGCCGTGATCAGCGCCAACGTGGACGGCTTGGCCGCCAGCGCCTTTTCCAGCTCATGGATGGCCGACAGTTGGTCGACTTTGAATCCGGCGGCGCGAAAGATCGGCAGGTCACGGTCCAGCGTGGCCTGGATGGCGCCGCGCGCGCCGCGGAACTTCCAGACCGCCCACGCCGCGAGCGCCAGCACCACCGCCCGAAAGAGGCGCTCGACCCCGAGCGTCCGAAGGATGATGGCCTGGCGCAAAGCCTTGCCGCGCATGATCAGCGGCGCCTCGTCGGCGTGGCCGCGTCCGTGTGGCTCACCGAGCGCGAAGTCGCCGCAACGCAGGCAGCGCCACACCTCGCCAAGCCCGGTGCTGCCGCGCAGCCGCTGTGCCAGCTCCTCTTCGTCGGGCACATAGGTGACGTGGCCGGCCAGCCCGCACGTCAGTAGCTCCCAGTGGTTGCCGGTGCGGTTGTTGTTCTTGGCCACGTGCGCTCCTCTGCTGCCAGGCTGCGCCGATCATTCAATGCGACGAGCGGAGCGCGCAAGGGGCCGTTTGCGGGGCGGGCTTCAAAACCGCGGCCTGCCGCGCGGGCGTTGCGCGGTGCGGCTCGCGGCGCCAAGCAGGCGGGCGAGATCGGCGACCGGGATGTCGTCGAGGTGCTCGACCGCGGCGACGATGTCGGCACGCAGCCCGGCGTCGCAGAAAGGTTCTGCGAGCCAGTGGAACTTGTCGACGACGCGCTCCCAGGACAGCGGCCGCGTGGGCGAGCCCTCGTAATCGGACTGCTCGCGACCGAGTTCCCGCCCGTCTCGGGTGGTCACCAGCACCCGCGCCGCCGTGCGCTGCGGATAGTCCGCCGTCAGGTCGGCCGCTGGTTTGACCTCCACCCGCGCCAGCAGATCCTGGACGTCGCCGCGCCGCACCCGCTCGGTCTCCAGCTGTTCGGGTCCCACGCCTCCGTCGAGAAGGGCCACCGCGCACAAGTACTTGAGGCTGTAGTCGGCCTGCTCTTTGGTCGACGGGTGCTCCTTGTCGCCGTAGGTGCCACCGCCCGCGAAGTCATAAGCACCCTCGAACACCTCGAGGCTCACCTGCGCGACGTCGTCGGCTCTGAGCCGATTTTCGGTGCGGATCGCCAGGACGGCGTCGATGACGACCTGCCCATGGATGAGCGCGCAGTACCGCTTGAGGTACGTCCGCTCGACGGCGTTCAATTCCCTGTCGGCCGTGCGGAAGTCGATCGGCCGGCCGAACAGCTGCACCAACCCGTGGGGGCCGTCGAACAGCGCCTTGGGACCCGTGACGCCGCGGGCAGCCAGCATAGTGGTGTCGACGGCGCACATTCCGGTGCTGGCCGGCGAGATGCCTTTCCAGTTCGACACCGGTTCGGCGTGCACGGCGGCCAGGGACACGTTGTCGACGGCGGCGGCCGCGATCGCATCGGCGGTGTGCGCGGCGTAAAGGCCGAGCAGCTTCGCCGTGCCGGCCGCCGCCGACATCGCCAGTTGCAGAGCATGATTGAGGCCCTGCGCCATGACGGGGACCTGTTCGCTGAACCGGCACTGGACCTCGTAGGCGGTGGCCAGGGCGAGCAGGAAGTCGGCCCCGCCCGCGTCGACGTGCTCGGCCACGGCCAACACAGCGCCGAAATTGTCCGCGGGATGGCACAGCCCGCCCACCGTCAGGTACGTGTCGAGGAGATCGGGATAACGCACCAGCACCGCGTTGAAGAACGCGGCCCGGTCCACCGACGCTTTGCCGCCACCGACCAGCGTCGCGGTGGGTCTGCCGCCGAACTGCTCGGTGTGCTCGCGGACGGCGGCGACCAGCTCACCGTCCAGCGCGCCGACGGCACACGCGATGCTGTCGAGCACGTTGCGCTTCAGCATGGCGCGGGAACGTGTGCTCAGATCCGCCTGCGCGGCGCCGACGACGAAGTCGGCGAGATCGTCGACAATGTACCTCTGTGCCATGGCTTTTCGCCCCTTCCGTTGTCGCTGCCTTCGACTCAAGTGCGTCAACGGGTCGGCGTCCAGGTCCTATCTCCTACCTGTGCTTGGCCGAAGTTCCTATCGCAGTCCAGCCGCGCGGTCGAGGACTCCGCGGTGCGGGTCGTCGCGCGGCACCCACCACCGCTCCGCGGGTGGGGCCAGCCACCCGCGGCTGCGGGCGGCGCTCAACAACGCCTCTACGACCCCGCGCACGGCGTCCCGGTCGTCGTCGGCCCGGTGCAGCAACGACCAGGTCCATAGGGGGACCGGATCGGCGACCGGGCGTTGTCCCAGGCTGGGTGGGACCACCGCGTTGTGCCGCTTGGGCGAGGCGAGCACCGCGGCGCCGATCCTGCGCACGTGCACGTAGAACGCGTCGCCGGTAATACCGCCGTCGTCGATGTCGACGACGCGCGCGCCGGTGTCGGCGGCGAAGGCACCCGCGAACCGATTCCACGACGACCACGCCGATTCGTCGGCGTCGATAAGCACCCGCACCTGCTGCGCTGCAAGGGGTTCCGCCGAACTAGCGCCAGGGAGGACCGCGCGCAGTGGCTCGACACCCAGCAGGTGTGCGGTCAGCCCGCGTTCCCTGGCGTGCTCGTCGGTAATCCACGCCAGCGCCACATCCAGCGTGCCTTCGGAGACGCGGTCGGCCTGCACGTGCGACGGCAGCACCCATTCGTCGACGCGCAGCGTCACCGTGGGCGCCACCGCGGCCTTCAGGTCGTCGGGCAACCAGCTGACGTATCCCAGCCGGACGGGCGTGCTCTGTGCGCCGGCCCGCTGAACCCGCCGCTTGGCGTCGTCGGCCAGCGCAAGCAGCCTGCGGGCATCGTCCAGCAACAATCGCCCGGCCTCGCTGAGGCGCACGCTGCGCCGGTCCCGCACGAACAGTTCACTGCCCAATTCGCGCTCCAGCGCGATGATCTGCTGCGACAGGGCCGGTCCGCTGATGTGTACCCGCCGGGCCGCGCGTCCGAAGTGCAATTCCTCGGCGACGGCCACGAAGTAGCGCAACTGCCGCAGTTCCATAGCAGCGAGCCTAGGGCCATCTAGCCGGCTGGACCGATCGCTTCCCGTCGCTGCTGAGCTTTCGTAATCGCCTCGGTTTCCTCGGTGAGCCGTTTTCCGATGGTCCGGATCTGCTTTGCGCTCAGGGTGCACAGCGGATGCACGGCCACCATGAGGGCCACGCGCTGGCGATGGTCGAAAACCGGTGCGGCGATGGTGACTACGGGCTGCTTTCTGCGTCCGGGGTTGTCGTCGGAGAGGAAGCCGATCGTGGTGAACTCGACCAGCAGCTGGTCCATGATGTGGCGCACCGGAGTGGGCATCTCGTCGCTGTCCAACGTAACGACGAGCTGGGCGGCCTGCGCCAGCGCGGGAGTCGTCCAGTCGACGTCGAATCCGCGTTCCCGCGTGCGGGCCAGCACGGCTTCCAGGCGCCGGGTGCGATCCTCGCTCGTGCCCGCGCCGCGGCGGATCCATGCGCGCCGTTCCTCGTCGGTATCCCAGGCGGCCAGGGCCACGCCGAACGGCGGGGCGTACGGGATCCGATCCCCCGGTATGCCCGACGGCTCGGTGACGGGTTCCCCCTCGAAGGCGGTGACGACCAGCGAATCGCCGAACCGCTCGACCACCGAACCGGCGTAGCCGAAGTCGGCGGAAAGGCGCACGGCCGCAGCGCGAGCCGCGTGCGCGAGCGGCCGAGCGGTGTCGGTCCGCGCGGCCACCACGGCCAGCGCGGGTCCCAGCGTGAAGGTCTTGGCCACCGGATCGCGGCTGGCCCAGCCGCGGTCACACAGCGTCTTGAGGATCGCGTGCGCGGTCGCCTGGGTGAGTCCGAGCTCCCGCACGACGTCGGAAAAGCGCAGCTGCCTGTTTCCCGAGCGTGCGAGCAGCTCCACGACGTCGAGAACCCGGGCGGTCGGCGCCGACGACGATCCGCGAATGGCTTGACTCCTTCGGAGCGGGGTTCATACAGTAATTCCGAACATTCGAGAGTATATATCGATTATTCGAGAATTTGGGAAGGTTGTTGGGTTGCGCGCGGTGGTACTCCGAGACGGTCGACTCCAGGTCCGCGAGACGCCCGATCCCACGCCCGGGCCGGGGGAATTGCTGCTGCGCACGCTGAGCACCGCAATCTGCGCCTCGGATGTGCACTTCATGGACCATCCGGACCTCAGCATCGACGACCCGACGGGCCGCTCGCTGTATGACGCCGACCGGGACATCGTGCTCGGCCATGAGTTCGTCGGCGAAGTCGTCGACCACGGGCCCGGCTGTAGCGACCAGTTCGCGGTCGGCTCGCGGGTGACGGCCATGCCGGTGCGCCTGGTCGACGGCGGCGCCGGCGGCCTGCGGATCATCGGCCAGCACCCTGAGGCGCCGGGGAGTTTCGCTGAGCTGCTGGTGATTTCGGAGGCGGCCGCCAAACCGGTTCCGGACGGGGTCTCCGTGGACGCCGCCGCGCTGACCGACGCGTTCGCCGTCGGCGAGTTCTACGTCCGCTCGGCGAACCTTCAGCCGGGCGAGGTCCCGATCGTGATCGGCGCGGGAGCGATCGGGCTCTCGGCCGTCGCCGCCCTGACCCAGCGCGGCATCGCGCCGATCATCGTGACGGACTTCAAGGCCGACCGCCGCGACCTGGCCCGTGATCGCTTCGGCGCGCACGTCGTCGTCGACCCCGCCGAGCAGACGCCCTTCGACGCCTTCAACCAGGCCCGCGCGCAGCATGGGTTGCCCGGCCCGGCGGTCGTTTTCGAGTGTGTGGGGGCCGCCGGACTGATCCAGAACATCGTCGAATCCGCCGAGATGGGCACCCGCATCTACTGCGCGGGCGGCTGGTACACCGGCGACACCCTCGATATCACCACCGCCACCCGGCAAGGCGTCACGATCCAATTCGGCGGCGGCCCACACCCGCAGGACTGGTACGGAACGCTGGACGCCATCGCGTCGGGGCGCCTGGACCCGCTGCCAAGCGTCGGCAGCATCATCACCCTCGACGACGTCCCGGACGCCCTCGATCTCGCCCGACGGTCGCAGGGCCCGCCCCGGATCGTGGTCCATCCGAACGGAGACATCCGATGACCGAACGCGAAGACCGCCAGGATATTGCCGAGTTGCTGGTGCGCTACGCCACCGCCATCGACCGACGCGAATATTCGTTGCTGGGGACGGTTTTCACCGACCGGTGCGACGTGGACTACGGCGTGATCGGCAGGTGGAAGACCGCCGACGCCGTCGTCGAGTTCATGGATCAGGTGCACGCGATGGCCGGGTACACGCTGCATCGACTGAGCAATATCGCCGTCACCCTCGAAGGTGATCACGCGACGGCCCGGACCTACATCGACGGGCTGATCATGGCCGGCGACAACACAAATGGCGTGAACGCGGTCGGTTTCTACGACGACGAGCTGGTCCGGACCGACGAGGGCTGGCGCATCGCCCGGCGTCAGTTCACTCAAGTGCGGATCACCGAGGTCCATTGAGGAGTTATGCCAGTGACTTTCGCAGCGAAATACGGCCCGTGGGCCGTGGTCGCCGGGGCCTCGGACGGCCTTGGCGCCGCGTTCGCCAAGGGACTTGCGGAGCGCGGCGTCAATGTGGTCCTGCTCGCCCGCCGGCAGGAGGGGCTGGACCGGGTTGCGGCTGAGATCAATTCGACGACGGGTGCGCAAACCCGCACGCTCGCGGTCGATCTCGCCCGGCCGGGCGCGCCCGCCGACATCGCGGCGGCGACCGGCGACCTGGAGATCGGCCTTCTGGTGTACTGCGCCGGCGCCGACCCGGACTACCGTCCCTTTCTTGCCAATTCGATCGAGGCCGCCGAGGCGATGGTGCAGCGCAACTGCGTGGCGCCCATGCGGTTGTGCCACCACTTCGCCCCGGCGATGGTCGAGCGGGGCAGCGGCGGGATCGTCATATTCGGCTCCGGCGCCGGATTGGCCGGCGGATCCAACATGGTTGCCTACGGCGCCTCCAAGGCTTTCGACATGGTCTTCGCCGAGGCGCTGTGGGCCGAGTTGCACGACAAGGGCGTCGACGTCGTCGGCCTCATCCTCGGCAAGACCGACACCCCCGCCCTGCGCCGGCTCGAACACAGCCGGGGCCAGATCGGTTCGCTCGACGAGGTGCCACCCGGCGCCGTCCCGGTCGACGACGTGATCGCGGAGGCCTTCGAGAACCTGACCAACGGCCCGACCTGGTTTGTGGGTGAGGTCATGCGCGCCGCCGAGCAACTGACGAGTTCGATGACCCGCAAGCAGACCGTCGAACTCTTCGCCCAGGCGGCGGCCGCCGCCATGGGCTCGTCCGGCTAACGGTCTAAGGCCTCCGCCTGCGAGGAGTCGAGTCTGCGGTGGCATCCAGACTGCGCGTAGCGCGTGTCCGCGGGCCGAATCGACGCCCTCACCGCAGTCTCAACGGCGGGGCGTCTGGCGTCCAGGACGCGGCGCACACCGGGCGGAACCCTGGCCTCCAACAACGCGTCGTAGTGGATGTTGATGTTCCACCGCCCGTCGCCGAGTGTTGGCCGGTTTGTTGGTTGCACTCGACAAGACATATCCGACTCACATAAAGAGGTTTGCCATAACTTGAAGTTAGGAAAGACTAACTTTTAAGATTGTGCGCTGCTACCAGCAAATATAGCTCTACGGAGGCGAACGCCGGGTCCAACCATAACGTTGCTGGAGTACGACCGAGCGGGTACGTTCGACAGGACCGCCCCCGAATCAAAAGGATCTCCCTTGGTGACCACAGACAGGCCCGTCGCACTGACGACGACGGCCTCGCGGCCGCGGTGGCGCGTCCTTGCGCGTTCGGGACTGCTCACCGGTGCGTTCATCACCCCGGCGGTGGTGATCCGCATCCTCGGCCTGCATCCACAGCCGGTGCTCGCGCTGCTGATCTTCGGGGCTGCCGTCGTCGCCGCGAGCTTCCTGCTGGCCTGGGCCGCCGAAGCCGCACAGATCGACGTGTCGGGCGGGCTCGCGATCGCGGTGCTCGCGCTGGTGGCGGTGCTGCCGGAATATGCGGTCGACCTCTACTACGCCTACGCGTCCGGCCACAATCCGGACTACACGCAATACGCCGCGGCCAACATGACCGGGTCCAACCGGCTGCTGATGGGTCTGGGCTGGCCGGTGGTGGTTCTCGTCGGCATGCTGGCGGCACGCCGCGTCGGCGCCGCCGCAAAGGCCGGCTTGGCGCTCGAGCCCGCCAACCGCGTCGAACTCGGGTTCCTGTTGGTCGCCGGTGTCGTCGCGTTCGTGATACCGGCGAACGGTCAGATCCACCTGACGCTGGGGTTGGCGCTGTTGGCGTGGTTCGGGTTCTACCTGTACAAGGTCAGCCACGGCGAGGTGGAGGAGCCCGACCTGATCGGTACCGCCGCGGCCCTGGCGATGCTGCCCGCCCGCGCCCGGCGCTTCGCGGTGTTCGGCCTGTTCGCGACGTCGGGTGTGGTGATCCTGCTGTGCGCCAAGCCGTTCGCCGACAACCTGGTCGCCGCGGGCACGGAGCTGGGCATCGACCGGTTCCTGCTGGTGCAGTGGCTGGCGCCGCTGGCGTCGGAGGCCCCCGAGTTCATCATCGCGACGATCTTCGCGGCCCGGGGTAAAGGCACCGCCGCCGTCGCCACGCTGATCTCGGCCAAGGTCAACCAGTGGACGCTGCTCATCGGCTCGCTGCCGGTCGCGCACCTGCTCGGTGGCGGCGGGTTCACACTGGCGCTGGACTCCCGGCAGATCGAGGAGATGCTGCTCACGGCGAGCCAAACGCTGATGGGCGTGGCCCTGATCCTGGCGCTGCGCTTCCATCGCTATAGCGCCTGGGCGCTGCTGGTGTTGTTCGCGGTCCAGTTCCCCATCAACTCGACGCACGGGCGGCTGCTGCTCTGCGGAATCTATCTGGCCATCGCGGCGGCCGGGTTGATCGTCAACCGCCGGGATCTGCCCGCTACCGTGCGGGCGCCGTTCGTCGGCACGACGGTGCGGCATGGCGGTCACCCGGAGGCACCGTCGGGCCACCCCCAGCAGGACTGAGTCCGCGTCCCGCCAACGGGCCGCGCCGTCATGACGGCCGGCGCACGCCCGAATTCCACGGCCCGTAGCCGCGTTAGATTGGACTCAGCTGCACGGGCGGGGAAGGTCGGAGGAGCTCACCGGATGCGCGTCATCACCGTCGAGGAACACTTCGAGCACCGCGAGGTGAGTCGGCGAGTGTTAGAGCTGGGCGGCCCGCCCATTGGACTTCCGGCGGAAGCGCTCGCCGAGTTCGGTTCGATCTTCAACGACGACGTCGACGCGGCGACTCGCCTGGGTGGACACCGGTTGGCCCATATGGACGCCGTCGGCGTCGACATTCAGGTCGTCTCACACGGTAACGGCAGCCCGAGTTCACTGGCCGCGCCCGAGTCGGTGCAGCTGTGCCGTCAGGTCAACGACGACCTCGCGCAGCAGATTTCCGAACACCCCGACCGATTCCGCGGCTTTGCCACACTCCCTCTCTACGATCCCGCGCAGGCGGCCGAGGAGCTGCGCCGCTGCGTCGGTGACCTCGGGTTCGTCGGCGCTCTGATCGCGGGCACGTTTGAAGGGCTCTTCCTCGACGACGTTCGCTTCGATCCGATACTTGCCGTCGCCGAGGCGGTCGATCTGCCGATCTACGTGCATCCGGGACTGCCCCACCCCCAGGTCTCACGGCCGTACTACTTCGGCGACTGGTCTGCCGCCGTCGGGGTGATGTTCTCCGGACCCGCGTTCGGCTGGCACGCCGAGGCGGGCATCCACGTCGTCCGGCTGATCTTGTCCGGCGCGTTGGACCGCCATCCGGGCCTCAAACTGCTCAGTGGGCACTGGGGGGAAGTGCTGGCGTTCTGGCTCGAACGGCTCGACGAGACCTTCGCACTCGTCCGTCCGGGAAGCGACCGCAACGTCAGCGACTACTACCGGACACAAATCTGGGTGACGCCGTCGGGAATGTTCAATCAGCATCAGCTCGAGCACGTGGTCGCCGAACTGGGCGCCGAGCGGATCATCCACTCCGAGGACTTCCCGTACGTCAAGCGCGACAACGTCGCCGAATTCCTCACCGGTTCGGGCCTTTCCGACCAGCAGGTGGAAGCCATCGCGCACAGAAACGTCGAAGCGCTGTTACGTATCTGATCGAGTCGTCCGGACAGGAGGCGTTCGTGAACTTTCGGACAGGTACGGTGCGGTCCGCCGACGGCACGGTCGTCAGCCACCGGATAGTCGGCGAAAACGGTCCGCCGGTCGTTCTCGTGCATGGGGGAATACAGGCCGCACAGAGCTTTCGGCGGCTGGCCGAGATGCTGAGCTCCCGCTTCACCGTCTACATTCCCGACCGGCGCGGTCGCCGGCCCGACGTGCCGGCCGGTGAAAACTACGGGCTCGCGCGCGAGGGTGAAGATCTCGAAGCGCTGTTGCGCGCGGTCGAGGCTCGTCGCGTCTTCGGTTTGAGTTCGGGCGCGGTCATCGCGCTCTACACCGCCATTCAATACGACGGAATCGACCGGCTCGCGCTCTACGAGCCCCCGCTGACCATCGACGATGCCACGCCTGCGGCCTGGTTACCGAAATTCGAACACGCGCTCGTCACGTCGGGTCCCGCGGCCGGGGTTGCCGCGGTGTTGAAAGGGACAGGTGACCGTTCGCCGCTGATGCGGCTACCGGACTGGGCGTTGACCAGCCTGGCGCGACTAGCTCTCTGGGTCGACGCGAAATCACACGCCCCGGAGGACATCGCCCTTCGCGACCTCGTCCCCACCATGCGACTCGACGGCATCGTCACGCAGGAGTCCGTGGCGCTGGTGAACCCGCGCATCGAGGAACTGCGCTCGCGGGTGCTTCTGCTCGGCGGCGAGAAGAGCGCTTACCAACTCCATCTCGGACTCGATGCGCTCTGCCGGCGTCTGCCCGATGCCAAGCGCGTCGAACTCGAAAGGGTCGGGCACATCGCGGCTGACAATCGCGGTGTGCCGCAGCAGGTCGCACGGCTGCTGGAAGGCTTCTGGGCGGATTAGGTGTCTTCGACGCCGCGCGGCGCCGGAGTCGGCAGGGTGGGCCCTGAGGCGGGGCCTGAGGGCGGGTTTCGGCGAATTAGCTGCCAAGTTGCTGGCTTCTCGTCGATTCGACCCCGGCGGGTCTGGCACGGAGCTAAATTGCTGCTCACCCGCCTCGGCAGCAGCGGGGCGCGGACGCTCTCGGTGAAAAGGTGACCGATGTCGTATCTACTCGTAGCCCCGGTGATCGTGTCAGACACGGCGACGAATGTCGCCGGGATCGGCACGGCGATCAGCGCAGCCAATGCGGCGGCCACCCTACCCACGACCACGGTGCTCGCCGCCGCGCAAGACGAGGTATCGGCGGCCATTGCGGCGCTGTTCGGCGATTACGGCCGGCAGTACCAGGCGCTGAGCGCACGGGTGGGCGCGTTTCACGATCAGTTCACCCGCGCGCTCAGCGCCGCGAGCGCGGCCTATCAAGGCACCGAAGCGGCGAACGCGTCACCGCTGCAAAGCCTCGGGCAGGACGTCTCCGCGGTGATGCGCGCTCCCGCGCAGGCCCTCTTCGGGCGGCCGCTGATCGGCAACGGCGCCAACGGGACCGCGGCGAACCCCAACGGCGGCGCGGGCGGGCTGCTATTCGGCAACGGCGGCAACGGCTTCTCCCAGACCGCGTCCGGCGTGGCCGGCGGGGCCGGTGGTTCCGCGGGACTGTTGGGCGATGGGGGAAGCGGCGGTGCGGGTGGTGCCGGCGCGGTGGGCGGGGCCGGCGGCAACGGCGGATGGCTGTTCGGAAACGGCGGCAGCGGCGGCGCCGGCGGTATCGGCACCAACGCCGGGGCAAACGGCGGGACCGGCGGGTCCGGCGGCCATGCGGGGCTGATCGGGGCCGGGGGGATCGGCGGCGTGGGCGGGGCGGGCGCAGGCGGCGTTCCCGGAGATACCAATTCGACTTCCGGTGGCTCGGGCGGAAATGGCGGAAATGGCGGAGCCGGCGGAGCCGGCGGCACGTTGATCGGGGCTGGCGGATCCGGTGGCTCCGGCGGGGCCGGCGGCGTCGGCGGCGGCGGCGCCGCTGGGGTGAACGGCGCCGACGCGACGGTTCTCGGAGCGGCCGGCGACGGCGGCGGATCCGGGGGCAGCGGCGGATCCGGCGGGGCCGGCGGCAACGGCGGCGCTGCCGGCGCGCACGGCCTGATCGGCACGGGCGGCGCGCAAGGCGCGGGTGGGGCCGGGGGTTCCGGCGGAGCCGGTGGCTCGGCGGGTGACGGCGGCGCCGGCGCGGCGGGCACCTACGCCGGTACGGGGACCGGAATCGGCGGAGCCGGCGGAGCCGGCGGGGACCCGGGCACCGGCGGCGCCGGCGGCCACGGCGGCGCGGGGATCAGTACCGGTGCGACGGGTGCGGCCGGATATACGCCGACCAGCGGCGGGAACGGTGGCGCCGGTGGCGCCGGCGCCAACGGCGTCAACCCGGGTCAGGCCGGTGGAACCGGGGGCGCGGGCGGGGCCGGCGGCGCGGTCGGCAACGGCGGCACCGGCGGGCGTGGCGGTGACGGCATGGCCGGCGGCGCGGGATCCACCGTCAACGGGGCCGGCACCCAGGGCCAGGACGGCGGCGCCGGCGGCACCGGCGGCGCGGGCGGAGCCGGCGGCAGCACCTCCGGGCACGGCGGGGTCGGCGGCGCCGGCGGCACGGGCGCCACCGGCGGAGGCGGCGGCAACGGGTCCGACGGCGTCGCGGCCACCACCGCGGGCACCGCCGGCACAGCCGGCGGATCCGGCGGCGGCGGTGGGGCCGGCGGGGCGGGCGGCGACGGCGGGGCCGGGGGCGCCAACGCCGCCGGTCTGCACGCCGCCCAGGGTGCCGGCGGGGCCGGCGGAGCGGGCGGTGCCGGCGGCAGCGCCGGCGACGGCGGACGCGGCGCGACCGGCACCTACTCGGGCACCGGGACGGGGGTCGGCGGAGCCGGCGGAGCCGGTGGCGACCCGGGCACCGGCGGGACCGGCGGCAAAGGCGGATCCGGATCCAGCGTCGGGGCCACCGGCGCCACCGGATACACCCCGGTCAGCGGCGGCGACGGCGGGGCCGGCGGGGCGGGCGCCGACGGCGTCAACCCGGGTCAGGCCGGCGGGACCGGCGGCGCCGGTGGGGCCGGCGGCGCGGTCGGCAACGGCGGGACGGGCGGGCGCGGCGGCGACGGCATGGCGGGCAAGGCGGGAACCACGACGAACGTCCCAGGCGCCAGCGGTACGGCCGGTCAAGTCGGCGGAGCCGGCGGCACGGGCGGCGCGGGCGGGGCCGGCGGCAGCAGGTCCGGCGCGGGCGGCGTCGGCGGAGCCGGCGGCAGCGGGGCCACCGGCGGCGCGGGCGGCAACGGCACCACGGGCGCCGACGCGACCGTCCGGGGTGCGGCCGGCGGCCTCGGCGGCAGCGGCGCAGTCGGCGGACAGGGCGGCGCCGGCGGCGACGGCGGCGCCGGCGGCGTCGACGCAGCAGGCCAGCACGCCGCCCAGGGCGCGGGCGGGGCTGGAGGCACGGGCGGGGCCGGCGGGATCGCCGGCGACGGCGGGTCCGGAGCCACCGGCACGTTCGCCAACGGCGGCAGCGGGGTTGGTGGCGCAGGTGGAAAGGGCGGGGATCCCGGGCTCGGCGGGGCGGGCGGCAACGGCGGCAGCGGCTCCACGACCGGCACCGGCGGGGCGGCTGGCGCCACGCCCACCAGCGGCGGTAACGGCGGCACCGGCGGCGGCGGCGCCGATGCCCTTACCGCCGGCCAGGACGGTGGGACCGGCGGAGCCGGCGGAGCGGGCGGACTCGTCGGCAACGGCGGCACCGGCGGCATCGGCGGCAACGGCATGGCCGGCGCGCCCGGCGCCAACGCGGGCGGACCGATCGCCCCCGGTATGCCCGGGCAGGCAGGCGGCGACGGCGGTGACGGCGGCGCAGGCGGAACCGCCGGAGCCAACGGCGGCAACGGCGGCAACGGCGGCACGGGCGGCAACGGCGCCACCGGTGGCACCGGCGGGAGCGGCCGCGACGGCACCACGACCGGCCCGAGCGCCCCCGGCTTGCCCGGCGGCAGCGGCGGCCTGGGCGGGCACGGTGGCAATGGCGGCAACGGAGGCGTCGGTGGGCAGGCGCCGAACGGCCAGGTGGGTACCGCCGGCGCCGGCGGGGCCGGCGGCGACGGTGGTTTCGGTGGGACCCCGGGTAAAGGCGGTAATGGTGGCGACGCCGTCGCTCCGGCATCTCCCGGCGGCGATGGAGGCCCGGGCGGTAACGCCGGCGGCGGCGGCACCGGCGGCACCGGCGGCACGGGCTCCACCCCCGGCGCGCACGGCGCAACGGGCGGAAGTCCCACCGGCGGCAAGGGCGGCGACGGCGGCGACGGATTTGATAGCGACGGAACCGTCCCGGCCGGGGTCGGCGGCGACGGCGGAAAAGGTGGCAACAGCCCGAACGGCCCCGGCGGACAGGGCGGCAACGGCGGCGACGGCGGCGCGGGTGGTTCGCAGGTCCTTCCCGGCCAGGACGGCGGCGCGGGCGGCCAGGGCGGCGATGGCGGAACCGTCGGCGGCGCCGGCGGCGCCGGCGGTAACGGCGGCGACAACAATTCCGGTGGCGCGGGCGGCCAGGGCGGCACCGGTGGGACCGGCGGCAGCGGCGTGACGACCGGGGGCACCGGCGCCCCGGGCGGCAATGGCGGCGCGGGGACGGGTGGCGCCGGCTTTGGCGGTGGCGCTGGCGGCGACGGCGGGGGCGGCGGCGCCGCGACCGGCGCGAACGGGACCGGCGGTGTCGGCGGCACCGGCGGTAACGGAGGCGCCGGCAATGGCCTCGGCACCGGCGGCCAGGGCGGCGACGGTGGCGGCGGCGGCGCCGCGACCGGTACGAACGGGACGGGCGGCGGCGGCGGTACCGGCGGTGACGGTGGTACCAACAACATCGGTGGCGCGGGCGGCAACGGCGGTGCCGGCGGCGCCGGGGGCAGCGGTGTGACGACCGGAGGCGGCGGTGGCACGGGCGGCAACGGCGGCATGGGTACGGGAAGCACGGGCTTCGGCGGTGGCGCCGGCGGCGACGGCGGGGGTGGCGGCACCGCGACCGGCGCGAACGGGACCGGCGGCACCGGCGGCACGGGCGGCGTGGGCGGTCGGTCGCTGCAGACCGTCGGCGGCACCGGCGGCGGAGGTGGCGACGGCGGCTCCGCGACCGGCACCAATGGCACGGGCGGCGGCGGCGGTACCGGGGGTGTGGGCGGCGCCAGCATCACGGGTCCGGGCGGCACCGGCGGTACCGGCGGCGACGGTGGCGATGGCGCAACCGGCGGCATGGGAGGCACCGGCGGCGTCGGGGGCTTCACCACCACCGGCGCTTCCGGCGACGGGGGCACGGGTGGTGCGGGCGGCGCCGGGAAGGGTGCGACCGGCATCGGCGGCGATGGCGGCACCGGCGGCCAGGGTGGTAGCAGTCCCGGCAGCAGCGCGGCTGGCCGCGGCGGGGCCGGCGGTACCGGCGGCAACGGAACCGCAGTAGCGGGTGACGGCGGCACCGGCGGCATGGGCGGCACGGGCTCCTCTCTTGGTGGCACGGCCGGCAAAGGCGGCACCGGCGGTGCCGGCGGTACTGGCGGCATCGCCGCCGGCGGAAATGGAGTCGGCGGCGGTGGCGGCGACGGAGGCGCTGGCGGCACCGGCGGGCCCGCCGGAGGCGTCGGCGGAACCGGCGGCGTCGGCGGCACCGGCGGCACTGGCAGCACGGGAGGCGTCGGCGGCACCGGAGGCGTGGGCGGCATTGGCGGCCTAAGCTCTACCGGCGGCACCGGCGGCCTCGGCGGCCTCGGCGGCACCGGCAAGGCCGGCGGCGCGGGGGGTAACGGCGGCAACGGCGGTGCCGGGGGTCCGGTCACCGGCACCGGCACCTCCGGGGGGGCCGGAGGCAACGGCGGAAAAGGCGGCACCGGAACCGCCGGAACCGGCGGCAACGGCGGCAACGGCGGCAACGGCGCGGCCGGCTCCGACGGCAGCGGCACCAATGCCGGCGGCAACGGCGGTAACGGCGGTAACGGCGGTACCGGCGGCCCAGGTCACGGCGGCGGCGGAGTCGGGGGTCAGAACGGTCAACCGGGCACTCCGCACACCGGATCCGCCGGCGGCCCCGGCGGCACGGGCGGTACGGGAGGCCCCGGCGGCAAGGCCTAGAACCCACAAAGCAAGGCCGTCAGGCAGGTCCGAACCCTATCCTTGGCAAGGGTATTGGGCGACGCAGGATCGGCGGTGCTGCATTGACTGGGGTGGGCTCCGAGGCGCACTCGACGTGCCCGACCTGCGGCACCGCACTGCGCGCCACCGCGAAGTTCTGCGACGAGTGCGGTTCGCCCGTCAACGCGTCGGTGGCGCCGGCGGAGTACAAGCAGGTCACGGTGCTCTTCACCGACGTGGTCCAGTCGATGGATCTGGCCGCGGCGGCGGGCGCGGAACGATGGCGCGAGATCATGACCGCGCTGGTAGGGGCCGCGTCCACCGTGGTGCAGCGGTTCGGCGGCACGGTGGACAAGTTCACCGGCGACGGCCTGATGGCGGTGTTCGGCGCGCCAGTTGCTCTGGAAGACCACGCGTTTCGCGCCTGCCTGGCGGCGTTGGGCATTCAGGACGAGGCAAAGCGGCTGGCTACCGAGGTCGCCGCCCGCGACGGCCTCGACCTGCAGTTGCGGGTGGGCCTGAATTCGGGTCAGGTGATCGCCGGTGAAATCGGATCCGGGGCCCTGGGGGTGTACACCGCGATCGGCGAGCAGGTGGGCATGGCGCAGCGGATGGAGTCGGTCGCGCCCCCCGGCGGAGTCATGCTCAGCGCGTCCACCGCGCGGCTGGTCGAGGACACCGCGGTGCTTGCCGATGCGGAGCTGGTGCAGATCAAGGGCGCGGCCGGGCCGGTGCCCGCACGCCGCCTGATCTCGACGACGCGCGAGCACCGCCGGCGCAACGACCCCCAGTTGGTCGGCCGCACTTGGGAACTGAGCACCATCAACGGCATCCTCAACGAGGTCATCGGCGGCGCCGGCTGCGTCGTCGGCCTGCTGGGACCGCCGGGCATCGGCAAGAGCCGCATCGTGCGTGAGGCCGCGGAACTGGCGGCCAGCCGCGGCGCGCAGATATTCGCCACCTACTGCGAGTCCCACACCAGCGACGTCCCTTTCAGCGCGGTCACCGGCCTGCTGCGCGTCGGGCTGGCGATCGACGACCTCGACGACGCCGACGCCCGGGCGCAGCTCCGCGCCCGGCTGTCCAACGCCGACCCCGAGGACCTCCTGCTGCTCGACGACCTACTCGGCATCGCCGACCCCGCCGTCGCGCTTCCCAATGTCGAGGCCGACGCCCGGCGGCGACGCCTGACGACGCTGGTCAACATCGCGACGCGGGCCCGCAGCGGGCCCGCGCTGTACGTCATCGAGGACGCGCACTGGATCGACGAGGTGAGCGAGTCGATGCTGGCCGACTTCCTCGCCGTGGTCCCGCAGACCCGGGCGCTGGTGCTGATCACCTACCGCCCCGAATACCGCGGCGTGCTGGCGCGGTTCCCCGGCGCGCAGACGATCGCGTTGCGACCGCTGAACACCGCGCAAACCGAGACGCTGCTCGTGGAGCTGCTCGGGACCGACGACTCGGTGCGCGAGCTCACCCACGTCATCGCCGAACGGGCTGACGGCAACCCGTTTTTCGCCGAGGAGATCGTCCGCGACCTGGCCGAGCGCGGCGAAATCCGCGGCGCGCAAGGCTCCTACCAGCTCGACGGTGAGCTCACCGACCTCACGGTCCCGGCCACCCTGCAAGCGGCGATCGCGGCCAGGGTGGACCGGCTCAGCAAGGCCGCCAAACGCACCTTGAGCGCCGCGGCGGTCATCGGATCCCGATTCAGCCCCGAGCTGATCAGCGCCCTGGGCTGCGAACCCGTCGTCGAGGAGCTCATCGCCGGCGAGCTCATCGACCAGGTCGCGTCCACCCCTCGGGTCGAATACGCGTTCCGGCATCAGCTGATTCGCGCCGTCGCCTACGAGTCGCAACTTAAAGCCGACCGCGCGGAACTGCACCGGCGACTGGCCGTCGCCATCGAACGACGCGAGCCGGAGTCCGCCGACGAGAACGCCTTCCTCATCGCCGAGCACCTGAAAGCCGCAGGGGATCTGCGCGGCGCGTTCGAGTGGCACATGCGCGCCGGCGGCTGGCTGCTGCACCGCAACGTCACCGGCGCGCGCACGAGTTGGCAGCACGCCCGGGGCATCGCCGACCAGATCCCCGACACGGAACCCGACTGCGCCGCCCTGCGGATCGCTCCGCGGACGTTGTTGTGTGCCAGCGCCTGGCTCACCGGCGGAAGCCTGGCCGACACCGGATTCGACGAACTGCGCGACCTGGCCGGTGCGAGCGGCGACAAGGTCTCGCTCGCTATGGGGATGGCCGGCTGGCTGAGTGCGCTGGTCACGCACTCCCGATTCGACGAAGCGACGGAATTGGCTTCCGAACTCGCCCACCTGCTCGAGTCCATCGGTGACCCGACGCTGACCCTCGGCCTCCTCTACAGCGCGGTCGCCGCCAAGTTCGAGGGTGGCCAGGTGAGCGTTGCCGTCGAGTTGGCGCAGCGGATGCTCGAGTTGACCGAGGGCGATGCGACCCGGGGCAATTTCATCCTGGGCTCCCCGTTGGTGGCGGCGACCATACTGCGGGGCGTCGCCCGGTGTTTCCTCGGCGACCAGGGCTGGCGGGACGACGTCGACCGGGCGGTGACGATGGTCCGCGCGTTCGACCCGACGTTGCGCGTGCTGGCTCTGCTGTACAAGTACATGCTGCTGTCCAACGGCGTGTGGCTGCCGGACGAGGCGGCGCTGAATGAGACGGCCGAGCTGCTCGAACTCGCCGAGCGCACCGGCGACGATTTCACGCTGGCCTGCGCCCGCTACGTGCGCGGCCTCGCGCTGGTGGCGTACGGCGGACCCCGACACCACGAAGCCTTGGAGATGCTCGCCGCGGCGCGCGAAGCCGCCGTACAGGAACGCTTCGCGCTAGTCATCGCCGCGGTTGTGGACACCTGGTGGGCGGACGAAAAGGCGCGCAACGGCGATCTGGACGGAGCGGTCGACATGTTGCGCCGCGCCGTTGCGCAGGTGTACGCATGTGGCGACATGATCGTTTGCGGCAGGGCAGCCGCCAGTTTGGTCAGCGTGTTGCTGCGCAGGGGTGGACAGACCGACCGCGAGGAAGCGCAGGCGGCGATCGAGCGGCTGGCGGCGGTGCCGGTGGAACCTGGATTCGTCATGAACGACGTCTGGCTGCTACGCATGCGGGCGCTCCTCGCGCGGGCCGGCGGCGACGAGGCGGGCTACCGCCGCTACCGTGACGACTACCGGAAAATGGCCAATTCGCTTGGTTTCGAAGGGCATATCGCCTGGGCTGCGGAAATGGAGTGAGCGCGTGACGGCGTATCGGGAAGTGCTGGCGGTGATCGGTGTGGGCGGCATGGGTCAGGCCATCGCAAGACGCCTGGGGTCGTCCAAGACGGTGCTGCTCGCGGACAACAGCGAACAGACGCTGGCGTCGGTCTCCGAGGCGCTGGCCGCCGACGGCCACCACGTCGAGAGCCGGCGCGTGGACGTCTCTTCGCCGGAGTCGGTCCACGAACTGGCGGAGTTCGCGGCCTCGCTCGGCAACGTCTCGCAGGTCGCCCATACCGCCGGACTCTCCCCGGTGCAGGCGTCGGCCCAAGCCGTCCTCGCCGTCGACCTGCTCGGCACCGCGCTGGTGCTGCAGGAATTCGGCGAGGTCGTGGCGCCCGGCGGCGCAGGGTTGGTGATCGCCAGCATGGCCGGCCACATGTTTCCGCCGCTGAGCGCCGAGCAGGAGAGGGCGCTGGCGCACAACCCGCCCGACCAGTTGCTGGGCCTGGACTTCCTCGCCGCCATCACCGAATCCACGCTCGCCTACCCGATAGCCAAGCAGGCCAACCACATTCGGGTCCGCGCCGCCAGCGCGCAGTGGGGCCGTCGGGGTGCGCGGATCAACTCGATCAGCCCCGGCATCATCTCCACTGCCATGGGGCAGCAGGAGCTGGCCTCCCCGGTCGGCGACGGCATGCGGGCGATGATCGCCATGTCCGCCACCGGCCGCATCGGGACGCCCGACGACATCGCCGCGGCGGCCGCGTTCCTGCTCGGTCCGGACTCCACCTTCATCACCGGCACCGACCTGCTGGTCGACGGCGGCGTCATCGCCGCGGTCAAGGCGGGCAAACCCTAGCGGGTCACACCAGGTAGTACAGGTCGTCGGCGCGCTCGCCCGCCGCCTTGGGCGGCGCATGGTGGTTAAGGGTCGCCAGCTGGCCGTGGGCGTAGCGGACCGCTTTGAGCGTCGCCGAGTATTCCTTGTCTTCCTCCGGGAAGACGTGTTCAGCGGGGAACCAGCTCTCGAACCCGACGTTGCGCAGCACCGCAAGCGTGTCCGGGCGCACCCCGGCCAGCAGGACGGTCACGCCGCGGTCGGTCAGATCGCGCAGGAAGTGCTCGATGCGTTCGATGCAGACGACGTCGGGATGGCGGACGCGTTTGAGCCGCAGCACGACGAACTGGTTGTGATCGGCCTCGATCCGCTCCGACAGCACCGCGAGGTGACGGTCCAATTCCGGTGCGGCCCCGAAGAACAGCTCGCCTTCCAGGTCGTAGATGACGATCTGCGGGTCGGCGGGATCGCTGGGAATGCGTTCTCGGACCACGCGTTCGGGCGTGATGATCAGCTCGGACGCCCGCAGTTTCGCCGCCCGCGGAACGAACAGCACGATCGACAGGATCACCCCGAGCAGCACCGCCTTGTCCAGGTCGATCGCCACCCCGGTGAACGCCGTCACCAGCACCAGACCCGCGTCGTAGCGCGACGCCTTCAGCGTGTAGGCCAGTCGCTTGAAGTCCACCAGACGTGCCGCGGTGACCAGCAGCAACCCGGCCAGCGCCGGCTGCGGAACGTAGTGCAGCAACGGCGCGAACAGCAGCAGCGCGACGGCAACCGTTGCGGCCGAGACGATTCCGGAGAACCGGGTCGCCGCGCCGGACTGGAAGTTGATCGCCGACCGGGACAGCGAGCCGGAACCCGGCAGACTCTGGAAGAAGCCACCGCCGAGGTTCGCCAGGCCTTCGGCCATGATCTGGCGGTTGTAGTCGATCTTCTGGTGGGTCTGGTGGGCAATGGCTTTGGCGATCGACAGGGCCTCGATGATGCCGACGAACGCGATCGCCAGGGCCCCGGTCGAGAGCTCGGGCAGCCAGTCGGTGTGCACCTCGGGGATGTGCGGGCTCGGCAGGCTGCGGGGCACCTTCGCCGCCACCGACACCGCCGTGTGGCCGCCGGCCCCCGGGATCGACCAGCCCGCGGCGTAGGCGATCAGCGAGGTGACGATCAGCACGGCGAGCATGTCGATCTGCGGCAGCCCGAAGCGTTGCACCAGTTTTCGCAGCACCACCGCCAGCACCACGGCGGAAACACTGAGGATCACCGCGCGATAGTTGATCCGGTCGCCGTGGAACAGGGTGAGCCACACGCGCCGCAGCACCTGCATGTGACCGTTGCCTTTGTCCTTGACGCCCAGCGCATTGCCGAGTTGGCCCACCGCGAGCAGCAGGGCCGCGGCCGCCATGAAGCCGATGATCACGGACTCGGAGATGTAGCGCGTCAGGTTGCCAAGCTTGAAGATCGCGATGACGATCTGAAACGCGCCGACCAGCACGCCCAACAGGAACAGCGCCTCGAAGAGCTGCCCGGTGTTCTCCGAGTCGATGAATGCCAGCGCCGTGAACACGAGCAGCGAGATGGCACTGGTCGGTCCGTTGATCAGGTGCGACGACGACCCGAAGACCGACGCGATCGTGGTCACCACGATCGCCGAATACACGCCGAATTTGGGGTCCACGCCCGCGATCAGGGCATAGGCGATGGCCTGCGGGAAGGAGATGGCGGCGACGGTCAGGCCGGCAACGACATCGCTTCGACCCTTCAGCCAGCTGTAGTTGGCCACTTTCAAAACCACGAGATGCCCGGTCTTTCCGCTAGTCCGACAGGGCCGTGGTGACCCGCGGCGCCGACAGGGTGTCGTAGATTCCGTTGTCGCCGAAGAACTTCTGCCGCGCGTCGACCCAGTCGTTGGCGACGGCGGTGACACCGAACAGCGCAAGCGGCGGCAACCGGTCGGCATGCCTGGCCAGGATCTCGGCCTTGTACGGCCGATAACCGTGTTGCGCCATCACCTCCTGGGCGGCGTCGGTGAACAGGTAGCGCAGGTAGTCCTTGGCGTAGGCCGCCACCTTGGGATCGGTGACGTTGGCGTCCACCCACGCCACCGCGGGCTCGGCGCGAATACTCACCGGCGGATAGACGATTTCGAGTTCGTCCTTGTTGGCGGCCGCCTCGCGCAACGCCTCGTTCTCCCACGTCAGCTGCACGTCGCCGATCCGCTGCAGGGCGAAGCTGACGCTCGCGCTGCGCGCGCCGGCGTCGGCGACGGCGACATGCTGCACCAGCGCCCGGACGTAGTCGGCCGCCTGCGCCTGGCTGCCGCCGCGGGTGGTGACCGACCCCCACGCGGCGAGCACGCTCAGTTGGCCGTTGCCCGACGTGCGGGGGCTGGGCGTGACCACGGCGACGTCGGGCTTGACCAGGTCCGGCCAGTCGTGGATCCCCTTCGGATTGCCCTTGCGGACCAGGAACACGATGGTCGAGGTATAGGGCACCGAGTTGTTCGGCAGCCGCGTCTGCCAATTCGGCGCGATCAGCCCCCGCTTACGCAGGGCGTCGATGTCGCTGATCAACGCCAGCGATACCACGTCGGCCCGTTGCGAGCCGTCGATGACGCTGCGCGCCTGCCGTCCCGAGCCGCCATGAGACTGCCTGATCTCGACCCTGGTGCCGGTGTGCGACTGGTACTGCGCGGCGAACGTCCGGTCGAGCGCGGTGTACAGCTCCCGCGTCGGGTCGTAGGAGACATTGAGGATCTGGTTGGGCCGGTCGTCGGGCAGGTTCTTCAGCACGATCGCGCCGGCCGCCACGATGACGGCGACGACGCCCAGGACGTTAAGCCAGGAGACGCTCCGGGAGATGCGCCGGCCAAGCGAACGCAGGCGTCCCGTCACAGCGATCTCCCACCCAGTGTCGTCCGGCTCGTCCGGCAATTCGGCAAGCCTAGCGATCTGGCCAGCGCCCGGCAGCGGTGAGAATCGCCCTGAAGATAATTGGTTCTAGCCGAGCGCGCCACTCCATCCGCGCGGATGTTGCAGGCTCCGGGTGCCCTTCAGCAGACATCATTCGCAGTGATGTTTATCGCGGCTAAGTGAGGGTTAATAACTGGCGCATGGCTAGTCCTTCACCCTATCCGCGGCGGCAGTCGAACGCTTCGCGCGCGGTCTTGGTCGTCTTTCTTTGCCTGGCGGGCTTTGGATTACTGATGATCGCTGCAGGGTTGTTGATCATCCCCAGCAATGTTCTGTACGCAGGTGGGATGCTCTTAGCCCTCATTGGGGTCATCGGTGCCATCATCTGCGCCATATTCAGGTCAATCGGGTTCGGCCGGACGGCGACATACGGTCGTGGCCTTAAACCAGCCGGAGTTGATGATCAATTCGTGCTGCGGATCTTTCTCAGTAAGATCGCGAACCGATCGGCCGCCGATAACCGCGCCGCGCACGAGTTCGCCCAACACCAGGCTGAGCTCGGCTACGCCAGCTACCAAATCGTGAAGTCCAAGCGCAAGAGGTTCCCCTTAGATTGCGTCGACTACACCGTGCAATTCCGCCGGGCCTGAGGGCGCTTCGTCCGCGCAAACCGGCGAGTCAATTTGCCAGGCGAGCCCGCAGGAACCCTGGCAGTGACGCCTCAGCCCCTGGTTAACCCTGACATTCACGTCGGGCATGAACGCTCGCAGCGCATATGCTGAGCGGATGTCGCAGCGGGTGTTGCGCGAACGCCTGATCGAGGTGGAGGTCCCGGGCCAGGACGAGGCCCGTGGGCGGGCACTACGCAAGACCGCGCCGCGGCGCTCCCTGGCCCGGCTGACGCCCTCACCGCGGTCGGCGGCCGAAATACTGGTCTCCCAAAACGCCGACCGGCTTCCCGAACTCGTTCCGCTGCGCTTTGCCCGGATGCTCGCCGACCCCTTCTCGTTCTACCGGGGTTCGGCCGCCGTGATGGCCGCCGACCTCGCCGCGAGCCCGTCGAGCGGCATCGAGGTCATGTGCTGCGGCGACGCCCATGTATCCAACTTCGGCATGTACGCCGCGCCACACCGATCGATAGTGTTTGACCTGAACGACTTTGACGAGGCCGCCATCGCGCCCGCCGAGTGGGACGTCAAGCGCCTGGTCACCAGCGCGATCGTGGGAGGCCGCCACGCGGGTTACCCGGCCAAGGCCGTCCGCCGCTGCGTCGAACAGTCGCTGGCCGCCTACCAGACCGCGCTGGAAACGACGCTGGAAATGGACGTGCTGAGCCGCTACTACCTGCGCATGGAACCGGAGCGCTACACCGACCGGGTCTCGAAGGAGATGCGCACGGTGATCCGGCAAACCACAGCGCGGGCGCGCACCCGCACGTCGGCGCGGGTCTTCAAGCAGATCATGGAAACCGGGCCGGACGGGACTCCGCGCCTGCGCGAGGCGCCGCCCGTCCTGCAGCACGTCGACGAGGACATCGAGGCCCCACTGATGGACTCGATCCACGAGTACCTGGCCGCCGTCCCCGTCGACGTCGCGCTGCTGCTGTCGCACTTCCGCGTCACCGACATGGCGCTGCGGGTGGTCGGTGTCGGCAGCGTCGGCACCCGGTGTTACCTGGTCATCTTGGTCGGGCCCAACGGATTGCCGATGATCCTGCAGATCAAGGAGGCCACCCGGTCGGTGCTGGAGGAATACGGCCGCTGGCCGCAGCCGGCCACGATGACCGCGGTCGTCACGGAGAAGGGCCAGGGCGTGCGCGTCGTCGACGGTCAGCGGATCCTGCAGGCGATGTCGGACGTCTTCCTCGGCACCACCCGCAAGGACGGCCGCGACTACTACGTGCGTCAGTTCCACGACATGAAGGGCACCGTCGACACCGAGGGCATGTCGGCCGAGACGTTCGGCGAGTACGTCAGTGCATGTGCGGTGCTGCTGGCGCGGGCCCACTCGCAGAGCGCGAACGCGTCGATACTGCGCGGCTATGTGGGCACCAACACCACCGTGCACGACGCGGTGATCGAGTGGTCCTACGCCTACGCGGACAAGTCGCTCGACGACTTCCACCAGCTGAGGGCGGCCGCAGGCAGGGGCGAGATCGACGTCGCCGACGACCCCGCCCGATAGGCCCCCACCCCGATAGGTCAGGGCGCGTCGAAGTTGTGCAGCGTCTGGTTCGATCCCTCGCTGACGGTCACGTAGCCGTCGCCGTCGGGATGGAAGCCGATGGCCTCGCCTTGGGACTCCCCGTGCACCGTCGGTCCCACGACGGGCTGCTGGCTGAACGGCGCCCAGGCGCTGCTGCCCGCAGCGCGGTTCCACAGCAGGACGTCGTCGTAGGTCCGGACCGCCAATTCCGAGCCGTCGGGTGAGAAGTCGGCGCTGGTGACCAGGTGCGATCCGTCGTGCGACGTGTCCAACGTCGCTACCTCGGTCAACTGCTTGGTGGTGCCCCACCCGCTGTCCGGGGTCGAATAGACCCGGGAGACATCGCCGTTGGTCTTCTCGATGACGACCAGATTGTGCGTCTGCGGGTCGACGGCAAGCGCCTCGGAGTTGATCTTCTCGCCACCCGGATAGGTGAGTTTCATGCTTTCGACGCCGGTCAGCGTGCCGTTGGTCGGGCTGCTCGCGGTGCCCGTCACCGTCGGCTCGGGGACCCGGTAGATGGTGACGTTGCTGCGGTCATGGCCGTTGTCGCCGGTGTCGGCCACATAGATGTAGGACTTGCCGTCGGCGCCCCTGGCGACCTCGATGTCCTCCCAGTCGGTTGCCGTCGCGCCCTTGAGTTGGTAGGTCGCCAGCGTCTGGCCGGTCTTCGCGTCGACTGCGAAAATTCGCGCCGAATCCCCGGAATCGTTGTGCACCCATACGACATTCGGATTGTTGATGCCGGCATCGACGCCGGAGATCTCCTTGAGCGCGCTATTCGTGATGGTGCCGCCGTTCGACGAGACGATCTTTCCGGCGGCTGCGGCGTCGACCGCGTTGGAGCCGGAGGGGGTGCCGGGATTCCCCGGATCGGTCGGGCCGGTGACGTGCGTACCCGTCGCCCCGGTAGCGCCGTCGTGGCCGTATAACCGCCCACCCGAGCCACCGGCTCCCCCGGCGCCGGGGATGGCGCCCGACCCGCCCTGCCCGCCGTCGCCGCCGTTGCCGACCAGCAGCCCGCCTTTGCCGCCGGCACCACCAGCGGGTGCGGACTTCGCGGCATCGACCGCGGCCCCGCCCTTGCCGCCGGCCCCGCCGTTGCCGATCAGCCCCGCGTCTCCCCCGGCGCCACCGGCCTGTCCGGCCGCCCCGGACCCGCCTTTGCCGCCGTTGCCGTACAGCAGACCGCCGTCCCCGCCGGCCAGCCCACTGCCCGCCGCGGCGTCCGCGCCGTTGCCGATCAGCGGGCGGTCCAGCAGCAGCTTGGTGGGCGCGTTGATCGCCCCGAGGATCTCCTGCTCCACGCTCTGCAGCGGCGAAGCATTTGCCGCCTCCGCGTCGGCGTAGAGGCCGGCGCCCGAAGTCAGCAGCTGCACGAACCGCTCGTGAAAAGCCGCGGCCTGGGCGCTGACCTGCTGAAATGCCAGACCATGGCCGGAGAACAGCGTCGCTAACGCCGTGGACACCTCGTCCGCACCGGCGGCGAGCAGGCCCGTCGTCGGAGCCGACGCGGCCGCGCTGGCCTCACTCAGCGTCCCGCCGATGCCCGCGAGATCGGATGCCGCCGCCGACACCAATTCGGGAACCGTGAACAGGTACGACATCGCTGTCCTTCCACCCCGGCCCCCCGCCAGTCAAATAATCAATCGGTTGATAGTATCTTCGCCATTTGGATCTGACGGGCGATTGAACGAATTGGCCCCACGCGCGTTGCCGGGCGTTGAGTCTGCGCTCAGCGTGGTGTCCACTCGAACTCTTGCGCAGCCAGCGCAGAGTCAACGGCCCTCAACACCGCGAGCCCGCCCGCGCGCGTTGAGTCTGCGCTCAGCGTGGTGTCTACTCGAACTCTTGCGCAGCCAGCGCAGAGTCAACAGCCCCCAACACCGCGAGCCCGCCGGGCGTTGAATCTGCGCCCAGCGTGGTGTCCACTCGAACTTCTGCGCAGCCAGCGCAGCGTCAACAGCCGTCAACGGCCGTCAAAGGCGTCACCGCGCATGTCGGTGCGGCGATCCGGTCCGTTGCGCTGCCACGATATGCACGTGCAGGCCACGCGAAAGCCCCCGATCCCCCGCGGCCGGCCGGGACCGCGAGCGCTGGGCGCCGTGGCACTCGCCGCCATCGGCGCGTGTGGAGGCGCCGTACTGGTGGCCCCGCCCCGCTCGAACTCGGCGACGAATGTGGCGGCGCTGTCGAACTGGGCCCTGGCCTCCGCGTTACCGAAGAGCAGCGACTTCCCCGCCGACTGGGGATACGGACTGTCCGGGCCGTTGCGGCGCGCCACGAAACCGGACGCGGTCGCGAGCAGCCCGTCGCATCCGGGCCCAGCGCCGGCCTACACCCCGGCCGCATGCGGCAGCGTGCCGAAACTCCTGGACCATTCCGGCGCCGCTTTGGCCGCCTACCTCCAGGTGGACCGTTACACGCAACTGTTCGTCCAGGAACCGGATCCACCCGACGGTCCGGCGACCGGGGAAACCCACGAGCACGGCCCCAATTCCCGCCTGGCCATCTGGGCCGTTCCCGACGGTCCCGCCCGGATCACGAATTACCTTGACTGGCTTGGTCGATGCGGCGCCTACCACGTCACCAACTACGACAACGGCGGCCGGGTGAAGAACCAGCGCACGGTCCGCACGGACGTCGAGACGCGTGCGGCCAGTGGCGCGGATGCCGCCGCCACGGTCACCCGGACGTTTACCACCCTCGGCAGCCGCGACCCGTCGTCGACGTACCACGTCGTGTACTACGCGGTGCGCGGCGTGCTGGTCGAATGCACCATCTATATGGAGGGTTCCGACGTCGACGTGGTGAAGCGTGCCGCGGCTCAGACGCTGGAGAGGCTGCGTGCGCTGTGAGGAGCCCGCGCGGACCCTGGCCGATTGCCGCCGCTATCTGCGTGCTGGCGGTCGCCGCGGTGCTGATCACGGTGCCCACCCTGCTCGACGGCCGCCGCACAGCCACCGCCGCCGAGCGGCTCGCCCCGGGACTGGCCGCGCTCAGCGACCAGCAACTGGCCGGACTACTGCCCAAGCAGAACGACTTCCCGGTCGCCTGGACCGTCAAAGACACTCGCGAAGTCTCAGACACGTTCGGGTACTTCAAGTATCACGTGCACGACGACGGCCTGGGCTTCACTCCGCCCGAATGCTTCCCGGTGATCGGCGTCGCCTCGACCGGCGCCTTCCAGGTCGCCGAGGTCTCCGGGCATGACCCCGCCGACGCGGCGGATGTGTCCGACCGCGAGGACGTGCGGTTGATGGTCGGCCGCGAATTCGACCCGGCCGGGTTCGACGCGCTGATCAGCCTGGTGTCGCGGTGCTCACGCTTCGCCAGCGCCGCGGTCGGCGGCTATACCGTGCAGGTGCTCGAAGATTCGCGCCCCGACGCCGGGCCGCAACGGTTCCGCTACTCGCTCACCACCACGCTGGGCAGCGAACCGGCGGAGGTGTCGCGCACGGACTACTACTCCTACGCTCGCGTATCGGACCTGATTCTCAGCGGTTCGGCGAGCACCGGCCACCAGCAGGCCTTCGACGCAATGTTCGACAACACGCTGCGCCGCATCCGCGGTTAGCCCCACGGCTTACCCGCGAGCAGACGCAAAAGTCACCGTCTCAGGCCATTTTTGGGGGCTCTTGCGTATGCTCGCCAGGCTCAGTCGCGCCCCCCTTCGGCGAGCGACCAGTCTCGCGGCCGCAGCCGCCAGGTGCGGCGCGCGTACTCCAGTTCGGTGTACGGCCATTGCGTGACGATGCGGCCCGTCGGCGACCGGAAGTAGCTGTCGCACCGGGTCCAGATGCTGCGCTCGAGGTCAGCGGAAAGCAAGTCGTTGTACCGCTTTTCGGCCTCGGGACGCACGTCGAGGTATCCACCGCGGCGCGCCACCCGACTGACCGCGCTAGCCACCAGCCGCGCACCGGCCTCGAGGATGTAGACGATCGAGTTCCCGCCCTGGTTGGTGTTGGGCCCGTAGAGCATGAAGAAATTCGGAAAGCCGCTGACCGCCACCCCCAGGTAGGCGCTCGGGTCCTCGCCCCAGCGGTCGTGCAGGCGCTGCCCGTCGATCCCCACGACGTCGATGCCCGACAGATAGCGCGAGGTTTCGAACCCGGTGGCCAGCACGATCGCATCGACGTCCACGACGCGGCCCGACGCGGTGATTACCGACGTCGCGGTGATGCGGCCGATCGGATCGTCGACCAGTTCGACGTTTTCGCGCTGCAGCGCTCGGTAGTAGTCCTTGCCCAGCAGCACCCGCTTGCAGCGGAACGGATAGTCCGGCGTCAGCGCGGCGCGCAAATCCTCGTCGGCCACCGTCCGTTCGAGGAACGACGTCGCGATGTGGCTGCGGTCCGCCACCACAGGGTCGTCGGCCATCGTCGCGGTGTTGTCGTGCTGTAACTTCCAGATCTGCCAGCGGGTACGTCGCGCGGCCAGCGGGTCGCGGCGAAACCTCGCCAATTCGGTTGCGGTATAGGGGCGGTCATCCTTGGGGACCATCCACGGCGGGGTGCGCTGAAACACCGTCAAGTCCCCGACGATCTTCGCGAGTTCGGGCACCACCTGTACCCCGCTGGCCCCGGTGCCGATCACCGCCACCTTCTTGCCGGTCAGGTCGACGCCGTGATCCCACTGCGCGGTGTGCATCAGCGTGCCGCCGAAGTCGCTCAGGCCCGCGATGTCAGGGAATTTCAGCGACCCGAACAACCCGGTCGCACAGACGACCACGTCCGCGCTCAGCCAGGCGCGGTCGGTCCGCAGGTCCCAGCGGCGGGTGTCCGCGTTCCACGCGACGGTGTGCACCCGGGTGCCCAGCATGAGGTGGCGGCGCAGGTCGAATTCGTCGGCCACCGACTCGAGGTAGGTCAGGATCTCGGGCTGCCGAGCATACGTGCGGGTCCAGGACCTGTTGGGCGCGAACGAAAACGAGTACAGGTGGCTTTGGATGTCGCAGGCCGCGCCGGGGTAGGTGTTGCGCCGCCAGGTTCCTCCGACGCCGTCCGCGCCGTCGATGATCGTCAGGTCGTCGATGCCGGCGCTGCGCAGCGCGACCGCCGTGCCGAGCCCGCCGAAGCCGGCGCCGATGATCGCCACCGTCGGTGGACGACGGCGGCGGGTTGCCGCCCTGAGCCGACCGATCAGGTAGCGCGCCTTCACCGAACGACATCCCCGCCGCGGACGTCGAAGCCCTGCAGTTCACCGGCCGCGCGCCACTTCTCCAGGATGTCGGCGTATTCGGTGGGACCACCGAAGAAGAAGCTCCCCTGCCGGGTCTTGTTGTCCGCCTTGCCCTCCCGGTTGTAGTAACCGGGCGTGCACGTCTTGGCACGTTCGGCAGTCATCGAGGATCGGGCGAGAACCGTTTCCACCCAACCAGATTCGGCATTCCGCGACGCTTCGACCTCGGTGACGCCGCGTTGCAGGGCCCACGCGATGATCCACGCGGCGTGCGTCGCCTGCACGTCGAGCAGATAGGGGAAGTTCACCGTCAGGCCCGCCTGCGCGATGCTTTCGATGAAGCAGTTGGGAAACCCGTGCGCACACAGCCCCTGAAAGGTGCGGACGCCGTCGCGCCACTGTTCGGTCAGAGTCACACCGTCGCGGCCGATCAGCTCGAAGCCCGTGCGCCGGCAGTAGTCGGTGCCGACCTCGAAACCCGTTGCAAAAATGAGACAGTCGAGGTCGTAGCCCACTCCGTCGACGACGACACCGGACTCGGTGATGCGCTCCACCCCGCGGCCGCGGGTGTCGACCAGCGTCACGTTGGCGCGGTTGAAGGTCTGCAAGTAGTCGTCGTGGAAACACGGCCGTTTACAGAAGTAGCCGTACCAGGGCTTGAGCGCCTCGGCCGTCGCGCGGTCGCTGACTATCCCGTCGACGCGGGCGCGGATCTCCTCCATCTTGGCGAAGTCCGCCAGCTCGATGTCGCGACCGCGCTGCGCGGGGTCCACCGAGCCGTCGGTGTCGTGGCGCATGACGGGCAGCTTGCGGGTGATGCTGGTCCAGGCGTCGGCGACCAGGTCCTGCTCCGCCTGTCCGCCGGCAGTGAGGATCTGGAAGTTCTGGATCCGTTCGCTCTGCCAGCCGGGCCGTAACGTGTTGGCCCACTGGGTATCCGTGGGCCCGTTGGCGCGCACGTCGACCGAAGACGGCGTGCGCTGGAAGACGTAGAGCTGCCGGGCCGCGGCGCCCAGGTGGGGTACGCACTGGACGGCGGTCGCTCCCGTGCCGATGATGCCGACGCGCTTGTCCGCGAGGTTCTGCAGTTCGGCGCCGGTGTACCGGTAGTCCCAGCGGCTGGTGTGGAACGTGTGGCCGTGAAAGTCGTTGATACCCGGGATGCCGGGCAGCTTCGGCTTGGCCTGGTAACCGTTGGCCATGGATACGAACTTGGCCCGCATCTCGTCGCCGCGGTTGGTTCGGATGATCCAGCGGGAAGCCGCCGCGTCCCAGCGGATCTCATGCACATCGGTGTGCAGGCACGCATCACGGTACAGGTCGTAGTGTTCGGCGATGCGACGGCAATGGGCAAGGATCTCGGCGCCCTTGGCGTACTTTTCTGTCGGCATGTAGCCGAGTTCTTCCAGCAGCGGTATGTACACGTACGACTCGACGTCGCAGGCAATCCCGGGGTAGCGGTTCCAGTACCAGGTGCCGCCCACGTCGGCGGCGCGATCGATCAGCCGCACGCTGTCGACGCCGAGCTGACGCAGCCGCACGCCGGTCAGCAGCCCACCGAAGCCCGCCCCGATGATCGCCACGTCGACTTCGTCGGCCAGCGGCTCGCGGGTGAAATCGTCGTCGGCCCAGGGATCCTCGGCGAACCTGCCGAAGTCGCCGGCGATCTCGACGTACTGGCCGATGCCGTCGGGGCGCAGTCGTCGCGCCCGCTCCTCGGCGTACTTCTGGCGCAACGCATCGACGTCGAACGTCACGCCGTAGACTCTATAAATAATCGCTTGATCATATCAAGAGCCGCGGCCCGCCCTAGGCGAACAGCGTGCCCCTCACCAGTTCCTTGGCCGAACCGATCGCGGCCTGGAAATCGTCCGGCGGCAACGTCGCCGCCAGCTCGGTCAGGCCGAAGATCAGGGCATAGAGGGCCTCGACGGCGCCCCGCGGATCAGGCTCGTCACCGAGCTGTCCGCGCTGCTCCGCATCCGCGACGACGTTCTCGATGATCTCGCGGAACGTGTCGAATCCGGCGCCGCGCCGCGAGTGGCCCGGCTCCGCTTCGGCGGCGATGTCGCGCTCCGCCCGGATCGCCCACTCGAAAGCGGCCAGGTCCGGATACTCCCCGATCAGCCGGCCGCACTCGTCAAGGACCGCGCCGATCCGGTCGGCGGCGTCGCCGGGGCCTTGCGCCACCCTGCGCAGCCGTGGCATCGCGGCGTCGGCCCGAGCCGCGATCGTGGCCTTGATCAGTTCGGATTTGTTCGGAAAGTAGTTGTAGAGGCTGGCGCTGGTCACATCAGCCATGCGCGCGATCTCGCGGATCGTTGCGCGCGCGTAGCCCACCTTGGCCACACACCGCATGGTGGCGAGGATGATCCGCTGGCGGGTCTCCTCGCCGCTGGCGCCGACGGGTCGGCCCAGCTGCGTCCGGGTCATCGTGATCGTGTCCTCACTGGTCCGTGTGTCCACCCGTTGGACACGGGAGGCGACATGGTCGAATATATTCGACTGATCATTTACTTTCGTCGTCCGCGGAGGTGTACGGCGTGACCGTCGCATCCTCGCATCTCGGCCGGCCGGTTGGCGCCAGCGGTGAGCGAACCCGCCGCCGGATCATCCTCGCCGCCATGCGTTGCGTGGCAGAGGTGGGGTCGGCACAAGCGTCGATCCGGGAGATCGCCAAGGCGGCCGACATGACCAGCGGCAGCCTCTACCACTACTTTCCGAACAAGTCCGAACTGCTCAAGGCGACCGCCGAGGAGATCGAGGAAATCGTCCTCCCGCGGTTGCGCGCCGCCGCGGCGCAGTTCGACCACGTCGTCGACCAACTCGACGCGGTGCTCGACGAGTCGAAGCTGCTGATCCGCGACTTTCCCTACCTCGCCGCGTTCCTGCGGGCCGTGCGGGCCGAGCGCGCGGCCGAGATTCGCCGCGGCGGCCTGAACTACCCGGGGTCCAGGGCGCTGCGGGATGTCGTCACCGAGATCGTCGAATCCGCCCGGGCGCGGGGAGTGCTCTGCGCCGACACGACCGTGAACGCCGCGGTGGAAGCCATCTGCGTGCTGACGCGCGGACTGTCGGAGCGGGCGGCGAGTCTGTCGCCCCAGGCCTACGACGCCACACTGGACTCGGCCAAGCGAATGATCAGGGGAACGCTGTTCACGCGGTCTAACCCGGCATGAGTCTGCTCACCGCGCTGCGGCTGAACATGACCAACATCGCCGATCCGACGGCACGTCACGGCGACCGCTACCGGGCCGCGCTGGACATGGCCGAATACGCCGATGCCCACGGCTTCACCGCGATCAGCGGCGAGGAACATCATCTGGCAGCGACGGGTTGGCTGCCGTCACCGCTGATCCTGGCCGCCGCCCTCGCCGGACGGACCCGACGGGCGCGGCTGAGCGTCAACGCCCTCATCGTCCCTCTCTACGATCCGATTCGGCTCGCCGAGGACATCGCCGTGCTGGACAACCTCGCCCAGGGGCGGTTCAGCTTTGTGGCCGGGATGGGCTACCGCCCGCAGGAATACCACGCCGCGGGCAAGGACTGGTCGCGGCGCGGCGCGCTGCTGGATCAGTGCCTCGCGATGTTGCTCAAGGCATGGGGCGACCAGCCCTTCGAGTACGACGGCGCGATCATCAACGTCACGCCCAAACCGTTCACGCGGCCGCACCCCATCCTCTTCGTGGGCGGTATGACGCCCGCGGCGGCCCGACGGGCGGCCCGCTTCGGCCTGCCGTTCTCGCCACCGATGGCCATGCCTGAACTGGCCGCCCTCTACGAACAGGAATTGGCCAGGCACGGTACGACGGGCTTCGTCTACAGCCCTGAAAGCGGTAGCAAGGTCACCCTGCTGCACCCCGACCCCGACGAAGCCTGGGCACGGCACGGCGAATTCATCATGAACGAGGCGGCCGAATACAGCGGCTGGAAACGCGCCGGTGTGCCTCGGCCCAACGAAACCGCCGCCGCCACGATCGAGGAGTTGCGGCGACTCGACAACGTCGAGATCCTCACTCCGGAGCAATTGATCGGCCAGATCCGTTGCGGCAGAAAGGAAGTCGTGATGAACCCCCTGATGGGTGGCCTGCCGATCGACGACGGCTGGGCCAGCTTGCGGTTGCTGACCGAGCAGGTGCTGCCACACGTCTGACGGCGGCGGCGGCCGCGCGTCCGGTGCTCTATGTGGTGTCGTTGATGCAGCGGGAGCGAGTCCCAGGTGTAACTTTCGCACCTCGGCGCAGGGCATGAGTTCTTTTGAATTGCGCTAGCGCCCGCGATAGCACGGTGCGAGGACCCTGGCCATGTTCCGGTTGGGCTGCGGCGTGCGGGCGGTGTGATAGCGCCAGTGCCAGCGCATTCCAGAACATCCCGCACCCCCCGGCGAGGTACCGCTGTGACGCGTGTGGCGAGATTCCGACCAGTCCGTGCATTTTTCCTTCATCACCCGCCACCGGCGTCCACTCCCGCCAGCCCGGCGACCACGAGCCGCAGCCCGAAGGCGAACTCGTCCCGCAACGGAACCGGCAGGTGGTCGGCGACGGCGACCGTGGCCGGATAGCGCTGCACGTCAAGCGAATGAAACCGCAAAGACAGTTCGGCATCCGCCGGACCGTCGCCCAGCGACCCGGACGCCTGGATGGCGAAGCCCAGCACATACCGAGACAGGGTCGCGTAGGCCTGGGCGGCGACCGCCGGCGCAAAGCCGTTGTCGAGCAACACCGAAAGAATGGCCTCGCGCTGCGCCAGGGCATTCGGCCCCATCGGGACATGTCCGATCAACAGGGACGCGACGTTGGCGTGGCGGGATAGTGCGTCGAACATGCTCTGCGCGAACGATGTACACGCCTGCTGCCACGGTAGTCCCGCGACCGCGCCCACGTGCGCCTCACCGATCATGCGGTCCACCACCATCGCCACGAGCTCCGAGCGCCCGGCGAAGTGGCGGTACAGCGTGGCGGTGCCCGATCCCAGCCGCTGGGCCAGCGCCCGCATCGACAGCGCGTCGCCGCCTTGCTCGTCGACGAGTTCGAGGGCCGCGGCGACGATCCGGTCCACCGGCAGGGCCGGGCGCCCGCGGGAACGGCTGGACGGCGGGTCGACGCTCACTTGACATCCTCACTATTTATGGACACACTGTATCCATAAATATCCAACCGAGTCAATCCCCGTGATATCAAGGACATTCCGCCATGCTGCTACCCCTCGCTCCCGAACCGTTCACGGCACCCACCGACCGCGACATGCTGCCGTCGGAGCGGCGCCAATTCGTGCGCACCCATCGCACCGCCGTGTACGGCTACCGCCGCCGCAAGGACGGCCCAGCCATGTCGATCGTCTACTACATCCCCACCGACGACGACGAACTGCTGGTGTCCACCATGGCCGGCCGCGGCAAGGCCCGCATCGTCGAACGCGACGGGAAGGTCGGCCTGTGTGTGCTCGACGAACGCTGGCCGTTCACCTATCTGCAGGTCTACGCCGACGCGACCATCGATGCGGACCGTTCCCTGGCCGTCGACGTGATGATGGCCGTCGCCGGCCGGATGTCTGGGCAACCGCTCGACGCCGACGCGCGGCCCGCCGTGGAAGCGATGTGCGAGCGGGAGAACCGGATCGTGCTCCGGTGTCGCCCGTACTCCACGTTCGCCACGCCGCCGCGCCACCTGCACCGCAACGACCAGGTGCAAGAGCTCAGCCACTGGGTGGGCGGGGTCGTCCCGTGGGACGCCGTCGACCCGTCCTGAGCTACGCGGGGTAGCGGTCGCGCAGCTTCGCCAGCGTCGCCTCGATACCCGACGCGTTGGCCTTTGCGAAACCCAGCAGCTCGTAATACTTCAGTGTGTTCTTCAGCGCACCGGCGTCGTGATAGTCGAACGTTTCGGTCACCCGGGTCGACGTGGGTCCGAGCGACTCGAACTCCCAGCGCCAGCGATGACCCAACGGGTGGCGCCATTCCACTAGCTTGTCCGGCTCCAGCGCGGTGACGGTGCTGGTGATCCGGTACGGCAGGCCGAACATCTTCATTTTCGTTGAAAACTTGGACCCCTCTTCAAGTTTCGCCGGTGCCTCGATGTTGTCGCGTACCGTCCCCGAGCCGTCCAGTTCGCTGTGCCGCCGGGGGTCGGCGGCCACTGCAAACAGCTCGGCGGCCGGCGCAGCCACCTCGACCGATCGAGACACCCGGCGGGGCCCCGCGTCGACAACGTTGACAGTCATGACTCTCCTCTCGTCCGGCGGCGTCAACCCGACGCTACGCTTCGCCTGTCGCCAGAAGGGAACCCGAAAAATCATGAATCAACCACTCGCCGGCAGGGTCGCGCTGATCACCGGCGCCGCGCGGGGGCAGGGCCGGGCCCATGCGGTGCGGCTGAGCGCCGACGGCGCCGACGTGATTGCGCTCGATCTTGCCGGGCCACTTCCGGCCAGCGTTCCCTACGATTCGCCGACTCCGGACGACCTCGCGGAGACGGCGCGCCTGGTGTGTGCCAACGGAAGACGGGTCAGCACCGCGGCGGTCGACGTCCGAGACTTCGACGCGCTCAACGCGGCCGTCGACGACGCGGTGCGTGAGCTGGGCCGGCTCGACGTCATCGTCGCCAACGCCGGAATCTGCAGTCCCGCCCCGTGGGACCAGATCACCCCCGAAGCGTTCCGCGACACGATCGACACGAACGTCGTCGGCACCTGGAACACCGTCATGGCCGGCGCTCGTCACATCATCGACGGCGGGCGCGGCGGGTCGATCATTCTGATCGGCTCGGCGGCCGGCATCAAGATGCAGTCGTTCATGATCCACTACACCGCAAGCAAACACGCCGTCGTCGGGATGGCCCGCGCGTTCGCCGCCGAACTGGGTCGGCACAACATCCGGGTCAACAGCCTCAACCCCGGCGCCGTCTCCACCCCGATGGGCACCGGCCGGATGCGCGAAGCGATGCAGTCGGCCGCCGACAGCTATCCACACCTGGCCGACCTGAACAAGCCGCTACTGCCCGAAGGCATCGCCCAACCGGAAGACATCGCGGACGCCGTCGCGTGGCTGGCGTCGGACCAATCCAAATTCGTTACCGCAACCCAGATCTCGGTAGATATCGGAATCGGCTACGTCTGATGCGCACCCGGACATGAGGGTAGTCGGCTTGATGTCGGGGACGTCGATGGATGGCCTGGACGCGGCGGTGGCGGAGTTCGAGTGGGACGGCGACGTGGTCGCGATGGCGCCGCTCAGCCATATCGAGCGGCCGTGGCCGGAGGAGGTCCGCGGGCGGCTGCATGGCGCACTCGGCCCGACGACGGCGGGCGAGCTGTGCCGGCTCGATCAGCTGATCGGGCAGGCGTCGGCCGCGCTCGCCGCCGAGCTGCTGCCCGCTGACCTCGTCGTCAGCCACGGCCAGACGGTCTACCACTGGGTGCAGGGTGGCGAGGCGAAGGGCACGCTGCAACTCGGACAGCCCGCGTGGATCGTCGAAGCGACCGGCCTGCCCGTCGTCTCCGACGTCCGCGCGCGCGACGTCGCGGCCGGCGGCCACGGCGCCCCGCTCGCCGGGATCCTCGACGACCTCTGGCTGCGGGGCGGGCACACGCGCGCGGCGCTCAACCTCGGCGGGATCGCGAACGTGACGATCGTCCGCGCCGGCCGGCCGCCGCTCGCCTTCGACACCGGCCCGGCGAACTGCCTGCTCGACGAGGCCGCGCGCCGCTTGACCGGCCGATCCAGCGACCAGGACGGCGGGCTCGCCGGCCGCGGTACGCCGGACGCGGCGCTACTGCAACGCCTGCTCGATGACCCCTATTACGCGCTAGAGCCGCCGAAATCGACCGGCCGCGAACACTTTCGGCTCGGCGATCTGCCGGATGTCGCCACCGAAGACCTGCTCGCAACGCTGACGGAGCTGACCGCGATCACCGTCGCGCAGGCGCTCGCGCCGTACGCTCCCGTCGAGGTCGTCGCGTCCGGGGGCGGCGTTCGCAACCCAGCGCTGCTCACGGCGCTGCGGCGGCGCCTCCCGCTCACCATCAGCGACGAGCACGGCCTGCCCGCGCAGGCCAAGGAGGCCTACCTGATGGCGTTGATCGGCTTCCTGACCTGGCATCAGGTGCCGCTGCTCACCGGGCCGTACGTGCTGGGACGCATCTGTCCAGGCAACGCGCCGCTCGCGCTGCCGCCGCCGCACGGCGCGCCGACCGGCCTGCGCCTGCCGACGGCGTAGGGCCGCTCAAACCGGGAAGTCGATCTCGGCGTTGTCGGAGAGACGCTGCTCGGCGATGGCACTGATCGCTTGCTTGGTGGTCGAGTTTCCCGTGACGGCCCTCAGGAAATCCTGGCGGCGCAGGCGCCAGAGCATGCCTGCGCGCACGCACCGAACGGTCGCCGTGCGCGGCGAGTCGAACAGCAGGGAGATCTCGCCGAAGTAGTCGCCCTGCTGCATCGTTCGCACCCGCCGGCCGTCGACAGTGGCGTCGAAGACACCCGAGTCGATGAGGAACATGTCCTCTCCCGACTCACCTTGCCGGATGACGACATCACCGTCGGAGACCTGCTGAACGGCGAGAGCTGCGGCAAGCTGATTGGCGGCCGCCACCGACAGCGCTCTGAACGCTTCCACGTTCTTGATGGCGTTGAATTCTTCGCGATCCACGGCCGATTGGCGATCGACGCGCGTCAGCCGCCACAGGGCGAACAGCGCACCCAGCACCGCCAAGCCTGCGGCTGCCCGCAGCGTCCCGCGGACGCCGATCGCAGCGTTGAGCTGTGCGGCGCACAGACCGGACACCCCCGTGACGGTCACCGCGATCACGGCGTTGATCCCCACCAGCAGATCGAGCGATCGCGCTGAGGCGCTCCTCTGCAACAGCGTCCGGCCGCACACCAACTGGTAGGTGATGCCGATGCCGGACACGCTCAGCAGGGGCAGGGCAACGGCACGCGCCGAGGTCGCCGCCAGCGCGAACAACGCCAGCGCGCAACCGAGCAGACCGACGATGAACGGCCGCGATATCGAGCCCCGACCGAGCGACAGGCTGGCGAGGCCCCCGACCAGCCCGCCCACCCCGACGGCGCCGATCAGCACCGGTGTTCCCGCCGCACCCATGTGCAGGAGATCGCTTGCGATGCTGGTAACCATGCCTTCCTCGACGCCGACCAGGGCAGCCGAGACCGCCATGACGACGACCACCACCCGAGCGCCCGGCAACTTCCGCAGCACACCGAATCCGCCAGCCAGTTCGCGGACGACCCGGGAACCGCCGTCGGCGATGCGGGTATCTATCCCGCGGATAGCGAAGAGCGGCCAAGCTCCGAATGCGCAAAGTATCGCGATGGTGGTCAGCGCGGCGGACGGCCCGGAGAATCCGAGGGCCACCGCGGCCACACCCGCACCCACCAACACCCCGGCCGTCTCCAGCAGAGAGGTGATCGCATTCGCCGCCACCAACTGCGCCGGCGAGTCGGCCAGCCACGGGAGCAGCGCGTCGTGCAGGGCCTTGGGGGCCGACTGCGTCAACCCTTCGACGGCAATCAGCAGGAACAGCAGCGCGTTGGCCGATCGAAGTTCCAGCAGCGGAATGACAAGCGCCACTGCGACTCCACGAACGACGATGGTGCAGGCCAGGACGCGCTCGCGCCGGAATCGGCCCGCCATCGCGGCGTAGACGGGAGCGCTCGCTGCACCGGCAATTTGCCGAATGACGATGAACCAGCCCGGACCTACCGGGCCCAGTCGATCGAACGTGACGACCAACATCGTCGAGAGCCAGGCCACCTGCGAGATGACGCCTGCCGCGATCGATGCTTCTGCACGCGCGATATTCGCGTTGGACAACGCATTGCGACACGCGGCCCACCGGCCTGTCCGTGTCGGCCCCTCGGCCATCGGCCCAGGATAGCTTGAACGGCGTCCGATTCCGACGCACCGTTCCGACGCCGTGAGCGGTGGTGTACGAAGTAACAGTCTCTCCTTTACATATCGACAGGACGCTGTAATGGACCACCCGGTTGTCACGCCCGTACCCGGAAAGCCGGCCCTGCTGCTGGGTGCCTTCGACGTCGGCGCGCTCGGCTACGGCGCCGAGGAGTTCTTCGTCGCCGGAACCGCCTCGCGTTATGCGCCGACGGCAGAGCTCGGCCCGGACGGTCGGTGGCCGGTAACGCCTTCGGGCACCGCCGATTTCACCACCCGGCTGGTCGCGGTCACGCCGACGGACCCCGCCCGGTTCAACGGCACCGTGCTCGTCGAGTGGCTCAACGTGAGCGGTGGCATCGACGCACCGGCGGTCTGGTTCATGGCGCATCGCGAAATCGTGCGCGCCGGTTACGCGTACGTCGGGGTCTCGGCCCAGCAGGTCGGCATCCAGGGCGGGACCAGCCTGATGGGCATCGACATGTCGCTCAAGAGCCAGAATCCGGAGCGCTATGCGCCCCTGACCCACCCCGGCGACGCCTTCTCGTACGACATCTTCTCTCAGGTCGGTCGGCTGATCCGCAGCGACGATCTGCTGCGCGGGCTGCGCGTCGAGCACGTCCTGGCCATGGGCGAGTCCCAATCGGCACTGTTCATGACGAGTTACGTCAACGCCGTCGACCCGGTGGCGCAGGTGTACGACGGGTTCCTGGTGCACTCCCGATTCGGGGCGGCCGCACCCCTGGACGACGGGTCCATCTTCGACGAGCCGCAGGATGGCGCGGCGCAGGTCGTCCGATTCAGTCCCGACCTGCGGGTCCCGCTCGTCGCGGTCATCACCGAGACCGACCTCTTCGGCGGCATCCGGTCGGGCTATCACCTTGCGCGGCAGCCGGATAACGACCGGCTGCGGGTCTGGGAGATCGCCGGCACCGCCCATGCCGACAACTACACGATCCAAGTGGCACCGATCGATTCGGGCTCCGCGCCGATCGGCGACATCCTGGCGGCCTACGCGCCGACGAACATGCTGATGGGTCAGCAACTACAGCACTGCATCAATTTCGCCCCGCAACACCACTACGTGCTGCAGGCGGCCCTGTCCGGGCTGCACCACTGGGTCCGAACGGGTGAGGCGCCGCCGAGTGGCGCGGACATCGAGCTGACCGACGCCGACGCCGACCCGGCCGAGCCCGTGCTGGATGCCAACGGCCTTGCGCAGGGCGGCATCCGCACGCCCTGGGTGGACGTGCCGGTGGCGCGAACGTCGGGCACCGGCGGTCCCGAGAGCATCATGACGGCCATCTTCGGCTCGGGCGAGATGTTCGACGGCGCAACGCTGCGGCGGCTCTACCCCGGCGGGCGCGACGAGTACCTGGATCGCTTCACCGCGGCCCTGGATTCGGCGATCGGGTCGGGGTTCATCTTGCCGGCCGACCGCGAAGAGATCCTCGAGATCTCCGCCGCGGCCTACCCCGCCAGCGACTGATACCTCCTTGGCAGCCAACGACGTCGAGACAGCCAGTTGCGGATCTCGGTGCTGTGCTCGCCGAGCAACGGCGCCCTGGTCCGGTACCGCACCGGCGTGGCCGACAGGCTGATCGGGCTGGCGACCTGGGCGCCGAATCGGGTGTCGCCGTCTTCCGTGCTCCGGATCGGTTGCAGTCCAAGCTGTTCGGCGAAGGCGAACGCTTCGGCGATGTCGTTGACCGCGCCGGCCGGGATCCCCCACGCGGGCAGCGTCTTCGACCAGTACGCCGCCGAGTTGGTCGCCAACGCGCGTTCCAGCCGCGTACGCAGCGGCGCCCGGTTGCTTACCCGCAGCGCGTTGGTGCGGAACCGTTCGTCGGTTGCCAGCCCGGGGATTCCCAGCACGTCGCACAGGGCGCCGAACTGCTTGTCGTTGCCGACCGCCAGCACGATTGCCCCGTCGCCGGCCTGATACGTGTCGTAGGGTGCGATGCTGGCGTGCCCATTGCCCATGGCGCGCGGGATCTGTTCGGCCAGAACGTAACTGGCGGACTGATTGGACAGGGCGGACAGTAGCGAGGACATGAGGTTGATCTGCACGTGCTGTCCCCGCCCGGACCGGTCCCGCTCGCGCAGCGCCGCCAGGATCCCGACCGTGGCGAACAGGCCGGCCAGCACGTCGACCAGGGCCACCCCGACCTTGGTCGGGCTGTCGGCATCGGACCCGGTGATGCTCATCAGCCCGCCGAGCGCCTGGACCAGCAAGTCGTAGCCGGGCAGGTCGCGCCCCGCGGCGGTACCGAACGCCGAAATGCTGCAATAGACCACGCCGGGGTTGGACCGGCGGACCGCGGGCTCGTCCAGGCCGAATCGTGCCATGATGCCGGGCCGGAAGTTCTCCACCACCACGTCGGCGCGTTCGACGAGGGCCCTGGCCACCCGCAGGTCCTCGGCGTCGCGCAGGTCCAGCACAATGCTGCGCTTGTTGCGGTTGACGCCAAGGTAATAGGCGCTTTCGTCGTCGACGAACGGCGGGCCGAAAGCTCGCGTCTCGTCGCCGCCGGGCCGTTCCACCTTGACGATTTCGGCCCCCAGATCACCGAGGGTCATCGTGCAGTACGGTCCCGCCAGCACCCTGGAGAAGTCGGCCACCAGCAGTTGCGTAAGGGGCTGTTGGTTCGTCATGCCGACCAGATCCGGCGGGCTTGTGGCGCAATCTCGGCGGCGCGTCCGTCGAGCTGATCGAGGGTCAGGCTGCTGATCGGGTGGGTGGCGACGGCGGGTTGCAGGCCGGCCATCCCGCGCGACTCACGCTGCAGGCGGGCCTCATGCTCGAATTCGGTGGTCACGATGGCCACGGTCGGCAGCCCCGCCGCCTCCAGCCGCACCGCGTCGTTCACGCACGACGAGCAGCACGAGCCGCAGTCGCCGATCGCGGTTAGCGCTATGTCGTTCTCCGCGGCGATCTGGGTGATCAGCTCGGGGCTCGCGTCCGACGAGAAGTGGTGCTTGTCGTAGTAGGTGACGGACGCGAAAGTCATTCCCTGCTCGGTCAGTTCGCGTACCGTGGCGCGCAGCAACTTGGCGGCGTTCCACTTGGTGTTGCTCAGCACGCCCAGCCGCAGGCTTAAGGGTCCGATCGGGCGGGTGGCCATCGGGATCGTCTCCACCTCGACAACCCCGCACGGGTCGTATGCGTAGTCGGTCATTGTCAGTTCCTCTCGGTGAATCGGCATTTCAAAGTCGGCAGGCACCGTCGGAGCACTCCAGCTCGCGGCCGTCGGAACCCTCGGAGCCTTCGACGGCGCGAAGCACCGGCGTGGTGGCGGTGCTCCACCCTGGCAGGAACGCCGAGAACCGGCCGGCGGCCCCGCCCGCGACGAATAGGTGAATGTCGTCCGGGGTAAAGACGATCGGCACTCGCCGACCCGCTTCGCGCGGATACCACTTCGGCAGATTCCGGTTATAGGTGTGGCCGCCGGGTGGCGCGTAGCGGTCGCCGTAACTCACGTCGTTCCAGTCGTTGGTGCCGTTGAGCCACAGGTAACGACGGACGTCGTCCCGGCTCCAGCCGAAAGAGGCGATGGTGCGGGCGTGTTCGACGCCGATCACCACGGTGCAGGAGCCGCCGAGCACCGCGTTGTTGTGCGCGACGGTGCTCATCGCCGACGCGATGGAGTCCAGAATCCCTTGTGGGTCATCGGAAATGTGGTTGGTGACGCTGTGTGGGGCTTCCGCGCCGATCACCAGGACGGTGCTGTCGTCGGGCGCGTATCCGTGCTCGACGTGATAGGGCGCCCACGGGCTGGCCTCCTCGTTCTCGGCGATGCAGAACGTGTACTTGCCGGGGTGACCCAGCGTGCTCTTGTCGAGTTCGCCGGGGATGCCGCCGCCGACGCTGAGCATGATCAGCCGAATCGCACGCCCGATGGTCGCGTTGGCGCGGTTGCCGGAGCCGAACACGTTGCCGCCGGCGTTCATTCCGATCCGGCGGGCGATCGGGCCGTTGACGACGATCAGCGGTGCGACGACGTGCGTCGTCGCCTGGATCCCGTTGAGGTTGAACCGCGCGTCGGCCAGGGCGAGGACGGCCGCGTGTACGACGGGCGCGTACTCGGGTTTGCAGCCGGCCATCACCATGTTCACGGCCAGCAGTTCGCGGGTCAGGCTGCCCCATCGCGGCGGAATGCGGGCCACGAGTTCCCGCGGGTGCCCGCCCAGGACGTCCAGCACCGCGGCGACGCGCTCGGGTGTCGGCGGGACGACCGGCAGGCCGTCGCTCCACGGCTGGTCGAAGTAGTGCTCCACGAGGTCGCGCTCGTCGGCGCGGCTGGTCAAGGTGATCGTTGCGGTCATGGGCAAAACCGTAAGGCCGAGCCATCTTCACAGTCCAAGACATATTGAGACAGCAATTATATTCTGTAGATATGGCTGATCCGGAGCTGCGGTTGCTTCGGTACTTCGTGACCGTCGCCGAGGAGCGGCACTTCGGCCGCGCCGCCGAACGGCTGCACATCGCCCAGCCGCCGCTGAGTCAGCAGATCCAGAAGTTGGAACGCCAACTGGGCGTGGACCTTATCGACCGGACCCGGCGCCCGATCGAGCTCACGGACGCGGGCAGCGCCCTCTACGAGGAGGCCCGGCTGGCGCTCACCCACGCCGAGCGGGCGTTCGCGGCGGCGCGCCGGGCCGGCGCCGGTCAGCTCGGGCATCTCCACATCGGTGCGCTGCAGGCCGCGGTGGACGGCGTGCTGTCCTACGTCATGCGCGCGCACCGCCGCGACTACCCCGACGTCAAGCTCGAGCTCACCGAACTGGGCACCGCCGAGCAGGTCGCGCAACTGGCCGAACACCGCCTGGATGTCGCCTTCCTGCGCGGCCCCGTGGACGAGCGGGCGTTGACCATCCAGACGCTGATCGACGATCCGCTGGTCGCCGTCGTCTGGGAGGACCATCCGCTCGCCGGGCACCAGCGGATCGCCCCGTCAGTGCTGGCGGATCAACCAGTCATCATGTGGACCCGGGCCGCGGCGACCACCACCTACGCGGACGTCGTGGAGTTGTTTCGCATGCACGACATCGATCCGCCGATCGTCGACGAGGTGCCGCGCATCCAGACGATCCTGGCCCTGGTCGCGTCCGGAGCCGGAATCGCCTTGTTGCCAACTTCATTCATCAACCTGAGCCGAAAGGGTGTGCGGTTCATCCCGCTGAGCGGCCCGCTGCCGTACCGGCCGCTGGCCCTCGCCTGGCGCACGTCGAACCAATCACCAACGCTGCGTTCGTTTCTCGACGTCGCCGTGCGGGCGGCGCCCGAGTACCTGAGCGACCTCAACCGCCACTACCCGCAGCTCGCGTCGGACGATCGGCGCTAGGTCAGACGCGCGACGCGAGTCGCTGCAGGATGTCGGCGGTGGGTTCGGCGGTGGCGTGGCGGTATCCGGTGCCCGCCCACAGGTGGACGAAGTCGGGCTTCCCGGCGGCCGCCGCCGCCTTGCGCAGCCCGGTGGTGAGGTAGTGGATCGCCGGATAGCCCAGCGGGGCCTGCGCCTCGTGGGCGTCGATGAAGTCGTTGCGCAGGCCGCGGGCGGGCCGGCCGGTGAACGCCCGCGTCAGCACCGTCTCGGTGCGCTGCGGGTCGGTGAGGGCGGCCTGATGGGTCTTCGAGGCGCCGCTCTCGGTGGCGCGTAGCAACACCGTGCCGACCATGGCCGCGGCGGCGCCCGCACGGACCACCTCGGCGACGGCCTGCGGGGTGGCCAGCCCCCCGGCCGCGACGACGGGAAGGTCCACGGCCGCGGTGACGCCGCGGATCAGCTCGACGATCGGCGTCTCGACGACCGGTTCGCGCGGCGTGAGGGTGCCGGAGTGCCCGCCCGCCGTCGACGCCTGCACCGCGAGCAGGTCGACCCCGGCCGCGTGCGCCTGCACCGCCTGATCGGGGGTCGTCACCGTCTGCATCACGAGGCTGCCGGCCCGTCGCAGCGCGGTGATCACGTCGCGCGGCGGAATGCCGAAGGTGAAGGACACGATCGGCACGGGGTCGTCCAGCAGCAGCGCGATCTTGTCGTCGAAGCGGTCATCGTCATCGATGGGATCCGGGGGCAGGGTCAGGCCGAACTGGTCGGCGTCACGCTGAAGGATCGCGGCGTAGGTTCGGTAGGCCTGCGGGTCGACGGGCAGTGGGTTGGGTGCGAACACGTTGATCCCGAACGCGACGCCCTCGTCGCGCACCTGGTTGATCTCCGCTGCCACGGCCTCGGTCGACTTGTAGCCGGCGGCCAGCATGCCGAGGCCCCCGGACCGCGTCGCCGCGCACACCATCGCCGGCGTCGTCGGCCCGCCCGCCATCGGGGCGGCGACGACGGGGAAGGACATTCCGAACTGCTCGAGCATGGCGTGCCACCTGCCGTCCCTATGTGATCCTGGTCATATCGCCGATCGTTGCCGACAGCCTCGCCGCGGGAAGTCCGGCGCGGTCAGCCATCGGAGATCACAAGGTGATCTCACAGCTGACCCCCCGCGACGAATCCGACATATTGGCCCTGGTAATGGTACGGTTCGCTGCTGTGACCGCGTCTTTTCAGCCACCCGGTGGGTACTCCCCGCCGAGGTCGGCGAGCCGCGCGGAGCACCGTAGACAGATCGCCCAGCAGCGACGCGCGGCGGCGGAGCTCAACCGCCGCCGCTTCCTCGGGGCGCTCGCGGCGGCCACGGTCGCCGGCGTGGGCGCGGCCCGGCTGGTGATCGATCCGCAGCCGCGCACGTTCGCCCAAGCGCCCATGGCCAATGCCGCCGGCGCTGCTGCGCCGGGTCCGGGCGCGGCCGCAGTGGCCCCGGCGGCGCACGTGCTGCCACCCCCCGCTTCTGCCGCCCGCATCCGGCTGCCCGGCGGCGGGGCACTGATGAAGCTTCCCGGTCAGGGTGACCTGCTCGCCCTGACCGTCGACGACGGCGTCAGCACCGAAGTAGTGCGCGCCTACACGCAATTCGCGAAGGACACCGGCGTGCGGCTGACGTTTTTTGTCAACGGCGTCTACGACTCGTGGACCGAGAACGCCGCGATCCTGCGGCCGCTGGTGGAGTCCGGGCAGATCCAGCTGGGCAACCACACCTGGTCGCATCCGGATCTGACGACGCAGACGAAAAGCCAGATAGCCCAACAGCTCACGCGCAACGACGACTTTCTGAAGAAGACCTACGGCGTCGGCGTGAAGCCGTACTGGCGGCCGCCGTACGCGAAGCACAACGCCGACGTCGACGCCGTCGCGGCCGACCTGGGGTACACCGTTCCCGTCCTGTGGTCGGGCTCGCTGTCGGATTCGACGTTGATCACCGAGGAATACATCGTGAAGATGGCCAACCAGTACTTCACGCCGCAGGCCATCGTGATCGGGCACCTCAACCACCTGCCGGTCACCCACGTCTACCCGCAACTGGTCGAGGTCATCCGCGCCCGCAACCTGCGCACCGTCACCCTCAACGACGTCTTTCTGAAAACCCCTTAGCGGCAAGCGGAATGCCGGGCCGGATAAATTCCACCGCCGGCGAAGCGCTCGTCGTCGCCCTCGCGACGACACTGTTGGCGGCGTGTTCGGGCGGCTCGTCCGGGCCCGCCGACCAGCCGGCTCGGTCCACGCCGTCCACCAAACCCGTTGCCGCGCACGGCCCGAACTTCCCGATGTGCGGCGGCGTCAGCGAAGATGTCCTTTCCCGGCTGACGGGGATTTCCCCATTGCCCCCCGCCTCGCGCAATTCGGTCGGCTGTCAGTGGCTGCAGCGCCGCGGCCGCAACTCGTCGGTCCTGATCTCCTTCAGCTGGTATCGAGGCAGCCCCATCGGCCGCGAACGCAAGAGTGAGGAGTTGTCGCGCGACCGGGTCAACGACATCACCGTCGACGGGCACGACGGCTACATCGCGGTGGAGGGCAACGCGCGCCTCGGCGACTATCTCTGCGACATCGGCATCCAGTACCGCGACGACTTCTTCGAATGGTCTGTTCAGTTCGGCAGAAAGCCATTTCCGAACCCCTGCGACATCGTTGTCGAGCTGTCCCGGCGATCGATTGCGGCCGCCACCTGATCAATCCGCCGCCAACAACATCTTCAGGGTGTCCCGCAACTCGTTAAACCGCTTCTCGCCCAGCAATTCCTGCCAACGATGCTCCAAATCGACTGCATTCGAACGCATTACCCGCAGTGCCTGACGACCGCGAGCCGTCAGCTCGACGAGTCGGGCGCGCGCGTCGGCGGGATCGGGCACCCGCGTCACGTAGCCGTGGCGCTCCAGCGCCGCGACCCCCTGCGCCACCGCCTGACGGCTCACCCCGAGCCGATCGGCCAGATCCGATGCGTGCAGCCCGCCGGCCAACAGCGGTACCAGCGCCACCGCCTGCCCGGGCCGGATCCCGTCGAGCCCGGCTTCCGCGAATGCTGCCCTCAGCCGCGGGGCGCCGGACGCGGCGACCAGTCGCAGCAGGGCCGGCACCGTCGGCTCCCACTGACCGTCCCCGATTCGTCGCATGGCCCTGAGTGTGCCACCTGAAGCCAGATTGACAAGTTGCTTGTCAAAATCGGCGTCCGCTGCCACCATGGAGCCATGCGGTCGCGACACGTTCGGGCACTCGGCGTGTGCCTGCTCGCAACACTGGTGCTGCTGATCGGCGGGTGCCTGGGCGGCGGACATGCGGTGGGGACGCCCGAAGCGAAGTCGATCCCGGTCGGAAAGTCCACCCAGACCATCCAGTCCGGCGGCGTGAGCCGCACCTTCCATCTCTACCGGCCGCAGGGGCTGACGGGCGCCGCGCCGTTGGTGGTGATGCTGCACGGCGGCTTCGGCAACGGGGCGCAGGCCGAGCGCTCGTATCACTGGGACACCGAGGCCGACGGCGGCCATTTCCTGGTCGCCTACCCCGACGGGCTGAACCGTGCCTGGAACGCCGGGTCGTGCTGCGGGCAACCGGCGCGCAGCGACGTCGACGACGTCGCATTCCTCACGGCCATGGTCTCCACGATCGAGCGGCAGACCTCGATCGATCCGGCGCGGGTGTATGCCACCGGCATGTCCAACGGGGCCATGATGGCGCTGCGGCTGGGCTGCCAGACCGACCTGTTCGGCGCGATCGCGCCCGTCGCGGGCACGCTGCTGACCGACTGCTCACGGGCGCGGCCGACCTCGGTGCTGCAGATCCACGGCATCGCCGACGAACGCGTCCCCTACGACGGCGGCCCGGGCAAGGCCTTCTCGTTCCTCGATGGCGCCCCGCGGGTCGACGGGCCCTCGGTGCCGGCGGTGAATGCGACCTGGCGGTCCATCGACGCGTGCGCGGAACCCGCGTCCAGCACCGCCGGGCCGGTGACGACCTCGACGGCCGGCTGCGCGGACGACCGGACGGTTGAGTTGATCTCGGTGGCGGGGGCCGGCCATCAGTGGCCCGGCGGCGAGCCCTCGCCGATCCTGGACGTTTTGGGCAAGCCCCAACCGTCGACCGCCCTCGATGCCACCCACACCATCTGGCAGTTCTTCACCGAGCACCACCACTAGGGCGAGCAGACGCAAAAGCACCCATTTCCGACCGAAATGGGGCGCTTTTGCGTCTGCTCGGCGGGGTTAATCTGGACCACGTGCTGCGGATCACGAACGTCAACGTCTTCGATAGCGTCGACGCCCGGATCGTCGGGCCGTATGACGTCACCGTCCGCGACGGGCTGATCGCGTCGGTCGCGCCGGCGGGGTCCGCCGAGCCTGCCGGGGGCGTCGACATCGACGGCACCGGCCAGACGCTCATACCGGGGCTGATCGACGCCCACTGGCACGCGACCTTGACCACCATCCCGGCGGTCGTCGCGCAGCTCAGCGAAGTGGGCTACGTCTTCGCCAAGGCGGTCGTCAGCGCCCGAGACACGCTTCTGCGCGGTTTCACCACGGTCCGCGACCTCGGCGGTCCGGTGTTCGGCATCAAGCAAGCCATCGACGAGGGCGCCATCCCGGGCCCCCGCATCTTCCCGGCGGGTGGCTTCATCTCCCAGACCGGCGGCCACGGCGACTTCCGGCTGCCCAACGATGTTCCTCGCGGCGTGGCCGGGCACCTCAGCTACACGGAGATCATCGGAGCCGCCGTCATCGCCGACGGCGAGGCCGAGGTGCTGCGTGGCGCGCGCGAGATGCTGCGGCGGGGTGCGTCGCAGCTCAAGCTGATGGCAGGCGGCGGATGCGCCTCGCCCTACGACCCGCTCGACGTCGCCCAGTACACGCGGGCCGAGATGCACGCGGCCGTCGAGGCCGCCGAGAACTGGGGCACATACGTCACCGTGCACGCCTACACCCCGCGGGCCATCCGCACGGCGGTCGAGGCCGGAGTGCGCTGCGTCGAGCACGGCCACCTCGCCGACGAGGAGACGGCCGCGTTGCTGGCCGAAAAGGACGTCTGGTGGTGCCTGCAGCCGTTTCTCAACGACGAGGACGCGGTGCCGCTGCCGCCGGCGAACCAGGCGAAATTCCGGGAGATGGTGGCTGGCACCGACACCGCCTACGAGCTGGCCATCAAACACGGGGTCAAGGTGGCGTTCGGGACCGACACCCTGTTCGACGCGAAGCTGGCCACCCGACAGGGCGCTCAACTCGCCAAGCTGACCCGCTGGTACACACCGGCCCAGGTGCTGCAGCAGGCAACGTTCCGCAACGCCGAATTGCTCGCCATGTCCGGGCCGCGCAATCCCTACCCGGGGCGACTGGGCGTGGTGGCCGAAGGCGCGCTGGCCGACCTGATCCTCGTCGACGGCGACCCGGTCGCGGACATCTCGCTGATTGCCCGCCCCGACGAGGCCTTCACCGCCATCATCAAGGACGGTCAGCTGGTGAAGGAAGCAGCGGACTCGGCTTCGCCGCGCTGACTCTGCGTCCACTGCGCATTAGTACGAGTGGACAGCACGCTCAGCGCAGACTCAACGCTGCGGCCAACCCGCCCCCCGGTTCACGCCGCTGACTCTGCGTCCACTGCGCATTAGTACGAGTAGGCAGCACGCTCAGCGCAGACTCAACGCTGCGGCCAACCCGCCCCCCGGTTCACGCCGCTGACTCTGCGTCCACTGCGCATTAGTACGAGTGGACAGCACGCTCAGCGCAGACTCAACGCTGCGGCCAAGCCCTACGAAAGCAGCCCGTCGATCAACCGGCGCAGCACGAACCTGATCTCCTTGCGGGCGCGCTTCGGATCGTCGGACATCGCGATCGCCATGGCTGCCTCGTCCAGCGCGCCGATCATCACGGTGGCCAACGGCCGCACCGGTTGCCGAACAAGCTGCCCGGCGCGGATCGCCTCGGTAAGCAGTTGTTCGGTCATGCCCAGGCTGTAGCGCTGGGCCACGTCGCGGAAACCCGCCCAGCCGAGCACGGCGGGTGCATCCAACAGGATCAGCTGACGCACCTCGGGATCGCTGGAGACATCGAGCCAGGCGTCCACCGCGGCCCGGATCGCGTCGGCGGGCGTCGTCGCGCCCGAGGAGGCGACGACGCCCGCCATCCGGGCCATGACGTCCTGCTCCACCGCCTCGACGACGTCGCGGAATAGCGCTGCCTTGTCGGTGAATTGGTGATACATCGCGCCTCGGGTGACGCCGGCCTCCCGCGCGATCTCGGGCGTCCCCACCTCCGCGTAACCCCGCTGCCCCCACAGCTTGCGGGCGGCCGAGATCAGCGCATCACGGGTCGCCGCGGAGCGCTCTTCCTGGGTGCGTCTCTTGATTTCCATACAACCTGTTGGTAACTTACGAACAGACAGCCTGTTTGTAACAATATCTCGAAGTAGGAGCCCATATGCCGACGATCGACATTAGCGCCGGAACCATCCACTACGAAGCAACCGGACCCGACGACGGCCGACCCGTCGTGTTCGTGCACGGGTACATGATGGGCCGCGAACTCTGGCGCCAGGTCAGCCAGCGACTCGCGGGCCAGGGCCTGCGCTGCATCGCCCCCACCTGGCCGCTGGGTGCGCATCCGGAGCCGCTGCGCCCCGGCGCCGACCGCACCATCAACGGCGTCGCCAAGATCGTCGCCGACACGCTGGCGGCTCTCGACCTCGACGACGTGGTGTTGGTCGGCAACGACACCGGCGGCGTCGTTTCCCAACTCGTCGCGGTGCATCATCCCGAGCGACTCGGCGCCCTGGTGCTGACGAGTTGCGATGCGTTCGAGCACTTTCCGCCGCCGATCCTCAAGCCGCTGATCGCGGCCGCGAAGTCCAAGAAGCTGTTCCGCACCGCCGCCCAAGTCATGCGGGCACCGGTTGCGCGCAAGCGTGCGTTCGAAGGACTGGCGCACAGCGACATCGACGCTCTCACCGAGGTCTGGGTCCGCCCGGCGCTTTCCAATCCCGCGATCGTCGAGGACCTACGCGAGTTCACCCTGTCGTTGCGCACGGAAGTCACCACCGGCGTGGCGGCCCGGCTGCCCGAGTTCGACAAGCCCGCGCTGATCGCCTGGTCGGCCGACGACACGTTCTTCCCCCAGGACGACGGGCGCCGGCTCGCCGAGATCCTGCCGAACGCCCGCCTCGAGGTCATCGAGGGCGCGCGCACCTTCTCGATGCTGGACCGGCCCGACCGGCTCGCGGATCTGTTGGCGACGGTCGCCGTGCCCGCCTGAGCGGCGAGGCAACCGACCGCGCAGGCGACGGCAAGCGCAGCCCGGCGCCACGCCAAGATATTTGGCGCGTACCTCCCCGAAAGCGGTCCGGGCGAATTATGATCCCCGTTGTGACGACCCCGTCAAACCCCTGGGGCGACCAACGAAGGCAGCTATCGCGCCAACTACACGTGCGCGGTCAGGTCCTTGGCCGCAGGCGGGCGCGGCGGCTGAGCAAGTGCTTCGCGGCGGTCGGCGTCAACACCAGCCCGGAACGCCTCCAGGAGATGCTGGCCGGCCTGCCGATGACGGACGACGAGATCACCGACCTCAACTTCGCGTTGATCGCAACCCGGTTCAACGACGAGGCACGGGTTGCGAAGTTGCGGCGGCTACAACGACGCGGCAGTCGCTCGCTGATGTTCGCGGGCCTCGTCCTGGTGGTGCTGAATTTCCTGGTCTGCGTCGCCTACGTGTTGTTCAGCCTGTGCCAGCAGGGCGCACTTCCCTAGCTATTTGCGCCTCGCTATCGACAACGTATTTGCGAAGCGCCGGTGTATCCGACCGTCGAATTTGTCGTCGATGAGTGCGGCAATCTCCCGTAGGAATTCGCGCCGCGCATCCGGCTGCATTGCGATTTGTCCCGAATACGTCCCGAGCAGGTCGGTGTACTGCTGCGCCGTAAAGTGGTAGATCTTCGGAAAGGCATTGAAATAGATGTGCTCGAATAGCTCGTCATCCACCTCGGCCGGCCGAAGATCGGCGACGCGGGGCAGACGAAACTCACCACCGTCACCATTCGATGTGTATTTGTCGTAGATCGGTTGTGAAGCCCTGAGGAAATCGTCGCCGCTCTCGTCCGATACATCCTCGCTGCGAATCACCGCCAGATGGCCACCGGGCTTGAGCAATTCGTGTGGCTTGGTGAACTTGATTTCCGGCCTTATCCAATGAAATGACGTTGCCGCGTACACCAGGTCGTAGCTATTTGACGGTAGCTCCACTTCTTCGAAGGCGCCCGTGATGATCTGCACTGCCGGAAAATCGCGCAGCTCGCGGCGCGCAACTTCGGCCAAATTGGCGCCCAACTCGACCGCCGTTATTTCGAACCCACGCGAGGCGAGCGGTTTCGTCGCCTGCCCGGTGCCGGGTCCAATTTCCAGCAGCCTGGCGCCATCCGTGAGATTAGTGGCTGAGACCAGCGCGTCACACAGTTCTTCCGGATAGGGCCGCCGAGCCGCGTTATACAGCTCGGCTCCCGCATCAAAGGTGCGACGAAGCCTCAGCGCATGCTCCAAACCCGGGTCCATAACCCGAATGCTAACCGCCGCTACAGCTCGGGATGGTCGATCAGCTCGCTGATCCCGCCCACGCCCAGGCGCTCGCGGAAAGCCTGCGCCGTGTAACCGATGACGGTCGCGTCGGTACGCGCCCGCACGGTCGCCGACCGCGGCATGTGAAACAGCACGCCCATCTCGCCGAAGTAGTCCCCGGTCTTGGCGACCTTCACCAATTCCTCACCGCCGTCGGCCAATTCGCGAACTATCTCTAGTTCGCCCTCGGCGACCAGGTAGATCAGCTCGCCCATCGTGGACTGCTCGAACAGCACCTCGCCGGCCTTCAGGCGCACGGTCTCCGGCGGCCGGTTCGTCGTCGATGCGACCGTCGGCGTCAACTCGACGACGCGATCGGCCAGCGGCAGCATCCGGCTGTCGTGCGTGGCCACCACCACCACGCGTTCGCCCTGCGCCAGCGACCGGATCAGTCGCAGCACCTCCTCCACCTGAATGAAGTCCAGGTGGGCGGTCGGTTCGTCGGCGAGTATCAACAGCGGATCGAGCGCGATCGCGCGAGCGACCGCGACGCGTTGCTGCTGTCCGCCGCTCATGTCGCCCGGCTTGTGCTTGATCCGCTCGCCCAGATTGACGCGCGTCAATAGCTCCTCGGCCTTTTCGCGTGCGTCCGCGCGCGACTGCCCGGCCGCCCGCAGCGGCACCATCACGTTCTCCAGGGCGGTGAGGCTGGGAACCAGGTTGAACGCCTGGAATACGATCCCGACCTTATTGCGCCGGTACTGCGCCAGCGCCTTGCCCTCGAGCTTGGTGATGTCGGCGTTGTCGAAAGTGATTTCCCCGGATTTCGGGCGCAGGATGCCGCCGAGGCAGGACAGCAGCGTCGTCTTACCGCAGCCGCTGGGCCCGAGCAGGATGACCAGCGACCCCGCGGGCACGTCGAGGTTCAACCCGTTGATCGGGCGCACCGCGTACCCGCCGCTGGAGTACTCGACGACGAGATCTTTGATGTTCAGATCGCTCATCGGTCAGGGTCCTCCAAAGGCGAGCGCGGGATCGACGGCCACCGCGCGCCGGAAGCCGGCGAGACTGGCCAGCAGGCCGATCAGGATCGCGGCCAGCGGTAGACCCAGGTAGGCGCCGGGCGACACCACGACCAGCATGGGAAACGTCGGCGCGAGCACCAGCGAAAACAGCACTCCCAACACGGCCGCGAGCAGCGTCACGATGACGGCCTGCAGCGCGAGGCCGGCAAGGATCGACCGCGTCGGCACCCCGATCGCCTTGAACACCGCGAAGTCCCGCAGGCGCTCCAGCGCGGACAGGTAGACCACCGACCCGACGATCAGGATCGCCACCACCGACATCAGTCCGGCCACGATCGTGATCGAACCCGCTGCGACCTTCACCGGGCGCAGCAAATCGGCGGCGCCGGCCGCCCGGTTGACGGCCTGGAAGCCGTCGGGCAGGTGCTGGGCTGTGCCCTTGACCGCGATCGAGGAGATGATCGGTTGCCCGTTGAACGACAAGAGTTGTACGCCGCGGGTGGTCAGGAACACGTTGGGCGTCTTGGCCAGCGTGGTCGAATTCGGCACGATGCCCACGACTCGCAACGTCCGCGCGCCGACCTGAATCTCCTCGCCGACGTGCCGCTTCAGCTCGCTCGACACGGCGACCTGGTCCGGCGTCGACGGCGCATCGCCTTCCGACATGTGTGGCATGCCGAGCCCCGTGCCGGGGGCCCCGAAGACCGTGACGTTCCGTCTTGAGGTGCCGTCCACAACCGTCGACGACGCGCAGGCCAGCGGGACCGCCTCCGCCGTCGGACCCAGCGCATCGCGAGCCCGGCTCAGCTCGGCCTCGGCAAACGGAGTGGCGCCCAGGAACGGCCCGGCGGCGCCGGATTTGATCACAAATGTGTCGACCCCCATGGAGTCGACGCTCCGCTCGGCCTCGACCCGGAAGCCGTTCGAAAGCCCGATCAGAACCAGCGTCATCGCAAAGATCAGTCCGGTGCTGATAATCGCAATGACAAGGCGCCGCCTCCGCCATTGCATATCACGCAAGGCCGCCAACAACATGTGGTGAGGTTACCGATCTGGGACCGCCGAGGGGTTCGGTTTACCTATTGTTTTTTGTCCCGTCCGCAGGCCCTCTGGCCTCGGCATATAGCGTGACCGCCATGGCAGACGAGACGCCGCCCCTGCAAGGCCGTCGGATCCTGGTGACCGGCGCGGCGACGGGTATCGGTGCGGCCGCCGTGCGGGTTCTCACCGAGGCCGGCGCCGAGGTCGCCGCGACGCACCACCGGACACCGCCGCCGGACGATCTCGAGGCGAAGTGGCTGCAGTGCGACGTGCGCGACGCCGACGCCGTCTCGGCGATGGTCGGCCAGGCGGCCGGGGAACTCGGCGGGCTCGACGTCCTGGTGAATGCCGCGGGCCTGTGGCAGCCGGGCGTGCCCGGCTATGTCAGCGCCGACGAGATCTCGTTCCTGTTGGACACCAACGTGAAGGCGACGATCCTGACCAATCAGGCTGCGTACGCCGTGATGAAAGACCAGCGGCCCAAAGGCGGCCGGATCATCAACTTCGGTTCGTCGGAAGCCGTCGCCGGCAGCCCGATCTCTGCCGTCTACGCGGCCACCAAGGGCGCGGTGCAGGCGTGGACGCGATCCGCGGCGCGCGTCTGGGCCGCCGACAACGTCACCGTCAACGCCCTCGCGCCCGCGGTGCAGACACCCGGCGCCGAGCGGCTGCGGGATTTCCTCGGACCGGACGCCAGCGCCCTGATCGACCAACAGCTCAAGACGATGATTCCGCTCGGCGGGGCGCTGGGTGATCCCGTGCGCGACGTCGGGCCGATGCTGGTATTCCTCGCCGGATCCGGTTCGGGCTTCATCACCGGGCAGCTGCTGGCGGTGGACGGCGGGCTGATGATGGTGGGCGCCTAAAGGTGGCGAGCAGACGCAAAAGCCCCTCAATTTGGCCAATCGGGGACTTTTGCGTCTGCTCGGCGGGCTCAGCGCAGCCCCGCGTGAATTGACGCGGATCCCGACGGCGAAGTTGACTGTCGACTCGCGCCGATAAAATTACGCGTGCAGGCAGATCGGGAGGGCATTTCATGGGTGCGTTCGCGCTGAACGGCGCGTTCGGCCGACGCCGCCGACGTGCCCGCCCCCGGTTACGGGACGGAGGCGTCCTCGCGCTGGCCGCGGTGGTGTCCGGCTGCACGGTGGTGACGGAGGGTACCGCGGTCCCGGCGCCTGATCTGGGGCATGATCCTGCGCAGGTGAAGGTAGCGGCACTGGAGGGACTGCTGCTGCCGGCGGAGCAGCTGAACGGGTTACTGAACGCGACTGGCCTGGTGGCGAAAAATACTTATACGACGATGTCGCGAGGCGATACGACGTCCAACGATTGCGCGGTCACGTGGCGTACGGCATGGGGACCGGCGTACGAGGGGAGCGGCTGGATTGCGGTACGCGACCAGTTCGTCGGAAACGGCTCCAACGCCGGGACCCAAGTGAAGGTCTTCATGGCGGTGGCGTCGTTTCCGCTGCCGATCGATGCCGGCGCGTTCTACCGCAGACAGGTGGCCGCCTGGCGCACCTGCAACAACCGCCGCCTGGAGGAGCGCTATCTCACGGACGCACCCGCGAAGGACTTCTTCAAGTTCGGCGAGGCCAGCGAACACGACGGAATGCTCACCATGCCCTCGACTCAGGACGACTCCCGCGGTTGGGGATGCCAGCGGGCGCTGACGGTGCGCAACAACGTCGCGGTCGACGTCGCTGTCTGCACCGATCATCCCGTCGACCAGGGCGAGACGGTTGCCAAGGCGATCGCGGCGAAGGTACCGGTGAGTTAGATGCCGAGGATCGGCGGTAATGCGTGCGCTGTACTGGCGGCGCTGGCGTGTGCGGGCGTCGCCGTGGGGTGCTCGACCACGGTCACGGGCACTGCGCGCGCGAGACCGGCCGCGGACGGGAAGGCTCCGGTCGTGACCCCCGCCGGTCTGGACGCATTGCTCCTCTCGGACGGGCAGGTCAGCGACATCGTCGGAATCGCAGGAATGGTGACATTCGATCCCTACAACGGCATTCCGCCGCCGGTGGGCGAGACATACTCGGATCCGTCGTGCGCGGAAGCCGTCTGGAACACGATGTGGACGGCCTACAACGGGACGGGCTACACCGGGGCCGTCGGACGCAAAGTGGCCGAGCCGGCCAACAATCACTCTTCGCATATCGATCAGGGCGTGGTGTCGTTTCCCAGCGCCGATGCGGCAGCACGGTTCGTGGTACGTGTCGGTCTGACGTGGGATCGCTGCGCCGGCACGCACATCAGCTCCACCGATCCGCCGCCGGATGGGAAGACTCACTGGTTCACCGTGGGGTTTCCGCGCATCTCTGACGAAATCTCGACGGTGGTCGACACTGTCGAGGGCGGTGAGGGGCGCACGATGGCGCACGCGATCGCGTCGCGGTCCAATGTGGTGATCGATGTATACGTGGCGGGCATGGCTATGACGGCGGCGACAGCATCGGCCTTGGTCAATGCAATCGCCGCCAAGATGGCGCACTGATAGGGGGGCGACGGGTGACTGGTTGGTCGGGCGGGGGTTTCGGTGGCCCTAACCCCGTGGGCGGCGGCCCGGCGGGCGACCGGTGGGCTCCGCGAGCGCAAGGCCCGCACCCGCAGCCGCCGGTGGGCTGGCAGCCGCCGGTCCAGCCGGGTGCGGCCTGGGCACCGGGGCCGCCGCCGGGAATGCCGGGGCCGCCGCCGGGATTGCCGGGCCCGCCGCCGGGTTGGCCGGCGCCGCCTATGCGTCGGAGCCGAAAACCATTGTGGGTCACACTGGGTGCCGGCAGCGCGGTGATCGTGGTGGTCGTGATCGTGTTGGTGATCACGCTGGTTGGCCGCGCCGGCCATGGCGGCGCGGGCTCGGCCGCCGATGCCGTCAAGGGCTACTTGTCGGCGCTGGCGCATGGCGATGCCGAGGCTGCGCTGTCCTACGGCTCGGATCAGCCCGCCAGCAAGGAGTTACTGAGTGATGACATCCTCAAGAAGCAGATCGCCCGGTGGCCGATCAGCAACGTGCGGATCCTCAACGACGACTCGTCGGGGTCCAGCCTCGGGTTCGCTCAGGTGCATGTGGTTGCCAACTTCGGAGACCAGGTCTCTGACACCACCTTGCAGGTGAAGAAGGACCACGGCAGCTGGAAGCTGCCCGCTGCTGCGATCCAGATCAAACCGGACACGATGATCAGTTCTGACGCGACGGCCAAGACGGTGACGTTCTTCGGCAAACCGCGCGGACAATCCACCGTGTATGTGTTCCCGGGCTGGGTCGACGTGGCCAGCAGCAATCCGTATATCACGGTGACGGCCAAATCTCTGCTGCTGGATCAGCTCGGGTTGTTCGGCCAGGCGTGGTTACAGCCGACGTTCACCTTGTCGGACAGCGGCCGCAACGCGGCCCGCGACGAACTGCGTGCTCAGCTGGCCAACTGCCAGAGGTCCAATCAGCTTTCCCCGCCGGGATGCCCGATGAATGTCAATCCGCGCGGCCTGGTCGAGGGCACCGCTACCTGGGGGCCCGCCGACATCAGCGACGTCAATTTCGATAGCTTCGACCCCTATCGGCTGGAACTGCGGTTCTTCGGCGAGGCCAAGGCACCGATCACGGTGAAGACCACCGAAGGATCTACGCGGCTCGGTGACGTCACCCAGTTCTTGTCCGGCACCGCTGATATGGCCAAAAGCCCACCGGCGCTGAGTTTTCACTGAACCCACCCCATTTTGCTGATGTGAGAAGGCCCATGACCACTGCTGCCGCTCGGGTGCAACCCAGCCATCAAGACATCGACGCCGCGCAACGCTGCATCGGCGCGCTGTCGCAGGCGTTCGCCACCAAAGTTGTGGGACAAGACAATTTGCGCGAGTCACTGCTGATCGGGCTGCTGGCCGGCGGACATGTGTTGATCGAAAGTGTTCCGGGGCTTGCCAAGACGACGGCGGCGCGGGTGATCGCGGAATCCATCCACGGCCACTTCGCGCGCATCCAATGCACACCCGACCTGTTGCCCAGCGACATCCTGGGCACCCAGATCTACGAATCCGCCACGAATTCCTTTGCCACGCAACTCGGCCCGGTGCACGCGAACATCGTGCTACTCGACGAAATCAACCGCTCGAGCGCCAAGACGCAGAGCGCGATGCTGGAGGCGATGGAGGAACGCCAAACCACCATCGCGGGAACGGTGTATCCGATGCCCGAGCCGTTCTTGGTGATCGCCACCCAGAACCCGGTGGATCAGGAAGGGACCTACCCGCTGTCGGAGGCCCAAACCGACCGATTCATGCTCAAAGACATCCTGCGCTATCCCAGTGCCGCTGAAGAAGTCGAGGTGATGGCCCGCCGCGACGCGGGCATCTACGACAAGAACCGGGCCCCGAACGCGGTGATCACCCTTGACGACGTGCGGCGCATGCAAGCGGTGACGCGCAACATCCACATGGATCCCGCGCTGATCCACTACGCCAGCCAACTGGTCGCAACGACCCGCACCCCAGCCGCGCTGCCCCCGCAGGTGGGCCGATTCATCGAGTACGGCGCCTCGCCGCGCGCCACCATCGCGTTCTGCGAGAGCGCCCGCGCGCTCGCCTTGCTGCGGGGGCGCAATCACGCACGGCCCGAAGACATTCAGCACATGGCGCACCGGGTGCTCGCTCACCGGTTGATCCTCAGCTTTGAGGCGGCTGCCACCAAGGTCACCCCGCACGCCGTCGTGGACGCGGTCCTGCAAGTCGTGCGGGTGCCCTGAAAAGCCATGGGAGTGCTGCTGAACCGGGCCAAGTCGTATTTCGGCACGGATACGCGCGGCTTGCTGGAAGGGGGCCGGTATGCGCTGTTGCACACCCGCAGCCTGGAATTCGACGACCTGCGCCCCTACGTGGCGGGTGACGACATCCGCGACATCGACTGGAAGGCCTCGGCGCGCACGGGATCGGTACTGATCAAACGCTACGTCTCCGAGAAGCACCACAAGATCCTCCTGATCGCCGATGCCGGACGCAACATGTCGGCGCTGGCGCCCGGCGGAGAGATCAAGCGCGACATCGCCATGCACGTGATGGGCGCCATCGGATTGATCGCACTGGGTCGCTCCGATGAAGTCGGTCTGGTCTACGGGGATTCGGGGGGCAGCGCCAACATTCGCGCGCGCCGCGGGGAAACCCACATCGAAAATTTGCTGCACCGCTTCTACACCCACACCTTCGCCCGGCCGGGCACCAGCGACATCATCACCCAACTGAATTATGTTGCCGCTAACTACCGGCGCCGGATGCTGGTCATCGTGATCTCGGACGAACCCAACCTCGACGGCCGCCTCGGCGCAGCGCTACAGCAGCTGTCCGGACGTCACAACCTGCTGTGGGCAATGATTTCCGATATGCCCGCCGTCGGCTCCGCGGAGGGAGAGCGCGACGGCTACGACGTCGCCACGGGTGCCTACGTTCTCAACGGCGCCACCCTGGGGCCGCGCATCATCGACGCTTACCGTCGCCGTGAGGCGGCCCGCGTCGCCGCACTCGAGGACTTCATGACCACCCGGGGGATCGGCATCGGCCGTATCGGCTCGAGCAGCGAGATACGCGCCAGGATCGTCGCGTTGACCGAGGCGGTCGCCCATGCCGGGTGATCTGTTGCGTTACCTGGGTGGACCCATCGGATTCTCCGGATGGTGGTGGGTTGTCGCCGCATTGTGCGTCGCGGCGATCGTCGGCTACTACGCCGCGGTGTACCTGTGGACGCTGCCGGCCGCGCGGCTGCGCGGCATCCCCGTGATCCGCGACGTGCACGCGCGGCTGCTGCGCCGACGCTTCACCCGCACCATCACCGCCATCACCGGCCTCTACCGGGCCGGCCAACTCTCCGGCGCCCAGACCGCGGCGGCGATGAGCCACACGCTGCGCAGCTTCCTGCAGCTGGCCACCGGCGCGCGAGTGCAATACATGCACATCGGCGACATCAGCGTCCACGACCAACTCGCGCCGGCTGCAGCGGTGTTCGCCGCACTGGGCGATGCGCAATTCCGCACCGAACCCGTCGACATCGACCGCGTCGCCCACGCAACGGCGGAGGTGATCCGGACATGGACCTGAGATGGGCGGCTGTCTTCATCGTCGGGCTTATCGCCCTGACGGCGGTGGTAGCAACGGGGATTCTGGCGCCCACGGCAAAGTTAACTAAGGTCTTGCGGCCGTTGGCCCACGTCGAACGCCTCACCGAGATGCCTGAATACGCCCGCGTGGCGCGTATCCAATTCTGGTCGATGCTGATCACGCTGGCGCTGCTGGTGGCGGTCTTCGCCGCGGCGCTGCTGACAACGTCACGCCCGGTCGGCTTCTCCTCGGCCAGCCGCAATTTCGAGGCCGTCCACCCCGAAGACATCATGGTGTGTGTCGGTCAGCCGGTCACCGACCCCACCACCGCGGGCTACCTGAACTACTTCGACCAACAAGTCAAAACTTTTGATACGCAACGTATCGGCCTGACCTCACCCACGCTGCGGGTGCTGCCGTTGACCCGCGACTACGCTTATGCGGGCTCGCAGTTCAGCCGCTACGCCGACATGGCTACCCTGCAGCACCAACTCGACACCGACAAACAACTGCCGGGGCCCCAGGCCCAGGAGCTGCGCGCGGGCATCAACGACTTTTCCCGCGAAGTCACCTACGTCGACTACGCGCGCAGCGTGCAGGACATCCTGGCCTTATGCCTCACCGGATTTCCGTCCTTCGAGGACAAAAGCACGCGGCGGCGCTCGTTGATTTATCTGGGCTACAGCAACTTTCGAGCACCTACCGAAATGCGACCGTCGCTGTTTTCTGATCAGCGGGTCAAAGACATGGCCACTCAGGCCGGCATCCAGATCAACATCATCAACCGCGCCGATGTGGTCAAATCCCCCGAGTCGTCCAACCAGGCGCTGGCCGCGATTGCCGCCGCCACCGGAGGCCGCTACAGCGTGTACAACCCGGCGGGCACCGCGTCGGCCAACGCCTCGAGCACCGATCCGACACTGGCTGCGTTGCTGGACAAGATTCGCGCCAATCAGCCCAACGTGGTGCTGCCCAGCGGCACCGTCGTTACCCGCCGGTCCTGGGACTACCCCAATGCGCCGCTGCTGTATTCGCTGGTCTTTGTTGGCGCGTTGTTCGTCTCACTGGCGGTGCTGCGCCGATGACCTTCCAACCCATCGTTGCCCCAGCACTGCTGGTGACGGTCGCGGTCGTGTTGATCGGGATCCGGATGGCCGCCTTGTACCGGGTCTTGGTGCGCACCGGCACCGGACGTTACCGAAGAGTGGTACTGCGATGGGGCGCTCTCACCGCGGCCGGGCTGCTGCTGGTGCTGGCCGCTGCCCGCCCCGGATTTGCCCATGAGGACCCTCATGGACGGGCGGCCAACAAATCGGTTCCCGGTTCGGCCAACGCCAACGTGTTCTTCGTCGTCGACCGCTCGGTGGACGGGCGCGTGGAGGACCACACCGACGGCAAGTCACGCATGTCCGGCATCCGCAGCGACATCGCTGCGCTTATCGACCAATATCCGCGGGCCAGGTTTGCGGTGATCTCGTTTGCGTCCAAGGCAAGCATGGAGTGGCCGCTCTCCGACGACGTGTGGAGCCTCAAGCCCTTGGTGAAAGGTTTGTCCGCCTATACCGAATCGGCGCCCAACGCGATGTTCGAGGTCAATGTGGGCGCCGCGGGCACTCTGCTGCGGACCAAACTGGCCGAGGCCGCCCAGCAATACCCGGACTCCAAGAACCTGGTGTTCTATTTCGGAGAAGGCGCCGGCGGATCCCGCGCGGCTCAGGACGGCTTCGACCTTCCGCACGGATCTGTCGCCGGCGGCGCCGTTCTCGGCTACGGCACCCCGGCCGGCGGCCCCATCCCCGAGGGCTTCGTCAACGGCAATCTGGTCTACGAGTGGGACCAACAAACCAACCGCGCCGCCATCTCCGGGCTGAACGAGGACGCACTGAAAGCCATCGCGGCCGAACTGGGTGTGGCGTACTTTCATCGCGACAACAGCCCCATCACACCCGTAGTACCTGCCGTCGACTTGACCGTCCCCGGCTCCCACTCGCCGGTGATCGCATCGCTGACCCTCGAACGCACCGAACTGTATTGGCTGTTCACTGGCCTGGCCGGCGCCTTGGTCCTCGCCGAGACCTACTGGACGCTGAGGGAATTCCGCCGTAACCGCCCGCCGCGACAGGTGCGGCTGTGATGCTGCGACGCGACCCACGCAACGCTGTCCGCCGCGCCCGCCAGCGAGTGGAGTGGTGGTGGCAGCGCGGACCCACGCGGCTGCGGCTTCGCCGCCGGCTCGTCGTGTACTCCCTGCCCGCCGCAGTGCTCGGACTGATCGCGATCGTCAAGATCACCTCCGCCATGCTGGCCGGCAACGCCGCCGTCTCCGACTTCGCACGCCACGACATCGACGCGCTGCGGGACGACGTCGCCACCCTGCGGCGCTTGAACATCATCGAGCCCGGCCAAGTGCCGTTCATCGCCGGCGACCTTGCTGTCCTGGAAGGCAACCTCGACACAGCCGAACGCGAATTCGACGCCGCCCTGGCACGCGCGGACGCCGCCGGATCGTGCCCGGTGCGGGTCAACCTGGAGTTAGTCCGCGAAACCAAAGGTGATCTGGCCGCGGCAAAAGGCGACATACCAGCCGCCGAGCAACGCTACAGAGCCGCACTGCAACTGGTCACCAGCGCCCCGCCGCGCTGCTTCGCCGACAACACCGACCCCAACCCGGACCGACGCCGGATCCGCCAGGACACCGCGACGCGCCTGGCCGAAAAGATCAAAGCGCTGCACCTGCCACCTGCGTCGCCGGGGCCGCCGCAGACCGCCAACCCGCAACCGCCGCCCACCTCGCTCAGCCCGACGGCGCTGCCACCGCCACCGCCTCCGGGGGCGACCTCCTCGCCCACCCCGCCGCCCCCGCCGCCCAGCCCCAGCAAAGGACCCGTCATAGGGCCCGGTGGCGGCGGCCCCGACCGTCCGGGGCCGATCAACGACGTCAGCCCTGACCGGATCCCCGTGTCCGGCGACGGCCCAGCCCCCGCTCACCGGCTCGGCACCGGCGATCCGCTCGACCAACTGCAGAACACGCTCGGTGACGCCGACTCCACCGGATCCAGCGGTCACCCCACGACCCAAGGCTCGCACGCATAGCCGGCAATCCCGCTCAGCCGTGGTTTAGCGCACGGGCTCCGCGGGCTGGCCGGTGGTGGTGACCCGGCCGGCAATCTGGTCGGCGGTCGGCCGGGTGGCGTAGACACGCTCGGCGGTCATCAGATCGTCGTCGTTGAAGCCGAACACCGCCCACAACCGCACCTCGAACGGACCGCCGCCGGTAGGCGTGCCGCGCAACCAGAACTCGATCTGCACCTGGCCGTCGTCGAGGTGGGTGAGTTCGATCAACTCGTTGCGCTGATCGGGCACCAAGGAGCGACCTTCGAGCCAGTACTGCATCACGTCGTCGGCGCCGTCGATCACCGTTCCGTCGGGCAGCTCGTAGCGGGCGTGGGCGAACGTCGCCATGGTGCGGTCCCACTCCTGCACGTTCTCACTCTGCATGTGCTCGATCACGACAGCCTCGCGGCGCGCTCGCCGATCCGGGTCGGTCATTGGGGTGCCTCTCGTTCGATGTCGCTCACCACGTAGCCGATCTGCGCGATCTGGCCGAAAGACTCACGCCAGACAAATTACCACTTACTTGCTTGCTGTCAAGCATGTTTAGATGCAACACTATCTACCATGGGCGACACCGCGACTCGGCCGAGACGCACCCAGGCGCAGCGCCGCGCCGCGGCTCGCGACCGACTGCTGCAGGCGGCAGCGGAACTCATCGCCGAAGGTGGCTTGGCCGCACTCACTTTGGCTCAGGTGGGCGAGCGCGCGGGCTACAGCCGGGGCATCGCCAACCACCACTTCGGCACCAAGGCGGCGCTCATCGAGGAGCTGATCAGCCAGGTCGAGCAGGAGTTCGTCGCCGCCACCGCGCCCGTGCGAGACCTGGGCGCCAGCGTCGACGAACTGGTCACCACGTCGTCGATCTTCATCGGGTTGCTCGAAGACCTCCCCCCCATCCATCGCGCGTTCCTGGTGCTGTGGGCCGCCGCGGTCGCCGACGACGACCTGCGGGCGCGGATGACCGCATCCGACGCGACGTTCCGGGACGCGGTACGGACGGTCGTCGAACGCGGCCAGGCGCGCGGCGAGGTCGACGGCACTCTCGATGCCGGCACGTTCGCGGTGCTGCTGCTGGGCCAGTTGCGCGGCCTGGCGCTCCAGCACCTGATCGCCGGAGGCGACATCGACCTCGTCCAGGTTCGTGGGGGCCTCGAGGCGGCCGTTCGCGGACTCCTGCGACCGCCCGGACAGCGGGCATCGCGATGAACCCGGTGCTCATCGTCGGCGCCGGGCGACTACATCGAACGAATCCTGCTCGACGCCGTGTACGCGACCGGCCCGGTCGACGTGCGGCGCATTGAGCGCAGGATTGCGGGAACCATGCCACGATGAGGCATGACCAGGCCGGGAAAGCGGGGGTGAGTTGACGACAAACAAGGCCGTCCGGCCCACCACCGCCGACGTTGCCCGCCTGGCCAGCGTGTCGACCGCAACGGTCAGTTATGTGCTGAATAACGCAGAGGGTCACAGAATCTCGGCGCAGACCCGGGACGCGGTCTACCGCGCCGCGAAGCTGCTGGGTTATCGGCCCAACCTTGCTGCACGCAATCTCGCCCGCGGCAAGAGCGGTGTGGTGCTGTACGTGGTGCCGCACGTGGCGGTCGGCGAGATGCCGATGCAGGCCGGCAGCCGGATGACCACCGAACTGGCGCGGCTGGGCCTGCTGCAGGTGCAGATCTTCGAAACCGAGGACGACCAGCATGTCGTCGACGCGATCGAAAACCTCGACCCGGTCGCGGTCACCAGCCTGTTCCCCCTCAGCGCGGCCGCCCTGGCCGCGGTGCAAAAAGCCGACATCCCCTACATCGAGATCGGCACGCTGCCCGCATTGAAGGATCCGCACCTGGCCGTCGGCGAGATGCGGGTCGAACATCTCGTCTCTCGTGGTCACCGGGAGATCGCCTTTGCCTATACCGGGATCGCGAAATGGCGTGCGCTGGGCGACTACTGGTTCGAGGGCATTTCGCGCGCTGCGCAGTCCCGCGAACTTGCCGAGGTGCGCGTCGCCGAGGTCGCCGTCGACAACGCGGCGGACGTGGTGACCGGCTGGGTGCGTGCCGGGGTGACGGCGGTGTGCGCACAAAGCGACGAGATCGCCTGTCTCCTGCTGTACGGGATGCACCAGGCGCGGCTGGACTGCCCAAGCGATCTGGCCGTGATGGGCGTCGACGCCAGCCCCATGGGAGTGGTCAGCACACCACCGCTGACCACAGTGGAATTCAATCCGCATGCGGTCGCCGACGCCGCGATCGCCGCCATCTACGACCGGTTGGGATACCCGCCGCCACCGTCTCCGGACCTCACCGACATCGCCCGACTCATCGTCCGATCCTCGACGTAAGCACCGCGTTTAACCGGCACTGGCGATCCTCGGCAGGGTTAGAATTTAACGTGAAATAGAAAATGATGTTAGCATCGTCGCTGTCACGGCGGGCCACCGAACGGGAAGCCCGCGAAAGGAGCCCTCGGGGTGAGCGTCTCCAACGATGCCAAGGTGGCGACTGCCGAACAGCTCTACCACGCGCTGGCCGCCGGGGACCGCGCGGCGTTGTCAGCGCTGCTGGAACCGGATTTCGTCGGTCACGCCACCGAGGGCCTACCGCTGGACATGGGTGGACGCCACGACGGGCCCGAGGCCATGCAGCGGAACCTCTGGTGGACCATCGGGCGTCACTACGAGGTGCACGCGCAGCCCGATGAGTTCCGCCTGCTGGACGACGGCCGACTCTTCGTGGCCGGACATTACCGGGGCCGGGGCCGCAACTCGGGCCGACCGTTGAATGCGGCGTTCATCCACGTCATCGCGTTCGCCGGGGACGGGCGGATTTCCGGACTGCATCAGCTGACCGACAGCGCCGCCTGGGTGCAGGCACTCGGTGACGATGCGGATTTGCGCACCATCGACTATTCGGTGACCGACGGGGTGGCGAGGGTCTGCCTGAATCGGCCGGACGTTCGCAACGCGATCGACATGCGGATGAGTGAGGATACGCTCACCGTGGCCCGCCGCATCGCCGACGACAATTCCGTTCGGGCGGTGCTGATTTGCGGCAACGGGCCCGCGCTGACCGTCGGCGGCGACATCGACCACTTCCTTTCCCGTTCTGACGAGCGGTTCGGCGCGCTGTTCGCGCAGATGACCACGCCCTTCCACGAGGCATTTCGGGTGCTGAGTCGCATCGATGCACCGATCGTCACCGCCGCCCACGGAGCCGTCGCCGGCGGTGGACTCGGTTACGTGTACGCGGCGGACCTGGTCATCGCCGCCGAGGACGCCACATTCGTGACGGCGTTTGCCGCACTGGGACTTTCGGGCGACGGCGGCGGTACATGGCATCTGCCCAGGCTGATCGGACCGCGTCGGGCCGCCGCGGCATACTTGCGCAATCGGCCGATCGATGCCGCCGAGGCATTGGAATGGGGACTGATCAACGAGATCGTTCCGGCCACCGAACTACGCTCCCGCGCTGAGACTCTCGCGAGAGAACTCGCCGGTGGCCCCACCCGCGGCTTCGCGCACATGCGTGCGTTGCTTCGCGATTCGTGGTGCAACGACCTGTCGACCCAATTGCGCGCCGAGACCGACGCGCTTCGGCATACCGGCGACACGGCCGACGCGGCCAACGCCATCCACGATTTCACGGCCCGGCGCCGCACCGACTTCATCGGAAAGTAGGACATGGGACTCATTGCGGACTCGTTGGAACACAGAGCCATTCGAGAGAGCGTGGCCGGCATTGCCGCCCGTTACGGTGCGCAGTACTTCACCGAACGCGGGCGGTCCGGCGGTGATACGCGGGAGCTGTGGCGCGATCTTTCGGCCGCGGGCCTGCTGGGGTTGCACCTACCCGACGAATACGGCGGCGGCGGGGGCGGAATGGCGGAAGCGGTCATCGTCGTCGAGGAGCTCGCCGCGCACGGAATGCCGTTGCTGGTCTGGGTGATCTCCCCGGCGATCTGCGGCAGCATCCTCGCCCACCACGCGTCCGCGGAGATGAAGCAACGCTGGCTGCCGGTTATCGCCGACGGATCCTCGATCATGGCCTTCGGCATCACCGAACCGGACGCGGGCTCCAACAGCCACAACGTGAAGACGACCGCACGGCGCACCGCGAACGGATGGACGATCACCGGTTCGAAGTACTACATCTCCGCGGTGGATCAGGCCGACGCGATCCTGCTGGTCACGCGAGACGCCGACCACTCGACGGCCGATAGGAGCGCGCTTTCGCTCTTCGTTGTTCCGACGGACAGTCGCGGACTGTCCTTCCAGCAGATCGAGACGTCGATCGTGTCACCGGACCGGCAGTTCACCGTGTTTCTCGACGACGTCGAGGTCGGTGAGGACGCGCTGATCGGCGTCGCGGGCAACGGACTGCGCCAGGTGTTCGACGGCCTGAATCCGGAACGAATCCTGGTGGGCGCCTTGTGCGGTGGGATCGGACGCTACGCCATCGACAAGGCCTGCGAGTACGCCACGCAGCGGCGGGTGTGGTCGACACCGATCGGTGCGCACCAGGGAATCGCGCACCCCCTCGCAGAGGCCCACATCGGCGTGGAGCTGGGCAGGCTGGCCACCGCGCGCAGCGCCGAACTCTTCGACGCGGGCGAATCCGCCGCCGAGGCAGCCAATGTCGCGAAGTTCGCCGCCTCGGAGGCGGCGCTCAAGGCGCTCGACCAGGCGATCCAGACGCATGGCGGCAACGGGCTGTCGCACGAATACGGACTGTCCGAGTTGTGGTTCGTCACGCGCCTGATGCGCACCGCTCCCGTCAGCCGAGAGATGGTGCTGAACTTCATCGCCCAGTCATCGCTCGGGCTGCCCCGCTCGTACTGATTCGGAGGAAGCGTCCATGACCGCAAGGGATTTCGATGTCGTCGTCATCGGCGCCGGCGCCGGCGGCCTGTTCACCGCCGCGCGGCTGGCGCGTCTCGGCTACCGCACGCTGGTGGTGGAGCGTCTCGACAAGGTCGGCGGACGCGCCTCCACCGACGAGATCGACGGCTTCAAGATCAACAACGGCGCCATCGTCATCGAGATCGGTGGCATCACCCAGCAGACCTGCGAGGAGGTCGGCGCGCCGTTCGACATTCGCGAGCCCAAACCGCCGCTGCTCTACCGGATCGGCGGCAAGGACGTCGACGTCACCGGCGGAGGCTGGGGATTCTTGTTGAGCAAGCTCACCCGTCAGGGCGCGAAGCTGTTGCAGGGGATCGGCGCCGCCCGCAGCGACTCGGGCTTACCCGAAGACGAGATCTCCACCGCGGAATGGGTCTCGCGGTACACGAAGAACGAAGGCGTGCACGGGATCTTCCGCAACATGTGCGCCTCGATCTTCGCCGTGGGATCCGAGGACCTGCCGGCCCGGGTGTTCCTGACCTACTTCACCCGTAAGAGCGCGTTCAAGCGGTTCGGCTTCCATCCCGAAGGCACCATCGGCTTGTGGCGAGGTCTGGCCCGCGCCATCGAGACCCACGGGGGCCAGGTGTGGCTGTCCACGCCGGCCGTCAAGATCATTTCCGACGACGGCGTCGTCGCGGGCGCGCAGGTGCTGCGCGACGGCGCGGTGGTCACCGTGACGGCGCCCGTGGTGGTAAGCGACGTCGGTCCGGCCGCCACGATCAAGCTGCTCGGCGAGGAACATGTCCCGGCCGACTACCAGGATTTGGTGAAGAACGGCGACCGGCCCACCGCGATGATCTCGGTCAACTTCGCGAGCCGGGACAGGCTGGTGGACGTGCCGGGAATGTTGAGTTTCGCCAAATCGCGGCGACTGGCCTACATCGCCAACTTCACCGACCTGTGTCCCGAGATGGCACCGCCCGGCTGGCACCTCTATGTGGGCACCGCGGTGCCCAGGCCGTCGCTCGGTGAATTCGACGAAGCGGCCGAAACCCAGTTGCTGCTGCAGGATCTGCGCGAGGCGATCGACCGCTTCGACGAGCGCGCCACCATCGTGAATATTGCCGTCACCAAGGGTGATTGGCCGCCGCAGCGGGCGGTCGCCGGGTTTGACCTGCCCCACGACACACCGATTGCGGGTTTGTGGAACGTCGGCGACGCCGTCAAGGAATACGCCAACGGCGGCACCACCGCGTGCGCCGAAACCGCCCAACTCGTGGCCGACAAGATCGCGGCGGCGCACCGGCCCGCCACGCGGGCCTAGCGGTTTCTGCCCTCCGGCGCTCGCGGCACCCAGACTGGACATCAGTTGGTTAAGCGCATAACCTACGGGATTGACGAGTCGGCTGCTCGAGGAGGAGTGCCCATGACGGTGCGGGCTGTGCTGGATGAGATTCGCGACCGCCCAGGCACCGGTGACGTGATTCCGATCATCGATCCCGCCACCGAGGAGCAGATCACCGAGTTCACCGACTGCGGCCCCGAAGCCATCAATGACGCGGTGGCGCGGGCGAAGGAGACCGCCGAGTCAGGCGTGTGGTCCGGCATGGCCGACTACGACCGGGCCAAGGTGCTGTGGCGGGTCGCCGACCTGATCGACGAGAACTCGGAGATCCTGGCCGAGCTGGAGTCGCTCAATGCGGGCATCCCGCCGGCCCAGGCGCAGATCATCACCAAGGTCGGATCCGAGTGGTTCCGCTACTACGCGGGCTGGTGCACCAAGATCGACGGCATCGCCCGCGACGTGAACACCGGCGGCCTCACCGGCATCGACTCGCACATGCACACCTACACGTTGCGGGAGCCCTACGGCGTGGTGGGACTGATCTTCCCGTGGAACGGGCCGGTGTTCAACTTCTGCGCCAAGCTCGCGCCGTCGCTGGCCGCGGGCTGCAGCAGCGTCGTCAAACCGGCTGAGGAGACCCCACTTTCGGCCCTGGTGCTGGACCGGATCCTGGCCGAGGCCGGGGTGCCCGACGGCGTCGTCAACTTGGTGAACGGCTACGGCCACACCGCGGGCGCGGCCATCACCGCACACCCCGACGTCGAAAAGGTCGCGTTCACCGGTTCGACGGAGGTCGGCCGGGCGATCGTGCACGCGGCGGCGGACAGCAACCTCAACAAGGTCACGCTGGAACTCGGCGGCAAGTCGCCGGTGCTGATCTACGACGACGCCGACCTCAACATGGCCATCCCGATGGCGTCGTTCGGCACCTTCATCCACTCCGGGCAGGCCTGCGTGTGCGGATCGCGCATCTTCGCCCAGCGCGGCGTCTACGAGCAGGTCGTCGAAGGCATCGCCAACATGGCCAACAACATGCTGCTCGGCGGCCCGCAGGACGAGGGCGCCATGGTCGGCCCACTGATCAGCCAGAAGCAGCTCAACCGCGTGCTGGGCTACATCGACCAGGGCAAGTCCGACGGCAACGAATTGGTCACCGGCGGACACCGACTGGACCGCAAGGGCTACTTCGTCCACCCCACCGTGGTTACCAACGTCGACCCCGCGACCAGCCGGCTGTTCCAGGAGGAGATCTTCGGACCGGTGGTCACGATCCTGCCGTTCGACGACGACGACGAAGCGATCGCCCTGGCCAACGACAGCACCTACGGCCTGGCCGCGACGGCCTGGACGTCGAACCTCGGCCGCGCACACCGACTGGCCAAGCGGCTCAAGGCCGGAACGGTGGGACTGAACTGCCAGATGCAGTTCGACCACTCCATGCCGTTCGGCGGCTACAAGCAGTCCGGTTGGGGCTACGAGTCCGGCAAGGCCGGCATCGAGACCTATCTGCAGACGAAAATCGTCTGGGCGCAGATGTAATCGGGCGCCCGCAAACGCCGAGCCTCTAGTCGGCGGGCTCGTAGCGCAGCATCGTGACGTCGTGCTCCGGATAGTCGACGAAGACCGGCCGCACCCGCATACCGATCTTCAGGTCAGCCGGGTCGACGTTGACCATCTCGGTGGAAAACCTTGGCCCCTCGTCCCATTCGACGATCGCGAGGAGCTGCGGAACGGCGTCGGCGAAGTGCGGGCTGACCGGTCGGCGGGCCACGGTGAAGGAATACAACGTGCCGAGGCCGGAGATCTCACGCCATTCCAGATCATTGGCCAGCGTCCGGGGCGCGCGCACCCGCGGGTAGAACACGTAGGACTGCGTGGACGGAGAGTACTGGATGACGATACGGTGCTCGGCCAGCGCATCCCAAAATGGAGCGCTGGTAGGCGTTTTGACGGGCATCGGCCGTTCGAAATTCATCGTCAGTCCCCTTGCAGGATCAGCGTGGTCTGCTCGGACAGGATTCCGCCGTTGCCGGACACGAACGCGCGGTTGCAGTCCGGAACCTGTGCCGCGGCCGCGCGTCCCATGATCTGTCGGGCGGCGTCGCAGACGTGGTGCATTCCACCCGCCAGCCCCGCTTGCCCGAAGCCCAGTTGGCCGCCGGCCGTGTTGAGCGGGAAGTCGCCGCGGAAGGTGAGGTCGTGGTCGGCCACGAATTCCATTCCCTTGCCCTTTTCGCAGAAGCCGGCGTCCTCCAGCGACAGCAGCACGGTGATGGTGTAGCAGTCGTAGATCGACACCATATCCATCTGGTCGCGCGTCAAATCCGTCATGGCAAAGGCGGTTTCGGCGGCCTCCGCGATCGGCGTGTGCAACAGGTCGTTCGCGTAGGTCGGGGTCTTGAACGGCACGTGTTCGCCAAATCCCCTGATCCACACCGGCCGGTTCCGGGCCCGGCGGGCGAGGTCGGCATTGGCGACGACGACGGCGGCGCCGCCCACGCAGGGCATGACGATCTCCAGCATGTGCAGCGGATCGGCGATCACGGGGCTGGCCAGCACGTCCTCGACGGTGAGCGGCTTGTCCTTCCAGATCGCGCCTTCGGTGTGGTTGGCGTTGACCCGCTGGTCGACAACGATCTTGGCCATGGCCCGTTCGTCGTAGCCGTAGATCGCCGCATATCGTTGCGCCACTTGCCCGTACGGGCCGTTCTGGCCGAGGTTGCCGTAGGGGATCTCGAACTCAGCCTGCGGAGAACCGTATTGATTGCTCGACGATCCGAAGAACATCGCGTCGACCAGCGGCCGCGGCTTCTTCTTGGACGACGGCGTGATGTAGCGGGCTGGGAGGGCGCACAGGACGGCGTCGCAGATGCCGAGTTCGACCGCGGCGGCGGCGCGCCACACCATGGCCGCGGCACTGGCTCCCCCGAGGTCCACCAGCTCCGCGAATCGCGCTGGCATCCCCAGGTATTCGGCGATGGTCGAGGGGACGAAGATCTGCGACTCGGCAAGGTGCGACGCCACGACGCCGTCGACGACGTCGCCGGGCAGCCCCGCATCATCGAGCGCCGTGGCGGCGAGTTCGGCCCATTGCTCGAGAACGAACGGCGCGGGTGAGGCCTTGTTGAGCCGCTCCGGCGGCAGCTCCACGTAGCCGACGATCGCGGCTTCTCCGCGTAATCCCATGTCGTGTCCTCGTCTCCTGAACTCGTCTCGGCCCACTGTCGTTCTCGGCCATCGTTCCCAAGCTGACACCCAACGCGCCCCCGGTCACGGGGGCCCGCTTGCAGTCTCCCGAGCAGACCAGATCAGTCCGGCGGCTCCTGCTCCGCTTCCGTCTCCTGAACCTGTTCTCGCTCAGTCTCGTTGCCCGGCACGCCCTGCGCCCGGCGTTCTTCGGCCACACTCTCCTCGAGCCTGTCGACAGTGTCCTCGAGCTTTTCGTCACGTGGATTGGACTCCATACTCAGAGGTTACGACGAAAGTGGCTCTCAATGGGATCCCGATCGTGGCCCTACTTGCGCGGGAGACCCAGAATCATCTGGGCGATGATGTTCAACTGGATCTCCCGGGTTCCGCCGCCGATCAATTCGGCGGGTAGGTGCAGATAGGGCTCTACGATGGCGGGTTCGGAATCGGCGACCATCGCCAGCCGCCCCGTCAATTGCAGCGTCGCCTCGAATGTGCGCCGCAGCAAGACATTCATCGCCACCTTGGCGATGCTGGACGTGGCCCCGGACGGCTGTCCATCGAGCAGGCGGATGGTCTCCCGCACCCCCAACGCCCTGATCGCGTTGGTGTAGGCGTCGAGTTCACCGAGGGCGAGCAGGGCATCCTCGCGGTCCGGTCCCGCCTGCGAGGCGAGTCGTCGCAGAGCGGCGGCCCGGTCGAACTTGACGTAACCGCTGATCGTCGAACGCTCTTCGGCCATGGTGGCGATCGCCAGGTTCCAGCCGTCGACGGCGTCACCGAGCAGCATCTCGTCGGGGATGAACACGTCGGTGAGGAATACCTCGTTGAAATGCGCCTCTCCGGTGGCGGTCTTGATCGGCTGGATCTCGATGCCCGGCGATCGCATGTCGAGGATGAAGTAGCCGATGCCGCGGTGCTTGCTGGCTGCCGGGTCGGTGCGGGCCAACAGCGCGCCGAAGTCGGCGCGGTGCGCGACCGAGGTCCAGATCTTGTGCCCGTTGATCTTCCAGCCGCCGTCGACCTTCGTCGCGCGGGTCGCCAGCGCCGCGAGATCGGAGCCCGCGCCGGGCTCGCTGAACAATTGGCACCACGCGATCTCGCCCCGCTGCGTCGGCGGTATCAGCTTCTCCTGCAGATCCGTCGACGCGGCGCGGATCATCGAGGGCAGGATCCACTCCGCGATGCCCAGCGACGGCCGGACCAGGTCGGGTCGCTTGGCGAACTCGTCGTCGATGATGAGCTGCCGCAACGGGCCCGCGTCGATGCCCCAGGGCGGGGCCCAGTGCGGCGCGATCAAGCCCGCCTCGGCGAGGAGCGTGCGCTGCGGCCCGGTCTTGAAGTCTTCGTAGTCGCCCTGCCGTCCGGGCTGGTCGTTGGTCAGCTTCAGCGCCGCGTCCAGGGTCTCCGCGACCAACGCCCGGAAGTCCGAATCCGCTTCTCCCAGATTCACCGACATGTCGCGCTGCACAGCGCTCGTCAGCCGGCCCAACCGGCGCGCCCAGCGGTTTGCCGGCCCGATCGACGCCGCCAGGCTGATGGCTCGCCGCCAATACAGGTGCACGTCGTGTTCCCACGTGAAGCCGATGGCGCCGAACATCGTGAGCGCATCCAGCACGAGGTCCGGCACCGGCGAGATCGCGATCACCGCCGCGCCCGCGGAGGCGATTCGGTGCTGATCGAGCGATTCGTCAACGGCCCGCACCGCGTCCCAGGCCGCCGCCGTGGCCAGTTCGCTGCTGATCAGCAGCATCGCCGCGTTGTGCTGTAGTGCCTGGAAGGTGCCGATCACCTTGCCGAACTGCTCCCGGATGCGCAGGTGCGCCGTGACCGCTTCGACACACCACTGCGTGATGCCGGCCGTCGTACCGGCCACCAGACCCACCACGACGGCTTCGGCCCGATCGGGGTCGATACCGGTGAGGACGCCGGACTCGGCCTCGGGATGTTCGGTCAGGCGCAGTCGTCCGACGTCGGTGACGATGTCGGTGCCGGCTACGGCTTCGATTGCGGCCGTGTCCTTTTCGGTATCAACCGGGATCCAGACGACGTGGCCGTCCGGATCGCGCGCCGCCACCACGATGACGCGGGCCGACCGGACGCCCTCGGTGACGTCGGAGGCACCGGAGACCAGCCACCGCTCGCCATCCCGACGGGCGGTGAATTCGCCGTTGTCGGACAGGATGATCGCGGCGGGAACACCCTCCGCGAGGCGGCGCAGCAGCGAGTCGGCCGACGGCGTCGGGTCGGCGAGCAGCGCGACCGCTCCCGCGGCGACCGTCGGGAGCAACGGCCCCGGCAGCAGCGCCTTGGCCGCCGATTCCAGCACGCACGCGGCGTCGATCAGCCGCCCACCCTGGCCGCCGACCCGCTCAGGTAGGTGGACTGCATGAAAGCCGTTCGCGACCAGCGCATCCCACCACGCCGGCAAGACGCCCGCGGCGAGCGCGTCGAAGCTGTCCCGCGTCGCGGCGACTGGAGCGTGACGGGCGGCGAACTGCCCGACGGCGGCGCCGAGCTCCTGCTGCTCCGCGGTCAGACCCAGGCTCACGGCGCCCGCCGCCCCGCGGGCGCGGCGGTGAAACCCGCGGGAAAAAGGGTCGGCTTCGGCCGCACCGGCTGCTATCCTCTCGTCTTACAAGACGAACCGTCTCGTCTTGCAGCAGGTTACCGGGGCGCCTCAAGATCTGCAAAGCCGGACAGGACCACCGAATGCCAACCGATCTCACGCCGCGGCGGCGCAGCGAGAAATCGCGGACGGCGATCGTGGCCGCCACGCGTGAGCTGTTGCTCGAGCGTGGCTTCGACGGGTTGACCATCGAGGCGGTCGCCGCCCGGGCCGGGGTCGGGAAGCAGACGATCTACCGCTGGTGGCACAGCCGTCCCGCGCTCGTCGCCGACGTGGTGCTCGAGGACGCCGACAGGATCCTGGCCACGATGAACCACACCGACGACCTGGGCGCGGACCTCGCGGAATGGGTCGGCAAGCTGGCGACCACGCTGACCACGCCCCGCGGTTCGGCGATGCTGCGAACCCTGACCGCCGCCGGCATGGAGCATCCCGACACCGCCGTCAGACTGCGCGCCGGATTCAGCGAGCCGCTGCACGACAGCGTCCGCACCCGCCTGGTCGCCGACGGCATCGACGCGGCGACCGCCGAGTCCGCGGCGGACGCGATCGTCGGCGGGGTGGTCTATCCGATTCTTTCTGACGCGCAACAGTATTCGCCGCGGCGCGCCGAGTTGACCACGCGGCTCATCGTCGCCGCGGTCAGCCGATCGTGATCGCCGCCAGACCCTGACGCACCCGGTCGGGCAAGGCGCCGCCGTGGACCAGCCAGTCGTCCAGGGCGATCCGAACCGCGGCCATGGCCAACGCGCCGATCAGCCGCGGCCGCGGATCCTGTGGGACCAACCCCCGCATCCGCGGCGCGATCAGCTCGGCGATCGTCGCCTCGTACCGCACGTAGATGTGCAGCGTCCAGGCATCGAGCGTCTCGGATGATCGAGTGAGCGTGGCTAATTCGCGCACCTGGTCCTCGATCTCGGTAAATCCGTCGGCCAGTTCGCCGAAGGCGCCGGCGACGGCCTCGACGGCCGAAAGGTCCGCCGGTTGATTGGCCAGCGCCCCCGTGATGCGCTCGAGCCACTGCACGTTCACCCCCTCGGCAACGGCGTCTTCCTTGGAGTTGAAGTACCGGAAGAAGGTGGCCCGGCCGATATCGGCCGCCGCCGCGATGCGCTCCACCGTGGCCCCCGCCAGCCCCACCTCGGCGACCAGTCGCGCGGCCGCCGCCGCGATGCGCTGTCGGGTTGCCGCGCGCCGCCGCTCGGCCGGCGATTCGCCCGCGGGGCTTGCCATCGGATGAGACATAGTCCCATTATAAGACGATGACCCACTATGAGACGATGTCTCATCCTGAATCGACGAAGGCGCTGCCCGCGTGGCAGTTCTTCCAGGAGATGCTCACCAACGTCACCAACGTCGTGACCACCGATGCCGAAACCGAACGCGAGCTCCTCGAAGGCCTTCGGGTGATCGCGCGCGTGTCGTCGCTGTGCTCTCAGATGGCCGTCGAGGCGGACCTCGGTCAGCCGGTGTTCTTCGACATGTGCTCGCCGAACCGGATGATCGGCGGCCCGAACCCCGACGGCAACTATTACCTGGCGATGATCCGTGGCGACCGGAGCTACCGGATCACCGGCAACCGGGGCACCAGCGCCTACCTCGGCTTTCAGATCCTGGCCGGTACCGGGCTGACTCCGCGGCGCATGTCCAACTACCTCGGCGACACCGAATTGTCGCTGACAGAAGGCGAATTCGCGATCGTGCTGTCCGCCGAGGAGCCGGCGAACAGCGACGGCGCCCAGTGGCTGAAGATCCCCGCTGACGCGTCGTCGGTGGTCGTCCGCGAATACATCGGCGACCGGGCCGCCGAGGCGTTGGCCACCCTGCGGATCGAGGCCCTGGAACCCGACCCGGTGACGCCGTTGACGGACGACGCGCTGTCCGAACAATTCACCGCGATGGCGTGGTCGATGATGAAGCTCGCCACGCTGCACCGCACCATCAAGCCGGAACTGATCGACGCGCCCAACACGCTGCTCACCTCGGAGGCCGCCGACCTGGGCGCGGCCGACACCACGCCGGACAACCTGTACATGCTCGGCACCTTCCGCCTCGAGCCGGATCAGGCCCTGGTGCTCGACATCGAACCGCCCGACACCAGGTACTGGAACGTGACCTTGGAGAGCATCTGGCACGAATGCCTCGAGCCGCGCCGCCGGCACAGTTCGGTGACCAATCGCGGGGTGCGTCCAGACCCGGACGGGCGCGTACGCATCGCGATCTCGGCCGAGGACTTCGGTTTGGGCCACTGGCTGGACACCGGCGGCCGACATCGCGGGTTCATCGTGCTGCGCTGGCTGGACAACCCCACCGCGCCCGACGTCAAGGTTGCGGTGCACCGCCGGGGGGCACTGTCATGACAACGATGCAGGACCGATTCGCTCCGGAACGGCTCATCGCCGCCGCATGCGAGGAGACCGGTAGCGACGATTTCGGCGCCGACGGCTGGCAGCACGGACTCGAACTCGTCGCCGACGGGCTCGTCCACGACGCGCGGCTTTCGGCCATCGGCGTCGAGATCGCCCACCTCGACCTGATGCGTGCCCTGAAGAACCGGCTCGACATAATCGCCTGGCGCAAAGAGCATCCCGAGGTCGCCGCCAAGGGCATCGACGCGCCGATCGTGATCGTCGGCCAGCCCCGCACGGGCACCACCATCCTCTACGATCTCCTCGCCCAGGACCCCGACCTGCGCGCCCCGCTGACCTGGGAGGTGGACGCGCCCTGCCCGGTCCCGCAGCCCGAGACCTATCACAGTGATCCGCGTATCGCCCAGGCGCAGGCCAGCATCGAGCTGTCCGAGCAGATCATTCCCGGGTTCTTGAAGTTTCATCCGATGGGCGCGCTCGTCGGGCAGGAATGCGTGCGCATCACGGCCAGCGAGTTCACCAGCATGATCTTCTCGGTGCAATACCGCCTGCCGAGCTACTACCGCTGGCTGCTGTACGACGCGGACCATGCCGGCGCCTACCGCTTTCACCGGATCTTCCTGCAGCACTTGCAATCCGGCGTGCCCGGCCAATGGCTGTTGAAGTCGCCCGCACACCTGTGGCAACTTGATGCCCTGCTCGCGGAGTACCCCGACGCGCTGATCGTGCAGACGCACCGCGACCCGCTCAACGTCATCTCCTCGATCGCCGCGCTGACCCATCACCTGCGGCGCATGGGCAGCGACGAATCCAGCATCGCCGAGTGCGCGGCGCAGTCCTACGAGGAGATCAGCGTCGGCCTCGACCGCGAAATGGCGCTGCGCGACCGCGACCCGGCGCTGGCCGGCCGCGTGATCGACGTGCTGTACACCGATTTCGTGAACGATCCCTGGGTCACGATCGGCGGCATCTATGCGCGGCTGGGCCGCGAACTGCGGCCCGAGACCGAACAGAAGATGCGAGAGTTCCTGACCGCCCATCCCGGTGACGGCGGACGCGGCCGCTACAGGTGGTCGGATACCGGGCTGAACGCCGAGGAGGTCCGCGACCGCGTCGGCGCCTACCAGGCCCGCTACGGGGTGCCCGCCGAGCAGCTCCGCTGACGTTCATGCTTCGCGTTTAGGCTGGTCTCGAGGCGGTACCCTGTGTACAGTTTTTGACTGAAATATGCGATGGGGCTCGCTTTACGCACCGCGGCCTGGTTCTTCAACCGAACTGCTGGCGCTGATGGCTCCTACCTGTGGATCACCGATCCCGACGATCCACGTTGACGAGGTAGGAGTTTGTCATGAGCAGCGTCAAGTTCACGGGCACCTCGGTTCGTATTGCGGGGGGAGAGATCAATGCTGCATGAGTTCTGGCACAACTTCACCCACAACCTGTTCAAGCCGATCCTGCTGTTCTTCTACTTCGGCTTTCTGATCCCGATCCTGAAGGTGCGCTTCGAGTTTCCGCAGGCGATCTATCAGGGTCTGACGATGTATCTGCTGCTGGCCATCGGCTGGCGCGGGGGCGAGGCGCTCGCCTCGATCAAGCCGGCCAACCTCGGTGTCATCGCCGGTTTCCTGATCGTCGGGTTGTTGCTGAACTTCCTGATCGGCGGTCTCGCGTATCTGCTGCTCAGCCTGATGAGCGGCTTGCGCCGCGTCGACCAGGCAACCGTCGCCGGCCATTACGCGTCGGATTCCGCGGGGACCTTCGCCACCGGCGTGGCCGTGCTGACCGGCCTGGGTATCGCGTTCGACGCCTACATGCCAGTCATGCTGGCCGTCATGGAGATCCCCGGCTGCCTGCTGGCACTGATTCTGGTGGCGCGGTTGCGTGGCAGGGGAATGGACCCCGTCGGGAACATGCCCGACGAGCCCGACTACCGCGTGCCCGCGATGGCCGTGGCGGGGCCGGGCGCCGCCGCCCGCCCCGCACCCGGTCAAAGCCTGAATCCGGCGACGACGCAATACAACTGGGGTCAACCGGAGCGGCGCTCGTCCAAGGTTGACGTGCTGAAAGAGGTGCTGGTGAACCCTGGCCTGTGCTTGTTGGTTGGTGCCATCGTCATCGGTTTCGTCAGTGGTTTGCAGGGCCAAAAGGTGGTCCACGATCACGACACGTTCTTCGTGTCCGCCTTCCAAGGCGCGCTTTGCCTGTTCCTGCTCGAGATGGGCATGACGGCGTCCCGCAAATTGCGAGACCTGCGGGCAGCGGGCTTCGGGTTCATCTGCTTCGGCCTGCTGGCGCCGAATATCTTTGCCGTGCTGGGGATCGTCGTCGCGCACGGCTACGCGTACGTCACCGACACGACGTTCAAGCCCGGAACCTACGCGCTGTTGGCGGTGCTTTGCGCTTCGTCGTCCTTCGTCGCCGTCCCCGCCGTCCAACGGCTGGCGATACCAGAGGCCAGCCCGACGCTGCCGCTGGCCGCGTCTTTGGGACTGACGTTCTCCTACAACGTCATAATCGGGATACCGCTGTATGTCGAGATCGCGCGCGTCGTCGCCTGGTGGGGCTTGTAGCCCAAACGGTCCCCGCCGGTCAGCTCTTGGAAAGCTGTTGGGGACAGAAATATTTGGCTGAAATCAGCGCGAACTGACCTGCAGTGTCCATCGTGAAGCCAGGGTTCCTGACCTCAAGATCGTGGATCAGTCCCAATCCGGACTCGCCGCGGCTCAGGCAAGTACAGACCGCCCGCCCGGCGACGACGGCTCGATCGGGGCTCTGGTAGTCGATTCCGTCCTGCCGCAGCGCGGTCAGGAAACCCGCGTCGTCGCCGTTCGGTTCACCATACGCGGGCGCCGCGAGCCCGACCATCGCCGTCACAGCGCCGAGCAACGCCACCAATCGCCTCATCGTGTCCCCCAATCCCCCGACCACAGAGGTGAACTCGCGAGTCCCTATACCCGGCACCGCGCCGCACAAACCGCCTCTCAGCAACCCCTATCGCCGTATGCAGGAGATTCCCAGGGCCCACCGGACGCAGGGCGCGGCGCTACCGAGCGCTATGCGCCGAGGACCCGCTGGATGCGCTCCTCGCGCGGGAGAACGGGCCCGTCATCGAGGCTTTCGTCGATGCCGAGTTCGCCCAGGCCGACTTTCGTCATCATCGCGGTGCCGTAGGCGGCCAGCACGAGTTTCTGATCATCGCTGTCGCCGCTGTCGACCAGCATCGCGCCGATCAGGCAGATGACGGCCATCTTGTAGGCGTTGAATGCCCGGTACCAAGGGCGATTCCGGATCTCAATACCGCTCACCGCCTGATAGTGGGCCAGCAGGTCGTCGATGGTCAGCGCGGCGGGGTGGCTGTTGATGCCGACGGGTTGCATCCACAGCATCTCGAGCCAGCCGATATCGGTCAGCGGGTCACCGACCGTGGTCATCTCCCAGTCGAAGACGGCGCTGACTTCGCCGGCCTGCGAGCCGCCGCCGAACGCGAAGTTGCCCGGCTTGGCGTCGCCATGCACCAGGGTGATCCGCGGGCACGGCGTCGGCCGGTTGACACGCAACTCCGCCAGGAGCCGCTCGAGGGCGGGCAGCGCGGCGCGTTTGACCCTGTTCATTTCGCCTGCCCAATGGTCGAGTTCGCGGTTCAGGTGGTCACGGCCGTCATCGAGCGCTTCCAGCCCGATCGCGTGCAGGTCGACGGCGTGGATCGCGGCGAGTTGCTCGGCCAGGCTCCGGCACATCCGCACGACGGTATCGTCCGTGACGTCGGTGGGCGCCTGCATTTCGTAGACATCGCCGGCGACGCGTTCCATGACGAAGAAAGGCCGGCCCAGCACCTGGCCGGTGTCCTCCAGCCACAGCGCGCGCGGCGCGCGGACCGCGGTGTTCTCCAGCGCGCGCAGGATGGTGAATTGTCGTGCCAGGTCGTAGGGCTCGAGCAGCGCGGGCGGCTTTGGACGGAGCCGCAATACGACGTCTTGTTCCTCGGTCCGGCCGCCTCGCCGCGTCACGACGGTCAGCACCATCATCTCGGCGGAATGCCCGAAGGTCACCCGGTCGAGGCCCTCGACACGGACCTCGTCGGCGTCCGGCAGCTGGGTACGCAGCCAGGCGGTCAGTCGCTCATTCATGTTGGGGGGCCTGACTTTCTGGCTGCAGGCGGTCGACGGGGGTCTTGTCCTGCGTGAAGGACGACATGTCCATCGGCATCCAGTTCGGATAGCGCCGGTAACCCTGTCCACCCATCAGTAGCTCGAAGACACCCCAGCCCGTCGCGCCGTCGAGCTCAAAACGCATCAGCTGGTCGAGTGCCATCGACTTACCTTCGGTCTCCGCGAGCTGACCGGGATCCTTGCTGTCCCAGCGGAAGTGGATGAAGTAGGCGCCTTCGCCGAGATCCTGGTAGCGGCAATGCGCCATCGGCAGACCGTAATACGCGTTGACGTCCTGGTTCGGCGCATCGGCGGTGACGCGGTAGGTTGCGCCGTCCTCGTCGGTGAAGGTCAGGACGGCTCGGGCGGGCCGCTTGGTGTCGCCGTCGAACTCGACATCGTGTGCGATCCCGACGAAGCGCTTCGACAGCGAACCGTCATTGTGGGTGATCCCGCCGTCGACGTATCTCACTGTGCCGTCCGAGGATTCGATGATCCAGGCTTCGATGGCGCGGTCTTCGAATCCGGCGTCCAGCCACAGCCAGAACTCGATCTTGTCGGAGACGCGCAGGCCGAAGGTTCGGTCCCGGCCGCCGTGGAAGCCGTCGACGCTGATCCGCTCGTCGTCGATGCACACCCAGCCGGTCCAATTGCCCGGCTCCTTCATGTGATACATGTCCGCGAGCACGCGGCCGTCGCCGTCGCGCACCTTCATCGGGAGCAGTTCCCACATCGGCGCAGTCGGTTCGTAGTAGAGCTCCCACTCAATACCGGAGTCGTTGGGTTCGATGTCCAAGCGCCACTTCTTGAGTGGTTCGACGCAGGTCCAGCGCATCGGACCGGCACGCAGGTCGGTGCGCTCACCGCCGGTCACGGGCCGGCCGGCCAGCAGATCCCAATGCCGGCCGTCGGCGAGGCTGACCTTGACGTAGCCCAATCCCGTTGCGGTGTTGGGGTTGTTGCCGTACCCGCTGGCCAACAGCATCGTGCCATCAGGCGACGCGGCGAAGAAGTAGCACCGGTCCGACCACGTGGGATCGTCGTCGTGCACCCCGTCGAACGTCGTCGGGAGCTGGTGAGTGAACGACTCGTCGGCGGCGGAGTAACCCATTGTTGCCCTCTCGGTTATTGACTACCAACGGAATTCGGCACCGGTCTGCGAACATCCCCTAACATTGGGCCGATGGAACCCAGCCGGCGGTGGGGAGACGACCGCGCGATCCTCGACGACGAGGAGGCGCGCAGGCTGCTCCTGGACGCGGCACGCCGCTGCATCGTGCGCCGCGGCAACGCCCAGATCCGGATGGCCGAAGTCGCCGACGAGGCCGGGGTCTCCCGGTCCACGCTGTACCGGTACTTCCCCGGGCGGGACGAGGTGCTGCTCGGGCTGATGCTGGCGCGCATCGACGCGGCCCTCGGCGCCCTGGTGGGAGCACTGCGCCACCCCGACGATCCGGTGCGCTCGCTGCCCGAAATGGTGCTGGTACCCGTCGAGTCGGTGGAAGGCGATCCGCTGAACGAGGCGCTGTTCGCCGCGGAGAGCACCGCCGTGGCCACGGCGCTCGAGTTGGGGTCGCAACCGATCGTGGCGGTCCTGCTGCGACACTACGAGCCGCTGCTGCAACGGTGGCGGGCGGCGGGTCGCCTCTACGACGACCTCGACCCCAGCTCGGTGGTGCAGTGGCTGCACACGACCACGCTGTTCCTGCTCGCACCCTCCTGGCGGCACCGTTCCCCCGCCGACAAGCGCCGATTCGTCGAACAGTTCGTGGTGCGGGCCCTGGTGCCACAGATCAGACAATAACGCACTATTGTCTGATGTCTAAATGCTGAGCTATTTTTGTCCTGCCATCCAGGCAGCAACCCAATCAGGATGCCGGTCATGAAAAACCCTCTAGGTCAGGCTCTCTCGTTCGTCGGTCTGGCCGCGCACCTGGGCCGTGGCGTCGGCCGCGTCGCCGCCGACGCCGTCGTCGGAGACCGGGCGGGGCTGCCGCGCACGGTCCACGGGCTCGACGCCGGCGCCCTCTCGGCCGTCATGGGCGCGCCGGTCCGCTCGGTCAGGGTGCTCGGAAACGAAGCCGGGACGTCGTCGCGGGCGCGGCTGGCACTCACCGGCGCCACCGGCCAGGATGTGCCGGACTCGGTCTTCGTCAAGCTCGCGGCGCAGACCGCCGCGACCCGGCTGATGGGTGAACTCGGCCGGCTGGGTCACACGGAGGTGCGCTTCTACAGCCAGCTCGCCCCCGAACTCACCGGCGTCCCGAAGTCCTACGGCTCCGCGTTCGACCCGTGGACCGGCCGGTATCTGCTGGTGCTGGAGGACCTTCCCCCCTCGTGCGTCTTTCCCGACACCCTGCATCCCCTGTCCGCCGACCAGGGCGGCCTCATCGTGGAGCTGCTGGCCAAACTGCACGCCACCTACTGGGGCCGGCTGCCCAGCGATGGGCGGGGTCCGTTGGGATGGCTGTACACGCCGTCGGGCGACGTCACGTCGCTGCTGACCGGCGCGCTGATGACGACCTCGATGAAGCGCATCGCGGAGCACAGCGACATTGATGTCGAGCGGGGAAGGTTCATCGCCGAGAACTACCGCGCGGTCGCCGCGCTGATCGACGCTCCCCCGCATACCGTCATGCACGGCGACGCGCACCCGGGCAACGTGTACTTCCGCGATGGCGAAGCGGGACTGCTGGACTGGCAGGCGGTGCGCCGGGGCCACCCGTCCCGCGAGCTCGCCTACACCCTGGTCACCAGCCTGACGCCGGAGGATCGTCAGGCAGCTCAGCGCGACCTGCTCGACGTCTACCGCCGCGCGCTGGCCGCCGCGGGCGGCCCCGAGCTCGACCGCGACGAGCTGTGGCTGCGCTTCCGGCAGGGTGCGCTGTACGCCTATGTTGCCGCGCTGATCACGGCGGGGATGGGCGGAATGCAGGTGGCAGACATCGCGATGGAGGGCCTGCGGCGCGGCGTCGAGGCGCTCGATGACCTGGAAACCGTTGCGGCGCTGAAAGGCTCGCTGTAGCGCGTCAGGGTTCGGGCAACGGCTCCCAGCCCGCGGACACCGACCGGCTCCACCGCGGAGCCCTGCGCTGTAGGAACGCGTCGATGCCCTCGCGGGCGTCCGCACTGCCCATCACCCGGTGGTGCAGTGCGGTCTCGAGGTCGGCGACCTGGCGCGCTGAATAGCCGTTGATCATGGTGTCCCAGAGCAGCCGCTTGCTCAACGCCGCCGACATCGGCGCGACGTTGACGGCGATGTCGCGCGCCACCGCCATGGCGTGCTCGAGCACCTGTTCACTGGGCAGCGCCCGGGTGGCGATACGCATGGCGGCGGCCTCGGCGCCGTCAAATGCGCGGCCCGTCAACAGGATGTCGGCCGCCACGGTCCCGCCGGCGAGATGCGGCAGCGTCCAGTGCGACATGCAGTCGCCGATGACGCCCCGACGAACCTGCGCGACGGCGTACTTGGCATCGACGGCCATGATCCGGATGTCGGCCTGCAACGCGATGGTCAGGCCGATCCCGATGGCGTGCCCGTTGACGGCGGCGATCACCGGCGTGCGCAGCTCGAAAGCGGCCGGGTCGGTCGGTGCGGCGGTGAAGGACGACTCGTCCGGTGGAACGTCGAACGGGCTTGTCGCTGTCGAAAAGTCGGCGCCCACGCAGAACGCGTCGCCGGCTCCGGTCAGCACTATCGCGCGCACCGCGTCGTCGTCGTCACATTGCCGGTAGGCGGCATTGAGCAGCGTGGCCATCTCCGCGGTATAGGCGTTGCGCTGCTCGGGACGGTTGAGGGTGAGCAACGCGACGCCGTCGGCGATGGCGACAGTGAGATCGGTCAAGACCGCTCCTTGCTGAGGCTGCTTGTCGCAGATGCGACGGCCGATTAGCCTACAACGACGCGTTCAAACCATGCTCAAATCGTCAGTCGAGGCGGTTCACATGGCGACCCACAGAATCAGAGCGGGACTGATGGGATCGCCCACCGTGGACGCGATTCGCGACCGGCTCCGCCAAGGTGACAGCATCCAATTCGATCTTGGCGCGCACGTTGTCGGAGACCTCAGCTTGATATCCGTGTCGTTGTCCGCCGCGCAGTCTGGAACGGCTTTGCTCAAGAGCACCGTTACGTTCGCCGGCAGCGCGAACGTAACGGGACTTTCGATCGATGGACGCGTCAACGCCACCGACTCAGCAAAGCTGACGATCTCGCAGTGCCTGTTGCGCAACTCGGCAGACAACCTCATTACGGCTCGCAATTTCAGCATGGTCACCGTGAGCAGCTGCAACCTATCGGGGTCATCTACGCAGCACCCGGCCATCTTCGCCGAAAGCGGCAGCACGGTCTCCATAACGAACTGCCGCGTGCACGACACCCCTTATTAGGCCGCATCGATCACCGAAAATTCCGCGTTGCACGTGACCGCTTGCGACATCTACGGCGGTGGCGAAACGGCCCTGTTCGTCAATACCGGCTCCAAGATCTATGTGACCGGCTCGACCATTCACGGCACTAGAGCACAGGCGATCAGTGTCGAACGTGGCAACATTTGGACGAACATCGCGACAAGTTCATCGGGGGTGTAGTCCGCGAACTGCACCCTTTCCGGCGACCGATGGGTGGACACGTCGCGACGCCGCACTTGGTTCACCTACTGGATTCGGGAAGCGCTGCGGCCTTAAGCTCTGTCAGAGCCCCGAAATGTCAACAGTTGGGTCAACCGGAAGAGTGAACATGAAGACCAAAGGCGCCATCCTCTGGGAGTTCAACACGCCGTGGTCGGTCGAGGAGATCACCATCGGCGACCCCGCCCGCGACGAAGTGAAGATTCAGGTGGAGGCAGCGGGCATGTGCCATTCCGACCACCACCTGGTCACCGGCGACATGCCGATGGCCGGATTTCCGGTGCTGGGCGGGCACGAGGGCGCGGGCATCGTCACCGACGTGGGCCCAGGCATCGACGACCTGGCGCCCGGGGACCACGTGGTGCTGTCGTTCATCCCTTCGTGCGGCCAGTGCCGGACGTGCCAATCCGGGATGGCCAACCTGTGCGACCTGGGCATGCACCTGTTGGCCGGCGCGGCGATCTCTGACGGCACCTACCGCATCCAGGCCCGCGGCCAGAACGTCTACCCGATGGCACTTCTCGGCACATTCGCCCCACACCTCGTGGTGCACCGGAGTTCGGTCGTGAAGATCGATCCCTCGGTCCCGTTCGAGGTGGCGTGCCTGGTCGGCTGCGGGGTGACAACCGGGTACGGCTCGGCAACGCGCGCCGCCGATGTGCGCCCCGGCGACGACGTCGTGGTCGTCGGTGTCGGCGGGGTCGGCATGGCGGCGCTGCAGGGCGCAGTCAACGCCGGAGCCCGCCGGGCCTTCGTCATCGAGCCCGTCGACTGGAAGCGCGACGCGGCACTGAAATTCGGCGCCACACATACCTATCCGGACCTCGCCACCGCGACGGCGGGCATTGCCGAGGCGACCCGCGGCCTGATGGCGCAGAAGGTGATCGTCACGGTGGGCCAGGCCAAGGGCGAAGACGTCGAGGGTTACCTGACGATCACCGCCAAGGGCGGCACGTGCGTCGTGACCGCCGTCGGCGACCTATCTTCCAGCAAGACCACGCTCAACCTGGCGATGCTGACGCTGATGCAAAAGAACCTGCAGGGCAGCATCTTCGGGAGCACAAATCCGCAGCACGCGATTCCGCTGCTGCTGTCGATGTACCAGGCCGGGCGCCTCAACATCGACGACATGATCACCCGGCAGTACACCCTTGAGCAGATCAACGAGGGTTACCAGGACATGTTGAGCGGCAAGAACATTCGCGGCATTATCCGCTACACCGACGCGGATCGCTGATCCGATGAAGAGGTTGCTGACGCTGGCGATGCTCGCCGGCGCCGCCGCCGTCACGCGCCGCTATCTGCGAGCGCGCGACGAGCTGGCCCGAGTGCCGGCCGAATTGCGCAGCCCCGTGCTGCCGCTGCTGATGGGTGACACCACCGCGCGAAACCTGACGCGAAGCCGACGATTGATGTGGTTCAAGTCGCCCTCGGGTTCCGGAGTCATGGTGACCAAGCGGCAGCTCCCCGGGTCGCCGCCGGTCACCGTGTTCGTCACCACACCAACCGGTCCCAGCCCACACAGCCGGCCGGCGCTGCTGTACATCCACGGCGGCGGCATGGTCATGGGGACGTCCCAGATGGAGAACGCGGTCAGCGCCACCCTTGCGCGTGAACTTGACGCGGTCGTGGTGTCGCCGGAATATCGCCTCGCACCCGAGTACCCCTTCCCCGCGGGCCTCGACGATTGCATGGCGGCACTGGTCTGGATGCGCGACGGCGCAGGGGAACTCGGCATCGACCCCGACCGGATCGCGGTCACCGGAGCCAGCGCGGGCGGCGGCCTGTCGGCAGCCGTCGGCCAACGCGCGCACGACGAGGGCATCCGGTTGCGGGCTCAGGTGCTCGTCTACCCGATGATTGATGACCGCGCGACCCTTCGGGACGATCACTGCGGGCGCGGTGCATTCCTCTGGACGCCAGAGTCCAACCGCTTCGGCTGGACCGCATACCTGGGCAGGCCGCCGCGGCTGTCCGACGCGCCACCGTATGCGGCGCCCGCGCGGCGTACCGAGCTGTCCGGCCTGGCGCCGGCATGGATCGGGGTCGGCGATCTCGACCTCTTCTACGACGAATCCGTCGCTTACGCAGAGGCTTTGCGGGCCAGCGGGGTGGAGTGCGAACTGGTCACCGTGCCGGGGATGTACCACGGGGCCGACGGCCTGGCCTGGAATGCCCCGGCGATGAGGGACTTTCGGCGCAAGCGATTGGATTTCCTGCGGAACCACCTTTAATACTGCCGATACCTGCGCTGGACGTGTTCCTGGCGGATCCGGATCTGCTCGACGCGTTCTCGGGGTGAGACCGTGCGGGTGCTGCTGGGCAGATGGTCGCGCACGTCGGCGAGCGCCAGCTTCGTGACCGTCGCCTTCGGTAGCTCCGGCGGGGGCTGCGAGTAGGTCCACCGCAGCGTCAGAAATCCGCCGAGGTGGCCGGCGGTGTCGAGCCAATTCGGCACGCCGGGGTCGGCGTCGGCAACCACATAGCGCAGCACGCCGTCGGTGTCCGGCTCGGACTGAAATGCGTTGAGGCTGCTGGTGTGATTGGCGTAGTCGAGGGATTCGCCCCAGAGATTGGAAAGGTGGAAGCCCATGTAGGCCGGCTCGACCGGGACCACGATCTCGATGACGAGAGCCTCGTCGGCCGCCAGGTCGTAGACGCCACCGGAGTAGACGTTGGTGCTCTGCCCGCCGCCCATCGCGAGGTTCGCCAGCGCGGGCTCGTTCAGCGCGTTGCGCGGCATCAGGGTGAAGCCGTCGCCGTTCTTGTCGCCGTGCGCCTCCAGGATGACGTCATAGAACTCGTTCCAGAACCGCATCTGGTTTTCGACGATCGTGCCGGCGCGCCGCATCTGCCGCGCCGCGCCGGTGGGATCGGGTGGCGCGGGATGCGCGCCCTCCTTGCCGACCTGCGCGATGTGCAGCTCGGGCGATACCTCGTGCTCCCAGTCGTGAAAGAGCATGCGGGCGACCAGGAAACGCGCGGTCGCGTCGCCACTGGCGGTGGCGATGAAATTGCCGGCGTGGTCTGGCGGCCGTCGGGGGGCCAGCAGAATCTCGAACCGGCCGTCGTCGTCGACCGCGAGGTCGGCGGTGTCCACCAAGCCTGTGACCACCCGCCCGCCAGGCGCGAGTTCGGCGAGCGTACCGGTGTCACCCGCGTAGACGCTGTGTGCTTCAAAGATGATGTACTGCGGCGGCTTAGCGGTGAGCCGGCCCCGCACCCGGTAGCTCTTGGCGCCGTCGATCGACGCCGACAGGTACAGGGCGTCGGCGTTGTCGATGGTCGCCTTGTCCAGCGGTTGGATGGCACGCCGGAAGTAGGGAAAGTCGGGGTCCTCGAAGAAGGCGCGCTCGATGCCGCTGAACACGAAGCCCAGCAGGTAGCGGTAGCCGTCCGCGAGCCCCTGCGCGGTGACCGGCGGCGCGTGCAGTTGAGGCGAGTCGACGGCGTCGCGGGCCCGGTTCAGCGCGTCAATCAGGTCAGACCAGGCTGCGCGCAGCTCGGCCTGGTCGGCATCAGTGGACATGTGCGTCCTCTCCTTCGGTGTCCCAATGGTATTCGTCGAACAGGGCGCCGAGCCGGGTGTGGATCTCGTCGGCGTCGAGACCGAATTCCTCGAGGCTGTAGCGGTGCGCCGACTCGTGTCCACCGCGCGCCGCGGCCGCCTCGAATGCGGCGGCGGCCGCCGGGCCCAGGTCAAGCTCGAGTTCCCGATAGATCCGGCGCATCGTGGTCTCGGGGTCCCGGATCAGCTCGCGGTAGTCGACGACGCCGGCCCGGACGTCGGGGTGCCGGGCGAGAACGTCGAGCGGATGCCGGTAGGAGTCGATCGACTGATCGGCGAGCACCCGCAGCGACTTCGCGACCAGGCGCTCGTCGCGTCCGCGCAGGCCCCACTCGGTCTGCATCAGCTTGAGCAGGCTCGGGATGGTCTCGTGCGGATTGCGCATCGGCACAACGAACCTCGCGTCGGGGAACGTCTCGAGCAGCGCTTCGACGCGTCCGCAGAAGGTGGGGTTCTTGCTCAGGTGGATCCCGCCGCCGTTCGCCGCGATCTGGCGCCGGACGCATTCCTTGTAGAACTCCATCGCCCGCCGCCGCTTGCGTTGCGGCCACTGATCGACGTAGTAGAAGTCGAGTTCGCCCATGAACGGGAACAGCAGGATCCAGAACCCCGAACACAGCGACCACGTCAGGAACGCGTCGTCCTCTTCCGGAACGAAGAACCCGGTCTTGTGCATGTCGTCGGTCGGCGCGAACCGGCGCTCCTCAACTTCGTCGAGACGCCGCCGCAGCCGCTCGCCGAAGAACGTCGCGTCCAGCCGAAACAGCAAGCGCAGCAGGCGTTTCTCCAGCAGGGAGGGAAAGAACAGCTCGTACATCAGCGCGTAGCTGAACTGCGGATCCGCGGCCATCAGCCGGTGCAGGTAAGTCGTGCCGCTGCGCGCGTGTCCCACGCAGAACGTCGGCCCGACCACCCGCGTGCGGCGCAGCGATCCGAACAGGATCGGGTCGAGCGCAAAGCAGACGGCATGGACGGCCGCGACGGCCGGCACACCGACCAGGAACATCAGAAAGGCAGTCCGGCGCTTCTTCGGATCCGTGGTCGGCGGATCCCGATGCAACAACCGGAGCATCGTCCGGTAGTTGGCCCAGTCGAAGTAGAAGCGCGCACCCATGAGGTCTCCTCAGCACAAGACGATTCCCGCGCCCAAGCTACGCAGGGGTATTTGACTATGTCAAGGATATGCCGATACCGTCGTCCGCATGCAGGTTTTCGCCGCGATGGCCCCCGAGCTGCCGCTCACCGAGGTGCGCAGGACGGCGGACGGGCCGAACCGCCCGTCGTCGTCGCGTCCACCGCGATCGCCACCGGCACTACCGACGCGGACGTCGCGCGCGAGCGGGAACGTCAGCGCCGCATGCTCGCCTTCCTGCTGTCGACGCCGGCGTACGCGCCCGCCCTGGAACGACGCGGCTGGAGCGAGCTGTCCGGTCGGCTCCGCGCGCTCACGAAAGAGCTGCGCTGGAACGAACTACCCACGGTGCTGAGCGATCCCGTGCTCGACGAACTGGTGGTGTGCGGACGATACGATCAGCTGCCCGACGTCCTGGCGGCGAAGTTCGACGGCGTCGCCGACGGGCTCGTGCTGCCACCGTTGGGCGATGACGGGGACGATCGGCCGATCCGCCGTTGCGTCGCAGATCTACAGGAGCGGATGTGACGGCCGTGGGCAGACCGGATTCGGTGGATTCGATCAGCGCCGCGCTGGCAGAGGTCGTGCGGCTCAGCGTGAGCCGGTCGGCGTTCGCGCGTCAGGCCTCGGCCGCCGACGCCGAACTGTCGCAGCCCTCCTACGTTTTGCTGCGCGCCCTGATCGACGAGGGACCGCAACCCATGGGACGCCTGGCGGGCATGGCACACATGGACGTCGGGATGGCGACCCGCCGGGTACAGGCCCTGGTCGACGCCGGACTCGTCACGCGGCGGGCCGATCCGAACGACGGGCGGGTGTCGGTCATCCACACCACCGCGGCCGGCGCCCGCGCCGCCCTGGCGCTACAGGAGGTGCGCCGGGATCATCTGGCACGGGCGCTGGCCGGCTGGTCGGACACCGAACTGCGGCAGTTCGACCGGCTGCTGTCAAGGTTCCTCAGCGATACCAAGAAGACGCCGATCACCCACGATTAGCAGGCACCGGGGCGCGCCTCGACTGTGGGGTTTTGTACGGATCCCCTCGGATTTCGTACATAGCCGCCACACTCGGCGAGCACAAGGCCGCGGATCAGTCGGCGTCGAGTTGGCGGTGCTCGATCAGATCGCGGATGCCGCCCATCCCGAGTTGCTCACGGAACGCCGGCGCGGTGTAGGCGACGAGTGTCCCGTCGGTGCGGGCGCGGGCCGTCGCCGAACGGGGCATGTGGAACAGCACGCCGATCTCGCCGAAGTAGTCGCCGGGCCTGACCACCTTGAACAATTCCTCGCCACCCTCGGCCAATTCGTGCACCAGCTCGAACTCGCCCCTGGACACCACGTAGATCAGCTCCCCCATCGTGGACTGCTCGAACACCACGTCGCCGGCCTTGACCTCGATGGTTTCCGGGGGCCGGTTGGTCTCGGTGAAATCGGGCGTCAGTTCGACGACGCGGTCGGCCATCGGCAGCATCCGGGCGTCGTGGGTGGCAACCACGACCACGCGGTCCCCGTCCGCGAGCTCGCGGATCAGCCGCAGCACTTCCTCCACCTGGATGAAGTCCAGGTGGGCCGTGGGTTCGTCGGCCAGGATCAGCGGCGGGTCCAGCGCGATCGCGCGGGCGACCGCCACCCGCTGCTGCTGTCCGCCACTCAGGTCGCCCGGTCGGTGCTTCATCCGCTCGCCCAGGTTCACGCGTTCGAGCAACTCCTCGGCACGCTTGCGCGCGGCCGAGCGGGACATCCCGGCCTCGCGCATCGGCACCATCACGTTTTCCACGGCGGTCAGGCTCGGCACCAGGTTGAACGCCTGGAACACGATGCCCACCTTGTCGCGCCGGTACGTCGCCAGCGCGGAACGATCGAGGGTGGTGATATCCACGTCGTCGAATTTGATGGCACCGGACTTGGGCCGCAGGATCCCGCCGAGGCAGGACAGCAGCGTCGTCTTCCCACAACCGCTGGGCCCGAGCAGGATCACCAATGATCCCGCCGACACGTCGAGGTTCAGGCCATTGATCGGCCGCAGCGCATAGCCACCGCTGTAGTACTCGACGACCAGGTTCTGAATGCTGAGATCGCCCACGCCTAGGGACCCCCGAACGCCAGCGCCGGATCGACCCTGACCACCCGCTTGAGCCCGGCGAGGCTGGCCAGCAGGCCGATCCCGAGTGCGACGACCGGAAGCAGCAGGTAGGCGCCGGTGGGTACCGCGACGATCATCGGGAACAGCGGCGCCAGCAATTGCGAGAGCACGACGCCCAACCCCGCGGCGAGCAGGGCGACGATGAGGGCCTGCAGAGCGAGTCCCGCCATGATCGAACGTGACCGGGTGCCAATCGCCTTGAAAACCGCGAAGTCACGCATCCGTTCCAGCGCGGAGAGGTAGACGACCGATCCGACTATCAGCACCGCGACGATCCACAGCAGGACCGCCACGACCGAGATCGAGTTCACCGCCACCTTCAACGGCCGGATCAGGTCCTTGACGGCCCCCGCCCGGTCGAAGGTCTGATAGCCGTCCGGGACCGTGCGGGGCTTGCCGACTACTCCGATCGACGTGACCATCGGCTGCCCGTTGTACGAGACCTGTTGCAGACCCGCGGTGGTCAGAAAGATGTTGGGGATCTTCGCCAACGCCGTCGAATTGGGCACGATGCCGATGATGTGCAATACCCGACCGCCGACCTCGATGGTGTCACCGATTTTTCGGTCCAGCGCCGTCGACACCGCGACCTCGTCCGCCGAGGAAGGCACCCGGCCCCGCGAGACACGGGGCATGCCGGGCCCGCGCTCGGGCGCGCCGAAGGCCGTGACGTTCCGCGTCGACTTGCCTTCCTTCATGATCGTGCCCACGCAACCCAACGGCGCCGCGGCCACGACACCCGGCTCCGCGGAAATCCGGGCCAGGTCGCCGTCCGGGAAGGGGGTGGATCCCAGGAACGGTCCGGCCGCACCGTCTTTGACCACGAAGGTGTCGACGCCCAAGGAGTCGACGGTTCGCTGAGCCTCGACCTTGAAGCCGTTGGCAAGCCCGGTGAGAACGAGCGTCATCCCAAAGATCAGTCCCGTACTGACGACCGCGATGACCAGACGCCGTTTTCGCCATTGCATGTCGCGCAGGGCGGCGAAGAGCATTCACAGAACCTACCAACGTCGCCCGCTTCCCGGTCCGGGTTTTGTCTACGCTTTGCGGGGATGACAGCCAAGACCCGAAGCGGAGCCGCCCTGTGGGGCGTGGCAGCCCTCGGCTACCTGCTGCTCGAAGCCGTCACCGCCGCGAGTTTCGAGCCCGAATACAGCTACCTGCACAACTACATCAGCGATCTCGGCGTATCGGGCCCGCGCGCACCCCTGATGCACACGGCGTTCTATCTGCAGGGCACCCTGTTCCTGCTCGGCGCTTTGCTGCTGGCGCCCGCCCCGCGCGATCGGCGTACCAGCCTGTTTCTGGGCCTGGTCGCCACGAACGCCGTCGGCAACGTCCTGGTGGGGACCGTGCACGCCGGGCGGGCGCACGTCGTCGGCGCGGCGCTGGCGATCGTCGCAGGCAACCTCGCGATTTTGGCCGGATCGGCCTTCGTCGTCGGGACGGTCGGCGAGAACAGACGCTGGTATCGGAGGGTCTCGACACTCGTCGCGACCCTGGGCATCGGGTGTTTCGGCATGTTGGCGATCAACTCGGTGGCGCGCGCAACCGTGCTGTTGCCCAACGGCGCCTGGGAGCGCGGCAGCGTGTACTCGATCACCATGTGGCAATTGCTCACCGCAGCGAGCGTGCTGGTTGACGCGCGGCACACGCGCGGTCAGCGTTGACCGAATCGCGGCAGCGCTGTGCGCTCGGAGTACCGCCGCGGCGGGGCGTTGTCGGCCGACAACGCCGTGGTGGCCTAGGATTCATGTCATCGGGGGCCCGCTACAGGTCCCCAGCTACGCAGGATCGACGACAGCGTTCCCGCAGGGTTGAATCAGCAGCCCCGGTTGGCAGTGGTGGTCTGTGAACTAGCGATGTCCCCACGGGGCACGGATGTGAGAGAACATGGTCGAGCAATCTGGCAATCCAATCGACCCGGCGACATTTGACGTCGGGAGACATCAGGCTGGTCAGGCGGTCGTGCTCACCGTCTCGGGTGAAGTGGACATGCTGACCGCCCCGCGGCTGGCCGACGCCATACACGCGGCGCTGGCCGCCGGGCCGGAGGCGTTGATCGTCGACCTCTCGAAGGTCGAGTTCCTGGCATCGGCCGGCATGACCGTCCTGGTCACCGCGCAGGCCGAGGTCGCGCCGCCGACGCGGTTCGCGGTCGTCGCGGAGGGTCCGGCCACCAGTCGGCCGATCAAGCTCATGGGAATCGACACGGTGCTATCGCTGTACAGCACGCTTGACGGCGCGCTGAGCGGTAGCTGATCCCGGCGCCCAGGGTGTCTCACACCGACGGCCCCTCGCGGTTCGTGCGTGCACGGATCGTCGCCGATGCGCCCAGCGCCGCGCGGGCCCGCGCCGAGTTCGGTAGCTGGCTGGACAGGCATTTCACCCTCGGCGCCGAGCGGCACAACGACCTGGTGCTGGCGGTCAACGAGGCGATCGCAAACGCCGCCGAGTTCGCCTACATTGACGTCCCGGACACCGGGACCATGGACGTCAGTGCCAACTACGACATCGAGTCGGACACCCTCGCGGTGACGGTCGACGATCGCGGCCGGTGGCGCCACAAGACCCCGGTCGCCGCGACGCCGGGCTCCCGGTTGTCGATTCGGGGTCGGGGCATCCCGCTCATGCGGGCGCTCGCCGACGAGGCGATCATCGACGGCACGCCCCACGGGACGAGCGTCCGACTCACCTGGACCGACATCACACACCGTTCCTGATATCGGGCGCCTGGCGCGTCCCTCTCTCCGCCAGCCGGTGACGGCGGCACTCCATTGCATCCACCCTCGTGGCCTCCTGCGGGTCGTCGAGCGTCTCCGGCTGCCTCGCGCCTTGTCATTAAGTAAATATATGTTAAGGTACTGAGAAATCACTCAGCGTCGAGAGGACCGCGATGACCACGACCGTCCAGGTGGCAGGCGTCGGGATGATCCCGTTCACCAAGCCCGGCAAAAGCCCAAGCTATTCCGAGATGGGAGAGGCTGCGGCTCGGGCTGCCCTCGCCGACGCGGGGATCGACTACAACCGCGTACAACAGGCCTACGTTGGCTATGTATATGGCGATTCAACATCTGGACAAGCTGCGCTGTACGGGCTGGGACAGACCGGGATTCCGATTGTCAACGTGAACAACAACTGCTCGACGGGATCGTCGGCGCTGTGGCTGGCCCGTCAGGCCGTCGCGCACGGCGCCGTCGACTGTGCCCTGGCGGTCGGGTTCGAGCAGATGGTGCCCGGGGCGCTGGCCAGCGTGTTCTCGGACCGGCCCAGCGCGATGGCCCGCCTGGAAAGCGCGCGCGACGAGTTGCAGACCTTCGATCCGCAGGCGCCGATGGCCGCGCAATTCTTCGGCGGGGCCGGCGAGGCCTATGTCGAGGAGTTCGGCATCGATCCCGCGGTGTTCGCGGAGATCTCGGTCAAGGCGCGCAGGCACGCCGTCAACAATCCGAACGCCGTGTTCCGCGACCCGGTCACCGTGGAGCAGGTACTGGCCGCACCGAAGATCTACGGCCCGCTGACCCGCCTGCAGTGCTGCCCTCCTACCTGCGGAGCGGCGGCCGCGGTGGTGTGCAGCCCGGAGTTCGCACGCAGACACAACCTGAAGGCCGACGTCGTGATCGCCGCGCAAAGCCTCACCACCGACCCCCCGACCACGTTCACGGGCAAGGACATGCGCAAGGTGATCGGGGCGGACATGGCGACCGCGGCCGCCAACAACGTCTACGAAAGCGCCGGCGTGGCGCCCGAGGACATTCGCGTCGTCGAACTGCACGACTGCTTCACCACCAACGAGTTCCTGACCTACGAGACGCTGGGTCTCACGCCCGTCGGCACCGCGGAGAAGTTCGTGCGCGACGGCGACAACACCTACGGCGGCCGAGTGGTCACCAACCCCTCCGGCGGTCTGCTGTCCAAGGGACACCCACTGGGGGCGACCGGCCTGGCGCAGTGCGCCGAACTGGTGTGGCAGCTGCGCGGCCAGGCGGGCGCTCGTCAGGTCGAGGGCGTCGACCTTGCGCTGCAGCACAACCTTGGACTCGGCGGCGCGTGCGTCGTCACGCTCTACCAAAAGGTGGACGCGCGATGAGCATCGACCGGTCCTTCATCGGCCGCGAGTTTCCGGCCGTGTCGCTGCTGGTGACCCGCAGCCGGTTACGCAACTTCGCCAAGGCGACCGGGCAGGATCAGCCGATCTACACCGACGTGGATGCGGCCAAGCAGGCCGGGCACCGCGATTTGCCGGTCCCGCCGACGTTCCTGTTCGGCGTCGAGCTCGAAGCGCCGGATCCGTTCGCGTTCCTCACCGAGCTGGGTGTGGACCTGCGCGCCGTCCTGCACGGCGAGCAAAAGTTCGAATACCGGCAAATGGCCTACGCCGGCGACGAATTGACCGCGACCAGCCGCATCGCTGACATCTACGACAAGAAGGGCGGCGCACTGGAGTTCGTCGTGCGCGAGTCCACTGTCACCAATCAGGACGGCGCAGTGATCGCGGTCCTGCGCGGTTCGACGGTGGTACAGAACCGTGCCGGAAAGGACCCGTCATGACCACATTCGCTTTCGAGGTCGGCGCCGAATTGCCACCGCTGCAGGTCGCCCCGATCTCCCGAACGACGCTGGCCCTGTTCGCCGGCGCCTCCGGGGACCACAACCCGATTCACGTCGACCTCGACGTTGCGCGCTCGGCCGGGCTGGACGACGTGTTCGCGCACGGCATGCTCTCGATGGCATACCTGGGCCGACTGCTCACGAATGTGGCCCCCCAGCAACAACTTCGCTCCTTCCAGGTGAGGTTCGCCGCCGTGACCCCGGTCCATGGCGAACCCACCTGCACCGGAACGGTGACCTCGATCGACGACGTGGACGGCGAACGCCGTGCGACGCTCGACCTGAAGGTCGCCCTCGCCGACGGCACCGTGACGCTGCTCGGCGGCGCGGTGATCGCCCTCGACTGAGCACTCGAATCAGGCCCTCAACCTTCTCAAGGACTGCGAAAGGACAATGACAATGGGGAAACTGGACGGCAAGACCGCCATCGTGAGCGGCTCGGGCCGCGGCATCGGCCGCTCGATCGCGCTGAAGCTGGCCGCCGAGGGCGCCAACGTCGTGGTCAACGACCTGGACACCGACCCGGCCAACGAGGTCGTCGCGGAGATCACCAAAGCCGGTGGTAACGCGGTGGTCTGCGCCGGCAGCGTCACCGCCGAAGGATTCGGCGAGCGCTTTGTCGGAACCGCGACCAGTGAATTCGGCGGGTTGGACATCATCATCAACAACGCCGGATACACGTGGGACTCCGTCATTCAGAAGATGGGCGACGACCAGTGGGACGCGATACTCGACGTTCACCTGAAGGCGCCGTTCCACATCCTGCGCGCGGCGCAACCCGTCATCAGCAAGGCCGTCAAAGCGGAGAAGGAAGCCGGCAAGCGGGTGCACCGCAAGGTCGTCAACATCTCGTCGGTGGCCGGGCTGTACGGCAACGCGGGGCAGGTGAACTACTCGTCCGCGAAGGCCGCCATCATCGGCATGACCCGCACCCTGTCGAAGGAGTGGGGGCGCTACAACGTCAACGTCAACGCAGTGGCCTTCGGATTCATCGAGACCCGATTGACGTCCGTTGCCGCCGATGGCAATTCGACCATCGAGATCGAGGGGCGCGAAATCAAGGTCGGCGTCAACCCCGGCCTGCTGGCGGCCGCACAGATGATGATCCCGCTGGGGCGCCCGGGTACGCCGGAGGAAGCGGCCGGGTCGGTTGTCATGCTGACCTATCCGGAGGCAGACTACGTAAGCGGCCAGATTTTGGTTACCGGCGGCGGATTCGAGGCCTGACGATGAGCACCCCCTACGCGAGCGCCTGGCGCGACGACGAGGTCGCGGCCCTCGGTGAGCTGGCGGATAAGTTCTTCGCGAAAGAGCTGGTGCCCCATCGGGAACGCTTCGAGGCCCAACAACACGTCGACCGACGGGTGTGGCTTGAGGCGGGCAACCTCGGCCTGCTGTGCTGCTCGATCCCCGAGGAATACGGCGGGGGCGGTGGCAGTTTCGCGCACGACCTCGCGGTACTCGAGGCCCAGGCCCGGGCGCTCGACTCCAGCTGGGGCAATGGAGTGCACAGCGGCATCGTCGCGCATTACCTGCTGGCCTACGGCACCGAGGAGCAGCGGCGGCGCTGGCTGCCGAAGATGGCCTCCGGCGAGTTGGTCGCGGCGATCGCGATGACCGAGCCCGGCGCCGGCTCGGACCTGAAGAATGTCAAGACGACCGCGCTTCGGGACGGGGGCGAGTATGTCATCAACGGCGCCAAGACATTCATCACCAACGGCTCGACGGCCGACCTGATCGTGGTGGTGGCGAAGACCGACCCGAAAGCGGGCGCCAAGGGCGTGTCCCTGATCGTGGCCGAAACCGACGGCCTGGCCGGCTTCACCCGCGGCCGGATCCTGGACAAAATCGGCCAGCACGGCGCCGACACCTCGGAGTTGTCCTTCGAGAACGCGCGGGTACCGGTCGACAACGTGTTGGGCGGCGTCGAGGGCAAGGGCTTCGGCCAGTTGATGACCCAGCTGGCCCAGGAGCGGCTCACCATCGCCGTCAGTGCCGTCGTCTCGACGGAGGCCGCCGTCGCGGAAACGATCGCATACACCAAGTCGCGCAACGCCTTCGGCCAGACGATCTTCGATTTCCAGAACACGAAGTTCACCCTGGCCGAATGCCAAACCCAGGCGCACGTGGCCCGCGTGTTCCTCGACTCGTGCATCGACAGGCATCTGCGTGGCGAACTCGACGCGACGACGGCCGCGATGGCCAAATGGTGGCTCACCGAACAGCAGTGCCAGGTGATCGACCGCTGCCTGCAACTCTTCGGCGGCTACGGGTACATGCGCGAGTACCCCATCGCGCGGCTGTACGAAGACGCCCGGGTGCAGAAGATCTACGGCGGCGCCAACGAGGTCATGAAGGACATCATCGCCCGGTCCCTGTAGCGCCGCGCAGCACGTATCCTTAGCCGTCGTTTCCCTAGCCGCCGCCTGACCGGAGGTGTCATGTCCGTTCCCGTAGCGACAGTCCGCCGCCGGCCCAAGGACCGCAAAGACCAGATCGTGGAAGCCGCACGTCAATTGATCGTCGAGCGCGGCTACCACTACGTGTCGATGGCGGACATCGCCGAGAGCGTCGGCATCACCGCGGGCGCGCTGTACCGCCACTTCTCGAACAAGGCGGTGCTGCTCGGCGCGGTGATCGACCGAAGCCTCGACGACGTGATCGCGGCCACCGATCAAGTGGACGTGACCCTGGATGAAGCGCTGGCTGCGGCGTGCGCGCAGGTGGTGAGCCGGCGCGACGTCGGCGCGCTGTGGTGGCGCGAATCGCGGCACCTGGATCCCGAAATGCTGGCCCGGTTACGCAGGCGGCTTCGTGACAACAACGGCAACTACCAGAACCTGATCCAAACCGAGCGCCCCGCGTTGTCGGATGTGCACGCGCAGCGGCTGGCTTGGGGAGTGCAATCGATCCTGGCCAGTCCGAGCTTTCACGCCTCAAAGCTCCCGCAGGCCGATTTCATCGCACTGCTCTTGTCGGCATGCCGGGCGGTGTGCGCGGTCGCGCCGAGTACGTCGCCCGCGCCGCCCCGGCGGCCACCCGCCCGTCTGGAACCGGTGTCGAAGCGCGAGAGCCTGTTGATGCACGCGGTAATGCTGTTTGAGCGCAACGGCTTCGAGGCGACATCGCTGAACGACATCGGCACCGCGGCCGGGGTCACCGGCCCGAACCTCTACAGCTACTTCGACAGCAAGGCCGACATTCTGGACGTGGCAATGTCGCGGGGCGTGAGCGCGCTCTGGCTGCTGCTGAACAGGGTCCTGCGCAACAACGACGAGCCGGCCGGCGCGCTTCGCGATCTGGTGCAGGGATACGTCCAATTAGCGCTGGAACAGACGGTTTTGGCTTCGGTGTTGCTGTCCGAGCAGCGCAGCGTCGACGACGCCTGGCTCGCCCGGCAGCGGGAATATGTCGCGGAGTGGGTGGCGCTGCTGCGCGGTGCGCGGCCGGCACTCGACGAGCGCTCGGCCCGCGTGTTGGTGCACACCGCGCTCGCGGTCATTCACAACATGGCCCAGATCGAACAACAGTCGAATGATCCCGGCGTCGCCGACGATCTCGCCGCGATGGCCGGCGCGGTGCTGTTCTCGGCCTGAGGGCACGGCCGGTCCTGCCATCTAAGTTAATAGGCCTTAAGCAACAATGATGGTTAGTTAGCGCCGTATCCGTTGTCAAGCATCGCTCTTGTGTAATAAGTAAATATTGAACATCTCGATGCAGCCCAGATCGAAGGATTAGAAACGATGTATCTCACCCAGCCGTTGCACCGCAACCTGCAGCAGAAGCCGAGCGACACCGCCACGATCTGCGGCGAGCGCACCCTGACGCATGCCGAGTTGCACGAGCTGGTGGCACGGCTTGCCGGGGGCCTGCGCGCCCGCGGCGCCGAATCCGGGGACCGCGTCGCCATTCTCGCGTTGAACTCCGACCGGTACTACCAACTGATGCACGCGATCGCGTGGGCGGATGCGGTGATCGTGCCGGTGAACACGCGCTGGAGCGCCAAGGAGATTGCGTACTCGCTCGTCGAGTCGGGCGTTCGGATGCTCGCGGTCGACGACGCGTTCGTCCCGATGCTGGCGGAGGTACGCGAGCTGGCGCCGGAGCTGGAGACCGTCGTCCACTGTGGCGATGCGCCGACGCCCGACGGCATGGTGTCGTTCGAAGCCCTTGTCGCAGAGTCAGATCCGATACCGGACGCACATCGCAGCGGCGACGCGCTGGCCGGCATCTTCTACACCGGGGGCACTACCGGTTTCCCGAAGGGCGTGATGCTCAGCCATCGCAACCTGTTCGCCTCGGCGCTCGGCTGTGCGGCGGCCGGCACGGTGACCCCACATGGCCGCGTGCTGCATGCCGCGCCGATGTTCCATCTGGCCGATCTGGGCTCCGCGGTCGTCCACTCGGCACTGGGTGGAGCACACGTGTTCATCCCGTCGTTCGAACCGGTCGCGGTCATGGCCGCGATCGCCGAGCACCGGGTCACCGATGTGCTTCTGGTGCCGACGATGATCCAGATGACCGTCGATCATCCGCGCCGGGCCGAGTTCGACCTGTCCGGTTTGCAGCAGGTGACCTACGGCGCGTCCCCCATCTCCGAGGCGCTCCTCGACCGCGCCCGCAAGGCTTTTCCCATGGCCGAGTTCACGCAGGCCTACGGCATGACGGAACTCTCGCCGGTGGCGACCATCCTGCGCAACGAACACCACGCCGATCCTGCGCTGAGACGCTCGGCGGGGCGTGCGGCGCCGCATGCGTTGGTCAAGATCGTCGACCCAAGCGGCAATGAGGTACCGCGCGGCTCGGTCGGCGAGATCGTCGTGTCCGGTGAGAACGTCATGCTGGGATATTGGAACAAGCCCGCCGAGACCGCAGCCGCGATCCGCGACGGCTGGATGTACACCGGCGACGGCGGCTACATGGACGAGGACGGGTTCGTGTTCATTGCCGACCGGATCAAGGACATGATCATCTCCGGCGGCGAGAACGTGTACTCCGTCGAGGTGGAGAACGCCGTCGCCAAGCATCCCGCGGTCGCCCAGTGCGCGGTGATCGGTGTGCCGGATGCGCAATGGGGAGAGCGGGTGCACGCTGTCGTCAGCCTCGCGCCGGGTGGCTCCTGCGAACTCGAGGACCTGCGCGCGCATTGCAAGAAAGAAATTGCCGGCTACAAGGCGCCGCGCAGCATGGAGATCGTCACGGAATTCCCCGTGTCGGGCGCGGGCAAGATCCTCAAAGGCGTGTTGCGCGAACGGCACTCCGAGTAAGGAAGAGCAGGGAAGAGGAATGACTCAGCGGTCGGACTACGGCGACATTCTCGTCGAACTGCGCGAAGACGGTGTCGGCGTCGTCACCTTCAACCGCCCCCAGAAGCTCAATGCGGTCACCGCCGAAACCCTTGCCGCATTCGAGCGCGCGCTGGGTGAGGTGGGCTCCAGCGGAAGCTGCGGTGCCATCGTCATCACGGGCGCGGGCCGCGCGTTCTGCGCGGGAATGGATCTCACCACGGCGTTGGCCGACGATGATCAGGATCCGATCGCTCACGCCTACGCGGTCGCGCGCAAGGCGACCGAGACCGTCGTCGCACTTCGCGAGGTGCCGCAACCCGTCGTCGCCGCAGTGCGCGGCCACGCCGTGGGCGGCGGATTCTCGCTGGCCGCCGCGGCGGACGTCCGCATCTGTTCCGCCGACGCACAATTCACGGCACCGTTCGTCAAGATCGGGATGACCGTCGGGGACATCGGCCTGTCCTGGCTGCTACCCAGGATCATCGGTGCCGGCGCCGCCAGCGAAGTCCTCTACACCGGCGGGACCATCGATGCCGCGAGCGCACATCGCCTCGGCCTGGCTCAGCGTGTCGTCGACGACCCGTTGGGCGAGGCGATCGAGCTCGCCGCCACCATGGCCGCGCGGCCACGGTTGGCGATGCGGATGTCCAAGGAGTTGCTCAACGCCAGCGTCGGCGCCGGCGGTTTCCGTGAGCACCTGGAGTTGGAACTGCGCTCTCAGGTGATCGCGCTGCTGAGCCCGGACCACCACGAGGCCGCGCGCAAGTTCCTCGATCGATAGCCGAGCCGCCCATTCATTGACGCGATCGGTCCCGAGGACTAGCGTCTTGAGTTACGCTACTTGCGGTATCGTAATATCCGATCAAGCCCGGGTTCGCTGCCCTGGAGGAATTCATGTTTGACCTGAAAATCATCGGTGGCACCGTCGTCGACGGCACCGGCGCCCAACGGTATCGCGCCGACATCGGCATCAAGGACGGCAAGATCGTCGAGGTCGCCCGGCGCGGCTCGGACGCCGACGAACTCGCAGGCGCGGCCGCAGAGACCATCGACGCGACGGGACACGTGGTGGCCCCCGGCTTCGTCGACATCCACACCCACTACGACGGCCAGGTGAGCTGGGACAGCTCGCTGGAACCGTCGAGCGGGCACGGGGTGACGACCGTGGTCACCGGCAACTGCGGCGTCGGCTTTGCACCGGTCCGCCCGGGCAGTGAGCAATGGCTAATCGAGTTGATGGAGGGCGTCGAGGACATCCCGGGCACCGCCCTGACCGAGGGCATCACCTGGGGCTGGGAGACCTACCCCGAGTACCTCGACGCGATCGGCAAGCAGAAATTCGCGGTCGACGTGGGCAGCCAGATCGCCCACGGCGCCGTGCGCGCCTACGCGATGGGCGAGCGGGGCGCGCGCAACGAGCCTGCCACCCCCGACGACATCGCGGCGATGAGCCGGTTGGTCCAGGAGGGGATCGAAGCGGGCGCGCTCGGGTTCTCGACCTCGCGCACGTTGGGGCACCGTGCGATGGACGGCGAACCCGTCCCGGGAACGTTTGCCGCCGAAGACGAATTGTTCGGGCTCGGCCGCGCCATGGCCGCAGGCGGACAGGCGGTGTTCGAACTGGCGCCGCAGGGCGCGGCGGGCGAGGACATCGTCGGGCCCAAGAAGGAACTGGAATGGATGCGGCGGTTGAGCGGCGAGATCGACCGGCCGGTGTCGTTCGCGCTCATCCAGGTGGACGCGGACCCGAACCTGTGGCGCGAACAGTTGGATCGCTCCGCGGCCGCGCATGCGGCGGGCAGCCGGTTGTACCCGCAGGTGGCGGCGCGCCCGTTCGGCATGATGATCGGCTTCCAGGGGCATCACGGCTTTAGCCATCGGCCCACCTACCGTCGACTCAAGGCCGAATGCAGCCGCGACGAGCTGACCCAACGCCTCGGCGACCCCGCCGTCAAGGCCGCCATCCTGTCCGAGGACGACCTGCCCGTCGACCCGTCGCTGCTGTTCGACGGCATGTTCGCGCTGGTGCAGCACTCGCTGGGCCGGCTGTATGCGCTGGGCGACCCGCCCGACTACGAGCCCACCGCGGACCGCACCGTGGCCGCGATCGCCAAGGCCCGCGGCGAGGATCCGCTGTCGACGCTCTACGACCTCATGCTGGAACGTGACGCGACGGCCATGCTGATGCTGCCGCTGTTCAACTACGCCGACGGCAACTGCGACGCGATCCGCGAGATGATGCTGCACCCGGCCGGGGTGCTGGGCCTGTCCGACGGTGGCGCCCACTGCGGCATGATCTGCGACGCCTCCTACCCCACGTTCCTGCTGACGCACTGGGCGCGCGACCGCAGGCGGGGCGAGAAACTGTCGCTGGAATACGTAATCCGCAAACAGTCGCACGACACCGCGCAGCTGTTCGGCCTCACCGACCGCGGCACCATAGCGCCCGGCAAGAAGGCCGACATCAACGTGATCGACATGGATGCGCTGAAGCTGCACCCCGCGGCGATGGCCTTCGACCTGCCGGCCGGCGGCAACCGGATCCTGCAGGGCGCCAGCGGATACGCGGCGACCATCGTCAGCGGGACCATCACCCGCCGCAAGGACGTCGACACCGGGGCGCGCCCCGGCCGGCTGGTGCGCGGAGCGCGTTAGGGTCCGCGCGTGACGACGCACGTGGACAGGACCGCCGGAAATCCCGCCCGCACCCGCGACGAGGACGCGATCGGCACACCCCCGGAAAGCCCCACCCTGGTCCCCGCGGAGCGCTACTACTCGAAGGCGTTCGCTCAGCTGGAAATCGAGCGGATGTGGCCGAAGGTGTGGCAGGTCGCGTGCATGGTCGACCACGTCGCCGAGCCCGGCGACTACTTCGAATACCGTTGCGGTCCTTACGGTGTGCTGATTGTCCGCGGTGACGACGGCGTGCTGCGCGCGTTCCAGAACGCGTGTCGACACCGCGGCAACTCGGTGTGCGTCGGCTCGGGTTCGGGCCTGCGCGAGCTGAAGTGCGGCTACCACGGGTGGACCTGGGACCTGGTCGGCGCGCTCAAGCGGGTGCCCAATCGCAAGGGTTTCGGCGCGCTGCGCATGTCCGACTTCCCGCTGGTGCCGGTCCGCGTGGACGAGTGGGAGGGGATGGTCTTCGTCAACCTCGACGTCGGCGCGATGCCGTTGTTGGAGTACCTGGAGGCCATTCCCGACGACGTCGCGTGGACCAACCTGAGCGACTTCCGCTGCTACGCCACGCTCACCATCGAGGTGGACGCCAACTGGAAGACGATCGCCGACGGTTACAGCGAGACGTATCACATTCAGACGCTGCACCCCGAACTGCTGCGCTGCGTCGACGACATCCATGCGCCCCAGCAGATTTGGGGCCACACCGGCAAATCCGATCAGCCCTACGGCGTGCAAAGCCCACGGTTTGACGGGACGCTGAGCGACGAAGAAGTCTGGGACGCTTACGTTTACACTCAGGGCCTGCTGATGGGCGCGCTGGAGGGCACCCCGTTTCCCGCCGACCGGCAACCGGGACAGACGGTGCCGGACCTGATCGCGGCCCAGACCCGGGCCTTTGCCGCGAGCCGCGGGGTGGACCTGGACTGGGCCGACACGGACCGGATCACCCGGCTGCACCAGTACAACGTGTTCCCGAACATGTCGTTTCTGACCAACGCCGACCACCTGACGATCCTGTGCTCGCGGCCCGCTGCCGGCCCCGTCGCGGATCCTGACAAGGGTGAGATGGTCATGTTCCTGATGACGCGGATGCCGTCGGGCGCGCCGCGCAACAAGCCGACCGACGTCCGCACCACCGCCGGCGAGGCCGAACCCGGTATCGTCCTCACCCAAGATGTCCAGGTGCTCGCGGGCTTACAGCGCGGCTTGCACCAACCCGGGTTCACCCACCTGGTGTTGTCGAACGAGGAGCGCCGCGTCATCAACATGCACCGCAACCTGGAGCGGTACCTCGACCTGCCCGAATCGGACCGGATGACCGGGGGCGACACCGGCCGTGTGCGGTGACGGTGACCGGATTGCAGTTCGCCGGTCTCAGCGATATCGGCCGCCAACGGACCAATAACCAGGACCGCTGGGGCGCAGACAGCGACCAGGGATTATTCATGGTCGCCGATGGCGTGGCCTGCAGCACCGACGGGGCGCTGGCCGCTCAGCTGGTCGTCGAGCTCCTGCCGACGTATCTGGCCCGACACCTCAAAGACGGCGACGACGCCGACGCACTCGAGTCGCTGGGCCGCGCCGTCGAGGAATTCTGCGACGACTTCCGCGCCTACGCCGACACCGATCCCCGCGTTGCCGGGGCCAACAGCACGCTGGTGGCGGTCGTCGTCTCAGGGCTGCGTGCTCTGGTGGTCCACCTGGGCGACAGCCGCGCGTACCTCCGGCGCGAGCGGGAGCTGCGACAGCTCACCCATGACCACAGCGTGATCCAGGAACTGCTCGACTCCCACGAGGTCGCTCCCGAAGACGCCGACCAGCACCCGGGCCGCAACATCATCACCCGGCACGTGGCGATGTACCCGCGGGCGGTGGCGGAAACCTCAACAGTGGAGCTGCGGCCCGGTGACCGGGTCCTGCTGTCCAGCGATGGCCTGCACGGTGTCGTCGGCGAAGCCGCGCTGGCTCAGATCCTGGATTCGCATCCCGCACCCGAGGCTGCGTGCGCGGCGCTGATCGAGGCCGCGAACCAAGCGGGCGGGCCGGACAACGTCACCGCCGTCGTCATCGACATAACCGAGGCCGGCTGATGGCCGGCCGTGTGGCGGCTCTCGTCGCGGCCCTGGCCGCCGTCTTCGTCGCGTGCGCCCCCGTCTCGTTCGCCACCCCGGGCCCCACCGGTTCGGCCGACGGCATCGACATCACGATGGCCGCAGAAGGCGACACCACCGTGCGACCGGGCGGACCTCCGATGCGGTACAGCATCACCCTGGCCAACTCGAGCGCCGACGACATCGCCCAGGTGGGGCTGGTGGTGTCGCTGAGCCACTGCGAGTGCGGCTCACCGGGGCTCAAGATGATGCCCAACGGGTCGATGCGCATGCTCGACCCGAACACCAACGCGTGGGTTTCCGTCCCGTACGACCGCGAAGGCGGCGGCATGGACTTCATCTTGCAGACCCTCGTCCCACCGTTCGACCTGAAGCGCGGTGAGACCATCACCTATCAGCTCGAGATGCAGATCGACGCCCAGCAGGGCTTCACCGTCGGCCGGGGTAACGGCGCCATCCATGTGACCAGGACCAACGTCGCCACGCACGAGGCCGTCGGCGCCAGTCCCACGGCGTCGCTGCGCATCTCCGTCGAGCCGTAGGCGCCCGGCTGCACCACTCGCCGAGTACCGGGTTGGTGACGCCGCCCGCGAATGCCGCGTCGCACCGGGCGCTGAGCCGCGACAATGTCGCAATGCGAACGACGAGGCTGGATCGCCGGTTCGTCATCGCCGGTATTCCCCTCGGACCGCTGCTGACGGCGCTCGGCTATGCCGCTTTGACGCTGTCGGGCGCGACAATCAGCGACGCGCTGCTGCTCGGTCTGGTCTGCTTCCCGACCGCACTGCTGCTAGTTGCCGCCGCGGTGGCCGCGGCCCTACGACGGGATGCACGCCGCTGGGTGTCGCTTGCGACAGGCACTGCGGCCGGCACCGCGGTCACCGCGCTCATCGTGGGCGGCGGTATCTCGCTGATCGCCTGGCTGCTGTCGGACCCGGTGCACCGCTGACAACAGACCCGGGCACCCGCCGAGGTTGCCGAGCCGCGATACTGGGAGCCGTTACACCATGGAGCGCCTCAAACCCACGACAGTGACGCCGGGAGAACCGCCATGAGCGACGAGCAGCCGACCATCATCTACACGCTGACCGACGAGGCGCCGTTGCTGGCGACCTACGGATTCCTACCGATATTGCGTGCCTTCGCCGAGCCCGCGGGCATCAAGGTCGAGACCAGCGACATCTCGGTGGCCGCACGCATCCTGGCCGAGTTTCCCGACGACCTGACCGAAGAACAGCGGGTGCCCGACAATCTCGCCGAGCTCGGCAAGCTCACCCAGGACCCGGACACCAACATCATCAAGCTGCCCAACATCAGCGCGTCGGTGCCACAGTTGGTGGCCGCCATCAAGGAACTGCAGGGTAAGGGCTACAAGATTCCTGACTACCCCCAGAACCCGAAGACCGACGAGGAGAAGAAAACCAAGGAGCGCTACGCCAAATGCCTTGGCAGCGCGGTCAACCCGGTGCTCCGCGAAGGCAACTCGGACCGTCGTGCACCCAAGGCGGTCAAGGAGTACGCGCGCAAGCACCCGCACAGCATGGGCGAGTGGTCCATGGCGTCGCGCACCCACGTCGCGACCATGAGGCACGGCGACTTCTATCACGGCGAGAAGTCGATGACGCTGGACAAGGCCCTCGACGTACGGATGGAGCTGGTCACCAAGCGCGGCGAGACCATCGTGCTCAAGCCCAAGGTGGCGCTGCAGGACGGCGACATTATCGACAGCATGTTCATGAGCAAGAAGGCGCTGTGCGACTTCTACGAAGAGCAGATCGAGGATGCCCACAAGACCGGCGTGATGTTCTCGCTGCACGTCAAGGCGACGATGATGAAGGTCAGCCATCCCATCGTCTTCGGGCACGCGGTCAAGGTGTTCTACAAGGACGCCTTCGCCAAGCACCAGGAACTGTTCGACGAGCTGGGCGTCAACGTCAACAACGGGTTGGTCGACCTCTACAACAAGATCGAGTCGCTGCCCGCTTCGCAGCACGACGAGATTATCCGGGACCTGCACGCCTGCCATGAGCATCGGCCGGAGCTGGCCATGGTGGATTCCGCGAAGGGAATCTCGAACTTCCATTCGCCCAGCGACGTGATCGTCGACGCATCGATGCCCGCCATGATTCGCCTGGGCGGCAAGATGTACGGCGCTGACGGCCGGCCCAAGGACACCAAGGCGGTGAACCCCGAGTCCACGTTCTCCCGGATTTACCAGGAGATGATCAACTTCTGCAAGACCCAGGGCCAGTTCGATCCGACCACCATGGGCACGGTGCCCAACGTCGGCCTGATGGCGCAGCAGGCCGAGGAGTACGGCAGCCACGACAAGACCTTCGAGATCCCCGAGGCCGGCGTCGCGAACATCGTCGACATCGACAGCGGCGAGGTCCTGCTGAGCCAGGACGTCGAGGAGGGCGACCTCTGGCGCATGCCGATCGTCACCGACGCCGCCATCCGGGACTGGGTCAAGCTGGCCGTCACCCGCGCGCGCAACTCCGGCATGACGGTGGTTTTCTGGCTGGACACGGAACGGCCGCACGAGGCGGAGCTCCGCAAGAAGGTCAAGACGTACCTCAAGGACCATGACACCGAGGGCCTGGAGATTCAGATCATGCCGCAGGTGTGGGCCATGCGGTACACGATGGAGCGGGTGATCCGCGGCCAGGACACCATCGCGGCGACCGGAAACATCCTGCGCGACTACCTCACCGACCTGTTCCCCATCCTCGAACTCGGCACCAGCGCCAAGATGCTGTCCATCGTTCCGCTGATGGCCGGCGGCGGGATGTACGAGACCGGCGCCGGAGGTTCGGCACCCAAGCACGTGCACCAGCTGGTGGAGGAGAACCACCTGCGGTGGGACTCGCTCGGCGAATTCCTCGCGCTGGGAGCCTGTTTCGAGGACGTCGGTATCAAGACGGACAACGAGCGGGCCAAGATTCTGGGCACGACGCTCGATGCGGCGATCGGCAAGTTGCTGGACGAGAACAAGAGCCCGTCGCGCAAGACCGGCGAGCTCGACAACCGGGGCAGCCAGTTCTACCTTGCGCTGTACTGGGCGCGCGAACTCGCCGATCAGACCGACGACAAGAAGCTGGCCGAGCACTTCGCCCCGCTGGCCGAGAAGCTGGCCAAGAACGAGGAAACCATCGTCAGCGAGCTGAACAAGGCGCAGGGCGAAGAGGTCGACATCGGCGGTTACTACTACCCGGACCCCGACAAGACCGCGGCGGTGATGCGGCCGAGCAAGACGTTCAACGACGCGTTGGCGGGCGCCAACGACTGACGCGCGGCGCCGGTCACTGCGCCAGGATCGCACCGCCCAGCCAACGGCGGATGAAGCGGCGTAGCTCGTCGGGCGAGCGCGCCGGATCGTTCGGTGCGACCCAGAACGACAGCATGGTGCGCAACGTGAACTCGACGAGTTCGCGCAGGGCCGTGTCGTCGTAACCGTAACGGGCCCAGTCCACGTCGAACCGTTCGATCATCCGCATCCCGATGTCCTGAGCCTCGTCGGAGGCGACGCCGCCCGCTTGCGCGCTGAGGTTGGGTGTGGTCAGCAGGATCCCGAGATGCGGTGTCCTGGCGACCGCTTCCAAGCTGTAGAGCACGCCCTCGGTCATGGCGTCCGCCGGATCGTGGATGCCGGTGACCGCCGCGGTGAGGTTGTCGATGAATTCGTCGACCGATGCGATGGCCGCGGCCCGCATCAACGCCTCCGCAGTAGGGAAGTAGCGGTACACCGTCTGCCGGATGACGCCCAGCGACGCGGCGACGTCGGAAATGCTGATCTCCGAGCCGGTTTCCGCGAGCAACTGCACTGCGGCGGCGACGATCCGCTGGGCGGCTTCCTCGTCTGTGGCGGGCGGACTGCCGCCCCATCCGCGTCTACGCGGCACCGCAGCAATCCCTCGACACCCAAGCAGGATAGCGGCGTTGACACTTCGACTCGCCCGGTGTAATCATACAGTTCTGTGAGTATTTGTATGATGTGCGCGGAGGGGCGGATGGCATGACGGACCTGCAGGTGCGGAAGATGCGCTTCGGATTCTCCGATCACCCGGTCCCCTTCCTGTGGAACGAGGCCAATCCGGCGTTCTCCGCCATGGCCAATGCCGTGTCCTTCCTGGCGGTTCCGTTCGAGAAGATGATCGTCAGCATGATCAGCGAAGCCATGCCGTTGATCGACGACCCCGTGGTGGCCGAGGAGGCGGACGCGTTCGTCCGCCAGGAGGGCCAGCACTCGATGGCCCACCGCGGTCATATCCGCGGGTTGATCAAGGCGTATCCCGGGCTCAAAGAAACCTATGACGAGGTGATGGCGTCGTTCGACGACCTGACCAATAACAAGCCGCTGAGGTACCGGCTGGCGTACACCGCCGACCTTGAGGCCACGTTCACCCCCGTCTTCAAGCTCATGCTGGACAACGACCGCACCCTGTTCGCGCCCGGCGACGACCGGGTGGCGTCGCTGTTCCTGTGGCACTTCGTCGAAGAGGTGGAACATCGCAGCTCGGCACTGATCATTTACGACGGAGTGGTCGGCGACCCCTGGTACCGGGTTCAAATGGCACCGTCGATCTTCCGGCACGTGCTCAACACCGTGCGGATCGCCGCCAGGGGCTTCAACAAGCACATCCCACTCGAGGTGCGCAAGGTGGACGCGCTATCCACGTTCGGCACCTATCGGCGCAAACAGGCCCTGCTGCAGCGGCTTCCGTTCCGACGCGCGGTCGACAACGGACCCGTCGTCAACGCGTTCGCCCATCTGCCGCTGCGCGAGCAGTTGATCGCGATGGCCGGCATCGTGTGCAGCCAGCTGCCCAAACACGATCCGACCCAGGAGAACCTGCCCGACCTGGCCGGGCAATGGTTCGAACGCTACGACGCGGGCTATGACGTGACCCACTGGTACACCGCCGACGCGGCAGCCCACAAGGCGGGAGCGGCGGGAGCGGCGGGAGCGGCGGGAGCGCTCTATGGCTGACATGTGCACGCCGACGTTCGCGGATCTCGCCCGCCGGCTGGGATTCAGCTGCCAGGATGCGGGCGGCTTTGTCAAGGTGCGCAACCCGTTTGGTCTGGAGAACTGGACGCTTCCCGTTCTCGAGGCGACGATCGTCGCCGGCGCGGTATTGGCGCTGGTGTACGCCGTCATCCGGTGGCGCCGCCACAACGATCCGACCAATCTGGTGCTGTGGTTCGGCGCCATCGCCTACCTGCTGATCATCGAGCCGCCGTTGTACTTCCCCGCCGCCTTCGGACTCCAGGACCACGTGCGTACCATGTTCGCGCACAACGTGTTCACGGTGGAGTTCCTCTGGGGACGGCTGCCGCTCTACATCGTCGCGATCTATCCGGTGATGGCAACCGTGGCGTTCGAGCTCGTCCGATCTCTCGGCGTGTTCCGCCGCTACGGCACGCTGATCGGGGCGGTTTGCGTCGGCTTCGTGCACCACGCGTTCTACGAGATCTTCGACCACCTCGGACCGCAATTGCGCTGGTGGGAGTGGGATCTCGGCAACCCGATGAATCAGCCGATGTTCGGCTCGGTGCCGCTGCCCAGCGTCGTCGTGTTCGCCACGCTGTGGCCGATGTCGCTGGCGTTCTGTGTCCAGTTCTTCGTCGGCCGGCGCGCGGATGACGGCCAGGGGTTCACCGGCATCCAGATCCTTTGGCGCACCGTCGCTGTCGGGGTCCTCGCGTCGATAGGCACCGTGCTGCTGCCGCTGCCCGCCACCGTCGCCGGGGGTCTGTCAAAGAGCAGCACCGCAGCCGGATTCGCCTACGCGCTGGAGCTATTGGCCGTCAGCATGGTCGCGGTGGCGGTGCTGGTCAGGCAGTGGCGAAGACGGCGCGACGGCGATCCCAGTCCGCCTTATTCCAACCCCTTCGTCGTCGGGTACGCCGTCGTGTATCTGGCCGTGATGGCGCTGCTGTGGGTGACGGCGCTGCCCGCATACCTCGACGCCACCAACGGCGTTACCGCCCACGGGGATCCGGTGGGCAATATCTGGTACACCATCGGCTGCTTCGTCATCGCGGGCCTGTGCATCGCCGCTGTGCTGACGACGACGCGGCGCGATGAGCCGGTGGCGGCGGAGCCGGACCCGTCAGAGCCCGTCGGCCGGGTGCAGTAGGGCGATTTGGCCGCGAGCGCGGCCGCGGCGATCTCGAGACTTAAACTGGTGCGCCATTACTCGGCGTGTCATCGCAGTCGTTTAAGTGTCGCGGGTTTCGACGAGCGCGCCGCTGAGCTTCGCCCCGAGCCTGCCGGGCTGACTATGCGGTGTCGCGGGCGCGCGCGTACAGCGTGGGGTCGTGCGCGGACACGATCAGCAAGTCGGGTTCCTGACGCCGGTACAGCTCGCCGATGCGCCGCTGATTCGCGCGCAGCTGTTTGCGGTCGAAGGGGAACAGCGTCTCCTGAAGCCGGAGCGCAACCGGCACGTGCGAGTGCCCGTCGACGGTGCCCAGGTAGTAGAAAGCGTCACCGCAGTGCAGGATCCAGCGGTGGCCTGCGTCGACGGCGACCGCTGCGTGGCCGCGTGTGTGGCCCGGGATCGGCACCAGGACAATGTCCGGGTCGATGGCCTCGAGCGGTCGGGCGGCGGCGAATCCGCGCCACGCCTCACCGGTCGGGCCGTACTCGACGAGGTTGGGGCCGTGTGCCCACTGTTGGCTGCGGTAGCGCAGCTTTTCGCGCCGCGACGGAGCATGGACCGCGCCCAGCGCTTCGGCGGCGGTGACATGGACCTGGGCCGCCGGGAAGTCGGCGAGCCCGCCGATGTGGTCAAGGTCGAAGTGGGTGACGACGATGTGGCGGACGTCGTCGCGGCTGAACCCGAGGCTTTCGACCTGGCGGGCGGCGGTCTCGCCGGGTTCAAAGACTGGGCGCAGCACGTGCCGGAAGGGGCCGATCCGGCTGGGGTCGGCGCAGTCCAGCAGGCCATAACCGGTGTCGACGAGCACCAATCCGTTGGTCGTTTCCACGAGCAGCACGTGGCAGACGATCATGACGCCGGGGGAATTCATGGTGCCGCAGTTGAGATGATGGACCTTCACCGGCGATATCGTGCCACGCGGCCTCCCACGGCGCGGGTGTTATGCGATCCGCGCAGTGACTTGGATCTCGACCAACGCCCCCGGAGCGGCCAATTCGGTGGTTCCGACGGCGGTCCAGGCCGGGAACGGGGCGGCCAGGAACTTGGACTTGACTGCGGCGAATTCGTCCAGGTGCGCCCGCAGGCCGACGTGGTAGGTGGTCATCTCCGTTACGTTCGCGAATGTCAGCCCCGCCTCTTGCAGCAGCCCGTGCAGATTCTCGAACGCCTGGGTGAACTGCGCCGTCGGATCTTCCGGCACGCTCAGATCGGGACGCATGCCCAACATTCCCGAGCACCGCAGGTAATCCCCGTCGATCACCGCGGGCGCAAATTGATAGTTCTCGTACATCGGCTTCATCCACGCCGGGATGACCTCTCGCATGGCGGCTCTCCCCTCGATGCAGTCGGATGAATGCCTGCAACGGTACGGGCCGAGTGAGGCAATAGGGTGGACGTCATGGCGGCAGACGTCGACATCGAAGCGTCGGGCCTGCTCGACGGCCTTGAAGGCCAGGCGCGCCAGGACCGCGCGGAGCTGATTGCCTGGCTCCTCGAGCAGGGATTCACTCTCGAGCACATTCGCACATCGGGTGCCGCACCCGTGATGCTGCCCGCCTACCGGGTCCTCGGCGACGACGGAGCGCTGGTATCCGCGCGCCAAATCTGCGAAGAGACCGGGATGGAACTCGACGTGGTGCAACGCATGCAGCGCGCGATCGGCCTGCCGAGGATCGATGACCCGGACGCGGTTGTGCTGCCGCGCGCCGACGCGCAGGCGGTGCAGCACGCGAAAATCTTTCTGGACGTCGGCTATGACCCCGAGGACGCGGTTGCCGTCATGCGGCTGCTGGTGGACAGCTTGGGTCCCGCCGCCGCGATGATGCGTCACGCCGCCCTCAAGACGTTGCTGCGACCCGGTTCGTCGGAGATCGACCTCGCCCGGGCGACCGAACAGCTGGCCAAAGTGGCGGTTCCGAACCTGGCCCCGATGATGGACGACCTGATGCGGCTGGAGCTGCGTCATTCCGTCGAGATGGAGGCCGTCAACGCGGCGGAACGAGCGACCGGAAGCTTGCCGGGGGCGCGAGCCGTGAGCGTCGCCTTCGCCGATGTGGCCGGCTTCACCCGGCTCGGCGAGGCGCTGCCCGCCGAGGATCTGGAACGCGTCGCCAGCCGGCTGGCGGACCTCGCACACGACGTGGCGAACCCACCGGTCCGGTTCGTGAAGTCGATCGGCGACGCGGCGATGTTGGTCTGCTCGGAGCCCGCTCCGCTGTTGCGTGCGGTTCTGGACTTGGGGGCGGCGGCTGCACAGGACCTGCCTGCGTTGCGGATAGGCGTGGCGTCCGGGTCGGCGGTCACCCGGGCCGGCGACTGGTTCGGCAGTCCCGTGAATCTGGCCAGCCGGGTCACGGCGGCCGCGCGGCCAGGGACGGTGGTGGCCGCCGAGTCGACGCGTGATGCGGTGGGCAATACCGGTGACTTCGAATGGATTCCGATCGGTGCACGACGGCTCAAGGGGGTGCGTGCCGAGGTCAAGCTCTTCCGGGTCGAACGCGGCGGCTCGCAGTCTGGTTAAAGGCTCCACGGGACGACCGCCCACGTCTCCGGCGCGATGCGCGTCCTCGCCGAAAGGCACTCAAGGGAACACTGTTCGGCTCCGCCCACCCGCAGTACGGGGTCGTCCGGCTACCGCGCCTCTACGACGCCGGCCAGAAGAAGCTCGAACCGGTCCGACCGGGTGCCGACGTGACCCACATCAGGTGGGGCTGCGCCGCGGCGCAGAATGCTCATATCGCACATCACGCCCGCACCTCCTGAGGAGCCCCCATGTCCCTGTTCGACGTTTCCGAACGTGCCCAGCAGTATCAGTCAGACCTGCTGGAGTTCATGGACTCGCACGTCTACCCGGCAGAGGCGGTCTATGACGAGCAGATGCGGGCGGCCGGCGATCCGCACTTCCACCCGCCGATCCTCGAGGACCTCAAGACCGAGGCCCGAAAGCGGGGGCTGTGGAACCTCTTTCACCCCCACCCCGAGTGGGGGCCGGGGCTGTCCAATCTCGAGTACGCGCCGCTGGCAGAGATCATGGGCCGCAGCCACATCGCCTCCGAGGCCTGTAACTGCAGCGCGCCCGATACGGGCAACATGGAGGTGTTCACCCTGTTCGGAACCGACGAACACAAGGAGCGCTATCTTCGGCCGCTGCTCGACGGCACCATCAGGTCCGCGTTTGCGATGACCGAGCCGGCGGTGGCAAGCTCGGATGCCACCAACGTCGAGATGTCGATGGTGCGCGACGGCGGGGACTATGTCCTGAACGGCCGAAAGTGGTTCGCTTCCAACGGTATGCACCGCAACTGCAAGGTGCTGATCGTGATGGGCAAGACCGATCCCGACGCGGCCCCGCACCGTCAGCAGTCGATGCTGGTGGTGCCGATCGACGCACCCGGCGTCACGGTGCGGCGCAACCTGTCCGTTTTCGGCTACCAGGACCGCGAGGGGCATGCCGAGATCGACTTCGCCGACGTGCGGGTGCCCGTCAAAGACGTGCTCAAAGGCGAGGGTGAGGGTTTCGCGATCAGCCAGGCCCGTCTGGGTCCCGGCCGCATTCATCACTGCATGCGCGCGATCGGCATGGCGGAGCGGGCGCTGGAACTGCTGTGCAGACGCGCCCAGTCGCGCGTGACCTTCGGGAAGCCGATCAGCGATAACGCGAACATTCAGGATTGGATCGCCGAAGCCCGCATCGACATCGAAATGATTCGGCTGCTCACCCTCAAGGCCGCCTATCTGATGGACACCGTCGGCAACAAGGCGGCCCGCACCGAGATCGCGGCGATCAAGGTCGCGGCGCCCAACATCGCGCTGAAGGTCGTCGACCGGGCCATCCAGGTGCATGGCGGCGGCGGGGTCACCGACGACTTCCCGCTGGCCATGGCGTGGGCCCACCTGCGCACACTGCGGTTGGCCGATGGTCCCGACGAGGTGCACAAGCGCGCCATCGCCAGTCAGGAACTGCGCAAGTACCGGGTCCATGACTGAGACGGTCGGCGTCGACGGCGATACGGTATCGCGGTGGCTCACCGAGTTGGGCCTCGCTTTCGAGGGGCGGCTGCGGTTCCAGCGGATCGGCCTGGGGCAATCGAACCTGACCTACCGCGTCAGTGACGCCGCCGGCGGCGCCTGGGTGCTGCGCCGACCACCGCTGGGACACCTGCTGGCCTCGGCGCACGACGTACTGCGTGAGGCGCGGATCATCGCCGCGCTGGCCGATACCGACGTTCCCGTGCCGCGAATCCTCGGCACTACAACCGATTACGACGTGCCGCTGGTGTTGATGGAATTCGTCGACGGTCTGGTGGTCGACACCATGGACGTCGCCGAGGCGCTCACCCCGCAGCAGCGTCGGCAGATCGCGGTCGATCTGCCCCGCACTCTGGCCAGGATCCACGCCGTCGACCTCGCGGAGGTGGGTCTGCTGGATCTGGCCAGCCACAAGCCCTACGCGCAGCGCCAGCTGAAGCGGTGGGCGGGGCAATGGGAACTGTCCAAGACGCGCGAGCTGCCGGAACTGGACGCGCTCACCCGCAGACTGGTTGCCGCAGTCCCGGAACAACGCGAAATCAGCTTGGTGCACGGGGATTTCCATCTGCGTAACCTGATCACTTCGCCAGAAACGGGACAGATCGTGGCGACGCTGGACTGGGAACTGTCCACGCTGGGCGATCCGGTCGCGGACATGGGCAGCCTGCTCACGTACTGGGCGGAGCCGGGCGAGGCTCCCATCGGTGACTTCGCCCCGTCGACGCTTCCGGGATTTCCCGATCGCGCGGAGATGACCCGCCTGTATCTGGAGGCGACCGGTCGTGATGCGGCCGCTTTGCAGTTTTGGCACGTGCTCGGCCTGTGGAAGCTCGCGATCATCGCCGAGGGTGTCATGCGCCGAGCGATGGATGAGCCGCAGAACAAGGCGTCCGCGGGCACTCCCACGGTCGCGTGGATCGACGCCCGGGTACGGCGGGCGGTCGAAATCGCCGACGCCGCGGGGCTTTTCTAGCGGGCGGGCAGTTGGCCAGGTAGGCGAACGAAGGCCTCATGCCCGTGCTGGTTGAGGACTAAAGACCCACGAAATGCCGACCATCCGGGCAATAGCATTGGGCTGAGTGCAAGGAGAGCCGAATGTCTAACATCGTGAAGCGTTACGGCATCGTGGTCGGCGTCGACGGGTCGGCGGCGTCGGATGCGGCCGTCAGGTGGGCAGCGCGTGAATGCGCGATGCGCAATGTCGCACTGACGCTGGTCAACATGTTCCGGCCGGCCACACCGCCCTATCCGCCAATACCGATGTCGTCCGGAGTCGAAGAGTGGCAGCGGGGCGGCCAAGACGTGCTCGACCAGGCTCTGAAGATCGCCGAAGATGCGACCCCGCCGGGCCGCCGGATCGCAATCGCCACTGAACTGAAATGTTCACCGCCGGTGGCGACGCTGGTCGAAATGTCCAGTGCGGCCGACATGGTCGTCGTGGGCTCCCATGGGCGGGGAGCCGTCGGGCGGGTATTGCTGGGCTCGGTGAGTTCGGGCGTGGTGCGAAGCGCGAACTGTCCGGTGGCGGTCCTCGGTGCCGAAAGGTCGTTGCTGTCGGACACCGATGAAGCGCCCGTAGTGGTAGGAATCGACTGCTCGCCGGTGTCCGAAGACGCGCTTGCGCTTGCCTTCGAGGAAGCGTCGTTTCGCGGTGTCGGTTTGGTGGCCGTGCACGCGTGGAGCGACGACGCGGTCTATCAGGTGCCCTGGCTGGAATGGGAGTCGGAGGCGGAACGAGACCTGGCCGAATACTTGGCAGGCTGGCAAGAGCGCTATCCCGACGTGAGGGTGCGCCGGGTCATCACGCTCGATCACCCGGGGCAGACCTTGATCGATGAGTCCGAGTCCGCTCAGCTCGTGGTCGTCGGTAGCCACGGGCGCGGAGGCGTGGCCGGCATGCTGTTCGGCTCGGTCAGCAACGCCGTCCTGCACGCAGTCCACACGCCGGTGATCGTCGCCAAGCCGTTGACGGGATCGGGCGCGGCAGCGCTGGCTGGCCGGTAGACGCGGCGCGGTCCTAGACGCGAGACCGGTCGGACGTCGCAGTGCTGCGCGCGATGTCGTCGTCGGGTTCCACGTCGTCTTCGGATTCCATGTCGTCTTCGGATTCCATCAGGTCCCGTACGGCACGCTGTGCGAGCCGTCCGGTCTCCATCCCGCCGAGGATCCGGACCGTCCCGCCCGTGGCGACGTATTGGTGCTGCCAGTCGCTGATGGCCTGGTGCGCCGCGTGGTCGAGATAGGTGACCGCAAGGTCGACGGTGACCGCGGCGCGCTGCGGCACCGAGGACAACACGCGCGTCAGCCGCGGCAGCGCCAGGAACGTGCAGGCACCTTCGACCAGCACACGCCACTCGTCGCCGACCTGTTCGGCCTCGACCCTGGCCCGGACCACGCGCCACCCGGTCATCGCGATGGCCAGCGCGAGCCCGATCAGGACGCCGTGCAGCAGGTTGAGGAAGACGACGGCGACCACGGTCACCACATAGATGGCGAGATCGCCATTGCGCAAGGCGGTTTCGATGTGTGCTGGTTTCAGCAACTCGATGCCGATGACGATGAGCAGGCCGGCCAGGGCTGCGGTGGGGATCTTCTCGACCAGCCCCGCGAACGGCAGGGCGAACACCAGAATCCAGAAGCCGTGCAGCACTGTCGATGCCCGAGATTTCGCCCCGGCGTTGACGTTGGCCGCGCTGCGGACGATCACGCCGGCGATCGCCAGCCCACCCAGTCCACCCGACACCAGGTTGGAGGCACCCTGACCGATCAACTCGCGGTTGAAGTCGGTGCGCGGGCCGTTGTGCATCCTGTCGATAGAAACCGCCGTCAGCAGGCTCTGGACGCTGCAGATGAGCGTGACGGTGATGACCCCGATCGCGATGGCACCCCAGTTTCCATGGGGCATGACCGGTAGCCGCACCGCATCGAGGATCGAGCCGTCCAGCTTGATGCGGGACACGTTGAAGGGGAACAACACCGAGATGGCCGTCACGCCCACAATGGCGACCAGCGGCCCGGGAATGCCCGCCAATCGGCGGGGCGCCCAGCGCCAGGCGACCAGGATGGCAATCACCAGCAGTCCGAGGAGGAGTCCGGGCCGGTGAGCGCCGACAATCTGCGCGGGTAGCTCGGTGACGTTTTCCCACGCCGTGCTTCGAGACGCGCCACCGAGCAGCACGTGGGTTTGCTGCAGCGCGATCGTGATTCCGATGCCGGCCAGCATCGCGTGCACGACGACGGGCGAGATCGCCAAGGCGGCCCGAGCAACTCGACTGAGCCCCAACAGAATCTGCAGCACACCCGCGAGCATCGTGATGAAACAGGTTATTTCCCAGCCGAACTCGGCGATGAGATCGGCAACCACTACGGTGAGCCCGGCAGCCGGACCACTGACCTGCAGCGGTGACCCGCCGATGGCACCGCCGACGATTCCGCCGACTATGGCGGCGATCAAGCCGGACAGCACCGGCGCGTCGGAGGCGATCGCGATGCCCAACGACAGGGGAAGCGCTACCAGAAACACCACCAGCGACGCGGGCAGATCGTGTTGAATCACCGAGCGCAGCCGGTCAACTAGGGCGGGCGGGCCATGTTCAATCTGCGGGTCGCCCTGTTGGTTGGCGTGTTTCATCGTAGCTCCACTCGTCAGGTCTCTACAGGCCAGGCGGGGGACCCTGCGATAGCCGCCCCAATCTCGCGGTAACGTGACATTGTTGTAACAACTTGGAGCGCAAGCATTTACGAGTTGCACCGACTCCGTCGTCCGGCTGCGTTGAATGCCAAGCTCTTACGTCGACGGTATGGGCGCGTTCTAGCCCGGTCAACTTGACGGGCGGGGTGCATAGGGAATGCAAATTTTGTTTTCCCGTCATGCAGACTCCCGCTGCCCGACGGCGAGACGGGCGGTTACACGGCGTGGGGGCCGGACGCACGCGTGCGCGCACCGGCCCGGCTCGCCGCCAGCAGTCGCGCCACCCCGTCCTCGATTCCGGTGGCGAGCGCCTCGATGTCGGGCGCGGTGTCGTAGTCGGCGGTGATGCCGAACACGAATCGATCGCCGTAGCTCAGCATGGCGATGCCGGTGCGCAATTGAAGCGCGATCGGCGGCACCGGCAGGATCTCAACCACCCGTCGCCCCATCAGTCGCTGCTGCCGTCGCGGACCGGGAACGTTGGTCGCCAGCGCGACAACTGCTCGCTGGGGCAATCGCGCCAGCAGCCGAATCATCCAGGCCGACCAGGCGAACGGTACGTTCTTGACTGCCGACAGAAGGGCGCTGCCGCCCTCGCTTTGACCACTGGCCTTGGTGCGGGTGAGCCGAGAGTGCACCAGCTCCAGCCTCCGCACCGGGTCCTCCTCGTCGACCGGCAAGAGCGGCAGCATCGCAGAGACCTGGTTGTCCGTCATGTTGAAATGGTTCGCCGCGCGCACCGACACCGGGACCAGCGTGCGTAACGAGTTGCGACCGGGGTGTTCCCCGCGCTCCAGCATCATCCCGCGGTAACTGTCGGTGATCGCCGCCAACGCCACGTCATTCAACGTCACGTCGAATGCGTGGGCTATCTCCTTCAGGTTGGCCAGGCTGACCCGGGCCACACTAAAGCGCCGCCTCGTCGTCGTCACCGGCCCGTGCAGGGAGGATTCCGGTGCGGCACCGAGCATGCCCGCCGCCAGCTCCGCGGTGCCCACCGCCAGGTGTTCGACGGTGCCGGCAGCGTTGAGTGCGCTTCGCCCAAGCCCGCTCGCCCAGCTCAGTGGGTTCAACCCCAGCCTGGGCAGCCGCCATGCGGGTCCGGCCGGCTGCTTTGCGCCGTGTATGTCCCCGGCGAAGGTGTCGTCACCCGCATCGTCGCTGAACTTCGCCAGCATCTGCGTTGTCGCGATTCCGTCCGCGATGCAGTGATGAATCTTGGTCAGCACCGCCCAGCGATTTTCGCTCAGGCCCTCGAAGAACCAGCACTCCCACAGCGGGCGGTCCCGGTCGAGCCGCCACTCCATCACGGTCGCGATCATCTCGAAGAGTTCGGCGTCGCCACCGGGGTGCGGTAGAGCGATGCGACGCAGGTGATTCGACATGTCGAAACCTGGGTCGTCGACCCACCCTGGGGCACCGAGATCGAGCGGACGAGTCCGCAATACTTGTCTGCACCGCGGAATCGTCAGCAACCGTTCGGCGAAGGTCGAAACGAATTCCTCATATTCTGGCGGCGGACCCTCCATGATCGACACCCCGCCAATCGCGAGGCTCACGTGCGGATCGGAGTCTTCGACCTCGAGGAAACCGGCGTCGAGGGGGGTCAAATGCTCCATGTCGCTCCAATCGGACAATGGATTACGTTGCTTGGCCGGTCATCCACCGGACGAAGTCGGTAGTTCGCGTCGCGGTGTCGCCGGCAGTGGGTCGGTGTTGATGGACGGTGCCGCTGAACGTCGCTGAACGCCATAACCTCAACGATTGCTCGGCCGCGCTGCGCACACGAGGGCATGACGACCCTTCTCGAGAAGGACTTTGTGCCACTGGTGGCGGCGGCGTGCGGGGCCAGGTGCTAGACGGGGGTGTTAGGGCTTTCGGGCGGGGCGGGCTGATCCGCCTGCGCCGTCGCCCGGCCGCGGGCGGCGAACACGCTCGCGGCCGACGTGGCGGCGATCGTCAGCAGCGCGCCCAGCATCAGTGCCGACGCTTCGCCGGCAGCGAGGAGGTGCTGCTCGGTGCCGATCGTCGCAGCGGCGACGGGCACTCCAAGCTGCGCGGCAGCCAGCAGGGCAAGTGGCAGCGGCTGGCCGAGCAGCCGTCCGGCGCCGTGCGCCAGTACGGCACCCAGACCCAGGGCTGTCCCCAGCAGAATGAACTTCGGATGTGAGCCCAGCTCGCGCACGTGCAGCGAGGCGCCGAGCCAGACGAAGAACAGCGGACTGAAGAAACCTTCGGTGATGCCGAACAGCTGGCGCGCCAGCCGTCGCGGTTCCCCGACCACCGCGATCACCAGGCCCAGGGCAAAGCCCGCCAGCATGATCGACACGTGCATGCTCACGGCCAGGGCCGCCAGCGCGAAGAGCGCCAGGAGGCTCGTCCGCAGCTCGAGTGCGAGGCGGTTCCTCTCGGAATAGCGGTGTGCGCGCTTGCGCCAGCCCCTGCGGTTGATGCCACGCAGGGCCACGAAGAGGACCAGTGCGCAGCCCGCGATCGCGAGGGCGCCCAGCGCCGCCGTCGGGGCACGCCGGAAGTCGATCACCAACGGCAGCAAGACGATACAGGCGGCGTCCGCGATCGCGATCTGCGCCGTCGTCGAGAGCACCCGCGGTTGCGGCAAACCCAGCGAGTCGATCACCGGCAATGCCAGCGCCGCGGACGACGACGCCATCAGCACGGCGTAGAGCGCCGCATGCCCCGTGCCGAAGGCCTCCGCCAGGCCGACACCCAAGGCCGCGGCGACACCGCCGCATAGGGTCACCCGCCCCAGCGCCAGCGGAACCGCCGAACGCATCTCGCGGGCGGGCAGCGGGACGTGCGTCCCCACGACGAACATCACCAGCGCGAAGCCGATGTTTGCGAGCAACTGCAGCGTCGGGTTGGCCACATCGACGATGTCAAAACCCGTCTTGCCGACGACGATGCCCGCGGTGAGTTCGCCGATGACCACCGGAATGCGCAAGTGCGGCACCGACGCCAGCAGAGGGCCGGCGAATCCCACCGCGGTCAACAGCGCCAGGGTGTCGAAACCCAACCCCTGCAAGTCAGTTGTCCTTCGGGCAGGCGAAGTGTCGGAGGGCCAATCGCGTTACAAGCGCGGTGCAGGCCGCGATCATTGTAGATGCAGACGGGGTTCGCTCGGTATCAGCCGCGGGCGGTTCGGCCGCGCAGTCGGCGCACCACCCGCAAATGCGTTCCGTCGCGTCCCGGGGCGAACAGCGGAATGATGAGCGCGGCGACGCCGACGATGACCGCCATCACCAGAAACGACGAACTCAGCGCCGCGACGAAGGCGCCCTTGCTGATCTCGGCGAGCTGATGTCCCGGTGGCCCGAGGCGGCCGGCCACCGCGAGGGCCTGCGGCAACGACGCGGATGCGGGCACCCGGATCGCGTCGGGAAAGGCCGCCAGGCCCGCGGCGATGTGGTGGCCGTAACTGCCCGCCAGGATCGACCCGGCCATCGCGACGCCCAACGCGCCACCGACTTCCCGGGTGGCGTCGTTGACCGCCGACGCGACGCCTTGCTTCTGGTCGGGCGCCGCCGTCATGATCGCCGACGTTGTTGGCGCTGTGCACAATCCGAAGCCGGAGCTGATCACTAGCAGCGGCCAGAACAGCCCCAAGAACGAGGAGTCGGGTCCCAGCGTGCGCATGCACAGGAAGCCGACCGCGACCAGGACCATGCTCACGAAGATCACCAGCCGCAGCCCCAGCTTCGGCACGTACCAGGAGGACAGTGCCGAGAAGGTCAATAGCGGAATGACCAGCGGGCTTAGCGCCAAGGCCGTCTTCAACGGCGAGTAGCCCATGACCTGCTGGACGTACTGCACGGCGAGATAGAACAACGCGAAGGTGGCCAGGAACACGACGGTGATGGCGGCCGATCCGGTGCCGAATTCGGGGTCGAGGAACAGGCGGACGTCGAGCAGCGGGTGCCGTCGTCGCAGTTCGATGAAACCGAAGACGATGGCCAGTGCTACGCCGACGACGAGGCAGCCACATACGCGGGGATTGCTCCAGCCGTGACTGGGCGCCTGCAGAATGCCGAAGACGAACACGGCGACGGCCGCGCCGATCGTCGCTGCGCCGGGCCAGTCCAGGGGCGGAGCGTCGGGCCTGCGGGACTCGGCCACCGTCATCGTCAGCACGAACAGCGCCACGGCGATGCCGCCCAGCGCCCAGAAGATCGATTGCCATGCCCAGACCCGCAGCAACAGGCCGGTGCCGATCAGGCCGACGACACCCCCGGACCCGGCTACACCGGCCCAGATCCCGACCGCCTTGGTACGAGACTCCGGCGGATAGACGGCCGTCAGCAACGACAGGGTGGCGGGCATGACGAACGCCGCCCCCGCGCCGGCCACTGCCCGGGCGGCGATGATCTGTGCGGGTGTGCCGAATATCAGTGGTGCGAACGACGCCGCGGCGAAGATCGCCAATCCGACCAGCAGCGCGCTACGGCGGCCATAGCGGTCGCCGACGGCGCCCGCCGGAAGCAGCAGGCACGCCAGCACCAGCGTGTAGCTGTCCACGATCCAGGTCAGCTGCGTCTGATTGGCCGAGGTCGCCAGCGCGATGTCGCTCAGCGCGGTGTTCAGCGCAATCATCGACGCGATGACCAGCGCCACACCCGCGCACGCGATGAAGAGCGTCCAGCCGCGTCGCGCCGTGGATTCACCCGCGAACGAGTCCTCGATCGTCGGGCGTTCGGCGACTTGCACGTCAGATTGCTGCATAATGCCTTCCTCCGCCGGCGGACGGGAGCATTAGCGAAACGAGACCCCCAGTCTCTGACCGAGACCATCGGTACCATTACCAGAACAGGCCCGATCCAAACATCCGCGGAGCGGGCAGCTTAGCCGCCGAAGAGCGACATCGGGTGGACGAACGCGCCATCGAGCAATTCCTGCGCGAGGTTGCTCACCTCTTCGGAACGCAGCGGGAGCGCGGCCATCTCGTCCAGCGTGAACCACGCCGCGCCCAGCGACTCCTCGTCCGGCACCGCCTTCGGTGCCCGGTCATCGGCGGGGCGGGCCACGAAGATGACCCGCATCCGGGCGTTGACCGGCAACGGCGTGTGCTCGATGCGCAATATGCCCTCGAGGACGATGTCCACGCCGGCCTCTTCTCGCGTCTCGCGGCGCGCGGCGGTGGCGAATGACTCGCCGGGCTCGACCCGGCCCGCGGGGAGATACCACAGCTGACCGTGCTTGCGTTCGCGCACCAGCAGGAACCGGCGGCCCAGGCGGACGAGCACGAGAGCGAAGCTCCACGTCGGAATGGGTTCACGTGCCATCACTCGCCCCTCCCCTGCATCTGCCGAGCAACCTAGCGCACGACCTCGCGGTGACCGGCGTCCAGCCGACGGGTCCAGCCGCGGGCGTCGAGGTGCTCGAGCAGCGGGATCGCGACCCGCCGAGTGGTGGAAAGCGCCTGACGCGCCTGGCTCGTGGTGAACGGCTGCTCGAGTCGCGCCAATTCCCGCATCGCCAGTGCCGGTGCCGTAGGCAGCAGCACCACGCCGTCGCGCAGCCGCACCAGGCGCCCGGCGCGCTCGGCGGCGGCGAGTTCGCGTGCGCCGAGGCGCAGCGCCGACAGCTCGTAAGACTCCGGCGCCCGGAACGGCTCGGCCCGCAGCCGGACCTCCAGTTCAGCGACCGCAACCTCGGCGGATCCGAGATCCCCACGGGCGCCGGCGACCCGGATGTGTCCGCTGTCCTGTTCCAGTCCCGCGTCGCGGGCGACCGCGTCGAGCAGCGCCTCGTCCGGCAGGGTCAGCAAGTCGCGAGCCGCACCGCGGGAAAGCCCGTCCGCCAAGGGATCTCGGGCGTGCAGGGCGTCGACCACCGCCCTCAGCCGCTGCCGCCAGGCATCGTACGTCGGGCGATGCACCCACCAGTCGTCGTGCACCCGAACGTCGTCGGGCACCGCGGCGGGAAGGAACCCCAGCCGTCGCAGGTGGCTTTCGCGTACGGCGCCGCGCCGCGCCACCTCGGCCGCGACGTCGCCGCGGGCGTCCATGCCCACCAAAGCCGCCGTCCGGCGCGCGCTGTCGCCGCGCCGCCGCAACGCCGGCGGTTCGGCGTCGAGCACCTGGGCGCCACCGAGCGACCGCGCGCTGCCCGGCGATCGCCACACCAGCCGGTCGCCCAGGACCAGCGGCAGCGGGCGATCGAGGGTGAGCCGGCCGTGATCGTCGTCGAAGGGCCGTAGCCGCGCGGGCACGCCGGCGGTCCCGATGTGAACGACGAGGCGCGCGGCGACCTCGGTCAGGGGATCGCCGGAGGTCCGGCGGACGTCGATGAGGTGGGTGCTCGGCCAGGCGTCGGGCGTGACCAGCACGTCGCCGCGGTGGACCGCGTCACGGGAGACGCCGCGCAGGTTCAGCGCCGCCCGCGCCACGGGCCCGAGCGTCGTGCAGGACTCCCCGCAGCTCTGCAGGCCGCGGACCACCACCGATCTCGTGCGTTCCGGACCGAGCAGCGCAAGCTCGTCGCCGCGGGCCAGCGTCCCCGCCGCCAGCGTCCCCGTCACCACGGTGCCGGCACCGGTGATGCTGAAGGAACGATCGACCCACAACCGCAGCCGGGCGGCGGCGTCGGACGCCGGCACCCGCGCCAGCGCCACGTCCAGGGCCGCGCGGACCTCGTCCAGGCCGGTGCCGTCGACCGCGGAGACGACGACGCCGGGGGCGTCGCGCAGGCCGGTCTCGGCGAGCTCTTCGCGCGCCTGCGCGAGGACCTCTGCGCCCCGCTGCGGCGCGCGGTCGGCGCGGCTGACCACGATGAGGCCGTGCCGTATACCCAAGGCCGCCAGGGCATCTCGATGGTCGCTGGACTGCGCCTGCCAGCCCTCGTCGGCGGCGACCACGAAGCAGACCACGGGCGCCGGGCCCAGGCCGGCCAGGGTGTTGCCCAGGAAGCGCTGGTGGCCCGGCACGTCGACGAAGGCGATCGCGCGCCCCGACGGCAGCGTGGTCCACGCGAAGCCGAGGTCGATGGTCAGCCCGCGGCGACGCTCCTCCGCCCACCGGTCGGGCTCCATGCCGGTCAACGCCCGAATCAGGGTGCTCTTGCCGTGATCGACGTGGCCGGCGGTCGCTATGACGTGGGTCGTCAGGGCCGCGCACCCAACGCTCTTCGTACCGCGGCCAGCAGACGTTCGTCGTCGGATTCGGGGATGCAGCGCAGGTCCAACAGGCAGGCGCCGTCGTGCACCCGCGGCAGCACGGCCGGGTCGCCAAGGCGCAGCGCGGGAGCCGCGGACTCGGGCAGGCGAACCGCCCATCCGGGCAGCGGGACACCGGGCGCGCCGCCGCCGCCGACCCGGCCGTCGTGTGGCACCACGGTTGCGCCGACCGCGGCGGCAAGGCTTTCGGCCCGCGCGCGCAGCCGTTCGGGATCGGCGTGCAGGGCCTGTGTCACCGGCGATTCGCCGGCGCGGACCGTCGCCTCGAGCGCCGCGAGCGTCAGTTTGTCGGCGCGGACGGCGCGTGCCAGTGGATGCCGGGCCAGTCGGGCCACCACGTCGGCGCGGCCGAGTATCACGCCGGCCTGCGGTCCGCCGAGCAGTTTGTCGCCGCTCGCGGTGACGACGTCGGCGCCCTCGGACAGCGCGGTCGCGGCGTCGGGCTCGTCGGGCAGCACCGGGTCGGGCGCCAGCAGCCCGCTGCCGAGGTCGGCGACCAACGGCACTCCGCTTTCGGCGGTCAGGGTCCGCAGCTCGGGCAGACCGACGGCGGCGGTGAACCCGTCGATCCGGAAGTTGCTCTGGTGCACCTTGAGGACGCAGCCGGTCTGCGGCCCGATCGCCGCCGAGTAGTCCTTGAGGTGCGTGCGGTTGGTGGTGCCGACTTCCCGCAGCCGGGCGCCCGTCGAGGCGATGAGGTCGGGCAGCCGGAACCCGGCGCCGATCTCGATCAGCTCCCCGCGGCTCACCACGACCTCTTTGTCCGCGGCCAGCGCCGTGGTCGCGAGCACCAGCGCGGCGGCGCCGTTGTTGACCACCAGCGCGTCCTCGGCCGTCGGGCAGGCGGCCAGCAGCGCCTCACGCGCGGCCACCCCGCGCTTGGAGCGGGTCCCGGTCCGGAGGTCGAGTTCGACGTCGACGTACCCGCTTGCCTCGACCAGCGCTTCGACGGCGCCCGCGGCCAGCGGCGCGCGACCCAGGTTCGTGTGCACGACGACGCCCGTCGCGTTGAGGACCGTCGTCAGCGACGTCACCGTCCGTGCGGCCAGGGCCGAGATCACCCCGTCGTGCACGCCGTCCGGCACCAGGTCACCGCGGCGGGCCTGCTCTTGGACCTCGCGCACCACGGCCCGGACGATCTGCTCGCCCAGCCGGGCCCGCGCCCGTTGCACCGCCGGCAGCGCCAGCAGCTGATCCGTGCGCGGAATCGCGCGGCGCGGGTCGACCTGCGTCACTCGACCTCCTGGTAGGTATTTCGCGGAGACGGACGGGAATCGAACCCGCCAGACCGAGATGCTCGATCTCACCGGTTTTGAAGACCGGGGGGCCCACCAGGAACCCAAACGCCTCCACGGGTAAACCTAGCCCTCATCGCCCGGGGATCGAATGTGCAGCTGGCCGCACGTTCGGCGACGGCAGCTCGTTAGGCTCGCGCTCATGACTCGGCTCACCGGGTACGCCCACGGCGGCGGCTGCGCCTGCAAGATCCCGCCCGGAGAACTCGAGGAAGCCGTCCGCGGCCTGACCGGACAGACCGGCGACTTCGATTGCCCGGTGCTCGTCGGCCTCGACGACGGCGACGACGCCGCCGCGGTGCTGGTCGGGGACTTGGCGGTGCTGTCGACGGCGGACTTCTTCACGCCCGTCGTCGACGACGCCTACGACTGGGGCCGCATCGCCGCCGCCAACGCGCTCTCCGACATCTACGCGATGGGTGGGCGTCCGGTGGTGGCAATCAACCTGGTGGGCTGGCCGCGTGACGTGTTGCCGCTGGAGCTGATGACGGAGGTGCTGCGTGGCGGCCTGGCGGTGGCGGCCGAAGCGGGGTGTCCGGTGATCGGCGGCCATTCCATCGACGACCCGGAACCGAAATACGGCATGGCGGTGACCGGCGTGGCCGACCCGGCAAAGCTGTTGCGCAACGACGCCGCCGAGCCGGGCCTGCCGTTGACCCTGACCAAACCCCTCGGCGTCGGGCTGCTCAACAACCGGCACAAGCAGACCGGTGAGGTGTTCGAGGAAGCGATCGCGACCATGACCGCGCTCAACTGCGATGCGGCGACGGCCGCGCTGGCCGCGGGCGTCAAGGCGGCCACCGACGTCACGGGGTTCGGGCTGCTCGGGCACCTGCACAAGATGTGCCGGGCGTCCGGCGTCGGCGCCGTCGTCGAGCGCGCGGCCGTTCCGGTCCTGGACGCGGCACGTCAGGCGCTCACCGAGGGCTACGTCTCCGGCGGTACCCGCCGCAACCTCGACTGGGTGCGGCCGCAGCTGCGGCACGACGTCCCCGAAGACGATCTGTTGCTACTGGCCGACGCCCAGACCTCGGGCGGTCTGCTGGTGGTGGGCGAGTTGCCGGGTTATCCGGTGATCGGCCACACCGTCGAGGGCGAGGGCATCGAGATCCGGTGATATCGGCCCTCGAGCGTGGGGCCTATGCACGCCCGAGTCCGGGCGGGCTCAACCCGCGGTGGTGATCGAGTCGTCGGTGATGCCAGCCGCGCGGCGGGCGGCCAGCCGGCGCTTCTGCGGATCGATCGTGTAGCGGGGGTGGCGCGCCGACTCCTTGCCGGCCTCGAAGAAACCGAACCTCAGAAGCGCCGAAGCGGACAGCAGCGCCAGGCCGGACAACGCGGCGCCGGCACGGTTACCGCCGGCGAGCAACGCGCCCAAACCGCCTGCGGCGGCGAGCCATTCGCTCCCCGCCAGCAGCTTGCCGGGCGTGCCGTGATGCAGCGGCTCCCTGGTCACGGGATCCATCCGGAACTCCGTGAACCTGGCGGAGACCAGATCGCTGACCGCGCCGATCACAGCCAGGTTGCGGGCGGGCCGGGCCTCGGCGACCGGCGTGGTGATCATCGCCAGACCCGACGCGGCCAGGCTGGCCGAGCTGGCGAATACGAACGGCAGGTCCCGGTACGCGGCGTTCCACGTCGGGGTAGCGGTGTCGGTGAGCAGCACCGCCGTGTAGACGGCCAGCGGCGCGGCGAACAACCCGGCTTCCAATCCGGCCGGGCCCTCGACGGCACGGAGCACGGGTCGCAGCGGGCCCAGCGGGAGCCGTTCCCCGGTCATCCGATCGACCTCGGAGACGGCGGCCACCCCGATCCCCGCGCTGAACCCGCTGAGGATCCACGATCCGAGGCTCATCGGCGAGGTCGGCTTGATCGTGCGCAGCATGTTGACGAAGCGTTCCGGTCTGCCCAGGTCCTTCACCAGCGCCACCGCCCCCAGCGACACGGCAACCAGGGCGCCAATCCTCGTGTTGCGGCGCAGGACGTTTCGCCCGGTGAGCTGCGCTCCGGCGGCCAGCAGGCCGGAACCGCCGGCGACGCCACCGAGGAACAGATACGCGCCTACCTCGTGTCCCCACGGCGCGGGTTTGACCACCGGACGCCCGTAATACGACGTGAACTCCGCCTCGGGCACCATCAACGACTCGTCGCGCCGGCGGCCCTTCCGCTTTCTTGTACGGCCGCCACGGGCAGGCTCCGGCGGCCGCAAGCTGTCGAACTCGGACGTCGTCATCGGCTCCGCCAGAACGCCAGCGCGGCCGCGCCGACCATGCCCGCCGCGGCCATGCCGGCCCGCTTGAACATGGTCATCAAATCCGCCGTGCAGACCCGCGGGTCGGGCGGCAGGCCGTACACCTCGGGCTCGTCGAGCAGCAGGAAGACCGAACCGGTGCCGCCGACGCCGTCGTGCTCGTTGGCGCCGTACAGCCGCGCCTCGGTGAGGCCGCGGGCGTGCAACTGGGCCACCCGTTCGCGGGCCTGCACGACCAGGTCGTCATGGTTGCCGAACTTGATCGACGTCGTCGGGCAGGTCTTGGCGCAGGCCGGGGTTTCGTCCTCGACGAGCCGGTCGTAGCAAAGCGTGCACTTCTGGGCCACGCCGGTGACGAACTCGTGTCCCGGGCGCTCGGAACGCTTGGCCGGGGTGGCATAGGTGCCGTCGCTGCGGCGTTCGACGACGCCGAACGGGCAACCCGCCACGCAGGTGCCGCAGCCGTTGCAGACGTCGTGCTGCACGACGACGGTGCCGAACTCGGTGCGAAACAGCGCGCCCGTCGGGCAGACGTCCAGGCAGCCGGCGTGCGTGCAGTGCTTGCACACGTCGGAAGCCATCAGCCAGCGGAACTCGGGGGTATCGGGCGGTGTCACGTCCACCGCCGGCGCCACGCTCGGCATGCCCAGGCTCACCAACTGCCGCCCGGACTCCCGCGCCTGTTCGATGCGGTCGCGGCCCTGCTCGACGAACGCGACGTGCCGCCAGGTGCTGGCGCCCAGCTGGCCGGTGTTGTCGTAGGACGACCCGAGAATTTCCAGGTCACCGTCCAGCGGGTTGCGGTTCCACTCCTTGCACGCCACCTCGCACGCCTTGCAGCCGATGCAGATCGACGTGTCAGTGAAGAAACCCTTGCGCGGCTGGGGCTCCGGCCACCGCGCGTCGTCGGTGGGGTCGGTCGGTCCGGCGAGTTGACCCATCAGCCCTCCTCGCGCGGCTCGGTGATGCGCATGTTGCCTGTCTCGACGGTAGTCCCCGCGCGCGACTGGTACTCCTCGATGAGCCGCAGCAACTCCTCGCCCTGCGGGCGGCGGCCCGGCCGGATATCGCAGGACCCGGCCTTGGACTCCTGGATCTGCACGTTCGGATCCAGCGCCACGCCGAGCAGGTCGTTGGCCGCGTCGCCGCTGACCACCGCGTCGCCGCCCACACCCCAGTGGTACGGCAGTCCGATCTGGTGGACGGTGTGGCCGCCGACAACCAACGGTTTCATCCGCTCGGTCACCAGCACCTTGGCCTCGATCGCCGCCCGCGGCGAGACGATGGTGGCCCACCCGTAGGGTTCCAGGCCGCGCTCGGCGGCCAGCTCCGGCGACACCTCGCAGAACATCTCCGGCTGCAGCTCGGCGAGGTACGGCAGCCAGCGACTCATGCCGCCCGCGGTGTGGTGTTCGGTGAGCCGGTAGGTGGTGAACACGTACGGGTACACTCCGGCACCGGGGTCGTCGCCGCTGGGCGCAAACAGATTGTCCTTGCGCGGGAACATGATTCGCGACGGGCTCTGCTGCTGCGGGTACAGCGCGTTGACGATCGGCGACTCCTGCGGCTCGTAGTGGGTGGGCAGCGGGCCGTCCACCATGCCCTTGGGCGCGAACAGCCAGCCCTTGCCGTCGGCCTGCATGATGAACGGGTCATCGCCGGCCAGGGCCGCGGGTCCGCCGACGTCGGGGTCAGGCCGGGCGTGCGGGGCGCGGTCGACGGGGAAGTCGGGGATGTCGTCACCGACCCAGCGCGCCCGCTCGTCGTCCCACCAGACGAGCTTCTTGCGCTCGCTCCACGGCTTGCCGTCGGGATCGGCCGAGGCGCGGTTGTACAGGATGCGCCGGTCGGCGGGCCACGCCCAGCCCCACTCGTTCTGGCTGGGACTCGGTCCGCCGCCCGGCACCCGGCGGGCGGCCTGGTTGACGCCGTCGGCGTACATGCCGGAATAGATCCAGCAGCCGGATGTGGTGGACCCGTCGGCGCGCAGCTCGGTGAAGCCCGACACCGGCTTGCCGGCGGCCGGCCCGGTCAGGTGCATGCCGTTGATTTCGACCATCACCGACTCGGGATCGGGCTCGCCGTGCTCGTCAACCGGATAATCCCAGGTCAGATCCAGCAGCGGGCGGTCGCGTTCGTCGGTGGATCCGGCCAGCCGCTGCCGGATCCGGTGGCCGAGTTCGACGAAGAACTGCAGCTCGCTCTGGCAGTCACCGGGCGGCTCGACGGCCTTGTGGCGGAACTGCACCACCCGCTGGGTCTGGGTGAAGGTGCCGGCCTTTTCGACGTGGGTGGCCGCCGGGAAGAAGAACACCTCGGTGTCGATGTCCTCGGTCTTCAGTTCGCCCGACGCGATCTCGGGGCCGTCCTTCCAGAACGTGGCGGACTCGATGAGGTTGAGGTCGCGCACCACCAGCCACTTCAGGTGCGACATGCCCATCCGCTGCATCCGCCCGTGCGCGGACCCGACGGCGGGGTTCTGGCCCAGCAGGAAGTAGCCGTCGACCTCGTCCTCGAGCATGGACATGACGGTCTGGTAGGTGCCGTGGGGGCCATCCAGCCGCGGCAGGTAGTCGAACGCCCAGTCGTTGTCCTCGCGGGCGGCGTCGCCCCACCACGCCTTGAGCAGGCTGACCAGGTAGGTGTCGGCGTTGGCCCACAGACCCTTCTGCGATTTTGGCCCGACGGCCTCGACATAGTCTCGGAATGTGTTGTGCAGTCCGGCTTTCGGCATCGGCAGATAACCCGGCAGCAGGTTGAACAGCGTCGGGATGTCGGTGGAGCCCTGGATGGTGGCGTGGCCGCGCAGCGCCATGATGCCGCTGCCCGGACGCCCGACGTTGCCCAGAAGTAGCTGCAAAATGGTTGCGGTACGGATGAATTGGGCTCCGAGCGTGTGCTGGGTCCAGCCGACGGCGTAGGCGAAACAGGTGGTGCGCTCGCGGCCGGAGTTCTCGGTGACGGCGCGGGCGAGATATCCGAAATCCTCGATGCTGATGCCGCAGACGTCGCGCACCATCTCGGGGGTGTAGCGCGCGTAGTGGCGCTTGAGGATCTGGAACACGGTCCGCGGATCTTGCAGCGTCTCGTCGCGCAGCACCCGCGCATGCGGCAGCGGTGGGCCGCCCATGCCGTGCGCGTCGCCGGCTGCGCGGTCGGACGCGCTGGCGCCGTGTTCGTGGTCGGCGTCTTCGTGCTCGGCATACGCCCACGTCGAGAGGTCGTACTGCCCGGTCTGCGGGTCGAAGCCGGAGAACAGGCCGCCCAGATCCTCGGTGTCCCGGTAGTTTTCGTTGATCAGTGTGGCGGCGTTGGTGTAGGCCAGCACGTACTCCTTGAACCACAGGTCGTTGGCGATGACGTGATTGATCAGCGCGCCCAGCAGCACCACGTCGGAGCCGGCGCGGATTGGAATGTGCTTGTCGGACAATGCCGACGTGCGGGTGAACCGCGGGTCGACGTGAATCAGCTTGCAGCCGCGGGCTTTCGCCTCTTCCACCCACTGGAAGCCCACCGGGTGGCACTCGGCCATGTTCGAGCCCTGGATCACAATGCAGTCCGCATTGGCCATGTCTTGCAGTGATTGGGTGGCGCCGCCGCGCCCGAAGGAGGTTCCCAGACCGGGAACCGTGGCGGAGTGTCAAATACGGGCTTGGTTCTCGATCTGGATGGCGCCCGCGGCGGTGAAGAGTTTCTTGATGACGTAGTTCTCTTCGTTGTCCAGCGTCGCCCCGCCCAGCGCCGCGATCTTCATCGTGCGCCGCAGCGGGTGGCCCTTCTTGTCGATGTCCTGCCAGGCGTGCCGGCGGGCCTCGACGAACCGGTCGGCGACCATGTCGATGGCGGTGTCGAGATCCAGCGACTGCCACTCTGTGGCGCGCGGGGCGCGGTAGAGCATATTGATCTGCCGCCCTGGGGAATTGACCAACTGTTCGCTGGCCGAGCCCTTGGGGCACAGCCGGCCCCGCGAGATCGGCGAGTCCGGGTCGCCCTCGATCTGAACGACCCGCTCGTCCTTCACGTAGACGCGCTGGCCGCAGCCCACCGCGCAGTACGGGCAGACGCTCTGCACCACCCGATCGGCCGTCGCGGTGCGCGGGGTGATGGCGCGGGTCTGCTTGGACGTCACCGCCGGGCCGCGGCCGAACACGTCGCCGGTGCGAAACTGGCGGATCACCGGCCATTCCAGGAAGAACTTCGGGGCTGCCATGGTCAAAGCTTAGTGCGCGACACCTGCAATTCCACGGGGTAAAGATGGTGGCTGCCCTGCAGGCCCTTGAGTTCGACTTCACGCGGCGCGCCGAGCTCGATATCGGGCAGCGCGCCGAGGGCGTCCCGCACCGATTGGCTGACCAGGACCTCGCCGCCGTCGGCCTGCCCGGCGACCCGCGCCGCCATGGCGACATTGCGGCCGAAGAGGTCGTCGCCGCGTCGGACCGACGTTCCCATGTGGATGCCGATCCGGACGCGGATGCCGTCCCAGCGGTCCGCGTCCCCGAGCAGGGCCCGTTGCACGGCCACGCCGCACCGCACCGCCTGCCCCGCGTCGGAGAATGCCATCATGAATCCGTCGCCCTGATTCTTGACCACGTGCCCGCCGTGCTGGTCGACGAGCTTGTAGATCAGCTTGTTGTGCCGTTCCAGCAATTTCACCCAGCCGCTGTCACCTAGCGCCTCGTTGTGCGCGGTGGAGTCTTCGATGTCGGAGAACGCGATCACCACGTCGCCGTCGCCGGCGATCCGGGCGAGGTCAGGACGCTCGACCTGGGCCCAGCCGGCGAGGTCGTCGACCGAGTTCCGCACCGTGGTCAGGCCTTTCGTCACCAGCGAATCGGCCGTCTTCAACGCGGCCCTGACGGCAAAAGGCGCGAGCCCGGTGCGACGGCGGGGTCCGGTGTTGGGCGTGCGGATTCGCTTGAGTTCGGTTCGCGCTCCCCTGAGCTGGCCCCGCGACACGATGAGCAGCACCCCGAGCGCGATCAGTCCCGCGAGTTCGACGACGGCAACCACCGCCAGCAGGACCGTCACGTTCATTGCTTTTCCCTGTCTACTCAGCCACCCACGAATACCGGTGTCCTGAGCGATTCTGGCGCAACCGCCGCTCATGCGGCGAAATAGCACCCCCTCGCGGGGTCAACACCACGGGCTCAGTCTCGGCAGCACCCCGCCCACCAGCGCGATTTGGCAGTCGCCGTAGTGAGTGAGTACTCTCTCACCATGCCCGCTGGCCCTGTGCGTGGACGCGACCGGCTGCTCGCCGCCGCGCTGAAGCTCTTCGCCGCGAAGGGCTATGCCGCGACGTCGGTGGCCGACATCCAGCGGGCCTCCGGCCTGGCCCCGGGGTCGGGCGCGCTTTACAAGCACTTCGCCTCCAAACGCGAACTGCTGGAGGCCGCCGTCGAATACCGGATCGACAGCATCGTGGCCGCGCGGGAGCAGTACGACGCCGACCAGCCGCGCAGCGTCGAGGACGCGGTCCGCACCGCGGGCCGGCTGATCTGGAACAACCTGACGCAGAGCGAGGATCTGTTGAAGGTCATGCTGCGCGAGCCCGGCGAACTCGGCGATCTCGACGAGAAGACGTGGCAGGTCATCACCGACAACGCCTATCAGCGGTTCGCCGACGAGCTGGCCCGGACCAACCGCTCCGGCCGCACCAGCATCCCCGACCCCGAGGCGACGGCCGCCGTCGCGATCGGATCCCTGTCCTACGCCGCCACACTCCAGGCGCTTACCGGCCGCTCACCCGGAAACATCGACGGTGAGCGCTACTTCGAAGCCTGGGTCAGCCAGACCCTCAGCGTCCTCACCCAGTACACCAACAACCGTTAAACACCAACCGATTTCAGGAGCAGTAGCCGTGACTTTCTCAATGCAGCTGAGCGACGACGTGATCGAGGTCCGCGACTGGGTGCACCAGTTCGCGGCTGAGGTCATCCGCCCCGCCGCCGCCGAATGGGACGAACGCGAGGAGACCCCTTGGCCGGTCATCCAGGAGGCCGCGAAGGTCGGCCTCTACTCCCCCGACTTCTTCGCACAACAGGCCGGGGAGCCGACGGGGCTGGGCATGCTCACCGCGTTCGAGGAGATGTTCTGGGGCGATGCCGGTATCGCGTTGTCGATCATGGGCACCGGCCTGGCCGCGGCGGCGCTGGCGGGCAACGGAACTCCGGAACAAATAGGTCGCTGGCTACCCGAAATGTTCGGCACTGCCGGCGATCCCAAGCTTGCCGCGTTCTGTTCATCGGAGCCCGACGCCGGCTCCGACGTCGGTGGCATCCGCACCCGCGCGCGCTACGACGAGGCCGCCCACGAGTGGGTGCTCAACGGCACCAAAACGTGGGCGACCAATGGCGGCATCGCCAACGTGCACATCGTGGTGGCTTCGGTCTATCCCGAACTCGGCACCCGCGGCCAGGCCTCGTTCGTCATCGGTCCGGACACCACCGGGCTGGCGCAGGGCCAGAAGTTCAAGAAGCACGGGATCCGCGCGTCGCACACGGCCGAGGTGGTGCTGGACAACGTGCGCCTGCCCGAGGACGCGATCCTCGGCGGGCGGGAGAAGTTCGAGGCACGGATCGCCCGCGTCAAGTCCGGCTCCTCCGCCGGAGGGCAAGCGGCGATGAAAACGTTCGAGCGCACCCGGCCCACCGTCGGCGCGATGGCCGTCGGCGTGGCCCGCGCGGCGTACGAGTACGCCCTCGACTACGCCTGCCAGCGCGAGCAATTCGGCCGCAAGATCGGCGAATTCCAGGCGGTGGCATTCAAGCTCGCGGACATGAAGAGCCGCATCGACTCGGCTCGCCTATTGGTGTGGCGGGCCGGCTGGATGGCGCGCAACAACCAGAACTTCGAGTCCGCGGAGGGCTCGATGGCCAAGCTGGTGGCGAGCGAGACCGCGGTGTACGTCACCGACGAGGCCATCCAGATCCTGGGCGGCAACGGCTACACCCGCGACTACCCGGTGGAGCGGATGCACCGCGACGCGAAGATCTTCACCATCTTCGAGGGGACGAGTGAGATCCAACGGCTGGTGATCTCGCGCGCGCTGACGGGGTTGCCGATCCGGTAGGTCCCGCAAGGGTATTGACACACTTACGTTACATGATGTAACGATATTGCCATGTCCGCACGCGATTCGGTCCGCGGCCGCCCCCGCGACCCGCGCACGCAGGACGACATCATGCGGGCGACGCGACGGCTGCTCACCCGCGACGGCTACGACCAGGTGACCATCGACGCGATCGCGCGCGAGGCCGGGGTGAGCCGGCCAACCGTGTACCGGCGCTGGCCGTCCAAGGCGCACGTCGTGTTCGAGGCCGCGTTCGGCCAGCCGCCCGACGCCGCGCTGGTCGCCAACTCCGGCGACTTCGAAACCGACCTGCTGGTGTTCATCCGCGAAGTGCTGCGGTTCTGGCGCGAGCCGGTGGTCGAAGCCGCCGCCCTGGGCATCCTCGCCGACCGCAACCGCGACCGCGAACTGCACATCCGCACCCAGCAGCTGCTCGACGAACGCATCCTCACCGAGTTCGGCGCGCTGGTGCGCAGCGGCGTCGATCAGCGTCTGGTCCGCGCGGACGTCGACGTCGACATGCTCTACCAGGTGCTCGTCGGCACCGCCTTCTACGCCGCGCAGGTCCAGCAGCACGACGACATCAACGCGCTGGCAGAACGCTTGTGTTCCTTGGTCATTCGGGGAGCCGGGAAACGAAAGTGAGAAACGCATGACAGGCGAACTATCCGAGGCATTCAACGGCCTGCTCGAGGAGGTCCGGGCCGTCGAGCAGAAGATGCTTGCCGCCGATCCACCGCTGGACGAGCCCGATGTTCTCGACGGCTACCGCCTGGCGTTCAGCGTCCTGCGCGTCGCGGTCGACACCTACGTCTGGGGCGATAAGGACAACCCGATCCTGACCGACGTGATCGGCCCGTACCTCAAGTGGGGCGGCGACAACTCCGACGCGTTCTACCAGGTCGCCCCCGTCGACCCGAATCGCACCTATCGGGTGACCGGGAACCGCGGCGACGCCGTCTACATGTCGATGACGGTCTACGGCGGACCCGACGATGGCAGGTACAGCAACCGGATCGTCGGGACCGTCAACGACCGCGACCTCGAATTCGACGACGACGGCAACTTCGAGTTCACCCTCAGCCCCGACCCGCAACCGGGCACCTGGCTCAAACTGGACCCCGACGCGGTACACGCGTTGACGCGTGATTATCTCACCGAGCCGGCCACCGGGCGCCGCACGGAATGGAAGATCGAGGCGGTCGACCCGCCCGCGCGCAAGTCCGACAGCCCCGAGGACCTGGCAAGGCGTTTCCGTGCCGCGCGCACCTGGCTGCGCGAGCAGATGTCGTTTCTACCCACCCGCGTTCAGCCGCCCAACGAGATCGCCGAGCCGTTCCCGGTGCCGCAGCACGCGTACGGCTGGTCGGCGGCCGACGCCGCATACGCCATGGGCGCCTACGACCTAGGCCCCGACCAGGCCCTGGTGATCGAAGGCACGTCACCGGACTGCGTGTTCTGGAACCTATGCCTGTGGAACCCGTTCCTGCACACCTACGACTACAACTACGAACGCGTCACCATCAACGGCGCGCACGTCAACTACGAGCCCGACGGGTCGTGGCGAATCGTGGTCAGCGACAAGGATCCCGGCCATCCGAACTGGGTATCCACCGCGGGACGCGCACGCGGGCTGATCTGGCTGCGCTGGTTCCTGCCGGAGGCGACGCCGGCGCGGCCGGTCTGCCGGGTCATCAATGTCGCAGACGTCGCCGATGTTGCGGGCGCACAGTGATGAGCGATCGTCCCGCGGACATCCGGCTGGCCGATCTCGCCGAGCCTGTCTATTCGCCTGCGGCACAACAGATCCGTGACGGCCTGGCCGCCTATGCCACGACATTGCGGCTGCGGCCCGACGACATGCTCGCCGCTGCCGAGCAGCGCACCGGCCTGAGCGATTGGGGCGATCCCGCGTTCCGGGAACGCCTCGACGTACTCTGCGCGTCGCTACGCGACGAGGCGGGATTGTCGGAGGCCGGCCTCGCGGTGGCCTACGAGCAGGTGGTGCAGAACTTGGTCAACCGGTTGCGGTTGGAGGCGCTCATCGCCGAACACCCCGAGATCGAGGACATCCCCGTCACGCGGCCGATCATCATCTGCGGATTACCACGCACGGGCACAACGCATCTGCACAACATGCTCGCTGCGGATCCGGCGCTGCGCCACCTGCCCTACTGGGAAAGTCTGGAACCGTTTCCCTCACCCGACGAGGCCGGCGACGAGCAGCCCCGCCGCGACCGGTGCGCGACGGCGCTGGAACTGCAGGACACGTTGATACCGGAATTCAAGCGCATGCACGACATGACGGTCGAGCACGCGCATGAGGAGATCCAGTTGCTGGCCAACGACATCTCGGGCATGTTGCTCGAAACCGTCTACCACATACCGAGTTTCGCCGCCCACTATAAGGCGCACGATCAGGCGCCCTCTTATGCCTACCTGAAGCGCACGCTGCAGGCCTTGCAATGGCTGCGCGGCGGCACCCGGTGGGTTCTGAAATCGCCGCAGCACCTGGAGCAGTTCCCGACGCTGCTCGCCACCTTTCCCGACGCGACGTTCGTTGTGACGCATCGGGATCCGGTGGAGGTGACGCTGTCGATGACCACCATGATCTGCTACTCGTCGCGGATGGCCACCGCCGGGCCGGACCCGCACAAGACGGCCCGCCACTGGCTCGCCAGGGCCGAGGACCTGCTCAACGGCTGCCTGCGCGACCGCGACGTGCTGCCGGCCGATCAGTCGATCGACGTGCGGTTCACCGACTTCATGGCCGACGAGGAAGGCACCATCGAGCGCATTTACGCGCTGGCCGGGCAGCCGTTCGACGCCGCCGCGCGCCGGGCGATGGCCGAATTCCGCGCGGAGCACCCTCGCGGCCGGTACGGCGGCGTCCTCTACAACGCCGAAGACCTGGGGCTGGATCGCGACGAGATCGCGGCCCGCCTCGGGGTGTATCGAAAGCGGTTCGTCGAGGAGATGGCAGATGCCGACTGAGGGGTGGAACGCGCTCGTCGCCGGGCTGAGCGCCGCGGGCCGCGCCCTCGACGAGTCGACCGCCGACCTCGACGAGATGGACCGCGCCGACGGACAACTGGCGTTGCTGCGGGCGCTGAACAACCTCCTCGGGCGCCTCGAAATCGACAGGGATGCACCCGAACTCGTGCCCTTCAACGGTTGGCGCGAGAAGTTCTTCATGGACAACCCCGACTACCGCTACTGGATAACGGACGTCCGGGACGACGCCGGTTACCGCGTCACCGGCAACGTCGGTGACTCCGTCTACCAATCGATCACGGTGTACGCCGGAACGAACATCGCGACCACCACCGCGGTGGCGCGCATCGACACCGACGGCCTGCAGATCGGTCCCGACGGCCACTTTGATGTCGCGCTCGAGTTGCCGCAAGGCTCGACGTCGGTCTGGGTGCGCTACGTCCACGGCCACCCGAGCCCGGTCCGCCCGGGATGGTGCCGGATCGAGGCAGCAAGGCCGCAGCCGGGGCCGCCGGTCGGCCCGGGCCACGTGGACCGCGACCTGTCCCGGCTCGGCGCCTTCCTGGGCCAGTTACCGCGGCTGCTGGCCCTGTCGGTCGCCGCGGACACCAAGGAGCCCAACACGATACGGCACTGGACCGCGATGGCCGGCGGTGCCGCGTTCACCGAGCCGGGCATCCACTACCTGCGCGGGGCGTGGCGGCTGGACCCGGACCAGGCCCTCGTCGTCGAGGGACCTCTGCCAACCTGCCGGCACTGGAACATCGTGCTGTACAACCGGTTTCTCAACTCCCTGGACTACCGCCACCGGGTGGTATCGCGCACGGCGGCCACCAGCTCGGTCGCGGACGGACGGTATCGCTTCGTGCTCGCGGGACGGGATCCACGCGCCGACGGTTACGACTGGCTCGACACCGAAGGGCGCGGGTTCGGGCTGTTCGTGCTGCGTTTCCTGCAGCCCGAATCCGAGCCGCAGCTGCCCGCCGTGCGCGTCGTCCGGCTCGATGACCTGGCGGCCGGGCGATGACCTGGCAACCGCCGGCCCGCACGCCTGCCGCGGCGGCGATCTACGCGGCGGCCGAGCAGGACCGCGCGGCACGGCCCGAGCGATATCGCCTCGACCCGGACGCGGTCGCCGAGAAGGCCTCGCGCCGTGCTGCGGCCGCACTATTCGCGGAAGGCTGGCGGGCCGGCCTCGAGGCGCTGCTGGATTCGGCCGAGCGGGAAGGCCGCCTCAATGCGGTGGGCGTCGGGATGGTGCTGCAGATGGCGACCGGAAGGCTGGTGGCCGGGGCGACGATCGCCGAATATCTCCGCGCGCGCCCCGAAATCGTTGGCAAGCAGGTTGATCCGCCGATCTTCATCGTCGGTGGGTGGCGCACCGGCACGACGTTTCTGTTCCGGCTGCTGGGCACCGATCCCCGCTTGCACGCCCCGCTGCCCGCCGAACTCGTCGCGCCGTGGCTCTCGGCCGACCGACCCCCGGAACCCGAAACAACCGCGGCGGCAAGCCAGTTGCTGCACACGCTCAATCCCGACATGGCGTTCGTGCACCCGTCCGGGCCCACCCTGCCCGAGGAATGCGTCCTGGGCATGGGTACCGACCTGCGCAACTGGGGCTTCACCTCGATGCTGCGGCTGCCGGCGTATGCGGCATGGCTGGCCGGCCAGGATCTCGGCCCGACCTACGCAAGGTACCGAGAGGTGCTGCAGCTGCTGGCTGCACGCGATCCCCGCCGCTTCGTCCTCAAGGCACCGGCGCACACAGGCGAGTTGCGGCACGTCGCCGCAACGTTTCCCGGTGCCGTCGTCGTACAGGTCCACCGCGACGTCGTCCACACGCTGACGTCCGGATCCAGCCTCTTCGCCGTCTACCGGTCCACCTACAGCGACGACGTCGATCCCATCGAGGTCGGTCGCCAGCAGGTCGAGCAAAGCGAACTGTGGCTGCGTCGGGCCGTGGACTTCCGCGCCTCCGCCGCGGCGAGCGGGGTGTCCTTCGTCGACCTCGACTATGACGCGCTGATCGCCAATCCCGCGGCGGCACTGACGGATATCTACCACGCCGCCGAAATCGAGCCACCCCCTGACCTCGACGCGTTCATCGCCGCCTACCACGAGTCACACCCGGTCGAGCGCCATCGCCACCGTTACACGCCCGCCGAGTTCGGGATCGACGAGCGGGAGCTGCGCGACCGGTTCGGCTTCCTCAGTCCACCAAACCGCGAAGCGTCTCGATGAGCTTGACCCGCTCGGCGGGTGTCGCCGCGATGGGCGCTACGGTCAGGGTCGTGACTCCGGCCGCACGGAACGCCGCCACACGCTCCTTGACGAAACCCGGGGTGCCAATCAGGTTGACATCGCGGGCCAGTTCGTCGGGCACCGCCTTGGCGGCGGCGTCTTTGTCGCCGGCCAGGTAGAGCTCCTGGATCCGGTCGGCCTGCGGGCCGTAGCCGTACCGGGTCGCCAGGGTGTGGTAGAAGTTTTTGCCCTTGGCGCCCATGCCCCCGATGTAGAGGGCCAGGTGCGGTTTGACGAATTCGCGTAGCGGCTCGACGTTTTCGCCGATGGCCAGCACCGGACCGGCATACACCTCCAGTTCGCCCAGCGCCGGATCGCGCTTGGCCTGCCCGGCGGCCAGTGACTCGCCCCACACGTCGCCCGCCTTCTCCGGCAGGTAGAAGATCGGCTGCCAGCCCTCGGCAACCTCCGCGGCGAGCTCGACATTCTTCGGGCCCAGCGCGGCCACCAGCACCGGAATGCGTTCCCGGACAGGCTTATTGATCAGTTTCAGCGGCTTGCCCAGGCCGGTGCCGCGCTCGGGGGGCAGCGGGATGGTGTAGTGCTTGCCCTGGTGCTGCAGCGTCTCGCGGCGCCACACCTGCCGGCAGATCTCGATGACCTCGCGGGTGCGGGCGATCGGGGCGTCGTACGGCACGCCGTGGAAGCCCTCGATGACCTGCGGCCCAGAGGCGCCCAGCCCCAGGATGAAACGGCCGTCGGACACGTAGTCGAGTCCCGCGGCGGTCATCGCGGTCAGCGTGGGTGTGCGGGTGTAGAGCTGCAGAATGCCCGAGGCCAGCTGCACCCGCTCCGTGCTGGCTGCCAGGTAGCCCAGCGCGCTCACGGCGTCGAACGAATATGCCTCGGGGACAAAGACGACGTCCAGCCCGGCACGCTCCAGGTCGGCCACCTCCGCGGCCACCTCCTTGAAGCCGCCCGCATAGTTGATCGCCAATCCGATTTTCATGATCGACCCGCTCCTTTAGCTGCCTCGAGGGCCTCCCGCTGGATGCGGTCGAATTGCGCGCCCATCGCCTCCGACAGCGCCGTCGCGCCCGACAGCGGACGCACCATCACGATGAAGTCGTCGATCAGGCCGTCCTCGTTGAAGTGCAGGAAGTCGCAACCGGTGATCTTCACGCCCGGGACCCCGACGATCCCCGTTTCGAACATCAAGGCGTGGTCGCGGCCGTCGCCGATTTCCCGCACGTAGCGGAAGTTCTCGTCGAAGACCCGCATCACCCCGCGCAAGATGGCCGCGGTGATCGGCTTACCGACGTACGGCTTGAACGCCACCGGGCTGGTGAACACGACGTCGTCGGCGAGCAACGCCGAGACGGCCGTCTCGTCGCGCGCCTCGACTGCCTTGCGGAACGGGTGCATGGGATTACCTCGCGGTTGATGAATGTCTGGAGCAGGTCGCCTTGACGCTAGGCCCTACGCAGACGTATGTCCAGAGATGATTAATCACTTTTTTGAGTATTCATCTTGTTGTACTCTAGGTGGATGTCGCTGCGTGACGCGGTGTTGGCCGCGCTGCTCGAGGGCGAGTCGTCGGGATATGACCTGGCCAAGGCCTTCGACGCCTCGGTTGCGGACTTCTGGATGGCCACCCCGCAGCAGCTGTACCGGGAGCTGGAGCACCTCGCCGCGCAGGGTTTCATCGAGGCGCGCATCGTGCATCAGGAGCGGCGGCCCAACAAGCGGATGTACTCGCTCACCGACGCCGGCCGCGACGCCATCCGGCGGTTCACCGCGCGGCCGCCGAAGCCCTGCGTGATCCGCGACGAGCTGTTGGTCAAGGTTCAGGCATCCGATACGGGCGACACGGACGCCGTCCGCGCGTTCGTCGAGGAACGGCTGCAGTGGGCCACCGCGAAACTGGAACGCTACGAACGGTTTCGGGCGCGGATGCTGGACGGACGTACCGAGCAGGAGTACGTCGCCCACGCTGAGCGAGTGGGCCCCTACCTCACTCTCTTGCGCGGAATCGCGTTCGAGCAGGAGAACATTCGCTGGGCGGAGCACGCGCTGACCGTCATGGAACGACGCGCGGCGGCGCGCGCCTGACTCAGCACCAGCGGAAGGGCCGGGGCAACGCGATCGTTCGCTCCGCCGGCGCATACCAGCCCTGGGGCGCGTGTTGGTCGGTGTGCAAATAGCACTGCACCCGCACTTCCCGGTTGCCCGGCCGAAAGGTCAACAGCCTGCTCAGCGGCAGTGTGGTGATCGGCATGTGGTGGCGGCTCAGCGAGGCGACGTTGAGAAACCAAGTCCCCCAGCGCTGTTCGATGTGGGTCTTGCCGCCGTGGTCGTCGTCCGGGTGGGTGTGCGTGTGTCCGGCCAGCCACATCGCCACGCGGCCGGGATGATCGGCGAGGAAGGATTCGAACTGCGCGGAGTCGGGCCGGCTGTCGACCCAGTAGAGATACGACGCCCCCTGCGGCGTGCCTTGCGCGAAGGGGCGGTGGTAATGCTCGTGCCATTGCCCGTCGGTTCCTTTGCGCACCCCTTCCCATTCCCCGGAAGCCACCGTCGTGTTCTTGAGGACGTAATGGTGCACCGAGATGACGTTGAGTTCCGGGTGGGCGAGGATCATGTCCTTCCACCATCGAAAGGTTTCCCCGCTGACCACGCCGCCGGGGTTTCCGCCGAGAGTGCCGCGGCCGACCCGCTGGGTGGGTTCGTTGCGATCGCTCATCATCAGGAACAGCAGATTGCCCACCCGGAAGGAGTAGCGCTCCCACGTCCCGGCGATCGGGTAGCGCCGGGCCTGCGCCTTCACGCCGGAGAATTCGGGGTGCTCCCCGAGGGGATCGATCCACTTGCGCCACCACCACGCCTCGGGCTCGTCGAGGCCGCTGCGGTCGTGGTTGCCGCACACGCTGTAGACATCCTCGCGGCGGTGCCGGCGCAACGCGCGGAACTGATTTCGGAGCAATCGACCTTCGGCGTCGTCGGGCAGGTCGTGGTGCCCGCCCGACATGTCCCCGACGTCGACGGCGATGTCCCAGTCGAACGCCGGGCCGCCGTCGGCTCCCCCGGATTCGGAGTGAACGATGGCCTCCGCCAGGCTATCTCGTCCGTGGCGGTCGTCGGTGCCCACGTGTGCGTCACCGAACGCCCACAACCGAAACGGCCGGTGACGGTCAACCGTCATGCTCGTCCAGCAGGCCCCAGCGCCGTCGGACCCGCAGATCCAGCGCGCTGAACAGGCCGTCGACGCCGATTCCGATCACCAGGATGACGATCATCACGGCGATCGCCGACGGCATGTCGCTCAGATTCTGCGCATTCTCCAGCAGCACCCCGATCGACGAGGTGTTGGCGACCAGGACGACGAGTTCGCCGGCCATCAGGCTGCGCCAGGCGAACGCCCATCCCTGCTTGAGTCCGGTCACGAACATCGGTAGGGCCGCCAGCAGGATCACGTGCCGGTAGAGGGCCACCGACCGCAGTTGCAGGGTCTTCGCCGCGCGCAGCAGCAGGGGCGAGATGTGGTCCACGCCGGAGATCACCCCGATCGCCACCGAGGGCGCGGCACCGATCACGATGACGAACAGGATCGCCGAGGTGTTCAGGCCGAAGAAGATGATGGCGAACGGAAACCAGGCGATCGCCGGCATCGTCTGCAGGCCGGTGACCAGCGGCCCGAACGCCGTACGCAGCAAGGGGTTACGCGCCAGGAGCGCGCCGATCACCGAGCCGATGACCACCGCCAGGGCGAACCCGGTGACCGCCCGGTGCAGCGTGGTCGCGACGGCCTCCCACAGCAGCGCGCCCTGCAGCTGGTGCCACAGATTCGCGCCGACGGCGACGGGGCCGGGCAACACGAACGACGGTTTCCATCCGCTGAGCACGATCAGTTGCCAGAGCGTCAGAACGACGCCGAGCGCGAGCAGTTTCGGCCCGAGCGCGGCGGTGAGGCGGCGCGCGACGCCGGTGCGGGTCACCCCGGCGAGATCAGCAGTCATCGGTGGTTCCGCTCCGATTCAGTTCCTCGGTGATGTGGGCGGACAGTTCCGCGACCTCGGCGGTGTTGATGTCACGCGGGCGCGGCAGCGCCACGGCGAACTCCTCGACGACGGTTCCGGGACGCTCGCTCAACAGGACGACGCGGTCGGCGAGGCGCACCGCCTCGCGCACGTTGTGGGTCACGAAGACGACGGTCAGGTTGCGGGCCAGCGCGATCCGTTCCAGCTCGGCTTGCAGACGGTCGCGCGTCAGGGCGTCCAGCGCGGCGAACGGTTCGTCCATGAGCAGCACGTCGGCGTCTTGGGCCAGCGCGCGGGCCAGCGCGACCCGCTGCTGCATGCCGCCGGAAAGCTGGTGTGGTCGCCTGTCCGCGAACTCCGAAAGGCCTACGGTGTGCAGGAGTTCGCGGGCACGCGTCCGTCGGTCTCGGCGCGCAACCCCGCGTGCGCGCAGCGCCATCTCCACGTTTCCCGCGGCGGTCAGCCACGGGAACAGGGCCGGCGCCTGGAACATCATCGCGATGCGGTGGTCACCGGTTTGCACCGATCCAGACGTCGGCTTGTCGAGGCCGGCGATCAGGGAGAGCAGGGTGCTCTTGCCACACCCCGAGACGCCGACGAGACACACGAATTCGCCGGCGCCGACCCTCAGCGACAGCGGGCCCAGTGCTGAGACGGCCGCTCGGTTTTTGCCGTAGCGCTTCGTTACCCGGTCCAACCGCAGCGGCGCGAGCCCCGATTGTCCCGCAACAGGATTCGGCACCATGGCGGCACGGCCGGCGACGGTCGTCACGCCGCCACCGGCGGTTGCCCGGCCGCCGCGAGCTCACGATTGAGCGGGCCGAGGTCGAAGATGCCGTCGAGATTGAGGGGCTGCAGCAGGCCGACGGCGACCCCCTTGCGGACCTGGTCGTTGAGCGACCCCACGCCCGGGTCGTTGGTGAAGGTGGTCTCCCGGAACGACTCGGTCAGCACGTCGGACGGAAGGCCGCTGCCCAGGGCCTTGGTCAGCGCGGCGTTGGCCGACCGCGCCGCCCCCTGCGAGTCCCGGTGAATCGCGTTGTTCGCCTCGATCTGGCCGCGGACCAGACCCGCGACGACGTCTGGGTGGGCCGCCAGGAATTGCTGCCGCACCACCAGGACGGTGATCGTGTTCGGGTCCGACCACAGGCGGACACCGCCGGCATTCACCAACTGCACGTCGTAAGGCGCCGACTCGATGGCGCCGGCGATCTGATTGCTGATGAACTGCTGCACGATCGCCGACTCCGGGTTCGTCGGCTTGATGGAAACATCGCCTCCGCCTTGCGGATTGGTCTTCAGACCGTTCTTCAGGAGCCAGTCGCGCAGGCTCACGTCCTGGGCGCCGCCGAGCGCGGGATCGGCGACCGTCTTTCCGCGCAGATCCTCCGCGCCGGCGATGCCGGGCTTGACCACCAGCGAGGTCCCGCCGGCCGCGGACCCCGAGATGATCTTGATGGCGGTGCCGTTGGACTTCTGCCACGCATTGAACGCGGGATTCGGGCCGATGAACGCGGCGTCGAGTTTGCCGGACAGCAGCGCCGTCGTTTCCGCGGTGCCCTGGCCGAAGGCCTGTGGCTCGAGTTTCACCGTCGGTCCGAGAGTTCGGGCGAAGATCCCGCTGTCGATGCCGACGAGAGCGGACGCGTGGGTGATTCGGGTCAGATAGCCGAGCCGCAGGGTCACACCGGACGACGTGGGTGTCGGGGCATTGCCGGCGCAGCCGGCGAGCACGGTCGCTACCGCGAGGAGGAACAGTGTTGCGACATAACGTTTGGAAAGTGACACGGGCTTCTCCCGATGATGTTCTTGGGAAGTGTGAGGGGATTCGAGTGGCCGGCCGGATCAGCCAGCGTGGCACGAACCCGGACATGCCGCGCAGGTGCTGCGGCCGAAATCGATGTGCCGCCGCCGGGTCAACGCGTGCCCCGTCATCGCGGCTCCGCCGCCGGGACGCGGGATAGGAACAACGGGCTGGTCCAGACCTGGTGGCCGTCGGACTGCCGGGCCCGCAGGTACACCGCGCTGTGCTCACGGGGCAGGCCCAGCGTCAGCGTGCCGGTGACGGCACTGGGCAGCGCCGACGGTTCGGCGATGCGTTCCACGCGGATCCGCAGGTTGAGTCCGCCCGCGTCCTGTTCCGCCCAGGACCGCTCGATGAGCTCGGAGCCCGTCACCGTCAGTGTCGTCCGGTAGTCGTCTTCCTCGACGGCGGTATCGAGGTGTAGGCACGCGCTCGCCAGGTCGCCGAGGCGCAGGATCAACCCGATGTCCGAGCCGTAGGTGGCGGTACGCCAGCTGACACTGTGTCCGTCGGACTCGACGATCTGCTCCGGATGCGCGGCCGCCCAGGGTGTTACCGGACCAAGCGTGCTGCCGGTGACGGTGAGCCGTCCCGCCCAGGTGGCCCAGCGGTAGCGGTCTCGGTGACGCGCACCGCCCCAGCGCACCCGTACCAGCGAATCGGACAGTCCCGCTTCGGCGTTCATGTCCCGTCGCCACAGCGGACCACGGGTGTCATAGATCAGCAGCTCTTCCCAGCCCGTGCTGCCATAGACCGCGTAGTCGAGGTCGAGTTCGTCGGCGGCGGTGAGGATTTCATCGCCCATCCAATCGTCGCCGCTGCGCAGCAACGCCACCGACCGACTGCCCGTGGTCGCCCATGTTCGCCGGGACCGCAGCGCGCGGCCAACGTCTTTGGCGGTGAGTTCGTGCGCCAGCACACCGGTCAGCCCACCGTGGCCGCCGAAGATGTTGGCGCCGGGCGCGCCGCCGCCCGGTCGTCCGCGGTGTTCGTCACTCGCGGCGCTGGCGCCGACCTTGAGCCCGCGGGCCAGCGCGTCCTCAAGGAACCACGGACTGCTGCCCCAGCTGGAGTGCACCTCGATCAGCCGCTCGAGTTCCGGGTGATGCCAATCCAGCACGGCGCGCCGGCCTCCGACGTGCGGGATCAACAGGTAGGACTCGGGCTCCTTCTCGTAGGCGGCATACAGTTCGGTGATCGGCCAGGTCTGCGGCGTCGGCGCCGCGGCCGTCATGCCCTGCCGCCATTCCAAAGACTTTGCGATTGTGGTGTCCTCGCCGAGGAACACCACGTTGTGATCGCCGCCCACCCCGGCGGTGCCGCACCATTCCACGCCGGGGAAGCAGACAAAACGGCCGTCTTGGTTCGCCGCGCGGCATGCCGCGACCACCTCCGACCACGCGGTGTCGGTGATCTGAAAGTCGTTGGCGGTGTAACCGAGAACGTCGAGGCCGCCGATGTCGCGGCCATACTTCAGGTTCCAGTCCGTGCTCTGCGTGCCGACGGTGTCGTTGGAATGCACGTGCAGATCACAGAAATACGCCCGCGGTGCGGGCAGGTCCTCGACGACGTCGAGTTCGACGGTGGTCGGGCCGAATACCGCGGCACCGGCCCGTGCGCTCACCTCGACGACTCCAGGTCGCGTCGGCACGGTCAACTCGGCGTGGGCCCATCCCGTCGTCGGCATCGTTGCGCCGGTGCCGTTTTCGCCGGCGGTGCGTACCTCGGCGGGGATGTCGCGGCACGCGTTGCCCCACCGGTCCTGCAGGTGCGCGTGTAACCGCACGGCCGACGTCCGGGATCCCACGACACGCGGGCCGTGCACCACCAGGCGTTCCGGCGGGCCGGGAACGACGGCGATCTTGACGAGGTCGGCGTGGGCCATCCGGGAGGTGCCGAGCGGATCGACGAACAGGTGCACCTCGAAGCCGTCCTCGACGAAAGTCTGGACCCGGGTGCCCGGCCCACCGAAGCGGCGGTCACCGAACCGGATCTCGATCACGTCGCCGGGCCGCAGATAGCCATCCACCACATGCACCAGAAGCGACTTCTGGAACGGCCGTTCGCCGCCCTTGACGTCGTAACGGGTGGCCAGCTGCCGAACGGTGGCGATGCCGTCTGGCGACGCGCCGCCGATCGTCGACCGACTGGTGACGGCCGCGCTGGCGTAGTCACGGCCGGCGGGATCGGTGGTCTGCAGGTCCCAGTCGGAGTAGTAGCGGAAGCACAGTTTGAGCCATCCGCTGTCGGCGATGCCGGACCGCCCGACCGTGTAGGTGAACCTGATTTCTGCCACCGCGCCGGCCACCACCGTTTGCGTGTCGCAGGTGAGGGTGCCCAGGAAGGGGATCTCCTCGAACTCGGCATTGATCCGGTCCCGCACCTGCGCCGACGAGCAGTCATTGGTGCGCAGATCGCCCGTCGGGCGCACCGTGGCGGCAAGGTGCGACGCGGGCATGGCGTCAATTCTCGACGCTCGGGACTTAGACGTCCAGCGCATAGATATGATGCGATCAATCATCAAAGGTGATCAATTGTGAATCTGCAGCAACTTCGCTACGCGGTGGCGGTGGCCGAGACCCGAAGTTTCACCCGGGCGGCCGAGGGTCTGTTCGTCGTGCAGTCAGCGTTGAGTCAGCAGGTGCGCAAGCTCGAAGACGAACTCGGCGTCCAGATCTTCAATCGCACCACCCGGTCGGTCTCGCTGACCCCCGCGGGGGAGGCGCTGATGCCCCTGTTGCAGCAGGTCATCGCCGGAGTCGACCAGATCACCGTCGACGCGCAGGCACTGCGGGGCACGGTGACGGGTCGTCTCACCGTCGGGATGATGGAGATCCCGTCGGAGAGCCTGGACGTCGCCGCGCTCATGGCCACCTTCCATGCGCGCTATCCGGATGTCACCGTGACCCTACGCAGCGGCGGTAGTGACCTGCTGGTGCAGGCGACACGCGACCGCAAGCTCGACGTCGCCGTCGTGGGTTCCAACCTGGCCCGCTCCACCGACCGGCTCTCGTTCGACCACTTGTTCTCCGAGTCGCTGATCGCCGTCCTGCCGGCCGCGCACCCGCTGGCCGCCAAGCCCGCGGTGTCGCTGGCCGAACTCGCCGAGCTGCCCTTCATCGACTTCCCGCCCGGCTACGGGCTACGCCATGAGACCGACCGCGGGTTCGCCGCCGTCCAACGGCGCGTCGCATTCGAAGTCACCCGCGTCGACGAAGTCATCCACTTCGTCTGCCAGAACCTGGGCGTGGCGCTGCTGCCCGAATCGGTGGCCCGCAGCCGCGCCGAGGCGAATCCGACGCTCGTCCTGATGCCGGTGCGGGAGGCGGACCTGCGGCGCGAGGTCTACCTCGTGGCACTGCACTCCGAACTGCGATCCGCGGCGAGCCACGCCTTCGTCCGATGCGTGCATGACCACGTCACGCGCGGGGCACCTGGGCGACCGTCCCGGTCAGGTAGTGGGCCAGCACCGGCCGCAGCCATTCGGTGAGCGTCGCACTGTCCATCTCGGCCAGAGCAGGGATGCACAGGATGTAGCGGGCCGTGGCGAGGCCGAGCACCTGCGCGCCCACCAGCGCGGTGCGCTCGGCCGGCCGGTCGGGGACCACCTTGGCCAGGGCAGGGGCCACGCGCTCGACGAACACCTCGAGCATCGCGGCCGCGGCGGCCTTGTTGGTGGCGGCGGCGCGCAGCAGGGGCAGAAACGACCCCTCCGGCCCCCAAACAGAGATGAACATCGGCAGCAGCACGTCGGCGAGTTTTTCGGGCGGGACGTCCGTGAGATCCGGGAACGTGATGTCGAACCGCGAAGCCTCGGCGAAAAGCTCTGCCTTGCTACCGAAGTAGTGCATGACCAACGCCGGATCGACGCCGGCCGCCGACGCGACCGAACGGATGGTCGTGCGTTCGAAGCCGTGGTTGCCGAACTGCGATCGCGCGGTGGCCAGGATCGCCGCCCGGGTCGCTTCGCCGTCGCGCACCTTGGTGGCCATGAGACGCAGTGTATTCAACAACTGTTGACACCGCTACCGGCGCGGGCTTACGGTTGACTTCAACAATTGTTGAACTCACCAGGAGGGCGCCCATGACCGTCACCGCCATCCAGATCGGCCTCGACCCGGAGGTGATCGACTACTCCTCACCGGACTTCGCCCAATTCCCGGGCCTGTCCAGGGAGCGGCTGCGCGCCGCCAACGACGACAACATCGCCGGGTTGCGCGCCGCCGGCTATCACGTGGACAACTGCCTCATCGACGTCGGCGAGGCGGGGGCGGCCAAGGCCCGTAAATGGTTGGAAGCCAGACACTATGACGCGGTGCTGATCGGGGCAGGTGTCCGGCTGGTGGCCGGCAACACCTTGCTGTTCGAGTCGATCGTCAACGCCGCCCACACCACGCAGCCCGGTTGCCGCTTCGTGTTCAACCGCGCGGCGCAGTCCACCCCGGACGACATCCGGCGCTGGTACCCGGACCCGAAGGCGGTGGCGCGGTGAATCCCCACGACGTCGACGTGCTGGTGGCGGGCGCGGGACCCACCGGTCTCACCGCCGCCGGCGACCTGGCCCGGGCGGGCCGATCGGTCGCCGTCCTCGAGCGTCGGCCCGCGATGAACCCGTCGAGCCGAGCGTTCGCCACCATGCCGCGCACGCTCGAGGTGCTCGACGCCCGCGGACTCGCCGACGGCTTGTTGGCGCACGCCCACAAGGCTTCGGGCGTCACGATTTTCGGCGGCGCCCGCATCGACCCGACCCACCTCGACTCGCCGTACCGGTTCATCATGATCAGCCCGCAGACCAACATCGATCGGGCGCTGGCCGACTACGCCGTCACGCAGGGTGCCGACATCCGGCGCGGCGTCGAGGTCGTCGGACTCGAGCAGGACGCCGACGGGGTGACCGTCACCACCGATAGCGGACAGCGTTGGCGGGCACGCTATTTGGTCGGCGCCGACGGTGCGCACAGCACGGTGCGAACGTTGCTGGACGTGGACTTCCCGGGCAAGACGATCCTGTCGTCGATCGTGCTCGCCGACGTCAGGCTGGCGCGTCCGCCCGCCGGAGACGGCCTGAAGGTCGGCAGCACTCGCGACATGTTCGCGTTTCTGGCCCCGTACGGCGACGGCGGGCGGTATCGCGCGATGGCATGGGACCGCCATCACCAGGCGCCCGACTCCGAGCCCGTGCCGGACGACGAGATCGTCGGCCTCCTCGACCGGGCATTGGGCACCGACCTCGGCGTGCTCGAGGTCGACTGGAAGTCCCGATTCCATTGCGAAGAGCGACAAGTCACGCAATACCGGCACGGTCGCGTGTTCCTGGCCGGAGACGCGGCGCACGTCCACTCCCCGATGGGCGGACAGGGCATGAACACCGGCATCCAGGATGCGGTCAACCTCACCTGGAAGCTCGACGCGGCCCTGGCCGGGGCGGACGATGCGATCCTGGACAGCTACCACGACGAACGCCACCCAATCGGCAGGCGGGTGTTGCTGCAGTCCGGCCTCATGGCGCGGGGCGTCACGCTGCATCCACGTCTCGCGCGACTGGCCCGAAACGCACTGGCGCCCCGACTTCTTCGCATTGCCAGGGTGCGCGACGCGGTGGCCGGAAGCTTCGCCGGAACGACGTTGCGGTACCCGCCTCGCCGCGGCGAGCACCGCCTGGTGGGCACCCGCGCCACACAACTTCCGCTGACACAGGGCAGCGTCCCCGAGCTGCAACGGGCGGTGCCCGGATTTGTGTTCGTCCATGAGCACGGCGCGGCCGCCGTAGAGGCCGCCGGGGTGCTGCAGGCCGAGCGCACCGACGACGGCCCGGCGGTGCTGGTCAGGCCGGACGGCTACGTCGCGTGGGCCGGCGCCTCGACCGATCACGCCGCGTGGGCCGCAGCCCTGTCCCGGTGGACCGCGCCGTCACCAGAATGCGGACCAGTAGGGCTCGTCCTGGATTAGCCGCTGCAGGAAGTCCAGGGCTTCCTGGCCGTATTTCTCGGGGCCGTCGCCGTGCGCCAACTGGCACCACTTCGGATCAACCTGCGCGATCCACACGATCTCCAGATCCTGCGCCCGCTCGCCCGACGTGGGTGAGATCAGATCGTTCGCGAACGCCAGCGCGCCGGGCTCGGTGAGCCCGTCGCTGTAGTCCAGGTACTGACCGTCGCTTTGAGTCACGACGTGGTAGTGCGGCATCTTGGCCAACTGATCCGACAGCGATTCCCTAGCCATCGGCTATGTCTAACACGAAAGGCGTTCGCCGGAAATTGCATTGCCCGCTCGGTAAGGTCGGCCCATGACGTCGCGCCGCATCGACACCCGGCTTGGTTCGTACTCGCCGACCGCTATCAGCGTTTTTCGCGCGGTGTTCGGGTTCCTGTACCTCTGCCAAGGCATGGCAGCGCTGTTCAAGTGGCCCGCCGACGTGGTGGGTACCGTCCACGTCGGGGACTGGCCGCTGTGGTACGCGGGCGTCATCGAATTCGCCGCGGGGCTGCTGATCATGGTCGGATTGTTCACTCGCATAGCAGCATTCGTCGCCTCGGGGCAGATGGCCGTCGCATATTTCTGGCATCATCAGCCGAACGGACTACTCCCGATCCAAAACAAGGGTGAGCTTGCCGTGACGTTCTGTTTCGCGTTTCTCCTGTTGGTGTTCACCGGTGGCGGCAGGTACGCGCTCGATGCGCGGCGTCGTGGCGGTTTTTAGCCATCGCGCTGAAGGCGGGAATGAAACAACGCGCCGACAGGGTTGGGTGAGTCATGACCACCACAGCGGATACCGCGGCAGAGACGTTCGAGGCGGCGTGGAACCGCTGGCACCAGGACCGGGAGAGCTACTTCGCCGACCCGCTCGGCTGGGTGAGCCTGACCGGCTTGTACTGGCTCACCGAGGAATTCGATCGGGTCGCCGACCTGCCGGGTCGCTGGCGGGCGGACGGCGACGCCGTGTACGTGGAGGGCATCGACGGAACCGACCGGCTTGAGCCTGTCGAAGGCGCGCCCGGGGTTCTCGTCAACATCGGGGAACGCCGCGTCGAGGTCATCCGGCGGACCGGCTCCGCGGCTCTGCGGGTGCATGACCCGAAGTCTCCGCACCTGCTGACGTACCAAGGCATCCCCACCTATGCGCCCAGCGAACGATGGCGCATCGCAGGCAGATTCACGCCCTACGAGCGGTCCGAGACAGTGACCACGGGGGCCGTCGTCGAAGGACTCGAACATCACCTCAACGCCGTCGGTGTCATCGACTTCGAACTGGCGGGCACGGCCCTGCGGCTCGTCGCATTCGACAAGGCGCCCGTCGGGTTGCACGTCCTGTTCACCGACGCCACCAGCGGCGTCACGACTTATCCCGGCGCCAGGTCGCTCTCGATCGCAGAGCCGGACGACGACGGGACCGTGGTGCTCGATTTCAACCGGGCGTCGAACCTGCCGTGCTCGTTCACCGACTACGCGACGTGCCCCGTGGCTCCGGCCGACAACCGGCTGCCGGTGGCCATCGAGGCCGGCGAGAAGAACCCGCGCTGAGCGTGGGCCCGGGCCGGGCATCGATGCCCGCACTGCGGCCTCCGCGGAAGGATGTGCCGTTTTGCCCGCCTCATAGCGACAAATCTCGTTGCGGCGCAGAAATTTTCGGAAGTTGTCGCTGAGAGGCGGGTGCATAAGGCATACGTCGGCTTTCCTCTGACCCAGCCACCTGTGCACGCGATCTGGTGACGATTTCGTCAGAAATCATTGACCCCTTGGTCCAGATATGTGACGATTTCGTCAGATAGTCGACCGTGGGAGGCCAGCCATGCGCAAGGGTCCCCGCGGTGTCCCGACGTATCGGGCGAACGTCTACACCACCGACGCCCTGCTCAACCCATACGAGCACTACCGGCGGCTGCGCCGCCTCGGCCCCGTGGTGTGGCTACCCGCACACCGGGTGTACGCGCTGCCCCGCTATGCCGAATGCGAGTCCACGCTCCGCAACGACCAGGCGTTCATCTCGGGTAACGGCGTCGCGCTGAACGCGCTGAGCAACCGGCTGTCCCGCGGCACGACGCTCAGCAGTGACGGCGCCGACCACGATCGGCGCCGCAAGCTGCTCGCCCACCGGCTGCTGCCGAGGGCGCTGCGCACTATCGACGAAGCGATCGACGCTCAGGCCGGCGCCGTCGTCGATGCCGCGCTGCGCCGTGGCGCGGTCGACGCCGTCGCCGATCTCGCGACCGCCCTGCCGCTGGCCGTCGTCCCCGATCTCGTCGGCTGGCCACGCAACCAGCGCGACCATCTCATCGACTGGGGCGGCGCCACATTCGACATTCTCGGCCCGGTCAATTGGCAAGCCGTCAAGTCGGTCCCGCGCAGCCTGCAGATGCTGTGGTTTGCGCACCGCGTGGTACGCGAGCGCTCGGTCCTGGACGGCAGCATCGCCCACGAACTGCTCTGCGCCGCCGACGCCGGCAAGCTCGCCCGCTCGGAGTGCCCCGCGCTGATGATCGACTACCTCGCGCCATCCCTGGACACGACGATCAGCGCCATTTCCAATGCCCTCTACCTGCTGGCGGTCCATCCCGAGCAGTGGCAGCTGCTGAAGCACGATCCCGGGTTGATCCCCAACGCCATCAACGAGGTCATCCGCTACGAATCACCGCTACGGGCGTTCGCCCGGCAGGTCCGCGGCGACACCGACATCGGCGGCATCGCGATACCCGACAGGTCGCGGGTCCTGGTCATGTACGCCTCGGCGAACAGGGACGAGGACGAGTGGGACAGGCCCGATACGTTCGACATCCGCCGCGACGCCGGCCGCCAGCTCGGCTTCGGCAACGGGTCCCACGCCTGCGCGGGCCAAGGCCTCGCACGCCTGGAGACCGCCGCCATGCTGCGGGCGTTGCTGGAAAGGGTCGAACGCATCGAACTGGACGGGCGACCCACCTGGGCCGTGAACAACATCATCCGCCGGCACCGCCACCTGCCCGTCAAGCTCGTCCCGGCCTGACGAGCCCGGACGCGCGTGCGCCGGCGCCGCGGGCACGAGACATGATGGCCAGATGGACGCCGACATCCGTGTTCTCGACGGCGACGACGACCTGATCGCCGCGGCCAACCTGTTCCGCACCGCCATGGTCGGGTTCCCCCCGCTGCCGAACCTGCCACCGGGCCAGATCAGCAAGGTGCTCGAACCCGGCCGCACCATCGGGGCATTCGCCGACGGTCAACTGGTCGGCACCGCCGACGCTGTCACGGGCGGGCTGACGCTGCCCGGCGGAGGGATCGTCGCTCACGCCGCGGTGACACACATCGGGGTGCTGCCGTCGTTCACCCGGCGGGGCATCGCCGGCGGACTGGTCCGTCATCAACTACGGGACTTCGCCGCGCGCGGTGAGGTGGTCGCGACGCTGCGCGCCTCGGAGGCGACGATCTACGGCCGCTACGGCTATGGGGTGGCGAGCTCGTTCCACAGCGTGGAGCTGCGCACGGCGCGGGCCGCTCTGCGACCGGGCGTCTGTAGCGGCGGGCCGGTGCGACTGCTCGACGCCACCGACGCGTGGGAGGTGCTCCCGCGGATCTATGCGGCGAATCGGCCATCCCGACCGGGTAGCCTCGACCGGCCCGGGTTCTGGTGGGCGGGGTTGCGGATGCGCACCGAAGCGTCGCCGGGGCCTTCGTATATCGCGGTGCACGGGGAGCCGGGCGCCGAGACGGGGTTCGCCCGTTACCGGCCGGTCGACATCGACCAGTGGTTCATCAGTGACCAGCGCACCATCGCGGTCGAGGACTTCTTCGCACCCACCATGGATGCCTACCTGGGCCTGCTGCGCTTCCTGCTCGGCCTGGATCTTGTTGATCGCGTGGTGTTCTGGATGATGCCGCTCGACGACCCGCTGCCCCTCCTGCTGCTCGATCGCCGGGCCGCGAAGACGACGGCGGTGTACGACGAAACCTGGCTGCGGATCGTCGACGTCCACCGGGCGCTGGCCGAGCGGCGCTTCGCGGGCGACGATGCGGTCACGATCGCGATCAATGACCCGATCCTGCAGGGCAATTCGGCCCGCTTCGCGATCGGTGGCGACGGCGCGCAACCAACGGACCAGGCGGCGCAGTTGCACGTCGGGGTCGAGGGCCTCGGCGCCGTTCTGCTCGGCGGTGCCACTTGGCGCGGTCTCGAAGTTGCCGGGCTGGCCCGGGCCGACGATCCCTCGACGCTCGCCGCGGCCGATCGGCTGTTCGCCGTGCCCGACGCACCATTCGCCGGCTTCTTCTTCTAGGGAACGGTTTTCGTGATCGTCGTCATCGGGGCGGGAATATGCGGGCTGGCAACCGCTTACGAGCTGTCGCGACGTGGCGAGCGCCCGATCGTGATCGAGCGCGGTGCGCCGTTCGCCGAGCAGTCCGCGGGACTGGCGCGGATCTTCCGCATCGCCCACCGGCGCCCGGCCCTGTGCGGGCTGGCACTGCGGGCCCGCGCGGAATGGCTGCGCTGGGAGTCCGAACTCGGGGTGGGCAGGCTGCTCGGCGCCGAGGGCTTCATCGCCGCCGGCCCGTGCGAGGAGACCGCAACCGCGATGCGCGACGCCGGTGCCGCGTTCTCGTCGCTGGACCGTTCCGACATCGCGGCGCGGATCCCCTTTGTCGCCGCGCCGTGGGACGCAGGGATCTTCGACCCGCTCGGCGGCAGCCTACGCATCCGTCGGGCGCTGACAGCCCTGTCGCAGCGCGTCGAGATTCGGCGCGGCGAGGTCGTTTCAGTCACCGACGACGGCGACGTGCGACTCGGAGACGGCACGGTGCTGGCGGCCGAGCGCGTGCTGATCTGCGCGGGCACGGAGACCCAGGCGCTCTTCGGCCCGCTCGGCGTCGAGTTCGGCCCGCACACCCGCTACACGTATGAGGGCGCGGACGCCGTCGGCGCGGCGTGCCTGTCCGCGCCCGAGGGCTACGGGCTGCCGCTCGGCAGCACCGGTCGGTGGGCCTTCGGGCAGGAGGTGCCGGACCCGGCGAGCGTGCGCGCGCTCTTCCCGTCGCTGCGGCCCGTCGGCCGGGTCGACTGCGTCACGGCCCGGGCCTCCTGGCTCGACGCCGGCGGCGACGGCTGGACCGTCGCCCGCCGGGACCGTGTCGTCGCGTTCGTCGGCAGCAACCTGATGAAGTTCGGACCGCTCGTCGGCGAATTGCTGAGCCAGGCGACGACGAGCGACGGCCTACCCGGCGACCTGTTGCTGACCTGACGACGGGGTTGTCCTATCGACAAACGCCCGCTCCTCAGCGCTTGCCGGGGCTAGGCTGCCAGGACGGGCTGACATGTCGTAAATGTTCGCGGGGGGGCGAAGCATGCCGCATCCATATTCTGGTGACGCCGGTTCACGCGGTCACAAGCCTTCGGCCCAGCCGTTCGGCCGCTACCGCCTGATCGATCTGCTGGGCCGCGGCGGCATGGGCGAAGTATGGCGGGCCTACGACACCGCGGCCAACGACAGGACGGTCGCGATCAAAGTGCTCCCACAGCACCTCGCCGCCGACGAAACGTTCGCGCAACGCTTCCGCCGAGAAGCCGACGCCGCGGCGCGCCTGAACAATCCGCACATCATCCCGATCCACAACTACGGCGAGATTGACGGCAGGCTTTATGTCGACATGCGACTGATCGAAGGCCGCGATCTGCAGGAAGTGCTGTCCGACGGTCCGCTCGATCCGAGCCGCGCCGTACGGATCGTCGAGCAGGTGGCCAACGCTCTGCACGCCGCCCACAAGGTCGGGCTGGTCCACCGCGATGTCAAGCCCTCCAACATCCTGCTCGACGATGACGACTTCGCCTACCTCATCGACTTCGGAATCGCCCGCGGCACAGACGAAACCGGTCTTACCAATACCGGAGCCGTCATCGGCAGTTGGCACTACATGGCTCCCGAGCGCCTCGACGGTCGCGCCGTGGATGCCCGCTCCGATATCTACGCACTGGCCTGCGTGCTTTACGAATGCCTGACGGGTAGCCGACCGTTCCCCGGCGAGAATCTGGAAAGCCAAGTGGCGGGACACTTGGCTGCTCCGCCGCCGCGGGCCTCGGCGACCAATCCCGGTTTACCACCGATCTTTGACGCAGTGATCGCCACCGGCATGGCAAAGGACCCGGACCAACGTTATTCCACCACCGTTGATTTCGCCGCGGCCGCCCAAGGCGAGATCACCACCCCCATCCCTCGCCCGGTCACGCCGAACACGGCAGAACCACCGACGATTTCCCGCCCCACGCCGGGCGCGGCGTCTCCGGATCCGTATGCGCCCACACGACACCTCCCCTCGGCCCAACCGGTCCCCCACAGACAGCCGGCCGGGCGGCAACCGTGGTGGCGGCGCAAAACCATCGTCATCCCGACCGCGCTTGTGGCCGTGGCCATCATCGCGATCACGCTGGTGATCGTCAGCCAAAGACCCGCACCCAACGCTTCACCGTCGGCATCGTCGGGCCCGGCGGCGGCGCCGAGTCCGCGGTCATTCGGCCCGCCGACTGTGCTGCCATTCACCGGACTCAAAGGGCCGGCCCAGGTGGCGGTCGACGCCGCCCAAAGTGTTTATCTCGCGGACTTCGACAACGTCCGGGTGGTCGTTCTGGCACATGACCCCACTACCCAGACCACGCTGCCGCTCACCGGTCTACGGGATCCCTGTGGTGTTGCGGTCGTCGCCGACGGCACCGTTTACGTTGCGGATAGGGACAATAACCGCGTTCTGAAGTTAGCGCCCGGTTCTACCGCCCAAACGACCCTGCCATTCACCGGACTCAACCAGCCCTGCGGACTGGCGGTCGACGCTCAGGGCTCGGTCTACGTCGCCGACACGCTCAACAACCGGGTGCTGAGGTGGGCACCGGGCTCCACCGGCCAAACCACAATGCCTTTCACCGAACTCAACTTTCCCAATGCGGTCGCCGTCGATAGGAATGGCGGTCTGTACGTCGCCGACGTACAAAACAACCGAGTGCTGACCTTGGCGGCGGGATCGACCACGCAAGTCGCCCTGTCGTTCACCGGACTCCTGCATCCGTACGGAGTGGCGGTGGACAACGACGGCGTGGTCTACGTCGCCGACACGGGCAACAATCGGGTGGTGAGCCTGGCATCGGACTCACAGGCCACCTGCCCTTCACCGGCCTCAGCTTTCCAAACAGTCTGGCAACGGACAACACCAGCGCCCTTTACGTCATCGATCGAAACAACAACCGGGTCCTACGTCTCGCGCGAGGCTGAGCCGCCACTGACGGCCACTGACCGCCCCTATGCCGCAACACCTTTGCGCTTCAACGCGGCGCCGACCGGCGCGTTGCCGACCACGCTCAGCCCCGCCAGCCGCCGCCAGGAGCGAATCGCGTGGCGGGTGACCTCGACGATCCGGGCGGCACCGGCATCCTCGTTGGCCAGCCGGTGCGCGCGCAGTGCGTTGCCGGTCACGGCATCCAGCGTGTCCCAGTCGTCGGTGTGCACGAGGGAGGTCGATTGGGATGCGGCCCGTACGGCGTACTTTTCGGCGCACGGCGGCATCCTGCTGGCCACCGCCTGCGCGGCGCGGGCGGCGCTGTCCCATTCGGCGATCGGCGGCGTCTCGCCCGGGGTGAGGCGGCGGTGCAACTCGGCGATATCCGAAACCGCCTCCGCCGCAATGCCGTGGGCGTAGCGGACGACCCCCCAGGGCGGGCTGGTGAGCAGTTTGACCACCCAGGTGTGCATGACGGTTTCGGGCACGTCGGCGGTGCCCACGGTCAGCCAACCCAGGTCGAGCACCACGACGCTGTCTTCGGGCGACAGGTAGCCGTCCGGCCCGGCCAGCTGGTCGTTGCACAACTGGACGAAGGAGGCCAACGGGCGGGCCGACGTCGCCGGGAAGTCGGTGATCTGCTCGTCACCGTTGATGTAGGAGATCACGTTCATCGCACAGCCCTTGCCGGAGCCCGGCTGGTGTGACCCCCGGGCCAGTCGCAACGGGTGGGTAATGCGGGTGAGGTCCATGTGAAGGGCAGTTTATGGCAACCGGCATTCCTGTGCACCCACGACACGGCCTACCTCACGCGGTCGCCAGCACGCTGCCCTCGTCGGCGCCGACCGGCGGTACCCGCGTCGCCCGCACATAGACCGTGTCCCCTTCCCGCAGCGCCAGCGCCTCGGCATCGCCGCGGGTGATCTGGGCGGTGAACGGGCCGCCGCTGGACGTACTGGTCAACTCGACGCGCACCTCGAAGCCGAGCGCCACCACCCGGTCGACCGTAGCCGCCACCACCCCAAGGGATTTCGCGGCATCGTCACCGCCGGCCACCGCGAGTTCCGGATTGCGGCCGACCCGGATGTCGTGCGGTCGCACCAAGGCGCCGTTGAGCACCGACACCGCGCCCAGAAACGACATCACGAAAGCGTTCGCCGGGGTGTCGTAGACGTCGGTCGGGGAGCCGACCTGCTCGATGCGGCCCTTGTTGAGCACCGCGATGCGGTCCGCGACGTCGAGCGCCTCAGTCTGGTCGTGGGTGACCAGCACCGTGGTGACATGGACCTCGTCGTGCAGGCGGCGCAGCCAACTGCGCAGGTCCTCACGAACTTTGGCGTCCAGCGCGCCGAACGGCTCGTCGAGCAACAGCACTTCCGGATCGACGGCCAGCGCCCGCGCCAGCGCCATCCGCTGCCGCTGGCCGCCGGAAAGCTGATTGGGGTAGCGGGCGTGAAATCCTTCCAGTCCAACGACTTCCAGCAGGTGGTCGACCTTCTGCTTGATCTCGGCCCTGGGGCGCCGACGGATCTTCAGGCCGTAGGCCACGTTGTCGCGTACCGTCAGGTGCTTGAACGCCGCGTAGTGCTGAAACACGAACCCGATGCCGCGCCGCTGCGGCGGGACCCCGGTCACGTCGCGGCCGTTGATCGTGATGCTGCCGCTGTCGGGCTGATCCAGCCCCGCGATCGCCCGCAGCAGCGTCGACTTTCCCGACCCGCTGGGCCCCAGCAACGCCGTCAGCGACCCCGCGGGCACCACGAAGTCGACATGGTCCAGGGCGACGAAGTCGCCATAGCGCTTGTTGGCGTCGCGGACCGTGATCGCGTAGTTCTCCGTCATGCTCGTATCTCCTTGTCAGCTTTGCCTGTTCGCCCGCGCGCGGCGAACAAGCAGGATGGTCTTGACGATCAGAAATGTGACGGCGACACCCATCAGCAACGTCGACAGCGCGCACGCACCGTACTCGGCGCCGCGCTGGTAGCGATCGTTGACCAGGAGCGTCAGCGTTTGCGTCTTGCCCGGCAGGTTGGACGACACCATGATGACCCCGCCGAATTCGCCGAGGACACGCGCCGTGGTGAGCACGATGCCGTAGGTCAGACCCCAGCGGATCGAGGGCAGCGTGATCCGCCAAAATGTCTGCCAGCCACTGGAACCCAGCGTCGCGGCGGCGTCTTCCTGCTCGGTGCCCAACTCGACGAGCACGGGCTGGACCTCGCGCACCACGAACGGCATGGTGACGAAGATGGTGGCCAGCACGATGCCGGGTGGGCCGAAGATGATCTTGAAGCCCAGGTTCTTTTCCACGAATCCCAGCACGCCCGCGGAACCCCACAGCGCGATCATCGCGACGCCCACGATCACGGGCGAAACCGCGAACGGCAGGTCCACGATCGCCTGCAGGATGCCCCTGCCCCGGAACCGATTGCGCGCGAGGACCAATGCCGTGGACACGCCGAAGATGACGTTCAGCGGCACCACGATCGCGACGACCAGCAACGACAAATGCAGCGCCGATATCGCCGCGGGCGTGCTCACCCAGCCGTAGAACTGGGCGAAGCCGGGCCGGAATGTCCGCCACAGGATCACCCCGACCGGAACGACCAGCATCACGAGCACATAGCCCAGCGCCGCGTAGCGGGTGAGGTAGCGGACCGCCGGTGTCGACGTCGTCAACTCGCCGCCTCCTGGCGCTTGATTCGGCGGCTGCCCACCGTCCGGAGGAACAGCAGCACGAAGAACGAGATCGACAACAGCACCACGGATATCGCGGCCGCCCCGGCGCGGTCGTCGCTCTCGATCAGCGAGCGTATCCACTGCGACGACACTTCGGTCTTGCCGGGCACCGCGCCACCGATGGTCACCACCGAGCCGAATTCGCCGATCGCCCGCGCGAATACCATTCCCGCGCCGGAAAACAGCGACGGCAGCAGCGACGGCAGCACGATCGAGGTGAACACCCTCCAGCCGCTCGCGCCCAGGCCCTCCGCCGCTTCCTCGACCTCGCGATCGATCTCCATCAGCACCGGCTGCACCGACCGGACCACGAACGGCAGCGTGACGAACGTCAGCGCCATCGCCACCCCGGGTGGGGTGTGCTGCAGGTGCACACCTACCGGGCTGTTCTTGCCGTACAGGGCGAGCATCACCAGGCTGGTGACGATGGTCGGCAGCGCGAAGGGCAGATCGATGATCGCGTCGATCAGACCCTTGCCGAGGAAGTCGTCGCGCACCAGCACCCAGGCCACCAGCAGCCCGCACACGACGTTAATCACCGTGACCGCAGCGGAAATCGTCAGCGTCACCCGGAAAGACTCCAGTGCGGCGTGCGACGTGACCGCCAGCCAGAAGCCCTGCCAGCCGCCGCCGGCGGCCTGCCAGGCGATCGCCGCCAGCGGCAACAGCACGATCACCGAAAGCCACACCGTGGTCACGCCGACCTGCAGCGACGCACCGGCCGGCGGGGCGGACTTGCGCGGCGTCCGATGATCCGCGGCAGCGTCGGGCTGGACGGCGGCGTCGGCGCTTTCGGCGACGAAGGTCTCGGTCATCCGGTGACCTGCGTGTAGATCCTGGTGATGCTGCCGCTGCTCTTGTCGAAGAGCAGCGGATCCACCCTGTCCCAACCACCGAGGTCGGCGATCGTCCACAGTTTCAGCGGGACCGGGAACTGGTCGCGGAAGTCGGCGGCGACGGCCGGATCGACCGCACGGAATCCGGCCTGCGCCCACACTCGCTGCGCCGCAGCGGAGTACTGAAAGTTCTTGAATGCCGTCGCGGCCGTCAACTGCGAGCTGGTGGCGACCACCGCCAGCGGGTTCTCGATCTTGAAGGTCTGCGGCGGGTTGACGTGTTCGACGGACTTGCCTTGCCGCTCAGCGGCAATGGCCTCGTTCTCGTAGCTGATCAGGACGTCGCCGCTGCCCTCGAGGAAGACGTCCGTCGCGATGCGCCCCGATCCGGGTCGCAGCTTGACGTGTTCACGCACCAGCTTGCCGATGAAATCGACGCCGGCCGAGCTGTCTCGTCCGCCACGGCTTTTCACCGCATAGGGAGCGAGCAGGTTCCACTTCGCTGAGCCCGAACTCAGAGGGCTGGGGGTGACGACTTCGACGTCGGGGCGCAGCAGGTCGTCCCAGTCCCTGATGTTCTTCGGATTGCCCTTGCGGACCACCAGAGTCACCACCGACCCGAAGGGGATGCCTTTGGTCCCGTCGGTGTCCCACTCCCTGGCGACCTTGCCCGCCTTGACCAATCGGGTGATGTCCGGCTCGACCGAGAAGTTGACGACGTCGGCCGGTTTGCCCTTGACCACACCGCGGGACTGGTCACCGGACGCGCCGTACGACGTAATCACCTGCACGCCCCTGCCCTCATCGGAGGCGTTGAACGCGGGAATCACCTTGCTCCAGCCCGGCTCCGGCACGGAGTAGGCGACCAGCGTGATCGTCGTGTTCACCTGCGCGGGTCCGCGGCCGCCGAACACGTCGCTGGCCCCTCCGTGGCACCCCGTCAGCAGGCCCGCGGTCACGGCGAGCGCGACGGCGCGTCGCCCGCGCGGTGCTTTGCCGGTGAAGCGGAACATTGACGGCCTTCCGGATGCGGATCGGTGCGGTATTGAGGGACTCGGTCATACAGCCGCGGAACGTTGGAAGGCTGAGGAAGATCGCCCAGCTCTCACGCGCGGGAGTTAACGACAACAGCGCACGACGACATCGCAACTCACCGGAGCGGGTGCCACATGCATGGCGCGAAGCCTAACGCCTCGATTTGCGCGCAGCAGGGCGACGGCGGGCGCGACGAAGGCCGGCGCCGCCCGCGGTCTCGACCGCCGGGGCGGCCGTGCCGCAGCGCTCCCGCGGCTTTGCCGAGTGTGCCGTGCGGTGACGCAACGCCGCGGCAATCGGGGGGTAACGCGTCCGGGATTGCGACGCAGCCTGGGCAAACGCGGACGCCTGGGGAAACCCACAGCTCAGCGCCACCGGGCTGCCGAGAATTTGCTGATGAACCTCACACAATTCGCCCGTGGGATGCGCTGGGCGCCGCGCACCTGCGCGGCAACGCGTGCCCGTTCGCCGACGGTCCGACCGGCGCGGCGCCCGGGCCGCCATCAGGTTCGCTGCACGTAAAAGTCACGCTGACAAAAATGCCGGTCGGGCGGGACATCAGACCGTCCGGAGCGCGTCGCGTGCATTGCCTGACTCGGCTTGCCGTGTTAGACCCAGAGCGTGGCAGAACCTGCAGTGCTCGTCGAGCGCGACCAGCACATCCTCACCCTCACCCTCAATCGCCCGGCCAAGCGAAACGCTTTCAATGCCGAGGTGCTCTGTCGCCTCAGCGACGCCTGGGATCTGCTCGACGCGGATCCGGAGCTGCGGGTCGCGATCCTGACGGGGGCGGATGGAAACTTCTCCGCCGGAGCCGATTTGGATCAACTGGTCGGCGCCCTGATAGCCGGCAAGCCCGCCGCGAACGAGTTCGAGGAGCGGGTGCGTCAAGACTTCTCCCTGCTCTACAAAGGCTTTCTCAAGGACCATTACGTCAAGAAACCGATCGTGGCCGCGGTCGAGGGCTACTGCTACGCGGGCGGCATGGAGATACTGCAGGCCTTCGACATTCGCGTCGCCGCCGAAGATGCCAGGTTGGCGGTCGCGGAGGTCAAGCGGGGCCTGTTCCCGATGAGCGCCTCCACCATCCGGCTGCCGCGGCAGATCCCCTACACGGTGGCGATGGACATGCTGCTACTTGGCGAGCCCATCTCCGGCCAGCGCGCCTACGACATCGGCCTGGTCGGCCATGTCACGCCCCACGGGGGCGCCCTTGCGCGCGCTCGTGAACTCGCGGAGCTGCTGGCCGCCAACGGGCCGCTCGCGGTCCGCAATATCAAGGCCTCGGTGATCGACAACCTGGAGAAGACGGAAGCCGAAGCTTTTCCGCGGGAGCAGGAGCTCGGCATGGCGGTGATGAACTCCAAGGACGCCAAAGAGGGGCCCCGCGCGTTCCTGGAGAAACGCGCCCCGAACTTCACCGGCGAATAGCGAAGCCGTCGGCAAAAACGGGGACGCGCGCGCACCCGTTGCGCAATGATGCTTGTCGCGACGTGCCATTTTGCGACTGTGCGGAGGGACAGCGATGGGGCATTACCGGACCAACGTGCGCGATCTGGAGTTCAACCTGTTCGAGGTGCTCGGCCTCGACGTGGTGCTCGACGCGGGCTCCTACGGTGACCTCGACGCCGCGACGGCACGCGAGATTCTGCGCGAGGTGGCGCGCCTGTCCGAAGGCCCGATCGCCGACTCGTTCGTCGACGGCGACCGCAACCCGCCGCGATTCCTTCCGGACGAGCACACGATCGCGGTGCCGGACTCGATTCGGCGGTCGGTGGCCGCGTTCAAGGAGGCCGGCTGGTGGCGAATCGGGATGTCGGAGGTGATCGGCGGGGTTCCGGCGCCGGCCCCGCTCACCTGGGCGGTCAACGAGATGATGGCGTGTGCCAATCCGGCGACCCAGTGGTACACCACCCCGGTCATGTCGCACGTGCTCGCCCTGGTCGGCACCGAACAGCAGAAGCGCTGGGCACGAATCGGTTTGGAGCGCGGCTGGACCGGCACGATGGCGCTGACCGAGCCCGACGCGGGCTCCGACGTCGGGGCGGGCCGCACCAAGGCCATCGCTCAGTCGGACGGCACCTGGCACATCGAGGGGGTGAAGCGGTTCATCTCCGGCGGCGACGTGGGCGACACCGCCGAGAACCAGTTCCACGTCGTGCTGGCGCGCCCGGAGGGCGCCCCGGCCGGCACCAAGGGCCTGAGCCTGTTCTACGTCCCGAAATACCTGTTCGACCCCGACACCTTGGACCTGCGCGAGCGCAACGGTGTGTTCGCGACGGCGCTCGAAGACAAGATGGGCCTGAAAGCCTCGCCGACGTGCGAGCTGACCTTCGGCGCGACCGACATTCCCGCAGTCGGTTATTTGGTCGGCGACGTGCACGACGGCATCGCCCAGATGTTCAAGGCCATCGAGTACGCGCGAATGATGGTCGGTATCAAGTCAAGCGGGACGCTGTCGACGGCGTATCTGCACGCGCTGGACTACGCGAAGCAGCGCATCCAGGGCCCCGACCTGACCCGCTTCACCGACAAGAGCGCTCCCCGCGTCCCGATCACCCGCCACCCGGATGTGCGGCGCAGCCTGATCCTGCAGAAGGCGTACGCGGAAGGGCTGCGCGCCCTGTACATGTACACCGCCGCGCACTGCTACGAGTTCGGCGTCGAACTGCTGCCGGGTGTGGACGCCGACCTGGCGGCGCGCGTGCAGGATCTGCTGCTGCCGATCGTCAAGGGCGTCGGAACCGAGAAGTCCTTTCAATGGATGAACGAGAGCCTGCAAACCTTCGGCGGTTCAGGGTATTTGAAGGACTACCCCATCGAGCAGTACCTCCGCGACGCCCGGGTCGACTCGCTCTACGAGGGCACCACCGCGATCCAGTCGCTGGACTTCGTGTTCCGCAAGATCGCACGCGACCAGGGTGTCGCCCTGGCCCACGTCGCCGGTGAGATCGCCGCGTTCATCGACAACCTCACCGGCGACCGGCTCAAGGCGGAGCGCGCGCTGCTGCAGGCCGCCCTGGGCGATGTGCAGGCGATGACGGGCACGCTGACGACGTATCTGCTTGCCGCAGCTCATAATCCGACCGAGCTGTACAAGGTCGGCCTGGTGTCGGTGGCGTTCCTCCACGCCGTCGGCGACCTGCTCATCGGGTGGCGACTGCTGGTGGCGGCCGACATCGCCGCGGCAGCGCTCGACGCCGGGTCCGACGACTCCTTCTACCGCGGCAAGCTCGCCGCCGCGTCGTTCTTCGCGAAAACCGTCCTCCCGGCCATAGCCGCGACCCGGGCGATCGTGGAGAACGTCGACACCGACCTGATGGACCTGGCCGACGACGCCTTCTGACCACCGTATCGCGCCCCCCGGGGCTTGCGGCAAGACCCGGGTCATGCCGCAGAATCGCAGACCGGAAGCTGCGGGAATGGGGGCATGTGTCGGCTCGAGGGTACGAAGAAGAATTGCGGTCCGAACAGAGCTACGTGGACACGCTCTACACGCGGCTGGACGCCGATCGTGCTCGGCTGAGAAGCGAGTACGACGTCGCGTTGCTGGGCGAAGGAGCGCTCCTGGAGCGTGACGCCGAGGTGCGTGCGCTGGCCAGAGCGGTGAAGCGGCTCGACGTCGCGGACAACGGGCTGTGCTTCGGTCGACTGGACACCGTCGCGGACGAGCAGCTGTATATCGGCCGGATCGGCATCCTCGATCCGGACCACGACTACCGGCCGCTGCTGCTCGATTGGCGGGCGCCGGCGGCGCGCGCCTTCTACGTCGCCACCGCGGCGAGCCCGGAGAACACGCGACGACGGCGCCAGTTCCACACCCGCGGGCGACGCGTACTCGACTTCACCGACGAGGTTCTCGGCCGCCCGGGCGCCGACGAGCGCGGCGACGCGGCATTGCTCGCCGCGATCAACGCGCCGCGCGGTGCCGGCATGCGCGACATCGTGGCGACCATCCAGGCCGAGCAGGACCAGATCATCCGCCTCGATCACGCCGGTGTGTTGGTCATCGAGGGTGGCCCCGGCACCGGCAAGACCGTGGTGGCGCTGCATCGGGTGGCCTACCTGCTCTACACCCAGCGCGAGCGGTTCGAACGCCAGGGCGTGCTGGTGATCGGACCCAGCCAGGCCTTCCTCAACCACATCGGCCGGGTGCTGCCGTCGCTCGGCGAATCCGAAGTGGTCTTCATGACCACCGGCGACCTCGTGCCCGGCCTGCGGGTCACCGCCGAGGACCCGCCGGAGCTCGCGCGGCTCAAGGGCTCACTGAAAATCCTCGACGTGCTGGCCGCGGCCGTCGCCGACCGACAGCGACTGCCGGCCGAGCCGCTGCCGATCGAGCTCTCGGACGTTGCGCTGCGCATCGACGCCGAGACCGCCGAGTGGGCCCGGCAGGAAGCCCGCGACACCGGACTGCCGCACAACGAGGCCCGCGCGAAGTTCGCCGAGATCATCACCTGGGTGCTGACCGAAAGGGCGATAGCCCGGATCGGTCGCGGCTGGCTCACCCGCGAGGACCGCAACGCCTGGGAGCAGCTGCGCGCCGACCTGCTGGACGAGCTCACGGAGAATGCCGCGTATATCGCCGCGCTCGAAGAACTTTGGCCGCTGCTGACACCCCAGTCGGTGCTCTCATCCCTGTACACCTCGCCGGAACGCCTGCGCGCCGCGGGCGCGGACCCGTCGCTGCTGCGCGCCGACGGCGAGGCCTGGACGGTGTCCGACGTGCCGCTGCTCGACGAGCTGGTCGATCTGCTGGGCCGCGACAGGGCGGCGGACCGGGCCGCCGAGCTCGAACGCAAGGCCGAGGCCGACTACGCGGCGGGTGTGCTGGACCTGATGATCACCCGCGAAGAGCTGATGGACGACGAGGACCAGCTGCTCGCCCAGGATGTGCTCGACGCGGGGCAGTTGGCGGAGCGCTTCGAGGAGCGCGACAACCGGGAGCTCGTCGAACGCGCGGCCGCGGACCGCGATTGGACCTACGGGCACGTGGTGGTCGACGAGGCCCAGGAGCTGTCGGAGATGGACTGGCGGGTGCTGATGCGGCGCTGCCCGGCCCGGTCGTTCACGGTGGTCGGAGATCTCGCCCAGCGCCGCTCGGCGGCCGGCGCGACGTCGTGGGGCGCCATGCTCGAGCCACACGTGCCGGACCGCTGGGCCTACCGCTCCCTGTCGGTGAACTACCGCACCCCGGCGGAGATCATGGCCGTCGCGACCGCCCTGCTCGCCGAGTTCGCCCCCGGCGTGCGGCCCCCCGAATCGGTGCGCGCCTGCGGCGTGCAGCCGTGGTCGCGGCGGGTGACTGAGCACGAACTGCACACGGCTATCGAACAATTCGTTCGGGAGGAGTCGGGCCGCTCGGGCACCAGCGTGGTGATCGGGCCCGCGGACGTGCCCGGCGCGGTGGTGCCGTCGGAAACCAAGGGACTGGAATTCGACGCCGTCCTGGTGGTGGAGCCGGAGCGGATTATCGCCGAAGGCCCGCGCGGCGCCGCCGAGCTGTACGTCGCGCTCACCCGCGCCACCCAGCGCCTGGGTGTCCTGCATCGAGATCCGTTGCCGCACGCCCTGATCGGGCTCACCGAAACCGCCGTCAATCGAAAATGACGTGTTCTTCGGTCATGAAGATCACCGACCGTGACAGATCGAGGAATTGCATTTCGTCTTCGATGAGTCGGCTCATCGCGGCGCGCGCCGCGTCGGCGTCTTCGGCACGCACGGTGGTGTCCATCCAGATCTCGGCGATACCGTCGAAGGGCTCGTCGGTGCCGCGGCTGGCGCGCAGCCGGTCGGTGTCGGGACCCGCGACGGTGTGACTCTGCACGTAGCGCGTCATCGCAGGCAACGCCTCGCGTAGCGACTTCACCAGCGGGCCATGGTGTTCGAACCAGTAACGCTGGAAGTCCTCGGCGGGCAGGGTGGCTTTCCTGCGGCAACAAAATACGATCTTCAGCATCGGCGTTCCTCTACTTCAAGCGGGCCGGCCGAGCGCGATCTCGGTGGTCTTGGCGGCCTTCGAAACCCCGCCCTGCCAATAGAAGGCGACCGGGGAACCGGCGGCGTCGACGACCAGCCCGACCGTCCCGGTGCCCAGCCCGGTCTGACCCCGGCGCCGGCTGTCCTGGGCATGGGGGCTCACCGTCGAATCCGCCACCCGGACCAACCACTCGCCGTCGCGGGCCGGATTGCGCGTCGGGGCGGCCAGCACCACCATGACGTGGCCGGTATCGCCGGTGGTGGAATCCTCCGTCGCCAACCACGCGATCAGGTCGCCGGGGCCCAGCCGGTCCACGCGGGTGAACGCCTGCCAGCCCCGCGCGGGTTGCCCCGCGGCGCGGCGCAGGAAACCCTCGATGTCGCCGGCCAGCGGGCGCTTGGAGGTGCTCGTCGGCAGCGCCTGCGCGTCATCGGGCAAGACCCGCCCAAGCGCGTAATCGACCATGCCCGAGCAGTCGTAGAAGAACTTGCCCACGGACTCGTCGACCAGGGTGGCGTGCTGGTAGTGCGTCTCCTTCATCGCCGACAGCTCACGCTGGACCTCGCCGAGCAGCAGCGCCGGCGCGGGCGCGGGCGCGCCGGCGGGTGGACCCGCCGCGCAACCGGTGAATACCAGCCCGGCCACCACCAGCCAGGCCGGGAGCGTCCCGGCCGCCAGCCGCCGAACGTCGAGCATCTCTTGACAGTAATGCCCTTACGCTTGACGGATCGGCCGCCGACCTGCTGAACGGAAATCACATGTCCATCGCCCAACGTGAACGGGCCGCCCTCGTCGACACCCTCCGCAGCGTTGGGCCGGATGCGGCGACGCTCTGCGAAGGATGGACCACCCGCGATTTGGCCACCCACCTGGTGATCCGCGAATACCGCCTGGACGCCGCGCCCGGCATCCTCATCCCGTTCTTCGCGCGCCATACCGCCAAGGTGCAACAAGAAGTGGCCGAGCGCCTCGACTGGGACACGTTGCTGGACAAGATCGCATCCGGCCCGCCGGCCTACTCGCCGCTCAAGCTGCTCGATCCGGTGGCCAACATCGCCGAGATGTTCATCCACCACGAGGACGTCCGCCGCGCCCGGCCCGGCTGGCAGCCGCGGACGCTCGAACCGGCGCTGGCCACCGCGCTGCGCCGCACCATGCCGCCGATGGCGAAGCTGACGCTGGCCAAGGCCCCCGGCCGGCTGGCGTTGCGCAGCACGGCGGGCAAGACACTGATGACCCGCGGCCACGGACCCGCCGTCACCGTGACCGGCGCACCCGAGGAGCTTCTGCTGTTCGCCGTCGGGCGTGCGGCCGTGGTCGAGTTCGCTGGTGACGCCGCTGCGGTCCAGGCGGTCCGCGACGCGCCGAAAGGCTTCTAGCGGTCGCTCACGGGGTCGCGTCGATCCCGAGCAGCTCCGTCAGCTGCGCCGCCGAATAATGGCCCGGCCCAACGCCTTTGACAACGACGCCGCGTACGGCGCGCGCCAGTGCCGCGTTGATCGGCGCCGCGATGCCCTGCCGGTGGGCGATCCGGACGATCTCCCCGTTGAGGAAGTCGGTCTCCACATTGCCGGTGTTGCGGCTCAACGACTGCCAGGTGGAGTTGCTCGGTCCCGCATCCCATCCGGGTATCGGGCGGATGGTCGGCCCGTCCGCCCGTGCCGCCGTGGATTCCTCGAAGGAGACGAAGTCGATCCCGGCCTGCCGCAACACCCGCTCGCCTTCACCGCGCAGCGCGGCCACCACCTCACGTGCGGCGTCCGGATCCGCCGTCAGGGCGCCGACGGCGTTGCCGAGGTTGCTCAGTAGCTTGTTGTACTTCCACGGCGCGACGTCCCGCGGGGTGCGCACCCCGATGCCCGCGGCGCTCCAGGTCGCCGACACCTCCGTCAACAGATCGTCGTCGGCCTGCGTGCCGATCACGGCGGGCCAACGCGCGATGTGAAATTGGCCGACCACCGGCCACGATCGCACGATCACCTCACCCGGTTCGAGGTGCACGGCGGGCAACCAGACGCAGACACCGAAGACCCGACGGAAATAGCGCAGCGCTTTCTCCTCGGCGGCGACCCCGTTGAGCGCGGTCAGCGCCGGCAGCACCTCACCCGCCGTCCCGACGACGCCGTGCGCGCCATGGACGGGCTGATCCACCCATTCCTGCAAGGCCGCGTCGAGTTGTTGCGTTTTGGTCGCGAAGACCAGCACGTCGCCGGGGGTCAGCCGCACCTGCGGGGGTGTGGACGCGGCGCTCACTTCGGTCCGGAACGGACCGTCGGGCGTCCGCAGCGTCATGCCGTCGGCCGCCAGCACGGCGGCGTGACGGCCCCGCGCAACCAACATCGTCGGGACACCCGCCCGCGACAGCACGGTGCCCACGGTGCCGCCGATCGCGCCGGCGCCGACGATCACATATCGATGCCCGCCCACTCCCACGCTTTCCACCGCTGCACCGTAGCTCTGCGCGAGATCACGTCCTTGACCGGCACGTCGAGCGTCGGGCACATGTACGAAAAGCGCTGGGGATCAGGGCCTGGGCCCACGCTCGGCGCACCCAGGATGGCCAGGCCTTACCCCCCGGCGGGGGGCTGCGCCACCACCATGGGCTTGAATCCGTAACGCGGAGTGGCGAAGTGGCCTGCCGCCGCGCGTCCGGTGCCCGTGCCCATCATCGGCATTCCGCCGAACGCGTTGGTGGCGGGTTCCGCGGCCGCGGCGGCTCCGAGGCCGTTGAGCGACACCACCGCCTGGGCGGGTGCCGGGGCCGCGACACCGGCCCACGAGGCCGGCACCCGCAGTCCACCGACCGGCAACGCGTTGCCAACCGAGCCCGCAATGCCGCTCACGCCGCCCGACACGGCCTGCCCGGCGGCCTTGGCCGCGCCCTCGGCGGCGTGGGCCGCACCCTCGGCGGCCTTGCCGGCGGCCGGAAACAACGCCTGCGCCAGACCTTGTACGTCTTTGAACGCGGTCGTCGTAAGCCGGGTCGGCGAGACCAATCGGATATAGCTGTCGAAGGCGGTACTGGCGTCCAGGGTTTGCGAGCCCGTCAACCCCTCGGCGACGTCGCCGAGCAGGCCGTTGAGGACTATGCCGTCGCCATTGGCGTTCCAGGCGAAGCCTTTCAGGCCGATCGCGTTGATTGCGGCATCGAGATCGGTGAGCCACGGCGGCGTGTTAGTGAACCCTGCCATCTGCATCAGCGTGGCGGGAACCGCCTTCAGGGCGTCCACGTCGACGCCCAGGCTCGCTGCGGCCGATTGGGCGACGGCGACGAACTGGTCTACGAGCCCACCCGGGGTGGGCATCTGGGCCGCGGTGCTGAACGGCGTCAGGGCTGCCGCCTGAGCCGACTCGCCCGAGTAGCCGTACATCGTGGCCGCGTCCTGAGCCCACATTTCGGCGTACTGGGCCTCGGTGGCCGCGATCGCCGCGGTGTTCTGGCCCAGGAAATTCGTGGCCAGCAAGGCCGCCAGCAACGCGCGGTTGGCCGCGATCTCCGCCGGCGGCACCGTTGCGGCAAAGGCCGCCTCGTAGGCAGTGGCCGCCGCCGTGGCTTGACCGGCGGCCTGCTCGGCCTGTCCGGCGGTGCCGCTCAACCACGAAATCTGGGGCAGGGCAGCGGCGGCCATCGCCGCCGAGGACGGGCCTTGCCACGGCCCGTCGGTCAGTTCCTCGACCAGCGCCGTGAACGAAGCCGCCGTGCTCTGTAGCTCGACGGCCAACCCCTCCCACGCCGCCGCCGCGGCGAGCATCGGCCCCGACCCGGCGCCGGAGTACATCAGCGCGGAGTTGATCTCCGGGGGCAACATCGCGAAGTCGACCATGACTCGCTCGCCTAACCGACCGCGGAGGCGTTGGCGGCCTCAGTGGCCGCATACGAACTGGCGCTCAGGCCCAGCGTGGCCGCCATCTGGTCACGGATCGCCGCGACCTGCGCGCTGATCTGCTGATAGGTCCTGGCGTGCGACGCGAACTGCGCAGCGGTCAGGATCGACACCACATCGGACGCGGCGGGCAGCACCCCGGTGGTGGGGCCTGCCGCTGCCGTGTTTCCGGCCCATACCGTCGCGTTCAGCGCCTGCAGTTCGGCGGCGGCTGCGACGAGCATTTCGGGCTCTGCGATCACCATCGACATGTTTTCTCCTCCAAGCACATTTCAGCAAAAGCTTTCAGCAACAACGTCGTTACTGGATCAGTACCGAAGGTTAGGCCAGCCGCGCATAGAGATCACAAGCTCACGCGCGCTTATTCATTGCTCCGTCGATAACTGTTCACTTAGCCAGTTAGATGTGCTGTGTAATTGGAAGAGAACATGAAACATGTTGTGAATCAATATATTTAGAGTTTGACATGAATCATTTGGCGATTGCTGGAGCGCGCTCTAAACTTTGCCGCTCAATCGACAGCTCGACGCGTCGGTCGTGAATTACGCTGCCACAATGAGTTTCGTTTGAGCGCCTTCGGACCCGGCGATGAAATTTCGGGTCGCGCCGGCTGCCGAGTCCCGACCGGTCGGCATATCAATCTCATGTCGTATATGAAATTGATATGCCGGAAATGCGTTCTAGAACGCGCGGACCCCACACCATGCCGCGAGCGCGTCGGCGAGCCCGTCTTGGGAGCCCTCCCCCACCCACGCCACGTACCCGTCGGGCCGGATCAGTACGGCGTCGGGGACGCTGACCGCCCCGAGCAGGGGAAGTTCCCAGCGTCCCACCGGGCGCACGTCGACCGCTCGAACACGACCGGCCCGTCCGGTGCCGCCGAGGCCGCCGGGCGTACCGAGGTTGAGCAGCACCGGTCGGGCATCGTGCAGCAGTCCGAATACCCGCAGCGGACCGTCGTCGGCAATCAGGTCGAGATCGGGAATGCGGCGCCCGACCAGCGGGTGGCGCCCGCCCAGCTCGTAGTGGATGTCCAGCCCGGACATCATCGCGGCGAATCGCCTGCGCGGTTCGTCCATGCCAAGAAGTTCCGTGACGGTGCCACGCAGCGCCCTGGTCCGGTCGTCGGGGCGCAGCAGCGCCATCTGGGCCAGCGCGTTGCGCAGCACGCGCGCGGCGACGGGGTGCCGTTCGGCGTGATACGTGTCGAGGAGGCCTTCGGGTGACGTCCCCTTCACCACCTGGGCCAGCTTCCAACCCAGATTCACGGCGTCCTGCACGCCGGTGTTCAGTCCCTGTCCGCCGACCGGGTGATGCACATGTGCGGCGTCGCCCGCCAGCAGGATTCGTCCGGCGCGGTAGGCCGCCGCCTGGCGCGCCGCATCGGTAAATCTGAAAATCCAAGTGGGACTGTGGATCCCGTAGTCACTGCCGTAGGCGGCGACGAGCGCCTCGCGCAGCTCGCCCAGGGTGGGCTCGGTGCCACGGCCGAGGCGCCGTTCGGTCACCATGACGCGCACCGCGTCTCCATCCTCTGACGCGTTGAGCGAATGTACTCCGAGGGCGTCGTGGCGGATGCCCCACTGCGGGGAATCGCCCGCCGTGAGGTCCATCGCGACCTCGGCGAGCAGGTAGCTCGTCGTCGGATCCCAACCGTGGAAGGCGATCCCGGCCGCCTTGCGTACCGGGCTGCGCCCGCCGTCGCAGCCGACCAGGTACTGCGCCCGCAGGACGCGCCCGCCCGCCGTTTCGACGTCTACACCGGTGCAGTCCTGGCGGACACCCGTCACCACGTGCCCGCGATAGACCGGCACCGCCAACTCACCGACCCACTCGGCCAGGATGCGCTCGATGTGGTTCTGCCACAAAGCGAGTCCGTACGGATGGCGGGTGGGAAAGTCGCTGATGTCCAGCCGAATCTGGGCGAACCCGGCGACCTGCGCCACCTGTCCCTGCGCCAGGAACCGGTCGGCGATTCCGCGTTGATCGAACACCTCGATGGTGCGCGCGTGCAGTCCGCCGGCTCGCGTACCGATCACGCTTTGGTCGGCGCGCCGCTCGACGATCGCGACATCGACGCCCGGCAGGGCCAACTCGGCCGCCAAGACCATCCCCGTGGGGCCCGCACCGGCGACGATCACGGCATGGTCGGGCGTCGACTCGACAGACATTCGCAACCCCCCGGTTGGCTGAATTATGGCTTCGGCCAGCGATTTTGCAGCACGACCCCGGTCTTGCCGCAAGCCCCCGGGTGCGGTATAGGTTGAAGTTGAGGCGCTTGGCGGGCGTCAATCTTCGACAGTCCGGCATCGGCGCTTAGCGCACCCACCTAAGATACGGCCACGACGACCCGCGCTGACCAGTGCGAACCGCGTCCGTAGCTATAGGAGGCACAGTGGCCGAATCAGCGAAGCGGCTCGCCCCGCTCGACATGATGTTCCTGTACGGCGAGACGCCGAGCACCATGATGCACGTCGGCGGACTGATGCCGTTCACGCCGCCGCCGGACGCACCGCCGGATTTCCTGCGTCAACTGCTCGACGAGACGAAGCTGGAAAAGGTCGTCGCGCCGTGGAACCGCAAGCTCGCCCATCCCACGCTGCTCTACCGGCCGGACCAGGCCTGGATTGTCGACGAGCACTTCGACCTCGACTACCACGTCCGACGCTCTGCGCTGGCCAGCCCCGGTGACGAGCGGGAGTTGGGAATCCTGGTGTCCCGCTTGCACAGCAACGCGCTGGATCTGCGGCGGCCGCCGTGGGAGGTGCACTTCATCGAGGGACTGGAGGGCGGCCGGTTCGCGCTCTACGTGAAGATGCACCACTCGTTGGTGGACGGCTACACCGCCACCAAGATCCTGCGGAAAAGCATGTCCACCGACCCCAACGACACCGACACCCCGCTGTTCTTCAACATCCGTGGGCCGCAGACCAGGCCTGCCAAGAAGCCTGACGGCGAGGACGGTGACGGCGGCATCCTGAGCAATGTGACAGGGGCCATCAGCGCGGTGGGCGGAGCGATCGGCTTCGTCGCCGGCACCGTCGGTTCGGCCTATGACCTCACCCGGGCCGTGATCAACACGCAATTGCGACCTGGCGACGACCACCGGGATCTGGTGACGTCCTTCCAGGCGCCGCACTGCATCCTCAACAAACGCATCAGCCGGAACCGCCGCTTCGCCACTCAGCATTACAAGGCCGAGCGGCTCAAGGCGATCGGCTCCAAGCGGGATGCCACCCTCAACGACGTGGCCTTGTCGATCATCGGAGGCGGTCTGCGGGCATTTCTCGACGAACTCGGCGACTTGCCGGACAAGTCGCTGATCGCGTTCGTGCCGGTCAACGTCCGCGCCAAAGACGACGAAGGCGGCGGCAACGCCGTCGGCGCGATGCTGGCACCGCTGGGCACCGACATCGCCGACCCGGTCGAGCGCCTGGACGTCGTTTCCAAGTCCACCCGCGCGACCAAGAACGAGCTCCGCAAGATGAGCAAGAACGCAATCCTCGCCTACAGCGCAGCGATCATGGCGCCCGGCGGGCTGCAAGTGGCGAGCGCGCTGACCGGGGTGCGGCCGCCGTGGCCGTTCGCGTTCAATCTGTGCGTCAGCAATGTGCCCGGCCCCAAAGACGTGCTCTACCTTCGTGGCAGCCGGATGGAAGCCAACTACCCGGTGTCCATCCCGGCGCATGGCATGGCGCTCAACATCACCCTGCACAGCTACGCCGACAACCTGGACTTCGGCTTCGTCGGATGCCGCGACGCCCTGCCGCACTTGCAGCGCCTCGCCGTCTACACCGGCGAAGCCCTCGACGAGCTCGAGGCCGCGACGTGACCGGCACGCAAGTACCCGGCGGGGTGGTCCACAAGCTGCCGAAGGACCTCCGCGAGGCGCTGATCGCCAACGCCACGGCGCTGACGGCCTGGAAGGACATCACGCCGCTGGCACGCAACGAGTTCATCTGCTGGGTCGAAGACGCCAAGCAGGACAAGACCCGCGAGCGGCGCATTCGCCGAACCCAGGAGGAGCTGGAGGAAGGGCTGCGACGGCCTTGCTGCTGGCCCGGGTGCAAACACCGCGAGCGCAACGGCAGGTAGCCGACCATGGGCAGGACACCCGAGCTGGCGCGACGCTTCTTCGATCGCTTCGAGCCGGTGCACGCGGTGACGTACTTCGCGCCCGAAGCGGTCGCGGCGTTCGACGGGCTGGGTTACCGCGGCTTCTGGATGGGCTACTTCGCCGCCCGGTCCGCGCCGTTGGGCCCGGTGCCGGTCGAGGTGGTGACGGCGCTCTTTTACAACTTCACCCCGGAGCGGGTCGCCAAGGCCCTCCCCGCGGCGTGGCAGATCGCCGGTCCCGAGGCCGCCCTGGGCGCGCGGCTGGAGTCCGCTGTCGCGGCGCTGCGCCGCTACGGCCTCGGTGATTCCGAAAACGTCCGTGTCGCGGCGGAATTGGCGGGGAAGGCCGCGCGGACGGCGCCGCTGGACGGGCGGCCGCTGTTCGCCGCGAATCTGGCGCTGCCGTGGCCCGACGACCCGCTTGGCGCGCTGTGGCATGCCGTGACGCTGCTGCGCGAGCATCGCGGCGACGCGCACGTGGCGGTGCTGGCCGCCGCCGGTGTCTCCGGCCGGGAGTCCAACGTCTTGCACACCGCGGCGGGCCGGGTCACGCGCGCCTTCATGGCCCGCGGCCGCGACTACGACGACGCGTCCTGGCGCCGCTACGAACAACGGCTGTGGGTGCGGGGCCTGCTCGACGACGGAGGGGCGCTGACGACGGCCGGGCGCGACCTGAAGGACCGCATCGAGTCGACGACCGACACATTGGCCCTGTCGGCGCTCGACGCGCTCACCGACGACGAGGTCGAGGCGCTGTTCCAGGCGCTCACGCCGATTACCCGGGCAGTGGTGGCGGGCGGTGACGTTCCTGCCGTCACCCCGATGGGCGTGCGTCGCGACGAATTGCACGACGGCAGTGCGCATTTGGCGACCTAGGGCAGGTGCCGGTTGCCCGCTGATGGGATTTGATTGCGCGACAAGCTGTCGCGCAGAGGTGGGCAAAAGGCCAAATGTCGACTTTCTTGTGGCGCGTGGACCTCGTGCTACCAATATTGCGCCGCGGTGATTGAGCGCCTTCGCACGCGCGGCTGCCGTCGCGGTCGTTTTCACCCTCGACGAGCGGGCGCCCGCGGCGTGCCCTGACCGCTACTGCCAGGCGAATACCGGTTGCTCGAACTCGTCGACCGGCTCGTGACGTCCTTCCAGGCACAGCCATCGAAGTTGCAGCAGGACGGCGCCCGTCGGCGCGTGGATCAGATCGTTGCCCAACGGGATCTGTACGACGGGCCGGGGGCTTTCCGGGATGGCGATGAAGCGCGGCGAGTCGGGCCGCTGCAGTTGGTGCAGGCCCACCCGGTAGGCCGCCAGCACCTCGTCGGGGGCGGGCCGGGGGTCGAGTCGGCCGCCGCCCCACAGCACCACCGGCGTGATGATGTAGCCGGATCGCGTCGGGTAGTCGTCGAGCAGGCCGAGCACCGCCGAATCGGGTAGCCGGATGCCGAGTTCCTCGTCCAGCTCCCGCAGCGCGGCGTCCACTGCGGCCTCACCCGGATCCAGGCGGCCGCCCGGCAGCGCCCACTGGGCGGCGTGTGAGGTTAGCCGAATCGTGCGGCGGCACAAGAGGAACGCGGCGCCGCCGGAGACGTCGACCATGTGGCCGTTGAGCAGCTCCGGCATCGGCCGGCCGCCGATCCATTCGTCGACCGGCGCGGGGTCCACCCTGTCCTCGCCAACCTCGGAGTCCACCAGCACGACCGCCACGGCCGCGTGCCGCTTGGTCGGATCGGTCACCGCCCGGCGGTCGTGACCCGCCAGATGCGCGCGGATCTGCTCACGCAGCGCATCGTCATACATGATCGTCACCGTTCGACCATAAGCGGCGCCCCTCGCGGCAGGAACACAGTTAACCCAACCCAACTGACCGGGGAGGTTGATCGAAACGATGGTCGTTCGTGGCAACGACGCCCCGAAAAGGTATGTCAGCACGATATGTCCGACCACGCCGTCGACCCGTTCGACTGGCTGCAGGACGGCGCGCACCTCGACGTCGACCGGCTGTCAAAGACCACCGCTACTTGCGGGATGTGAACTGACCGACTGACACCTCGACGGGGACATCAAGCGGATACGCGTCGGCCAGCTGCTCGTGGACATGCTCGGTCAACGTGTCACGCTCCCCGTCGGCCACCTCGAACACGAACTCGTCGCCGACCTGCAGCAAGATCCGCGATGCCAGGTCGGCGTCCTTGATCGCCCGGTCGACGTTGACCATCGCGACCTTGACGATGTCGGCGACGCTGCCGTCGATCGCCATCGCCACGGCCGCGCGCTCGGCGTCCGCACGCGCCTGCCGGTCACGGCTGTCCAACTCGGGCAGGTAGCGCCGACGGCCCAGCAGGGTAGTGGCATATCCAAGCTCGCGAGCCTCGTCGACGACCCCGGGCAGCTGGGCGATGACCCCCGACCGCAACTGGCTGTAACCGGCCACCATCAGCTCGGCATAACCGTCGCCCGCCACGAACGCGTCGCGACGGATCGCCGCGTCGTGCAGGTCGGGCTCCGACGACGAGATTCTGCCGGTGGCCGCGCCGGTCTGATGGAACGTGGCGTGGACGCGACCGTCGGCGCCCATCCAGTCCAGCAGATCGTCCACGCCGCCCGATTCGCGGTCCACCGCGATGCCCACGGTCTCCATCTCGGTCAGCACCCGCTGCACCGGCAGCTCCAACCGACTCAGCAGCGACGACGAGTCGATGCGTGCCAACTCCTCGTCCAGCACGTCGGCGAGGTCGAGCACCGCGCAGCCCCGCAGGATCAGCGATTCCACCGAATACTGCTGCTGTGCAACGGCTTCCGTGGGAAGCGCGCAGCGCGTGTGGTGGATCAGCAAGTCGTTGAGACCCGGGCTGTGCCGCTCCGGACGCAACAGGTAGGCGGCCAGCGCGGTATCGGAGGTGACGCCGCGCAGCGTCCAGCCGCTGCCGGCCAGCACGTGCGTCGCCGCCTTCGCGTCGTGCACGGCCTTGGGTGGGCCGGGGTCGGCGAGCCACGATGCCAACGCCGCCTCGTCGTCGTCGGTCAACCGGGCGACGTCGATGAAGCGGCCATCCCCGTCGGCCGCCACGATCGCCAGCGCCGCATCGACGACGGCCAGGCCAAACCGATTGCCCAGGCTGTGCTCGGCCAGCCAGGCGGCCAGCTCACCGTCCTGCAGCGCGCGTCCGCGTACGTCGAAAGAATTCGACACGACACCCATCCTTGGCCATGATTTGTCAACCACGGCAGTGGGGTACCAGTACGTGAGGACGCGCCCGGCGCCGCTGCGGCACTCGCGTCGCCTGCGTAGTCTCGAAACGGTACCGACGACGAAAGATTGACCACCATGAAGGCAGCGGTCACCCCCGAAGCCGAAAATGCGATCTCCGACATCGCCCAGCGCCATGGACTGTCCCGCGAGGCGGTGCTGGCCATGTTGTTTGCCCTGCACACCGGCGGCGGCACCATGGCCCAGTTCTCGATCCCCGAGCTCGGCGGCTCCGGGCAGTGGATGCGGGGCGGGATGACGATGGTCGGCGACATGTTCGACAACGCGCTCAAGGCGCGCGTCGATGCGCTGTGCAACGAATTGGCTCGACTGATCACCACGACCACCGTGTTCCGCGGCCCATCCGCGCAGTCGCAGGCGCAGGGCGGGTTCACCGGCGCCAACTGGTGGCCGGCCGACCTCGGTGTGCCCAGCTCGACGGGCGGCCAGAACGACGCGCGCTACGCCGTCTTTCCGGGCACGCGGCGGCTGGCGATCCAGATCGGCGGTGACACGAAGATTTTCGACACCGGCGAACATCAGATCGGCGGCGTGCAACAGCAGCAGGGCGGCGGCTCCGGATCGGTGAGATTCACCAGCCAGCTCGGGACGTTCGACGTGTCGAGTCTGCGTGAGCTCGGCGCCCGGCAGGTCGCCGAAACGCCGACCGCGGCACCCGCCCCGCAGTACCGGTCCGAGCCGGCTTCCAGCGCCGGGGAATCCGGCTCCGGGGATTCCGGGGCCATTATCGCGGCCATCGAGTCGCTGGCCGGCCTGCGTGAGCGCGGCATTCTGTCCGACGAGGAGTTCGCCGCCAAGAAGGCCGAGCTGCTCGCCCGGCTATGACCGGCCATCGGCGTTCATACGGCGCGCAAAACTACCGTGACCGTTGTCTTTGACTTCGACATGAACTGACGTCCTCCCCTCACCCCGCTGTCGCCGGATCCGCTTAGGTGGGACTTATCGGCCGCAACAGGGAGGTCTGCAAGTGATCGCGAAGCTACTCGTCGGCGCGGCTATCGTGCTCGGCACCGCGGTTGTGGGACCGTCGGCCACGGCGGACCCCGGCACGCCCGACATCCATGCGAACCCGTTCGGAAGCCTGGGTTGCAGCTGCCAGGAAGCAGATCTGACCGGAAGCTACGTACCCGGCGCCGAGGTCGATCGAGGAATCCTTGCCGGTGCGCATGGCGGGGCACCCTCGGCGGCGCCGATCCCGCAGTAGCGGCGTTCTCCCCGATATCATCGGGGCCATGACCGCGGCACAGCGAGGCCCCAGAAAGGCCCCCGGTGGCGCGTAGCCACGGATGGTCGGGAAACGCGCCCAAGTCCGACGAGGAGGCGATTACCCGGATCCTCGACGCCGCCGACGAAATCATCGCCGAGCGTGGGTCCGCCATGCGCATCGCCGACGTCGCGCGCGCTCTCGGAGTGACGCGCCAAACCGTTTACCGATACTTCCAGGGCACCGAAACGCTGCTGCTGTCGGCGGCGATGCGATCCGGGGACGGTTTTCTCGAGCAGCTTGCCGACCACGTGCGGGGCGAAGTCGACCCGGTCCGCGCGATCGTCGAAGGCGTGGCCTTCGCCATCGAGCGCCTGTCCGAGAACGAACGAATCCGGTTCCTCCTCACCACCAGACAGCGTGGCGAAGCGAGCGCCTCGCTCACGTCCGACACCGCCTTGGCGTTCAGCCGCTCGATGCTGCATCGCTACGACGTGGACTGGGAAGCCAACGGTTTCGACGACGCCGCCCTCGACGAGCTGTCCGAATTCTGTCTACGGGTGCTGTACTCGTTCCTCGCCGACAGCGGTCAGGGACGCCGCAGCGGGCAGGAGCTACGGCGGTTCCTGGCGCGCTGGATCGGGCCGGCCATCATCTACCCCCGCTTCGCCGGAGCGTTGGATTCGCTGACGACGGTCGCCAAGCCGGCGCCTCGCCGGCGCCGCCCGGCGTCTTGACCTCCACCGCTGGTTCGGCTGACGCAACCGCACCTACCAAGCGTTCAACGGTAATGGTTACAGTTGAGGCCGACGGCCACCCTGCAGACGGAGGATTTTATGGCTGGACAGATCCCGTTGGTCGACTATCTCGTGCTCGACGACGGCGCGCCGCACCTGGTCGCGCAGGAATGCACCGCGTGCGGCGCCCGGTACTTTGACCGACGCAACGCCTGCGCGGGTTGCTTCGCGGCCGACTTCAAGACGGTGCCCGTGCCGACCGAGGGCACAGTGCGCACGTTCACGATCGTCACCTTCGCCGCGCCGGGGATCCCCGTCCCGTTCGTCGCGTCGGTGGTCGACTGCGACGGCACCCAGGTCCGGGCCAACCTGGTCAACGTCGAGCCCGATCCCGAGCACGTGCGCGACGGGATGAAGGTTCGCCTGGCCACCTTCCCGATCGGCACCGACGCGGAAGGCACCGAGGCCATCGGCTTCGGCTTCGAGCCCCTCACCTAACCCCCACACAAACGAGGAGCAGCGACGATGAGCGCCAGCGACGACATCTGGATCCTGGGCATCCGCATGACCAAGTTCGGCAAGCACCCCGACCGCGACACCGTCGACCTGGCGGCCGAGGCCGCGACGGGCGCGCTTGCCGACGCGGGCGTGACCATGGCCGACATCGGGGTGCTGGCCGCGGGCAACCTGATGGCGGCCAACGCCGGGATCGGCCAGCAGCTGCAGAAGCAGATCGGCCAGACCGGCATCCCGGTCTACAACGTGGCCAACGCGTGCGCCACCGGGGCCACGGCGCTGCGCACCGCGATCATGGCGGTGAAGGCCGGCGAGGTCGCGTACGGCCTGGCCGTCGGGGTGGAGAAGCTGTCGGGCGCCGGGCTGCTCGGGGCGGGCGGCGCCACGAAGAAAGACGCCGACGTATGGACACCCAAGGGCCGCTACGGCGCCGTCGCGCCGGTCGACGGCCGCATCGGCACCGAAGCCATGCCCGGGGTGTTCGCCCAGATCGGCACCGAATACGGCCACAAGTACGGCGGCACCAGTTTCGAGTTGTTCGCCAAGATCAGCGAGAAGAACCATGCCCACTCGACACTGAATCCGCTTGCCGCCTACCAGAAGCGCTTTACCCTCGAACAGATCATGGGCGACGTCATGATCGCCTACCCGAACACCCGGGCCATGTGCTCGGCCAACTGCGACGGCGCCGCGGCCGCGGTGGTGTGCAACGGCGAGACGCTGAAATCGCTGTCGCTCGAGCAGCGTCGGCGCGCGGTCAAGGTGTCGGCCTCGGTGCTGACCACCGACCCCTACGAGGCCGGCTGCCAGGTTCTGCCCAACGTCAACACGCTGACCCGCAACGCCGCCAAGACCGCCTACGAGCAGGCCGGGGTCGGGCCCGGCGACCTCGACCTGGTCGAGCTGCACGACTGCTTTGCCACCGCCGAGCTGGTGCACTACGACAACCTGATGCTGTGCGACGAGGGCGATGCCGCCGACTTCTTCAACTCCGGCGCCACCTGGCGCGACGGCACCACCCCGGTCAACGTGTCCGGCGGCCTGCAGTCCAAGGGCCACCCCATTGCGGCCACCGGCATCGCCAACATCTGGGAGGTCTGCCACCACCTGCGCGGCGAGGCCGGCGACCGTCAGATCGAGAACGCCAGGGTGGGCCTGGCCCACGTCATCGGCCTCGGCTCGGCCTGCGGGGTGCACATCCTGGAAAAAGCGGCGGTGTAGTTCGACCGGGACTGCCTGCCAAATTTGGCTAGGTGCGAGACTCCCACGCCCGCAGGCACGCTCGCGTGCGCCGGCCGCCCTCGGGCGACGGGTCGAACGCGATACAGACGAACTCGTCCACACCGGCATCGCGGAGCTCGTCGAGATGGCGCCAGACGGTCTCTTCGTCACCGATCAACGCCGCGTCTTCCGGGCCGGCGAAACCCTCCCGGTCGAGCATGGCCCGGTAGGACGGCAGGTGGCCGTACATTGCGAATTGCTGAGCTGCGCGCGACCGGGCGGCGTCGACGCCGCTGGTCACGCTCACCGGCAGCGCGGCGGCAACCGCGACCGATCCATCGGTGCGCCCCGCATCGGCAGCGGCCGCCCGCAGCGTCGGTCCGACGTGGTCTCGCAACGTCTTTGGGCCAGTCATCCAGGTGATCGTGCCGGCGGTGCGGCGGCCGGCGACCCGCAGCATCTGCGGACCGAGCGCGGCGACGTATACCGGCGGGGTCGGCGCGTCGGGGATCTGCAGGCCGCCCCTGGTCGTGACCAGCTCGCCGGGGGCATCGGCGTGCTCCTTGGCGAGCAGGGGCAGCAGGCCGTCGAGGTATTCGGACAGCCGCTTGACCGACCTGTCCCACGAGATGCCCCACATTCCCTCCGTCACCGCCCGGTGGGTGACACCGATGCCGAGCGTGAACCGTCCGCCACCAATGATGTTGAGCGTCAACGCACGTTGCGCGAGCAACGTCGGGTGCTGGTTCTGGATGGGCAGCACCCCACTGGCTACCTCGATATCGGGAACCTCGCGCAACCCTACGGCCAGGACGGTGAGCAGGTCGACGTCGAAAGGCATTTGCGTGAACCACAACCGTGCGAACCCCTCGTCGCGGGCCTGGGTCATGTCGCGGACACAGGATTCTATCGGCGACCGGTTGTCGAGGCCGGTGATCAAGCTGATCTTCATGGTGGGCCTTTCGCTGGGGGTGAGTGCGCGGCTGAGTTCGGTCTCGGTGCGATCAACCCTGGAGGGCGGCCTGCTGCGACGCCAGGGCGGCCGCGCTCAGGCGGGCGAATTCGTCGGCCTCCTCGGAATCGAGTGCGGCCGCGAAGATTTCGGCCATCCGTTGGTTGGTCTCGTCTTCGACCTCGGCGTAGCGGTCCTTCTTGTCCGCGCCGTCGGCGAACGGCTCCGGCCAGCCGAACATCGAGGTGTACTCGCGGCCCTTATTGAGCATGTGCGCTTCCACCGGGCTGATGCCCGAGTCGGTCAGGACGTTGAAATGCACGCCGGCACGCAGTTCCCGCAGGATGAACATCACCTGCAGAGCCCGCGCGGGGGCGTCGTCCGCCAACGGCATGGTGCGCCAGCCCGCGTACAGCGGTAGGCTCGCGTCGCCTGGCGTCGCCGCGATGATCTTCTCCCCCAGCGCGGCGAGGCGATCCAGGCCTTCCGCGCCTGCGAGATGGCGGCGGCCGAACCCGGCGGTCTGCGTCCAGTAGAGTTCGGCGGCGCCGTCGGCGCCGCGCACGGCGACGCCCTCTTCCCACAACGCGCCGAGGCCGTTCGGCTCGAACACCGCGAACGCCGCGCTGACCTCGTCGCCGGTGACGTCGCCCAGCACGCCGCCGCGGCCGGCGACATACCCCGCCAGCGGGTTCTGGTAGCCCGCGGAGACGCTCTCGGCGAGTGTCTCCGGGTGCAGCATGAACACCGCCACGGCCTGCTGGATCGGTGTCCCAGCTGCGCGCGCGGCATCCAGCATCTGGCTATCGCTCATCTCGATGCTCCTCTGCGGGTTGATGGTTGGTGGAATCGTCAGACCGGGGCCACGCGGTCGGCCCACGGCAGCGCGCGCTCGAGCTGGGCCGCCAGCCGGATCAACAGCGACTCGCCGCCCAGCGGCGCGACGAACTGCACGCCGAGCGGCACACCGCCCGCCGTCCAGTGCAGCGGAAGCGAAATCGCCGGGCGGCCAGTGAGATTCGCCAGCTGGGTGTAGGGCACCCAGCCAAGGTTGTCGTCGACCATGTCGTCGACGATCTTGGTGTAGCGCAGGAAGCGGGCGGTGCGCGTCTTGAGCAGCGCGTCGGATGCGCGCTGTAGCACGACCGGCAGGTCGAATTCGCCGATCTTAGGCGGCGGCGTCGCCAGCGTGGGGGTCAGCAGTAGGTCGTAGGACTCGAAGAATGTGCTGAGCCGACGAGTGTGCTGGTGCCGCCGCTCGACGGAGTCCACGTAGTCGACGCCGCGGGTCGCTCGGCCCAGCGCGGCCATGATCAGGGTGTCCCGCTCGAACGACTCGTCGCCCGCGCCGGTCAGCCGCTTGGCTTCGTCGACGTCCCAGGCCAGGTGGACGAACCAGGTGAGCAGGAAGTCCCGGGCGAGGGCGGCGTCGTCGTACGGCGCCTGCGGCAGTTCGTCGACGTGGTGGCCGAGCTCCGTCAGCGCCCGTACGGCCGCTTCGACGGCCGCGAACGCTTCGGGGTCCGGGGTGGGATTGATCGCCGACGGCACCCGCACGCCGATGCGCAGCGTGCCCGGATCCTCGTCCACGCAGGAGGCGAGCGGCGCCGACGGCAGCGCCGGCAGGTACGGCCCGAATGTTTCACCGCCGCAGATGACGTCGAGCATGGCTGCCGTGTCGCGCACCGAGCGGGATACGACGCCCTGCACCGCCGCACCGTGCATGGATTCGCCGCTCACCGGCCCCATGGGCGTCAGGCCGCGGCCGGGTTTGAGGCCGACCAATCCGCAACACGCGGCCGGGATGCGTATCGATCCGCCACCGTCGTTCGCCCCCGCGCACGGCACGATTCCCGCCGCGACCGCGGCCGCCGAACCGCCCGAGGACCCACCCGGTGTGCGCTGCAGGTCCCAGGGATTGCGTGCCGGACCCCAGGCCACCGATTCCGTGATCCCCTTCGCCCCGAACTCCGGCAGGTTGGTCTTGCCGAAGATCACCAGGCCGGCGTCGATCCAGCGCTGGACCACCGTCGAATGCTCGGCCACCGGCGTCGACATCAGCGACCGTGAACCCTGCGAGCTGGGCAGCCCTGCGTAGTCCTGCGCGAGGTCCTTGATCAGGAAGGGCACACCGGTGAACGGTCCGGCGGGCGCCTCGGCGGGGCTGGCAGGGACGTCGCGCACGATGGCGTTGATCCGCGGATTCACCGCGGTCGCCCGCTCGCGGGCCAGCGTGAGCAACTCCGCCGCGGTCACCTCCTTGTCGGCGACCAACGCCGCCAGCCCGGTGGCGTCGTACTTGCGGTACTCGTCGAAGTTCACGCTCTGACCGTAGGCCAGGTTCGGCAAGTTTCGAAGGGGCCGCTTCGGGAGATCCCTACGGGAAGCAATTACCGACACTCCGGAAAGGTCTCGCGTGGATCAGCCAGACAAGAGCAACCCGGCGCCGGTGCCCAAGGACGCCCGAGAGGCCACCGAATCGCAGCGCGAGGAGGAGGCGCAGCTGGAGCAACCGAACGACGACCCGGATGCTCCCGCCGCGGGCCAGACGCACCGCGAGATCGCAGACGAGAGCACGCGCTAGCGCGCTGTGCCGAGGCGAACAGGTTGATGCCGGTGGCCTCGGTGCGCACCTCGAAAGGGGCGGCCGCGAGTTTCGACCGGCGGAACTAGTCCGCTACTGCATTGGGTCGGATCGCGTGCCCGCGGTCAGCAGATTTCCTCTGGGCGGCCGCGTCCGACTCGCCTCCGCCGAGGGTGCGGCGGCTGCGGGGGCTGCGCCCATTGCGCGCCACTGGCGTCGAACAGTCGGCCGATCTCGTCGATGTGCATGTCGGCGAGGTCCCACACGTCGGGTACCAGGTCGCGGTCGACAATGAAGCCGAAGTCGAGGCGGTCGAGGTAACTCACCACGGTGATGTTCAGCCCCTGGCCGTCGGTGACGATCGACACCGGAAACTGATGGCACAGTTGGGCTCCCGCGAAGTACAGCGGCTGGCGCGGTCCAGGCACGTTGGAGACCACCAGGTTGAACGGCGCGGCGATGCGGTCGGCGAGCCGCAGTCGCGACGCGAGCCGCACGGCCGATGTCGCCAGCACGGGGGCCGAGAACTGGGTGAGATCGACCAGTTCGTCGGCCGGCACCAGGTCAAGGGTGCGCTTGGCGTTCTGCATCGCCTGGCTGCAGCGGGCGACGCGTTCCAGCGGGTCGGCGCAATCGGTGGGCAGCTCCGCGACCAGGCCCGAGACGCGGTTGGTCCAGGGGTCGTCCTCGTCGCCGGTGCGGATGGACACCGGCACCATGGCCCGCAACGGGCGGTCGGGCAGCGCATCGTGCGACAGCAGGTACTGGCGCAGCCCGCCCGCGCAGATGGCCATCACGATGTCGTTGACGGTGCCGCCGGTGGCGTTCTTGAGTGCCTTGATGTTGTCCAAAGACGTTGTCCGCATGGCGAATCTGCGATGTCCCGTGATCGACTTGTTCCACGGGGTCGGCGGGGCCTGCGTGGTCGGCAACTTGATGCGTGGCCCGTCGGAGCGGCCGAGCCGAGCGACGGCCTTGACCGCCGACCCGGTCTGGCTGGCCGCGCTGCCCACGCTGTTGATGCCGGCCGTGTCGGCGAGGCTGCGGATCAGCCGCGCCTGAACGCGCAGCGCCCTGACGGGATTCAGGGCCAGCCGGGTCGCGGTGCGCCGCAAGAGGTCCACGGTGCTGGGCAGAGCTTCGGCGTCCCAGGGCGGGCTGTCGCCCGGCGGCGGGGCGTCGGGGTCGGGATCGGTCATGATCTGCAGCATGAGCTGCCCGGCGGCGCCGTCGATGGTGGCGTGGTGGTACTTGGTGAGCAACGCCCAGCGTCCGCTGTGCAAGCCGTCGATCACGTAGACCTCCCACAGCGGCCGGGTCCGATCCATCGGGCGCCCGACGATTCGCGAAACCTGTTCGGCCAGTTGGTCGACCATGCCCGGCTTGGCCAGGTGAATCTCCCTGATATGGAAGTCGAGATCCAGGTTGGGGTCGGCCACCCAGTAGGGATGGTCCAGCCCCAACGGCACCTCGACGAGGCGGCGGCGTAACGGTTCGAGTTCGCCGACCATCGAGGCGAACTTGGCGTAGACCGCCGTATACGGGTCGTAGTCCGCGCTGGGCCGCTCGAAGATCATCAGGCCCGTGACGTGCCCGAAAGTCGTCGCCGTCTCCATGTGCAGAAACGTGGCGTCCAGCCCGGATAGTTGCTTCACGGGTCGCTCCTTCGGTGATCAGCTTTCCGCGTTCGCCTCCCACTATGCAACATATTGGAATATGTTGCATAGTTGCGGCTCCTAGGAGATAGCTCACACCCAAAGTCGATGCCCGTCGGTCGGCGGCACCTATCCGCGCTCGATGGCGCTCTGTAAGTGGTTTGTGCACAGCGCTTCTCAATGGCATATTCGCTATCGTGGCGCGTTCTCACGCGCACCGTGATACGCAACGTTTGATAATGTGTTGCACACGCCCCGGAACGGAGGGCGCCGATTCCGCAGGAGGTGCATGATCAGCGGAACACCCTTAAGCCGCATGCTGGCCGAGGAACGGAAGCCGGACGCGTTGACCGCGTTCCGCATCGCGCGGAGATGGTTTATGGCCGGACGTCGCATCGAGATGCGGGAGCTGGCCGCCGAACTGGGCGTCAACCGTGCGACCCTGTTCCGCTGGGTGGGCGGCCGCGACGAACTCCTCGGAGAGATTCTGTGGTCGCTGGCAGAGCCGACGCTCGCGGCGGCGGTCGACGCGTCCGACGGTGACGGCGCACGGCGCATCACCGGGGCCGTCGGCCGCTTCGTGACCATGCTCGACAACGCCGACTATCTCCGTGAGTTCGTCCGGCGCGAGCCCGAACGAGCGCTGCGAATCCTGACCACACGCGCGGGCACGATCCAGGCGCGCCTGGTGGACGCGATCGACGCGCTGCTGAGCGCCGAGGTCGCGCAGGGCAACCTGCATACACCGCTTCCGCCGCACGACTTGGCCTACCTGATCCTGCGGATCGTCGAGTCCTTCCTCTACGCCGAGTTCATCACCGGCGAGAAACCCGACATCGCCATGGCCGAGTTGGCGGTCGGGGCACTAGTCGGCCACGAGAATTGTGTCAGCACAGTTCGTGGTGATGAGACCGGTTGCCGCCCAGACGTTTAGCCTGGTACATCGCGGCATCCGACGCGGTGATCAACCCCTCGAGAAGTGCCTGGTGCTCGCCGGGGGTCACTTCCTCGAGGCGGGCGCACGCGGTACCGATGCTGGCGGTGACACCCGTCGTCGACGCTTCGATCGCCCGGCACACCTGCGCGGCCAGCGGCTCGGCGTTGCAGGCCGGGGCGGTGGCGGCCAACAGGAATTCCTCTCCGCCACTACGCGCCACCACCGCCTGGTTGTCGGCGACCGCCAGCAGCGCCTGGCCAACCTGGACCAGCGCGTGATCGCCGGCGGCGTGACCGCGGTTGTCGTTGAGGGCTTTGAAGTTGTCGAGGTCGATCAGCATGACCACCAGGTGGGTGTCGATGCCCCTGCGGGCCAGAATCATCCCCAGTGCGTTGTGCTGAAACGTGCGGCGGTTGAGCAGGCCGGTCAATGGATCGCGGTCGGCACGCAGCAGGTCACCCGCCATGGCGCGGACCAGGATTCGGATAGCCAGCGGCAGGGCGATGTTGACCTCCAGCACCAGCCACAGATCCACCCCGGCCAGGCTCGGATGGCCTGCCGCCACCAGCCGCACCGCCTCGAAGACGCCGACGGCGGCGGCCACCGCGAAGTTGTAGAGCACGAATGCGGTCGTGTGGAAGAACGCGATGTACGCGCCGAACGTCGCAAAGGCGATGCACCCGATCAGCGCCGCCAGCGGGTTCGGGTGCGCCAGGCAGGCCAGCGCGACGGCCGTGTTGCACGTCACGGCAAACGCCACCGACTGAACGCGCGTCGGCCAGCGCCACGTCCACAGCAACACGCCGGCCACCCCGCCGCCGACGGCGGCCCACGTCATGGCGACCGGGACCGACCCGCGCGGACCGTCGGAGCCGGCGAGCAACGCGAGAAGGCACAACACCATCGACGCCGCGATGAACGCCATCAGGCCCCGGGTCGCGCCGCCGATGCCTCGCGCCGCCAGATAGCCGGAGAGCCAGTCATACTGATCGGCCCGCCACCACCGGCTAAAGATCGTGGCCATCATTGACTCCCAATCGCTACCACCGATATCTAGCCGACCATGCAATTATTGCCGAGTTGCCCAGATAGTTCCGCGCATGCCATAAATGCCGACACCAGGGCCGTCGCGCCGACGCTGACATTTCGGCAAATACCTTGCCACCTTTCGCCCCTCCGACCTGCGGTGATTCGAATTTTGCGGCCGGAGCGACGGAAGAATTTCGCAAGCTGCCCAGAGCATCCCTTATCCGAACGGCCGACGGGGCGCCGCCTTATGGAGATGGACGCCGCAAGGTTGTCGATGATGACCGTCGTACCCGCGAAATCTGCCGATTAATCTGCTAGCACGGCGGCCGCTCTGGTATTCGCCGAGTCGGGCGCAGAGGGGGACACATGACAGGAAAGTACGACAACATCTCGCCGGGCGGCCCCTGGGCGCCGCCGCCCGCGCCACCCGCGCCGCCCCAGAAGCGGTCGGTCGGCAAGCGGATCCTCACGACAGTGATCGCGATCGCGTTGATGATCGGGGTGAAGATCGGCGTGCACGCGGTGCTGGGCCACCACTCTCATCATTCGGCGGACAACGGCTTCGACTACGCCGTCGGCACCTGCTTGGACTTCTCCAAAGCCAGCAGCTTCGTCAAACCCGGCGACGTGCACGTGGAGCCATGCTCGTCGCCGGCGGCGCTGGCGAAGGTCGCGAAGAAATACAGCGGCACCAAGAACTGCCCCGCCGGCAACTACGGGACCCTGGAGGGCGGCGGCAGCGGACTCTGCCTGCAGGACAACCTGACCGTCGGCAGTTGCTACCGCGAGGCCCTGCTCTCCCACATGTTCAAGCTGTCCGAATGCACGCCTGGCTTCACCGATCCGACGTACAAGGTCGCCCTGCGGCGCGACGGGGTCAACGACCCGGGCTTATGCACCGGCGAGCAAGTGGCGGTGAACTTCCCCGAGCCGCCGCTGACCTACTGCCTGGACGCCCTGCTGGTCAGACACTAGTCGCCGAGCGCGACGTCGGTCTCACGAGTCCCGCGCGCCACAAGAAACCGGCATGTGGCTTTGCCGCCGCCTTCGAGGCCGGCAGGGTGGGTCAGCGAGTGGCGGACCTGCGCACCGCCAGGTCGACGGCGGCGACAACCAGGTCGGGCTGGTGGACCTGCACGAAATGGTCGCTGTCGGTGGCCACGAAGTGCGGGGTCTGCGGCCGCAGCGCGACAAGATCCGACGCACCTTGCCGCCATGCATCTTCCAGCTTCGCGCCCAGCTCGGGCGGGACCGTCGGCGGAATGCCGAAAGGCTTGGTCCTGGTCAGCACCACGGTGGCGATCGGCGGGAACGCGGGCGCGGCCGCTACCTGTGCGACGCTCTTGTCGATGTCGATCACCTCGAACGAGGGCACACCGACGAACTGCGGCAACGGGCCGTCCAACTGCTGGCGGTAAGCGGGCCAGTCGGATCCCATCAGGTCCGGTATCTCGACGGCGAAAGCGTCTACGAACACCACCGCCCGCACCTGCTCGGCGTGGGTTTGGGCGTACAGTCGCGCGATCAACCCGCCGAGCGAGTGCCCGACGAGGATGTACGGGCCGGGAAGGCGTGCCGCCTCGAGCATTGCGTGCAGATCGCCGACCACGTCCTGCGCCGTGCGCGGCATTGCGGCCGGTGAACTGCGGTCACTGAGCACGGGCGGCTCGGAACCGCGCAGGGTGCCTGAGCGGTCATAGGCGCAGACGCGGTGCTCCCGGGCAAGGGCGGGCAGCACGGCGGGTCCTACTGCCGGCGCGGTGGCGTCGGACTGGCTCCACGGATCCGAAGAGTTGTGGTAGCCGGACTCCAAAATGATTGTCGGCCCGCCCTTCCCGCGACATTCCAGGTAGAGGTGCCGGCCATTGCCGATCTCGATCGGCCCGCGGAAGTCGCGGTCCGACGCAGGTGCGGGCTGGCCGGTAACGGGGTGCGCGCCGCAGCCCGCGAGCGCCAGCATTCCGACGGATGCCAGAAATTTCCGCACTGCGCGCATCGCGCCATTGTGCACGTCCGCAGCCGTGGTTTCAGCCGGCGCCCTTGCCGTTGTCGACCCGGTAGACGGCGCCGTGGACGGCGGCGGCGTCGTCGCTGGCCAGAAAGGCGATCACGGTTGCCACGTCGCGCGCTTGCATCATGCCGCGCGGTGACGCCGTGCGCATGATCAAGTCGTAGTTGGGGTTCTCCGGTGCGCTGAACTGCTCGATCTGTGGGGTCAGCATGCCACCGGGGCAGATTGCGTTGACGCGCAACCGATCCGCGGTGTACTCGACGGCCAGCGCGCGGGTCAGCCCGATCAACCCGTGTTTGGCCGAGCAGTAGCCCGCCGAGTACGCCTGCCCCTCGACGCCGGCGATGGAGGCGACGTTGACGATGTTGCCCCCGCGGTCCAGCAGATGCGGCAACGCGGCACGGCACAGGTAGAAGGGCCCGTTCAGGTTGACCGCGAGGTCTTGCTCCCAGTCCTCGTCGCTCATCGACTCCGTCCGACGCATCGTGTGCCGCCCGGCGATGTTGATCAGCACATCGAGCCCGCCGAATTGCGCGACACATTCCTCGACCGCGTCACGGCAGGCCTGCGCCGACGCGACATCCACCGATGCGTATCCGCCGGGGTCGATGTCGGCGAACACCGCCGCCAGCCGATCCTCATCCCGGGCGATGCCGAAAACCGTTGCGCCCCGCCGGGATAACAGCCGCGCCGTTTCCGCGCCCAGGCCCGACGACGCACCTGTCACCAACGCGACCTTGCCCTGCAATGCTGCCAACAGTCTGCCTTTCGACTTCCTCAGGGCAGCATACGCACGTCAGGCAAAGGCGGGAGCGCGGTCGATCACCGTCGCGTCGGTCTTGGCCACCACGTCGTCGTAACCAGTCCCCGGGGCCAACTCCACGACCTGAAACGCGTCGCCGGTGACGTCGAACACCCCGAGGTCGGTGATGACGCGGCTGACCACGGCCTTGCCGGTGAGCGGCAGGTTGCAGGCCGATACCAGTTTGGCCGCACCGGATTTGGCGACGTGATCCATCAAGACGACGACACGCCCGGCACCGTTGACCAGGTCCATCGCACCGCCCATGCCTTTGACCATGGAACCGGGCACCATCCAATTCGCCAGGTCACCGTTGGCCGCCACCTGCATGCCACCCAGCACCGCGACGTCGACGTGGCCCCCGCGGATCATCGCGAAGCTGGTCGCCGAGTCGAAGTAGGACGCACCCGCCACGACGGACACGGTCTGCTTGCCGGCGTTGATCAGGTCCGGGTCGACGTCGTCGTCGTAAGGAAAGGGGCCGACGCCGAGGATCCCATTCTCGGAGTGCAGAGTGACGTCGGAGCCGACGGGAAGATGGTCGGGGATCAGCGTGGGCAGCCCGATACCGAGGTTGACGTAGTCGCCGTCGCGCAACTCCCGCGCCGCGCGTGCGGCCATTTCGTGACGGGTCCAACTCACAGCACGGCCTCCTTGATCGACCGTGGCCGCGGGCGTGTGGTGCGCTTCTCGATGCCTTTGCGGCCGGCCTGTTCTGGGGTGAGGGCGACGATGCGCTGCACGAAGATGCCCGGCAGGTGGACATCGTCGGGGTGCAGCCCGCCGACCTCGACGACTCGTTCGGCCTCGACCACGGTGGTCCTTCCGGCCATGGCCGCCGGTGGGTTGAAGTTGCGTGCGGCGGCGTGGAATACGCAGTTGCCCGCCCTATCGGCCACCGCCGCGCGCACCAGCGCGTAGTCGGTAACGATGGACTCTTCGAGCAGCATCTCGCGACCGCCGAACAGCCGCACCTCTTTCGGAGGGGAGCTGACGGCGACGCTGCCGTCCGGGTGATACCGCCACGGCAGGCCCCCGTCGGCGACGGGAGTGCCGACGCCGGTCGGAGTGAAGAACGCGCCGATGCCGCTGCCGCCGGCGCGCAGCCGCTCGGCGAGTGTGCCCTGCGGAGTCAGCTCGACGGTCAGCTCGCCGGACAGGTATTGCCGTGCGAACTCCCGGTTCTCGCCGACATACGACGCGACCACGCGGCTGATGCGGCCGGCCTCCAACAGCAGGCCCAACCCGCCGCCGTCGACGCCGCAGTTGTTGCTGACGATGGTCAGGTCGCTGGCGCCCTGTGCCAGCAGCGCATCGATGAGGAACCACGGGATGCCGGCCAGTCCGAAACCACCGACCGCAAGGCTTGCGCCGCTGGGTATGTCGGCCACCGCGTCGGCGGCGGAGCCGAAAACCTTGTCGAGGGTCATGAGTCCTCCAAGTGGGCGATAACGGCGGGTGTGACGATGTCGGGCCGCTCGGCGTTGGCCAAATGCGCGGCCCCCTCGACGACCAGCAGCCTCGAATCCGGGATGCCGGCGACGATCGCCTGGAGCTTCGCGGGCGGGGTGGCGGGGTCCTCGGCGCCGGCTATCGCCAGCGTGGGCGCGGTGATGTTCGAAAGCTCTTGACGCAGGTCCGTGCTCGCGATCGCCTCGCAGCATCCGGCGTAGCCGTGCGCCGCAGTGCCCGCCACCATGCGCTCATGGGCGGTCCGGACGTCCGGATGCGCGCTCAGGTACGCCGGCGTGAACCAGCGCTCCACCACCGCCTGGGCCACCGCTCCGGACCCGTTGGCGCGCACGGTGTCTGCGCGCTGCAGCCAGGCTTCCGCCGGGGGCAGGTCCGCGGCGGTGCACAGCAGGACCACCCGGTCGACCCGGTCGGGGTGGCGGGCGGCCAGCCGCATGGCGGTCATCCCGCCCAGCGACAGGCCGACGACGTGGGCGTGCGCTACGTGCAGGCGGTCCAGCAGCGCCACCACGTCGTCGGTCAGGTCGTCGATCGTGTAACTGCCGTCGGGAACCGGCGAATCACCGTGTCCCCTGGTGTCGTAACGCACTACCCGGAAACGCTCGTCGAGCGCCGCCAGCTGGGCGTCCCACATCCGGTGGGTGGCGCCCAGCGAATTGGACAGCACCACCACGGGCCCGTCCGCGCGGCCGGTGACGACCGCGTGCACCTCGCACTCGCTCATGGACGCCTCACTGGTGGATGTCGGACGGGTGGGCCGCCAGCGGCGTGACGTGGATGTCCATGTACGGAAACAGCGGCAGCCTGGAGATGAGTTGGTGGAGTTCGTCGTTGGAATCGACATCGAACACCGAGAAGTTCGCGTATTCGCCGACGATGCGCCAGATGTGCGGCCACTTGCCCGCCCGTTGCAGCCGCTGCGAGTAGGCCTTCTCCGTGGCGATGAGTTCGTCGCGCCGCTGCGGGTCGAGGTCGGCCGGCAGTCGGACCTGCATGTGCACGTGGAACAACATCAGGGCCGCTCCGGGTCCAACACGAAGTTGTAGGTGATCGTCTGGGTGCCGTCGCCCCGGTCTTGCGGGTCGAGCATGAGGTCGGGTTTGACGGCTGTCGCAATGTCGTCGCCGTTGTGCGGGTCACCCGGGAAATAGAGCTGGGCGGTGAGCAATTCGTGGCCTGGCGCGGAGACCTTGACGTGCAGGTGCGCGGGGCGCCAGGCGTGCCAGCCGGCGGCGGCGATCAGTTTGCCGCACGCGCCGTCGGTCGGGATCTGGTACGGCGCGGGACGCATCGTGGTGATGCTGAACCTGCCGTCGGGTCCCGTCGTGAAGGTGCCGCGCAGGTTCCACTCGGGCAGCCCGGGCGCGAACTGCGAATAGAAACCTTCGGCATCGGCGTGCCACAGTTCGACCTTGCCCGCCAAGGGCTTTCCATCGGTTGAGGTGATCCGCCCCTCCCAGACGAGGGGCGTGCCCCCCTCGGCTTCCCGCATCGGGACGGCGCCGACGGGGCCGCGTTCCGGTGCGTTCGGGACGTAGTACGGGCCTTCGATGCTGCCCTTGTTGCCCGCACGATGATCGGTGGCGACGTCTTCGACGACGTGCTCGACCCACACGTCGAGGAACAGCGGCCACTCGCCGTCGGCGCCCACCTGGATCAGCCACGCCTTGAGGGCGTTGTACTCGTCGTAGGTGACCCGGTGGCGCCGAATGGTGTCGTGCACGGCCGCCAGCACCTCGCGGGCCAGTGCGTCCACCCGTTCGGGCGGGGTGTCCTTGACGGCCTCGAAGGGTGACTTGTCGCTGTGGAACCGCTGGGTGGCCGAGGCCCCGGACGCGGCGGCCGAAGCCCGTTCGACAGTGGTCATTGTTCTCTCCCTACTCCGTTGTGGGCTGGATCTTCAGGAATCGGTGCGGTAATGCGCGAGCTTGTCGGGGTCGATGTCGACGCCCAGACCGAACCCGGCGGGCACGCGCAACTCGCCGTCGCGGATCCGGAGTGGTTGCGCCAAAAGGTCATCCGACATGTCCAGGAAGTTGGACAGTTCGCCGGCCCGCCGCGACGTTAGCTGGTAGGCCGCCCCGAAGGTGACCGCGCACGCGGTACCGAGTTGGCCGTCGATCTGGTTGCCCATCACCACCTCGAGCCCGAGGCCCTCGGCCAGGTGGTGCACCCGCTGCGAACCGCTGAACCCGGTGCGGGCGGTCTTGATGCTGATGGCCGTCGCCCAACCACCCAGCACCGCGCGGGTGACATCGGCCGGCGTCGGGACCGACTCGTCGGCGATGAACGGCACGTCCAGTTTCTCGACGAGCCAGTGTCGGCCCAGCACGTCGTCGGCGGGGCACAGCTCCTCGGCGAACAGCAGGTCGAGGTCGGCCATTTCCTTCATCGCGCGCAGCGATTCGGCGGCGCTCCAGCCGCGGTTGCCGTCGACGTAGAGGTCTATCGCGTCTCCGAACCGCTCGCGCAGGGCCCGCACCACGGCGGTGTCCAGGGTCACCGGGCGCCGTCCGACCTTGACCTTGAACGTCGAAATGCCGTACAGCTCAATCATCTTCTCGGCCTCGGCCACCATCGCAGCCGGCTCATCGAACCCGAGCATGTGCGAGACCCGCATGCGGTCGGTGTAACCACCGAGCAGGTCGCAGACGGGCAGTTCCAGAGTGTGGCCCAGCGCATCCCAGATCGCCATGTCGACGGCGGCCTTAGCGGTCGGATTTCCGACGGTGCGGGCCAGCCGCTCGTGGACCACTTCGCGTTCGGTCAGCCTGAGGCCGACGATCTGCGCGCTGAACACCCCGTTGATTACGGCGAGGATGCCGGCCTGCGTCTCTCCGTAGGTGAAGGGTCGCGGCGGAGCCTCGGCAACCCCGACGACGCCGTCGTCGGTGTGCACGCGGACCAGCACGTGCTGGGCGACGTGCACCTCCCCGGAGGCGAAGCGCAGCGGCTTGACGTACGGGATGGCGAATGGAATCGCTTCCACGGCAGTGATTTTCATGTTCTTCCCGAGCTCTCCTGGGCCAGGTCGCGAACCAGCCCGGACGACAGGACGTCCACGGCGACCGCGACGACGGGGTTGCCACTGCCGGCTCGCCAAGCCAACGCGAGCTCGATGGTGCCGGCGTCCAGCAGGTCGCGGAATACCACGCCCGCCAGGGGCAGGGCACGCACCGATTCGGGCACGACCGCGACTCCGAGCCCGGCGGCGACCAAGGCCAACAGCACGGCGGTGCTGGGTGCGGAATGCTCCCGTCGCGGTACGAATCCGGCGTGCCGGCAGCCGCGCGTGACCGCGTCGTTGACCGCGGAATCCCGGCTGGCGTAACAGATGAACGGTTCGCTGCGCAGATCGCTCAACGACACCACTGGCTCCACCGCCAGCCGGTGGTCGAGGGACACGGCGAGCAGCAAGGCCTCGACGTCAAGCGTGCGCATTTCGATGCCGTCGCCGACCGCGGGAGGCCGCAGAACACCCAAATCCAGAGCGCCGGTGCGCAACCCGTCGCATTGACCGGGCGTCAGAATGTCGGCCTGGATATCCAGCGCGACGCCGGGCATCTCACGCTTGACCATCCGCGCGATGCGGGGCAGATGCGAGTAGGCCGCCGTGCCGGTGAGGCCCAGCCGCAGCAGGCCGCTGCGGCCGGTGGCGATGCTGCGGACGCCCTGCTCGGCTTCGTCGACTCCGGCCAGGATCCGCACCGCCTCCGCGCGCAAGAATTCGCCGGCGGCGGTCAGGGAGACCTGCCTGGTGGTGCGCTTGAACAGCGGCGCGTCGAGCTCGGCTTCGAGTTGCCGGATCGCGTAGGACAACGCCGACTGCGCGACGTGCATCTGCTCGGCGGCCTGCCCGAAGTGGCAGGTGTCGGCGACGGCGACGAAGTAGCGCAGGTGCCTTAATTCCACACCTCGACGGTAAGGCCGGCGATCGATAAACACAAAGACTTATTTAGCGGCTATTAATCTATATGGTCGAATAATCCCGTGTCTAGTCAGGACTAGGCATACACCTAGTGTGACCGCGGGCACGCGATGCCAAAGTGCAGGTAAGCGCCCATGTCGACGTGCCGAACCGGAGGAAGCAATGACCGCTTCAATCACCAATCGCAGCCATGCGGCGGAGGTCCTGGCCAACGCGGTGGTCGATGACCGACAGGCCGGCATCTACCGGGCCAACCGGCGCATCTTCACCGACGAGGAGATCTTCGACCTCGAGATGAAGCACATCTTCGAGGGCAACTGGATCTACCTCGCGCACGAAAGCCAACTGCCCAGGCCCGGCGACTACTTCACCACGCACATGGGGCGCCAGCCCGTCGTGATCACCCGGGACAGGGAGGGCCGGCTGCATTGCCTGATCAACGCCTGCGCACACCGCGGCGCGATGATCTGCCGCCGCAAGATCGACAATCGCACCACCCTGACCTGCCCGTTTCACGGCTGGACATTCCGCAACGATGGCACCCTGCTGAAGGTCAAGGACCCCGAAGGAGCCGGCTACCCGGACACCTTCAACGTCGACGGCTCGCACAACATGACCAAGGTCGCGCGCTTCGACAACTACCGTGGTTTCCTGTTCGGCAGCCTGAATCCCGACGTGCCGCCGCTGACCGAGCACCTCGGGGACGCCACCACGGTGATCGACATGCTCGTCGACCAGTCCCCCGACGGTCTCGAGGTATTGCGCGGTTCGTCGACCTACACCTACGACGGCAACTGGAAAGTGCAGGCAGAGAACGGCGCCGACGGCTACCACGTCACCGCCACACACTGGAACTACGCGGCCACCACAAGCCGGCGCGGCACCGGCGAATCCGCCAACGACACCAAGGCGCTGGACGCCGGCGGTTGGGGTAAGGCCGGCGGCGGCTACTGGTCCTTCCCGCACGGCCACCTGTGCCTGTGGACCTGGGCGGCCAATCCGCAGGACCGCCCCCTGTGGGACAAACTCGACGAGCTCACAGCGAAGTTCGGCCAGGCCAGGGCCGAGTTCATGGTCAAGGGGTCACGCAACCTCTGCCTGTACCCGAACCTTTATCTGATGGACCAGTTTTCGACCCAGATACGGCACTTTCGCCCGATCGCTCCGGACCAGACCGAAGTCACCATCTACTGCATCGCGCCCAAGGGCGAAAGCGACCGGGCGCGCGCGCTGCGGATTCGCCAGTACGAGGACTTCTTCAACGCCTCGGGCATGGCGACGCCCGACGACCTCGAGGAGTTCCGGTCCTGCCAGCTGACGTTCCGTGCCGAGGCCGCACCCTGGAATGACATGAGTCGCGGTGCCCGGCATTGGCTTTCGGGACCCGACCCACTGGCCGAGGCGCTGGGCATGACCGGCGTGGTGTCGGCGGGCGTCAAGAACGAAGACGAGGGCCTCTACCCCGTTCAGCACGGCTATTGGCTGCAGACCATGCGGGCCGCGCTCGACGCCGAGAGCCCCGACGAGTGCATGGCGGAGGTCGCGAGATGACCACCACGGAAAAGGCTTCAAAGCTGCTCACCCACAACGCCATCGAGCAGTTCCTCTACCGCGAGGCGCGCTACCTCGACGACCGGGAATTCGAGAAGTGGCTGGAATGCTACGCCGACGACGTCGTCTACTGGATGCCATCCTGGACCGACGACGATCGCCTGGTCGAAGATCCGCAGCGCGACATCTCGCTGATCTACTACGCCAACAAAGGAGGACTCGAGGACCGGGTGTTCCGAATTCGGACCGAGCGCTCGTCGGCCACTTCGTTGCCCGAGCCGCGCACCAGCCACAACATCTCGAATGTGGAGGTCATCGAGCGCTACGGCGATCTGGTCGACGTCCGATTCAACTGGCACACCATGTATTTCCGGTACAAGACCGTCGACCCCTACTACGGGACATCGTTCTACACCATCGACTTCTCCGGCGATCAACCGTTGATCCGCCGCAAGACGGTCGTGCTCAAGAACGACTACATCCACCACGTCGTAGACATCTACCACATCTAGGGATCCGGCTATGACCACATTGACGGATACCGAAAAGTACTCGGTGGCACTGGCATTCGAAGATGGCGTCACCCGCTTCATCAGCTGCCGCGAAGGTCAGACCGTCGCGGACGCGGCGTACCGGCAGCGCATCAACATCCCCCTGGACTGCCGCGACGGCGCCTGCGGCACTTGCAAGGCGCGCTGCGAGTCGGGCCGCTACGACGGCGGCTCCTATATCAGCGACGCGCTCTCCGACGACGAGGCGGCCCAGGGTTACGTGCTGCCGTGCAGCATGAAGCCGCGGTCGGATCTGGTGCTGCAGATTGCCAGCACCTCCGACGTGGCCAAGACCCGCGCGGCGACCTACACCGGCACCTTGGCGCAGTTGGATCGCGTCTCTCCCACCACCATCCGCTTCGGCGTCGACATCTCGGACCGCTCCGAATTGGCCTTTCTGCCGGGCCAATACGTCAACATCGAGGTGCCGGGTCGCGGTGTGACCCGCTCGTATTCGTTCGCCAACGCCCCACACGAGCACCGGCTGACGTTCCTGGTGAAGCTGAATCCGGGCGGGGCGATGTCGGAGTACCTGGACCGCGGCGCCGCCATCGGCGACGCCATTACGTTCACCGGGCCGCACGGGTCGTTCTTCCTGCGGGAGGCCGACCGCCCGGTGCTGATGCTGGCCGGCGGGACCGGGCTGGCGCCGATGCTGGCGATGCTGGCGATGCTGCGGGCCGACGGCAGCCGGCGCAAGGTTCACCTGGTCTACGGCGCGAAGACCGACGACGACGTGGTGGCGATCACTGAACTCGATGAGATCGCCGCGGCGCTGCCGGGATTCAGCTGGGAATACTGCGTGTCGGATCCGGCGACCCGCGCGCCCAACCAGGGCCGGGTGATGACCCTGATCCACCCCGCCCAGCTCTACGACGGCGACGTCGCCATTTACCTGTGCGGGCCACCGGCGATGGTGGAATCGGTGCGGGGCCACGTGAGGGATTTCGGCATTCAACCGAGCGGCTTCTACTACGAGAAGTTCGCGCTGGCCCACGCCGTGACCGAGCCTGCTGTACCGGTTAACGGCCACGCGGAGGACCTGCTGCCCGCCCCGCAGGCGCGCGCGGTCGCCGGTCAGGTCATGTTGGCGGACAGGCAACTTGATCCGTGGGCCCGCCCCGCGCAGGTGAGCGCACCCGGTGACGTCGCGCGGCGCGTCGCCGGCCAGCTGGTGGCCCCGTCAGCGGGGCTCGCCGGAGGTGTGACGACGCCGCTGGACGCCGACGACGACGCGCTGCGGATCACCGGCGGGCGCTCGATCGTCGGCCAGCGCCTGTTCGGCGCCCCGGAACCCACCGAACCGACCGGGCCGGCCGTGACCGAGGACGGCTATCAGATCGGCGAGGAACATCCCGAGATTCACGAGTCCGACGCCCTCTTCGAGGCCCGTCAGGCGCTGGAACTTGGTGCCTGCGAGCTGACCCTGGGCCGGCTGTCCAGCCAGCAGCTGGCCGGCTACCGGCTGCTGGCCGAATCGACGACCCCCTACGTCGCCGGCGACCGGTTCGTCGACCCCGCCCAATACACCGAAACCAACGCCGCCTTCCACGACTATCTGTTCGCCCTGACCGGCAACGACCACCTGCTGCAGGCGTACCGGGCGCTGGGCGTCAAGGGGCGGATGAGCGAGGTGCTGCGCAACGCCACCTGGTGTCACCCGCTGTGCGCGCAGGACCATTTGGACATCGTCAGCGCGTTCGAGGCCGGCGACCGCGACGCCGCGCGGGAGTTGATCGTCGCGCACGCCGATCGGTCCAAGCAGACGATGCGCCGGGCCTGGGCCGACTCCATGGCCGCCGAACGGGCCGCGCGCCGCCCGCGGTTCTTCACGCCCGGGCGGTTCGACGGCAAGGTCGTCGTCGTCACCGGCGCCGCGCAGGGCATCGGCGAGCAGACCGCCCGCCGGATCGCCGCGGAGGGCGGCACGCTGGTGCTGGCCGACCGCAGTGGATCGGTCCGGCGCCTGGCCGAACAACTGGCCGACGGGGGGCGCTGCCTGGCCGTCGTCACCGACCTCGAACACTACGACGGCGCCGAGTCCATGGTGCGAGAGGCGATTTCGGAGTTCGGCCGGGTCGACGTGCTGATCAACAACGTCGGTGGGGCGATCAACTTCAAGCCGTTCACCGAGTTCACCGCCGCCGAGATCCGCGCTGAGGTCGATCGGTCCCTGCTGACCACGCTGTATGCGTGCCGCGCGACGTTGCCGTCGATGGTGCGCGCAGGTTCCGGCGTCATCGTCAACGTGTCGTCGGCGGCGACACGCGGCATCAACCGCATCCCGTACTCGGCGGCCAAGGGCGGCATCAACGCGATCACCGCATCCCTGGCGCTCGAGTACGCCGGCGCCGGCATCCGCGTCGTCGCCACCGCCCCCGGCGGCACCGAGGCGCCGCCGCGCCGGATCTCGCGCGGGACCCCTGAGCCGCGCAACGACACCGAGCACGCCTGGTTTCGGGCACACGTCGACCAGACCATCGATTCTTCGCTCCTCAAGCGGTACGGCACCCTCGACGAGCAGGCCGCCGCGATCTGCTTCCTGGCCTCCGACGAGGCCTCCTACATCACCGGTTCGGTGTTGCCGGTCGCCGGTGGCGATCTCGGCTGAGACAATGGCCGCTATGGCACACGACGGGCGGTGCCCCTGCGGCTCGGGAGACGGCTACGCGGACTGTTGCGGGCCGCTGCACAACGGGGCGTGCGATGCCGAAACCGCGCTGGCGCTCATGCGTTCGCGCTTCAGCGCCTTCGCGCTGCGTGATGCCGGCTACCTGCTGTCGACCTGGCATCCCCGCACCCGCCCGAAGCGACTGGACCTGGACAACGGCATCACCTGGCGCCGGCTGCAGATTGTTGACACCGTCGCCGGCGCCGGCGGCGACACCACCGGGGTGGTCGATTTTCGCGCCCAGTACGAACGCGACGGCAAACGTCACATCATGCGCGAATGCAGCAGGTTCACCCGCGACAAAGGCCGCTGGCGCTATCTCGACGGCGACGTCCAGGACTGACGACAAAGACGATGCCCGGGCAGAACTGCATTGGACGCGACCACGAATTGGCCCGGCTCACCGAGCTTCTCGCCGAAGCACAAACCGAAACGCGGATCATCGCGGTAACCGGCGAAACGGGCATCGGCAAAACAGCGCTGTCGCGCGCCCTGGCCGAGCGGCATCCGGCACGGTGGGCGCAGGCGGCGGAATGGGAGACCGGGATGGCCGGCGGCGTGCTGAGCCAGTTGCTGGGCGCCGAGGCGCCGGCGCACCCGGTCGAGGCCGCCGAGTTCGTCCGCTCGCGGCTTACCGACGCCGGCCCGCGGCTGCTGATCGTCGACGACGCCCAGCACGCCGATATCGTTTCGTTGCAGGCCCTTTCAACCTTTGCGAAACATCACCACGAAGTGGCCGTTTGCGTCGTGTTGACCGCGCCGTCGGTCGACGACCTGCCGGTGCGCATCACCGCCACCGAGATCCGGCTGGCGGGCCTGCCCGCACCGGCCGTCGCCGACCTGGCCCGCCGACACGACGTGAGCCTGCACCCGGCGCTGGCCAAAGCGCTCACGCAGCACACCCGCGGGAACCCTCGGGACGTACTGGCGCTGCTGCAGCAGGTGCCGCCCGCGGTGTGGGCCCGACCCGATGCCGAACTCCCCGCTCCGGCACACGTCGTGGACGCGGTGCGGGCCCGGCTACAAGGCTGCGACCCCGACGCCCGTTCGTTGGTCGAGGCGCTGGCCGTGCTTGGCGAGAACGCGCCCCTCGTCGACGTCGCGGCGCTCGCCGGGCTCGACGATCCACTGCACGCCATCGACGGCGCCCACGATGCCGGACTGCTCTCGCCGACAACGCCATTCGAGCCGGAGCTGGCGGGTCCGCTGACCGCCGCGGCGGTGCTCGAACTCATGGGGACACAGGCAGCGGCCCAGGCCCACCGCAGGGCCGCCGAACTCACCGACGATCCCGTCCGACGGTTGCGGCATCGGGTGGCGGCGGCACCGGTGCCCGACGAGTCCCTGGCGGTCGACCTCGATGCCCTGGCGCGCCGGCATGGCGCCGAAGGCGCATGGGCACGGGCCGCGACGTTGTTTCGCGACGCCAGCCGGTTGACCCCCGATCCGTTGTTGCGCGACGAACGGCTGACCCGGGCGGTCGACGCGCTGGTGGCCGCGGGCGACTGCGGCGCTGCCGCGGCGATGGTGCCCGCCGTCGAGAGCCTGCGCGAAACACCCTTGCGTAACGCCGTTTTGGCGTATCTGGCGATCCTGCGTGGCCGCTCCACCGAGGCGGAGGTCCGGCTGTCCCGGGCCTGGGACATCGTGAACCCGCAACGCGATCCCGAGACCGCCGCCTTCATCGCCCAACGCTATGTCCTGCACTCGCTGATGCGCAGTCAGGGCAGCGAGTTGGTGAGCTGGGCAGAGACCGCACTGGGGCTCGCATCAAATGATTCCGCGGCCGGGCTCGAAGCCGCCGCCATCCGCGGGCTCGGGTTGCTCGCCGCCGGCCACCCCAAACGCGCCTCCGCAGCCTACGACGAACTCGCCGAGCGCGTCCGATACGGCGCGCAGGCGCAGCGCGTGACGATGGGTCGCGGTTGGGTGCAGCTCATCCGCGACGACATCGACGGTGCCCGGTCCAGCCTGGAAACCGCCGTGGCCACCGCCGCTCTCGGCGGTTCGGCGCGGATCACGCTGTGGTCCCTGGGCTGGTTGGCCAGGGTCCAATTCGTGTCGGGCGACTGGGATCAGGCGTGCGACACCGTCGAGGCGGGCCGTGCGCTCGCCGCGGCCAGCGGCATCGTCGTCGTCACCCCGCTTCTGGAATGGACCGCCGCACAGGTCAATGCGCTGCGGGGCGATTGGGACGCCGCGCACGCGGCGGTCCGCTCAGCCGACCGGGTGACCCACGACTACGAGATCATGAGGATCCCCCTGCTGTTGGCGCGCGCCCAGATCGCCGAGGCCGCAGCGGATTACGCGCAGGTGAACCGCTGCATCCAGCCGCTGACCCGGATGGCCCCCGGCACGTCGCTGACCGAGCCGGGCTACTGGCCATGGCCGGACGTGCTGGCCAACGCCTTGGTGGTCGAAGGCCGGCTGGCCGAGGCCGACGCGTTCCTGCGACCCCACGAGGACCGCACCCGCGCGCGCAGGCATCGCTCGGCAACGGCGCGCCTCGGCTACGCACGGGGACGGCTGCTCGGCGCCCAAGGTGATTTGCGGTCGGCCCGGGCCAAATTCGAGGATTCGCTCGCCCAGCTCGACGGCCTGCCGTTGCGTTACGACCTCGCCCGGGTCAACTTCGCCTACGGTCAGACGCTGCGCCGCGCCGGTAAACGCCGCGAGGCCGATGCGATCATCAATACCGCCCGCGAGCTGTACCTGTCCCTGGGGGCCACCACCTACGTGGCCCGCTGCGATCGCGAACTCAAGGCCGGCGGAATGCACGCGGCGCGCGGATCACGGGACAGCGTCGAGCTGACACCCCAGGAGGAGGCGGTGACATCGCTGGTGGTGCAGGGGCTTTCGAACCGTGAGGTGGCGGCTGAACTGTACGTATCGCCGAAGACCGTCCAGTACCACCTGACCCGGGTGTACGCGAAACTCGGCGTCCGCTCACGCACCGAGCTGGTAGCGCTGCGGCGCTGACGGCGCCGGTGAATCACCACCGGACGACCCCGGCGCCGTCGTCGACGTCACCGCGCCGATCCCTGGCCCGTACCGTCTGGGCCCCAGGTACGGGGCAGCATCGGCATCCGCGGGCCGCCGCCGAATTCGTCACCCGCCAATGTGGTCAGGCCCGCCGCCTCGCGGACCGCTTGCGTGGGCGCCGTGCCGGCAAATCCCAGGTCTCCGGCACCCTGATCCGACACCCCAGGACCCTGGTCCGGGAGCGTGGCCCAGTCGGGGTCGACCTCGACATCCATATCCATGAATTCGTCACCGTAACCACGCTGCTTCGCGCGTCGGCGTCGCCGCGCCTTTGCCGCCTCACGCGCTGCCGCCGCGGCCGCCGCGGCCGCGGTATCCGGTTCCGGCGCCTTCTTCTTGGCCCTGGCGCTGTCGCTGGTGCCCATCCCCACGCCGCTTCCGATGCCGGGAGGCCCCACCACATACGGCGGCAAAAAGCCCGCCGCGGCCGCAGGTGGGGGTGCCGGTGCCGGTCCCGCAGGGGCTGGGGGGCTGGGCGGGGTGGGCGCGGGTGCCGGGGTCCCGCCAGTGGTCATCGGCGGCGGGGTGATAGCCGGGGCGGTAGTGACGACCGGCACCGGCAGGGGCGCGCCCGCGAGCGGGTCCAGCGCCGGTGCGATAGCGGGTGGTGGCAGGGCGGCCAGGCCGGCCAACGCGCCGAAACCTCCCACCGCGCCCACCGGGCTCACGGCGGGCAGGGCAACAAGCGCCAGCTCCGGGTTGGCGACCGTATAGGACGCGACTTCGAGTATGTGGGTCGGGAAGTCGAACAGTTGCCAGCTAATGAACCACTGAATCGCCTCGACCGGATTTGTCCTCAAGAGGTCTCCGAAATTCTGAAAATCCTCAAGAAGTTCCAGGCTTCGCGCGACCCAAAACGAAGCCTGGCCCGGATTGGCGTACTCGTCGTATTCCAGTCCGTTGATCGTGCCCTCTCCCGGACTCCAATTGATGCCGGCGAAGCGCTGCAGCAGGTTCGCGATGAACTGATCGAGCGCATTGTCGACCGTCGGGTCGTGAGCGAGTTGGGTGTTTCCTATGCCCAGGTCCTGTAAGAAATTCACGAGCCCCTGCGGCAGGCCCAACGGGTTGTCGCTGTCCATTTGGCCCTGCAGGATCTGCAGGATCTGTTGCTGCAGCCCCAGCGGGTTTTGCAGGAACTGCTCGATCTGTTGCACGATCCCGTCCGACGACTGGGCGGGAGCTTGCGCGTCAGACTTCAGGATCTGTGGCGCCGCACCGGTTTGCGGTGTCGACCCCACCGTGACGCTGGAGGCCGTTTGATACGCGCTCATCGTGGTGGCGGCCTGAATCCACATCCGCGCGTAGTCGGCCTCATTGAGCGCAATCGGGATGGTGTTGATCCCAAAGAAGTTGGTCGCCAAGAGAGTTCCGTGGATCACATGGTTGGCGCCTAGCTCGGCAAGCGTCGGCATAGCCGCCAACGCAGTGCTGTAGGCCGCGGCCATGGCCTCATGGCTGGCGGCCAGTCCCGCGGCGTTGGCGCTGGCCTGCATCAACCAAGCCAGATACGGGGCATGCGCCACAACGTACGACTCGACGCTCGGCCCCTCCCATGCGCCGGCCTGCACCGTTCCCAGCAAGGCAATGAGTTCGTTCGCCACAGAGGCGTACTCCGCGCTCAATGAGCTCCACGCCTCCGCTGCGGCCAGCAAGGACCCCGGCCCCGCGCCGCTGCTGAGCAACGCCGAATGCACCTCGGGAGGCGAAGCCATCCACACCGGCGCAGTCATCCGACACCGCAACGCACAGCAGGCAAAGTCACCACAGGTACTCCTTTGGCCGGAGGGCCTTCCGAGGTGAGCTTAATGAAAATGGTTTTCATTTTCAATGAGTATGCCGTGCGCTTCGCAACGTCCGTGGGGAGACCGTGCGGCAGGCCGGATGGCCGTGTATCAGGTTGCCTGCGAACTGCCGCTGTTCCAGCTCGCGCGGATGCGGCCCGAGCCTTTAGGGCTATCGCCGGAGGCGGGTGACGTTCGAAGGGCTATAGATTCAGCCCGGAGAACATGACCCGGGCAGGATCGTACTTCTGCCGCACCGAGCTGAGCCGGGACAGATTGGGGCCGAAGTAGCGGGCCGGCGGCTGGTTCGCCTCGATGTAGTTCACGTAGCCGCCGACCGAATACTGTTGCACCGCTTGATGTGCCGTGTTGAGCCAGCCGGTGGCCGCCGATGGGTCACCCGACGTTTCGACGTACCACTGCACCAGCGCCGACTGCCGGCGCCAGGGAAACGCCGTGGCGCCCGGTGCCACCGTGGCCAGCGCGCCGTCGAGCGCATGCATGATGGCCAGCATGCGGCCCGCGCCGCGGGGAAAGGCGTTGACCGCCGAGGCGATTCCCTTGGCGACGGCCGCGTTGACGGTGGGGAAGACGTCCGACCCCCCGACGTATCCGAGCGGCGACGGGTTGAGGTTGTTGACGGCCAGATACCGCACCAGCTCCATGTAATTGAAGGTGTGGTGCTCGGTACCCGCCGGCTGCAGCCCCACAGCCGAACCGATGGCGGTCGCGACGCTGTTGCCCGAACCGGCGGGGCAGGTCGCAAGGATGCGGCAATGCACACCCGCCGGATCGACGGTGGCGTCGGCCAGCGCCCAGCTGTTCTGGTCGGCGGTCCGTAGCCAGTTCTGCCAGCCGACCAGGACCTGCGCGAACGACTCCGCCGGGAAGTTGAGGTTCACGACGTCGACGTCCTTGGTGGGGAACGTCGCGAAGGTCAACGACGTCGTCACCCCGAAGTTCCCGCCGCCGCCGCCGCGCAGCGCCCAGAACAGGTCGGGGTTGTTGGCGGCCGACGCGGTGACCGCCTGGCCACCGGGCAGCACAACCGACGCCGACACCAACTGGTCGCAGAGCAGGCCCGCGTGCCGCGAATTGGCCCCCATCCCGCCGCCCAGCGCGTGCCCGGCCGAACCGACCGACGGGCAGGTGCCGGTCGGGATGCCCCGGCCGGCCGCGGCCAGCGCCTCGTGCATCGCGTACAGGCTGGTGGCGGGTGTCACCGTGACGTGTCCGCTGCCGGCGTCGTAGTTGATCCCGCCGGTCAGCTGGCGCAGGTCGAGGACCATGGTCCCGTTTGCGGTGGACGCGCCCACGTAGGAGTGTCCGCCGCTGCGCGGGGCGACCTTGAGGTTCTGTGCGGTGGCGAAAGCCATCGCCTTTTGCACATCGGCCGGCGTTGCCGGAGTGACGATCGCCGCCGGGGTCGACCCGTTGTAGTTCGTGTTGAAAACCTGTTTGGTGGCGGCGAACTGGGGGTTGTCCGGCAGCAACACCTTCCCACCGAGCGCAGTGGACAGACCGTCCCAACCGGCGGCATTGGGGGCCGCGGTGGCCCGGGCCGATCCGACTGTGCCCGACCCGAACACCGCGCCGGTGGCCAACGCCCCGGCGGCACCACGCAGGAACGCCTGGCGGGTGATCTCACGCGCCAACGTCGGGCTCCCGCGATTGCGTCATGCCCCGCATCATGACCACGGCACGGAGAAACCGCGGCGCCGCGCGGCCTGCCGCGCGACAACTGCAACGTAGCCGAACCTTTTCCGTTACCGAACCGCCCTGAGCACCGAGGTGTACGCCCCTTACCCGCCCTCGCCGCCGCGAACCTGCACGTGGTGGTGTGCTGTGAGCCGTGCACCGTCACCTGTGCGCCATGCTGGGCTGCGGTGTTAACGAGGGAGTTGAACCCTCAGCGCTGCCCTCTGCGCGCCAGGAGACCGGCTTAGCCCGCCGGTCGGGGCTTGTGCACGCTTCCGCGACGACTACCCGCTTCACCTCGATTTGTTCAGTCCAGCAGTTCTACCTCCCAGTTGGAGCGTTGAATTCGCACGTCCAGCTCGCGGAGCTCACGGGCCAGAACGTCGGCCTCTGACCGCAGGTCGGCAACCGGCAGGGCGGACAGCATCTTCAGCTCCGACCGCAGCTGCCGCGCGTAACCGGGCTGGTTCTTGCCCGCGGCCGCGTCCGCCGCGGCGGTGATCACGGAGTGGCGCAGCCGCAGCGCGTCCCGGCGGGCCAGCGCATCGGTCAACGTGCCGTCGGGACCGATCGTGCTTGCGGCGTTGGTGCGGTTGATCTGCCGGACCAGGGCTTCGTACATGCGCAGCGCCTCGCCGGCTTCGGCGAGCAGGGCAGCGGCATCCTCGGCAGGCTCCTCGCCCTCCTGGTAGCGCGCACTGCCCACGATGCGGGCCCGCAGTTGCTCGACCCGGCGTACCGAATCCGCGCGCAACGACAGTGCTTCGGCTAGCTTCATAGCTCCTCCCTCTTGTGATCGGCCTGACGGCCCTTAGCATGATGGACCTAATCCAATTGGCTGGCAACGGATTTTTCGGGGCGCCGCAGGGGGCTAGAACCGCCGCGGGACAGCGCCCAGCTCGCGCAGCCAGCCCTTGCGGGCCGCCTTGTGCCACCTCAGGGCCGCGGGCACCGTGCGCCACCCGCGCTTGACGGCACTGCGCACCGCGAGGTAGCGGGTCTCGTCGGCACGAGTCCACCGAATGTCGAAGCGCTCCCGAATGATTGGCGGCAGGCCACCGAAGATCACCAGGCGCATCGGCGGCGCCAGCGCGGTCCGCACGGGCAGGGTGGGCAGCAGCGCGTCCATCAGCGGCCGCAGCAGGGGCGGGCTCGGATAATCCGGCGACGCGCTCATGTCGGGTATCGCGGGACGCTTGATGAACTCGATCAGGTAGTCCGAGGCGGCGTTGGGCTGCAGCACCTCGGTGCAGTAGCGGCGGTACTCACGCTTGAACTCGGCCAGCGTCGGCGGCACGACGGACTCCGACACCCCGTATCGCCGATACCATTCGCGGCCTTCGAGATACAGCCGTTCGCGCTCCCGAACCGTCAGCCGGTACGTGTCCCAGTATTCGGCGAGCCGGTGCACCATCACCTGGAAGGTGGCGTGCGCCCACCAGTAGGTCTCGGGATTCAGGGCGTGGTAGCGCTGCCCGCCGGGCAGTTCGCCCTTGATGTCGCGGTGGAAGTCACGCACCCTGACTCCCGTCTCGTCCGCCTGCGGCCCGTCGTAGACCGTACCGAGAATGCCGGGCAGGGAACGGAATACGCGGTCGACGGGATCGTCGAAGAAGTTCGAGTGGTCGATCAGCGCCTGACCGATGGCGGGGTGCATCGTCTGCATCAGTCCCGCCGTGCCGCCTTCGAAGGCGATCCGCATATCACCCGCCCAGCGCCACAGCAATGACTGCGGTCCCAGCTCGACGGGTGCGCTCACAGCGGCAGCCTAAGCGATGCCGTGGTCAATGGACGCCCGAACGCAACCGACGTAGGTTTTGAGTTTGCCGGTAGGGGCACCCCAAGGCGACCAGGCCACGAAGGAGGCGATCGAATGACGAACTTCGCGGACGGCGGCTTGTCCCGCCGAGTGTTCATGCGCAGTGCCGCACTGTCGTTGCCCGTCATCGGCGGCGCGCTCGTCGGACCGCAGGCGGCGGCGGAACCTTCCGAATGCGGTGATCCGTCCGGCAAGGTCGGCAATTGCGCGGTGCAACTGCCCCATGAGTTCACCTCGACCAGCTTCAGCACCACCGCCATCGTCGGCGGCACCAACTACTCCATTCTGTTCAGCACGAAGATCTCTCGGGGACCGCTCATCCCGTCGGGCGCCACCGGTTACCGGATCCGTAGCGTCAGCGTGTCGGGCAACAAGCCGGACGGCGCCCCGTTCTACCTGACACCCGGGATAGGCGAGGCCGGGCCGCGCATCCTCGGGGCACGGTCCGCGTCGTCCCTCGGTTTCGCGCTGGACGTGCCGTGGGACGGCAACCAGCTGGTGCGCACGTTCCTGTACGCCTACGAGGTCCAGTTCCTGACCGGCCTGACGGGCATTCAGACGTGCCCCTACACGACGACGATGACGCTCGCGGACAACGGCTTGACGCTCGGCGGGGTCGGCTCGGTGACGTTTTCGCCGGCGCGGCTCAGCGACTGCACGGCTTAGCTTTTCGTCAGCTCGGCGTATCGCGCCACATGGTGGTCGGTGGTGCCGAACTCGTACTGCATTGCGGTGAGCCGCTTGAAGTAGTGGCCGATCGCCAACTCTTCGGTCATTCCCATCCCGCCGTGCAACTGCACGGCCTGCTGGCCGATGAACCGCGCAGCACGGCCGACGGTCGCCTTGCCGGCCGAGACGGCCCGGGCGCGGGTCGCCTCGTCCGCCTCGAGATGCAGGATCGCGAGATAGACCGCCGCGACGGCCTGTTCTAGTTCCATGTACATGTCGACCATGCGGTGCTGCAGCGCCTGGAAGCGACCGATGGGCTGCCCGAACTGCTGGCGCTGCTTGCAGTATTCGACCGTGTCCGCCAGGACTTTTCGCATGCAGCCGACCGCCTCGGAGCAGACGGCCGCCGCTCCCTCGTCCCGCGCTTGGCTCAACGACGCCCACGCCTGGCCCGGCTCGTCCAGCAGGGCCGCGGACGGCAGCCGGACGTCGCTGAACTCGACGTCGGCCGCGCGCCGGTCGTCGATGGTGCGGTAGGGGTGGAGCGCGGCGCCGGCCGAGTCCACATCCAGCTGGAATAACGAGATTCCGTCGACGCCGGGCGTGCGGGCGGTGACCAACAGCTGCGTCGCCAGCGGCGCACCTACCGCCATCACCTTGCGGCCGTTCAGGATCCAGCCATCGCCGTCACGTTCGGCCAGCGTGGACACATCCTGCCAGCGGTCACCGGACTCAGGTTCCGCCGCGGCCACCGCCACGATCGCCGTGCCCGCAATGATCTTCTGCAGCAACGACGTCGCCGTCGGGCCGCCCGCTCGGCGCAACAGCCCGCCGGCGACGACGGCAGTGTCGACGTACGGTTCGATCACCAGCGCGTGCCCGAGCGCTTCGGTGATGACCATGAGTTCGATTGGGCCGCCGCCGATTCCACCGAGATCCTCCGGCAGCGTCGCCCCGAGTATGCCGAGTTCGGTCGCGAACCCGCGCCAAATGTCGGGCTGCCAGCCGATTCCGGTCTTCGCGGCCGTGCGGCTCTTGTCCAGGTCGTAGCGCACGGAGAGAAACTTCGTCAGCGCATCGCGCAGGAGTTCCTGCTCTTTGGTCAGCTTGAAGTCCATCTACAGCCCCAGTGCGGCCTTGGCCAGAATATTGCGTTGAATTTCGTTGCTACCGGCGTAGATCGAGCCCGCCCGGTCGTTGAAGTAGCGCAGCGGCGCCACCGCCTGCCAGGACTCACCCGCCGCGTATCCGTCGGCCGGCGGCTCGAACTCGGTGACTGGGCCGCCGGGCTCCGTCACGTGCGGCTGGTAAGCCCGGCCGTAGGGCCCGGCCGCCTCCAGCGCGAGTTCGGTCAGGGTCTGGCTGAGTTCGGTCCCCAGGATCTTGAGCATCGACGACGCCGCACCGGGGTTGCGGCCCTCGGCCACGGCCGCAAGCACGCGATATTCCAGTATCTCCAGCACCTCCGCGCGGATCCGCGCGTCGGCCAGTTTGTGCGCGAACGCGGGGTCGTCGGCCAGGGTTCCGCCGCCGGGCGAGGGTTGGCCTGTGGCGGCACGACCGATCTCCTCTGCCCGGACCTGCAGGCCGGGCGCCACGGCGCCGCCGCCACGCTCGAATTCCAGCAGGTACTTCGCCACGGTCCAGCCGTCGTCGATCTCGCCGAGCACGTTGGCCTTAGGCACCCGCACCTCGTCGAAGAACACCTGGTTTTGAATCTCCTCGCCCGACGTCATGACCAGCGGGCGGATGGTGATGCCGGGTGAGCTCATGTCGATGAGCACGAAGGTAATGCCCTGCTGCTTCTTCTCCAGGCGGGCGGTACGCACCAGGGCGAACATCCAATTCGCCTCGGCCGCATGGGTTGTCCAGATTTTGCTGCCGGTACACACCAGGTCGTCGCCGTCGGAGGTGGCCGCCATCGACAGGGCGGCCAGGTCCGACCCCGCCTCGGGCTCGGAGTACCCCTGGCAGAAGAACACCTCGCCGGTCAGGATGCGCGGCAGGAAGTAGTCCTTCTGCGCGTCGGTTCCGTACTTGATGATCGCGTGGGCCACCATCCGAATCCCCATCGGAGACAGGGACGGTGCGCCCGCCAACGTGGACTCGCGACTGAAGATGTAGTGCTGGGTGAGTGTCCAGTCGCAGCCGCCGTATTCGACCGGCCAAGCCGGCGCGGCCCAGCCGCGCTCATGCAGAATCCCCTGCCACGCCATGCTCGCCTCGTGGTTGGCGTACACGCTGGTCATCAGCCGGCCCGCGCGCCGCAGTTCGGGGGTGAGCTTTCGCTCGAGGAACTCCCGGACTTCGTCGCGGAACGCGAGCTCCTCCTGTGACCACTGCAGATCCATGATGTCTCCGACCGGCCTAATGGCCGGTGAACTCGTCCATCGAGTTGTAGACGCCCACGCGCCGAAGGTAGGCGTCGCGCAACCGCACCGGCAACACCGCGGACAGCACCTTGTTCATCTTCGATGTCCACGGGATGATGACGAACGGCTCGCCCTTCAGCATCGCCGCCCACGCCTCGTTGACAACGTCCTCCTGCTCGAGCATCGGGGTGAACAGGATGCCCTTGGCGCCCTCGAACATGCCGGTGTTGATGTAGGTCGGGCATACGGTGGTGATCTTGACCTGGTCGTGGCCGGCTTGTTCGAGTTCCAGCCGCACGGAGTCCGAGAAGCCGATCGCCGCCCACTTCGATGCGGCGTAGGCGGCCATGCGGGGGATGGCGTTGAGCCCGGCCGAGGATGCGATGTTGACCAGGCGGCACTCGGTGCCGGACTTGATCATCGCCGGCAGGAACTCCCGGGCCACCAGCATGGGGCCGATGGAGTTGACCTGCATCGTGAGCAGGAAGTCGCGCGGCTCGTTCTCCCAGAAGTAACCGTTGCCCCGCACGATGCCCGCGTTTTTGAACAGCACATGGATGGTGCCGACGCCGCTGCGAACCTGCTCGGCGGCCTCGGCGACCCGCTCCTGCGAGGTGACATCGACGGTTTCGTAGTGGATCGTGCCGCCGGCGGCTTCCAGCTCGGACGCGGTCTCCTTGAGCGCGGTCTCGTTGGCGTCCCAGAGGACCACCGCGGCGGCGCCCTCCTTGACGGCCTGGGTGGCATACAGCTTGCCGAGCCCCATGGCGGCTCCAGTGATCAGAACATTCTTTCCGCGGACAGACTGCATGACGACGCTCCCTTGTGGACATCTTCGATGATGTACGGCGCTTACCGTTCTACCGCACCGCCCCCAACAATCCCGCCCGAATGTCGGCTTATGTCACGCCCGCAGCACAAACGCGTGCATCAACCCGACACTCGACGCGCTGAACGCGAAGGCTGCGGCCTACTTTTCCGGACGCCATTTGGCGCCACTGCCGTGAGTACGCTCAAAGCGATGCACGACAAATCCGGGATTCGCTTCCTGCCGGTCGGCGACCGCCGGCTGGCGTACGAAGTGCGCGGTGCCGGTCCGCCGCTCGTGGCCCCGGCATGGTGGGTGAGTCACCTCGAACTCGACTGGCAGATACCGGGCGTGCGGCGATTCTGGGAAGGGGTCGCGTCGGGCCGCACGCTGATCCGCTACGACCGGATCGGCGTCGGCATGTCCGACCGCACCGTGCACGAGTCCGATCTGACGCTCGACGCCGAGGTCGCGACGCTGCGTGCGGTGCTCGACGAACTCGGGCTCGATCGCGTGTCGTTGATCGGCGGCTCCTCCGGAAGCTGCACTGCCGTCGCTTTCGCGGCGGCGTATCCGGAGAACGTCGAGCACCTGTTGCTCTTCGGCTCGTACCCACAGGGCGATGACCTGACGCCGCCGCGGGTCGCGGACGCGATCGTCACTGCGGTACAGGCACATTGGGGTCTGGGCTCGCGCGTGCTGAGCAACATCTTCCTCGGTGGTGCCGACGACGCGGACCACGAAAGCTTCGCGCGGGTGCAGCGCGAGTCGGCGAGCGCGGAGACCGCCGCCGCGTTGTTGCGGATGGTCTATCGCCTGGACGTCCGTAGCTGTCTTCCCCTGGTGCATGTCCCGACGACGGTGCTGCATCGCCGCGATGACCGCGCCGTGCCGTACCGCCTCGGGCGCGCGGTCGCCGCCTCTATCACCGGCGCGATACTCGTTCCCCTGCAAGGCAGTTCACACTTTCCGTGGTTCGGCGACGTCGATTCCGTCGTCCGGGCCTGCCGTCGGGCACTGGAGCCGCGGCCGGGTCCGCCCGCCGCGCGCGAGGATTCGCCGACGCTGCTGTCGGATCGCGAGCGCGAAATCCTCGGCTGCGTTGCGCGCGGCCTCGGCGATCGCGAGATCGCGACTCAGCTGCAGCTGAGCCCGCATACCGTGCACCGCCACGTCGCGAACATTCGCTACAAGCTCGGTAGTCCGTCGCGCACGGCCGCCGTCGCCGAAGCCACCCGGCTCGGGCTGCTCTGAGCTGGCCGGAATCGGCCAGCTCAGCAAGATGGCCGAACCAGGCGATGCGCACGCCACCGGGAACCTCGTAGCTTCGCGGCATGACCGAGATCGCCCACAGCGAGACCGACCGAACAGCCACTCCCACGTACGCGGCGTGGCTGCGGGTGATGGCCGTGCTGTACGACCCGATTCTCTGGCTCGGTGAGCTGGTCGGCATGCGGCGCCGACGGCGCGCGCTGCTCGCCGGCGCCCGCGGTCGCGTCGTCGAAATCGGCGCCGGCACGGGGCTGAACATCAGGCACTATTGCGGCGCGGTCGACGACGTCCTGCTCACCGAACCCGAGCCCGGCATGCGTCGGAAACTCGCTCGGCGCCTCGCGCGCAGTGGACGCGCCGCGCGCATCACGGCCGCGAGCGCCGAGTGTCTCCCCCTGCCCGACGCGTCCGTGGACACCATGGTTGCCACGCTCGTGCTGTGCACCGTGCCAGATCCGGAACGCGCGCTCCGCGAGATCGCGCGGGTGCTGCGCCCGGACGGGCGGCTGTTGTTCATCGAACACGTCCGCGCGAACAGGCGGCTCCTCGCGATGTGTCAGGACATGCTGGTGCGTCCCTGGCGCGGCTTCGCGGGGGGTTGCGTGTGCAACCGCGCGACACTCGAGTTGATGCGCAGTTGCGGGTTCACCGTCGAAGCCGATGCTGCCGTGTGGGCCGGGATGCCGGCCATCGTCTCTCCGCTCGTGGTGGGGACGGCTTACCCGGCCCAGACGTCCTCGACGTAGTGGTCGGAGGCGACCAGACCGTCGAGCCAGTCGCGGGCCTGTCCGTCGTCGGCGCCCGTCCGTGTCCGATAGATGCCGAGGAACGACCCGCGCACGGCCGGCGCCATGCGCGCGCCATCCCCGCAGACGTAGACGTGGGCATCCTTGGCCGGATCGCCCAACAGGTCCCATACCGCGTCGGCGTCCGCGGCGATCCGGTCCTGCACGTACCGAACCCCGTCCTGCGGCGAGCGCGAGAAGGCCGGGCGCATCCGCACGATGCCCAGGGCCTCGGCCGCTTCGAACTGATCCCGGAAGATGTAGTCGACCTGCGGGTCGCGCACCCCGAAGAAGCACAGCGCGGGCTCCACCGGGGCGCCGGCGCGTTGTGCGGCCAGGCGGTCACCGAGGAAACCGTAGAACGGCGCGACGCCGGTACCGGCACTGACCAGGATCACGTTCTTGGCCGGATCGGCACCGGCCCGGAACGCCTGGCGGGCCGGGTCCACGCGCGCCCGGATCACCCGCCCGGGTTGGACGGTGGCGAGGTAGTTGGAGGCGACACCCTTGAACGAGCCGTAACCGGATCGGGCCGGCGCGTCGAGCACGCTGACGATCAACCCGACCGTGCGCGGCGACAGCAGCGACGACGACGCGATGGAATAGTGCCGCGGCGCCATCGGGTCGAGCAGTTCGAGAAGTTCGGCGCCGGTGAGAACGCAAGCCGGGTATTCGGCGAGGCACTCCAACACGCTGAGCGGACATCCGTCAGGGTCTTCGGCCAAGTCGGTGAGGCGCCGGCGCTCCGGAGGACAGTTGTTGGCTGCCGCGAGCCGGCGTAATTGACTGGGCGTCACCGGTTTACGCAATTCGACGAAGTGGGTGAGCAGTTCCCGCGTGCTGACTTCGCGGTCCAGAGCGATGAGTCGCCTCGAGCTGCGCCGAGGATTGATCGACAACCTCAGTCCGGGGTCGATGCCGAGGTGCGTCAAGACCGCGTCGACGACCTCGGGCGGGTTGTCGGCGAGGACCGTGAGGTGGTCGCCGGTGCGGTAGTCGACGCCGTCCGGAAGTTCCACGCGGATATGGTGTTTGGCCTGAGCCATGCCATTACTGGCGCTGACGAGTTCGGTGTTCTCGACGATGGTCATGGGGACCACCGATGACCGTGCGTCCATCGCCGCCGTCACCGGGCCGACGATCTGGCGCAATTCGTAGAGCGGTTCGGCGGCATCCGTGATCGGCGCGGCGTCGGGGTCACCGAAGCGCTCGGCCAACGACGACCACAGCGCACCGGCGAATTCCTCGATGGTGCCGACCAGGTCCCCCGAGGTGTCGGCCGCCGCCCGCGGGACCAGACGGTTGGCGCCCAACTCCCCGAGCCGGTCGTCGATGCGTTGCGGGACCACCTGGTAGGTGTCCGCCCAGTTGTGATCGCCCACACCGAGAACCGCGACGTTGGGCGTCGGGTTCAGCACGGTATTGGCGTCGAGCAGCCAGGTGAGGAAGGCGCGCGCGTCATCGGTCGGCTGCCCGTTGTAGGAGGACGCGACGATGACGACGGCCTCGGCCTCGGGAAAGCCGCCGACGGCCTCGTCGAGGGTCGCGACCGTCGCCGCGCAGCCCAGAGCCGTTGCATCGTCGGCGAATTGGCGGGCCAGGCCGCGGCAGGTGCCGAGGTTCGAACCGTACAGGATGGCCAGCCGGGTCCCGGCCCTGATCGCCGTCGGGTGCTGATCGGCGGTTTCCGTGGCTGCGAGGCACGGTGTTTCGGTGTGGCGATCCTGCGGGGTGCGCCGCAGCAGATCGAGCCGGAATCCGACCGGCCGACGACTGTTGGGGTGCTCCCACTGCGGCACATAGTGATACGTGTCGATGAGGCGGTAACGATGCACGATCCGGGCCACGGCCATGGCCGCCTCGTGCAGCGCGAACTGCCGGCCGATGCATGAGCGTGCACCCGTGCCGAAAGGCTTGAACAACGCGGTCGGTCGGTCCGCCGAGCGTTCGGGGGCGAAGCGGCCGGGATCGAACAACTCGACGTTGTCGCCCCATTGCGGCTGGCGGTGCAAAGCGCCGGTGAGGATCGCGACGGCCTCGCCGCGCCTGACCGGATACTTGCCGCCGATCACGGTGTCTTCCAGGGCCATTCGATCAAAACTGAGCACCGGCGGAGACAGTCGCAGGGTTTCCTCGATGACCTGCCGCAGATAGGTCAGCTTGCCAATGTCGTCGTAGCCCGGCAGGTAGTCGTCGTCGGGCCCAAAGACGGTGTCCACCTCGGCCTGCACCCGCTGCAGCACCGTCGGGTCGCTGACGATGTTGTACAGCGTGTTGGGCATCAACTCCGATGTCGTGAGCTGCCCGGCGATGAGGAAGGTCAGTATCTGGTTGCGGATGTTCTCCGTTTCCAGCACCGGCGTGCCGCTCGGATCCTGTTGCAGCATCAGCGCCAACAGGTCCTCGTCGGTGCGGTCACCGGATCGGTGCTCGGCGATCAGCCCATCGATGAACGCGTACAGGGCTGCCAGTTCTTCGGTAAACACCGGCGTCGGCGTCGGTGATCCCAGCTCCCCCAGTGCGGTCGTGAAGCTGCGCGGGATCGGCGCCAGGCCGGGGTGGGCGAAAGAATCGAAGCGGGAACCGAATCCGGCGAGCGCCACGGTGTCCATGGCCAGTTTCTGCAGGTCGGCCGACACGTCAACCGGCTGGACTCCCGAACTGGCGTCCCACCGGTCGATCATCCCGCTGTTGATGTCGAGCATCGCCGCGTGATAGGCGCGCAGACCCGCGTAGCTGAAACCCGGTATCAGGACATCGTGTGCCCGCTGCCAGTTCGGTTCGCCGTGGTAGGCCGTGAACAGGCCGTCCCCGGCCAGCGGCCTGACCCGTTCGAGGGTTGCCGTGAGGTTCTTGGCGAAGCGGCTTTCGTCGCACAGTTCGCTGACGAGCTCCAGCGAGCACGCGTACAGCTTCCGGAAGCCGCCGTTGAAGTCGGCGTAGAACAGTGGACCGTGCAATTCGCCGAGCAGGTCCACCGCCAGCGCGCGGGGCCGGCCGGCAAGCTGCTCCGGACCCGGCAAGGGCCCCTCCGCGGACGGAATACCGGGCAAATCCGGCGGGGGCGACGCGCGGAACTCGGTCATGCGGGCAGCATAGGTTTCACGGCGGCCGCAGTGTTCGGGTTTGCGCGCGTTAGTGTGCTTTGGTCGGCCTCAGCGAACAGGCCGAGAGAGAAGTTGAGCATTTTATGACCGCAGCAGCAGAAGCGTCGGCGCTCGAAGAGCGGGTCGGCCACTACTACCAAATGGAGGATACCTATCTGGTAGGCCGCGAAAAGGTGCGGGAGTATGCCCGGGCCTTGCAGGACTACCACCCCGCACACTGGGACATCGCCGCCGCCGCGGAGCTGGGGTATTCCGGCCTGGTAACGCCGCTGACGTTCACGTCCATCCCCGGCATGATGGCCAATCGACGCCTGTTCGAGTCGGTAGTCATCGGTTACGACACCTACGTGCAGACCGAGGAGGTCTTCGAACAAAACCGCCCGATCGTGGACGGCGACGAACTGCACACCGACGTCGAGCTGTCGTCAATACGCAGGATCGCCGGCCGGGACCTGATCACCGTGACCAACACCTTCACCGACGCCGCCGGCGAGCGCGTGCACACCCTGCACACAACCGTCGTCGGCGTCACCGCCGACGACATCGATCCGGCGATCAAAGCGATCGTGCAGAACGCGATGATGCACGACGCGTACGCCATCCCGATCGGCGGATCCGACACCGCCTACGAGAAAACGGTGCGCCCCGAGGGCGAGGTTCGGATCGCCGAGGGCGGCACCACGCGCGAACCCGGGACACCGCGCTTCGAGGACGTGCAGGTCGGCGACGAGCTACCCGTGCGGCACGCCCGGCTGTCCCGCGGCGACCTGGTCAACTACTCCGGCGTGGCCGGCGACGCCAACCCGATCCACTGGGACGAGGACATCGCCAAGGCGGCCGGGCTGCCCGACGTGATCGCCCACGGCATGCTCACGATGGGCCTGGGTGCCGGCTTCGCGTCGTCATGGTCGGGCGACCCTGGCGCCGTTACCCGCTACGCGGTGCGGCTGTCCCAGCCCGCGATCGTGTCGGCCGCCGAGGGCTGCGACATCGAGTTCAGCGGCCGGATCAAGTCGCTGGACCCGGCGACCCGCAGCGGTGTCGTCATTGCCGGCGCGAAGTCCGCGGGGCGGAAGATCTTCGGCCTGGCAACGCTGAACGTTCGCTTTCGCTGAGGCGGCTGTCGTTTGTTCCGGCCGGCCGGCCGGCCGGCGAGCGTGCGGCCCGCTTCACGTTCGGCGGGTCGTCGGGCGCTTCCGGACTGCCGCGGCGACGGCTTGCGGCGATTCGGACTGCGGATAGTGACCCACGCCGGCAAGCTCGGTCACCTCGGCGTGCGGTAGCACCTTTCTCGCCTGCTCGAGGACGTGCCGACCCGACACCGGATCGTCAGGTCCCCACACAAGATGCAACGGGCCCTTCCACTCGGCGAGCGCCGCTTCCCACCGGCGGTGGTGAACTGCCCGCTCCGCGTTGTACTTGATGAGCAGGTGCGACAGCTTGTGCCCGTTGTCCCGCGACATGCCCAGCCACAGGTCGTCGAATTCCGTATCGGTGAGCTCGGTTCCGCGGACCGCGTTGAGGGCGCCGCGCACCCGGCCGGCGCTGACTCGGCCGGCGATCAGCTTTCCGACGATCGGCATGATCAGCAGCTTCTGCAGCATCGTCGGGCGGTATGCGCTGTAGATGATGCCGGAGTTGAGCACGATCACGTCGTCGATGGTGAAGTTGAGCCGTCCGCGGTTGGCCCGGTCGACGAGTTCCTGGCCGACTATGCCGCCGTAGTCGTGAACCACCAACCGCACCGGGGTGAGTCCGAGGTGTGCGGCGAGGTCCTCGACAATGTCCGCGGATTCGGCCACCGAGTAATCGTGGGGGTTGGGTTTGTCCGACATGCCGTACCCGAGGAAGTCCAGTGTCACCACGTCGTGGTCGCGGGCGAGGTCACCAGCCACCTCTGCGTAGTCGAACGACCAGGTCGGAAATCCGTGCAGCAGAAGCACGCTCGGCCCCCGCCCGCGCCGCCGGTAAGCGATGCGATGGCCCCGCCGCTCGGCGAAAGTCTCGTTCTCGGCAATCCAGTCCACGGCGCGCGACACGTTCACCGACTCACCCTCCAATGCCTAGATGCATTCGGATACAGTTATGTATGAGAATGCAACTCTGTCAAGATAAAGTCAACCGGGGCGCAATTGGAGCAGGAGGACGTGAGTGGCACGCTTGACCCGCAGCGAGCAACGGGAGGTAACCCGACAGCGCCTGATCGAGGCGGCGGGCCGGGTATTCTGCCGTGTCGGCTTCGAGGCGGCACCGATTGACGTCATCGCCGAGGAGGCCGGGTTCTCCCGTGGTGCGTTCTACTCAAACTTCGAGTCGAAGGACGACCTGTTCCTCGATCTCATCCGCCATCACCTCGACGCCGAAATCGAGACGCTCGGCCGAGCGCTCGACCGGATCAAGTCGGCCGCCGAGCTGGCGCCGGCCATCGAGCGGCGTTACCGAGTCCTCGGCGAGGACAGCAGCTGGTGTCTGCTGACCACCGAGTTCCAGCTGTACACGATGCGCGGCGGATCCCGGGCCGCGGAGTTCGGAGCGATCTACGAGTCCTACCGCCGTCGCCTCGGCGACCTCATTGCCACTCATTTTGATCGCCTCGGCATCGAATCGGCGCTCAGCCCATACGAATTCGGCGTTGCTCAAATCGCGCTCTCGCATGGGCTGGCGCTGCAGCGGGCCGCGAACGGATCCCTGAAGGCGAACCTGCCCGCACGCGCGCTCGCCACATTCGTGCGGGGTGCGATCACGCAGTAGGGGGCGGCCCTTTCGGGCCGCCCCCCGCGTGCGGTTGGGTTAGTCGCTCGTCGCCGCTACCGGTGGAACCCGCCGCCGCAGTTGGGGTTAGCCGGCTTCGACGGCCACGCGCAGGCATTGACGTCGGTGGTGCCACCGGGGCCGCCCCCGCTGAACACGCCGTAGGTGGCGCCACGGGTCGCGGTGTAGGTGGCGCCGCCGGCGCCGCCCCAGCCACCCGAGTTCACGACGGTCACGTTCCAGCCCTTACCCTCGAGGGCGGTCTTGTACGCGTCCAGAACGTCGGTCCCCGGACCGTTGACCAGGAAATGCATCCGAATGCCGTTGTCCGAGATGGAGTCCGGGCCGTCGGTGCGCTGCGTGTTCGCCGGTGTGGGAATCAGCGACTGCAGTTGCCCGGGCGCCTGAACGCTGCTGGTATTTCCCGTTGCAGCGCAACCCGCCGCGGTCGCCGCGATGGCGATCGCCAGTAACGCGCTGGCCGTGCGTTGGAGTCGGATGCCCTTGACGTGGTCTGACGTTGCGGCGGTGTCGTGGATCTGGCTGGTGCCTGCTGAAGTGTTCATGGCATTGATTTTTCAGCCGCGGCTCCCGTCGTAGTAGTGGTCGCGCCCTTGTGAGGCTACAAGCCCGCCTTGTAACGGCTCATGCGGCTCGGATGCCCAAGACCGGCTGTCTGCAGCGACCGTAGCTCCAACGTGGATCCCAGGGCCAGCTGCCACGATCGTCGGCCCACACCAGCTGAAGGGCTCGAACCTGCGGGCCGAAGAAGCTGATCGCGAACTTGAGGTGCACGTCGGGATGTTCGACTTCGACGACCTCCATGAAAAACCCGCCTTCGTAGTCGATGTGCATTGCCGGCGCCAGTGCTGTGCCGTCGTCGACGATCATGTGGGCAATCGAATTCATTACGCGCCTGGCGGTTTCAGGCGGTAAGCCGGTGATCAACAACTCTGGTTGACCGCGTTCGTGCAGTCCGATCGTGTACGCGAAGGGCGTTGTCTCGCTCTCGACGCACATGACCACCCAACCGTGGTCTTTGATGATTTCCCACAGTTGGTCCAGGTACTCCTCGGTGGTGGCCCCGGGGTTGTCGCACTGCCAGCACATCGGCCGCACCTTTCCTGTAGTGGTTGCGACCAGCATGCCCGCGGCCTCCGACAAGTTTGTTCTACACAGTCACCCCTAAGCCGTGAGACGCAGTGCGGCACCCGGATGCGAACTGAGCGTGACGACCACTGCGCCGCTACCCGTCTTGAACGTGGCGTTGGCGTAGCCGATGAACCCGTAGTGCCCGTCGATCCTCGATACCGCGGTGATGTCACCACTCCCAGCGGCACCCGTGTCGAGATTCGTCCAAGCTGCCGTGACGGTCAGCGAACAGGAGCCGTCGTAGACGCCGGCGTCGTAGTGGATCGCAACGCGGACACCGTCTTCGACACCACCGTCCACCTGCACCGGCGTCGATTGGGCCTCGGCGCTGACCGTTCCGGCACACGTCGGGGACGCCACCACCGGCACTGGACCGAGCTGCGCATAACCACCCTCTGCGTGCGCCGTTGCCACCCAGCACAAAGGAGCGGTGAACACGGCGGCAAGCGCGCCAACAACACGGGACGGGGCCATGCCCCATTATCGACTGCGTCTAGGGTGCCGCTAGCCCGATCGGTGCGTTCGGATCGATGCTCCGACTTTTGCGGCTCGGTAAACCATCGTGCTCCTGCTCCCAGCGAGGCTGTGTCGCGCTGGGAGCAGCGCGCATCGCAGCTATAGGGAAGCGCGGCTGCGGCCAGCCACAAGGTGAATCGCAGTCCGGACGAAAGTCATAGCGACCCGCCTTGCGCAGGACGCGTGACGATGTTCCTTGGGCGGGATTCAGTGGCTGTCGAGATGCATGCTGGTTGTAGCTCGTAGCGGAAGTAGAACGGATAGCCGGCGCCATCACTTGCGGGTGGACGTTGGAGCCTTGTTCGAAGCGGATTCCGTTCGCTCCCGCCGTTTTGAAGGTGTCGACGTTGTACAGCAGGAGGTTTTCGACGTCCGAGTCGTCGGGTTTGTGGCGGACGAACGTGGCGTGCAGGATCGGCCCGGCAGAGGGCTTCAGCTTCCGGAGCAGCGTGCGCAGGTCGTTGCGGAGATCGTGTTGCCACGGTGGATGTGCCGCGTCGTAGCGGAGGTAGTCATCGGCCCAAGCCTGAACTGCACGGCACTGTAGGGCCGGGCCCTCGGCGCGCGCGCGGCCCTCGGGAAGTGGCGGCCGGAGGTGGCGGCGGACTGCCGCGACCGGCCGGGCCGGCCGAACGCGGTGGCGGGACCGGCATGCCGACGGCAAGGGAAGCGCGTGTTCGGCCGCCCGCCGCTCGAGCTCGGCCGACTCGACGGCACAGACCTTCCTATCCGAGCCGGTCGCGGACTTACCGTCACAAGGGGCGATGTGCGAGCACCGGGAGTGGTGCACCTTGGCCTCGGCGGGACTGTGGCTGGCTGCAATGTTGAGCACGTACCCAGCGCGATGGGTCGACAACGATGTCGCGTCGCCGCTGTCGTCGTTACGGAACTCGTGTGCTGCCACGGGTCCGTCCTGCCGCGCAATCCGCATTTCGACACACTGGCTGTCGGTGGGACCGGGATAATGAAGGACCCACACGGATCGAGACGGGGAGGCGCCCAATGAGTGGCCTCGGGGTCGGTGAGCTGTTCGCGTCGAATGAGTCGCTGCAGGATGCGCCGGCGGTGCGGCTGTTCGCCGCCAAGAATTTGGCTGCGTGTTCGAATCGGCCGGGTGGCGCGGCAAGCGCGATAACGAACGCTGGTATCTCGACCAGCTGTACTCCAAGATCGGCATCCACGGCTCGACGGCCGCCCTACAACTACTCGGCAAGGCGAAATCGCTGAAAAGCGTTGGAGGGCTGGAGCAATTCGTCCGCGACTACATGCTCGACACCCCGGAAAGCGTCACCGGCATCCGTGATGCGGTCGAGGCGATCACCCCCCTGGTCGATGCCCGTAAAGCGTTGGGGTGGCGCAATCCAAGCGTCGGGTCCTTGGCGACATCGAGCTCATCCACGACCGCTATCTGACCGAGTCCGCGCAGCTGGCCAGCATCGGCATAGTCGACAAGCAGATGGTGCACGACTGGATCGACCAACTGCGCCTGGCCGCGATCGGACCCGAGGTCAGCGTGCTCGACGCCGACATCGAGCGGATCGGCGCTGAGCGCGATGAGTTGAATTCTGAAAACCGTGTGCTGATCCGCACTCGTGACGAACTCACTGCCCGCAGCGCTGCGGCCGGGTCTGGATTGTCAACGCTACGCCACGAACTCGCGGTAGCCGAAGATCGCGCCGACACGACCTCGCGGCGCCGCCACGATTACGACACCCAGATCTTCGACCTGGGTTGGTCCGCGCCCCAAGTGCAGTCCGCCGACGACTTCGACACCATGCGCGCCATGGCGCAGACCGAAATCGTGCGGATCACCGAGGAGCTCAAGGCACTGCGGGAACGGTTGGCCAACGACGAGGGCCCGCGACGTGTGGCGGCGCGCGACCAGATGACGGCCGCCCGCGAGGAACTCGCCCGCGTTGAGCGGCTCGGAACATCAGTACCGGCCAACGAAGACCGCATCCGCGGAGAGATCGCGGCCGCGCTCGGCGCCCCGGCCAAGCAGCTGCGGTACGTGTGCGAGCTGCTCGACCTCAAGACCGAATACGCGCCGTGGCGCGCGGCGGTTGAAAAAGTTCTGCGTTCCACAGGCCTGGTGTTGCTAGTGCCCGACCGCTACCACCGTGAGGTGCTGCGCTACGTCAACGACCACCACATGCGGGGCCTCGTTCGCCTCGAGCACGTCCCCGCTGGTGGCGTCGCCTGTGTCGCGCCGCAGTCGGGCACGTTGGCTGAATGCCTCGGGCTGACCGACTCGGGGCATGAAAGCGCCGGTACAGCAATGCGATTGATTGCCAAGGTCGGCGACTTTGTCCGCGTGAGCGGGACTGATGAATTCGCCCACCATCGCCGTGCGGTCACCCTGGAGGGACTCTACAAGGAGAACGAGACCCGCTCGGTCAAAGACGACCGCGCCACACTGTCAGCCTCCCAGTACATCTACCAGGGAGACATCGCCGCCAAGATCGCCGCACTCCGAATCGAACTCGAGGAAGCCACCGCGGACTTCGAGGCCAGCGACGCTGCAATGACCGAGCTGCACGACACGATTGAGTCGCTGTCGGTCAGCCGAGACCGGTGGAACAAGCTGCACGTGAGCTTCACCATGTTCAGCGACATCGACGCCGGGGGCGCCGACGCCGAGGTTCGCCGGCTTCGAGAGCAGCTCGAGGCCCTCGAGGCCGCGAACCCAGATCTTGCCAAGCTGGAAGACCAGGCCGAAGAGCTGCTGACGCAGAGCAGCGCGCTGACCGGGCGGATCAGCATCCTCACCGAGCGGGAAACAGTCAGCGACGATCGACGCACCAAGCTGCTGGATTTGCAGGAGACACTCAAGCCCGGTGTCGTCGGCGCGAGCGCGCGGGCCGCGCTCGAGACGTATCGCGCGCAACTGTCGATCCCCATGGAGATCCTGGCACCCGCCCCCTACAAGGCCGAGCTCGTCCGGGCCATCGAAAAAGACCAAAGCACGCTGCAAGATTCGGTCAACCGATTGACCGCCGAGCTCAAGCGGATCATTAGCAACTTCGATGCACAGTTCGAAGATGCAATCCCCAACAACAGCGACGACCTCAACGAGAAGATCCATGACTACGTGGCTTTGTGCCGGCGCATCGATGACCGCGAACTGCCCCAGGCCCATGATCGGATGCTGCGGCTGATAACCGAACAAGCGCCCATGGCTGCGCTGCACCTCTACCAGAAAGCCGAGGAAGAAGCCCAACACATCGAGGAGCAGATCGCCCGGGTGAACCGCGGTTTGGGATCGGTGGAATTCAACCGCGGCACACGGCTGTCGCTACACGCCGATCCCAAGAAGCTGACTGCCGTTACAGATCTGCACGAACGGGCCCGGCGGATCTCGGGGCGCTCGCTGGCGGTGTCGATGCGCGATGAGAAGGCCACCCAGATCATTACCGCGACATTCTGGATCTGCGGAACCTGCTGGCCTCCGACAGTGCTGAGGCCCGTCAGTGGACGCGCGACGCCCTCGATGTACGGAACCGCTTCACCCTGTACTGCGCCGAAACCGACTCCACGACAGGTGAACTGATCCGCACCTACAGCAATGCCGGCGCCAATTCCGGTGGTGAGCAGGAAAAGCTGATGGCGTTTTGCCTGGCTGGGGCGTTGAGTTTCAACCTGGCCGATCCTTCCACGAGCGACAACCGGCCGGTGTTTTCACAGCTGATGCTCGACGAGGCATTCTCGAAATCAGACCCGGTGTTCGCCGATCAGGCGCTCTCGGCGTTCCGTAAGTTCGGGTTCCAACTGTTGATCGTGGCGACCGTGCAATACACCACCACCATCCAGCCCTACATCGACAGCGTGGTCATGGTGTCCAAGCGCGATACCCCCGGCACCGAACCGATCGCCTCCACCCGCACCGTGACCGTGCGGGAATTCGTCGAGATCAGCCACGAGCTTGCCGGCACACCGGCAGCCGCCACGGTGCGGTGATGCCGAGGTGATGCTGTCGGTGGAGGCCGCGATCTGTGAGCTGCGCCGGCGTTGCGCCGACTTATGGCTGCACTGGGCACTCGGGCAAGATGGGCCGTGGCCGCTCAAGCTGACCCTAAAGGCCCCCCAGGGCACGTCGTTCGACGACCACGTCATCGCCGCCACGGCCTGGGCCGGCACCTGGCGCTCAGCCATCGACGAGCATCGCATACCCGGCCGGCTCATCACTGCCGCGCGCCGCGCCCGCCGGCTGGGCACCCACGAGCTTCCCATCACATGGGTGATCGATGACCTTGACTCTGCGCTCTCGGTCGCCGACCCTGACATCGTTTCCTCGTATGGGCTGGCGGCCGGCCGATTCGCACAGGCCCTGGCCACACGGGAAGTGGCGTGGAATATGCTGAGCGACATCCCTTTTAAGTCTGGCAAGACCATCGCTGGCCTCAACGACGCCGAGTGGGCGACCGCGCTCACCGTGGTCACCCACCTCGTTGCGGTCGGGCCCGGCGATGCGACCGTGATTCGCCAGATCTGCATACCCGGCGTGCACAGCAAATGGATCGAACAGAACGCGACCCTGCTGTGCGCGATGCTCGGCAGCTACACCGACTCCGAGGGGGCTGATCCGCTGACGCGACTCATCGCTCGCCTGGGGCTTGACGCCAAGCAGACACGCCTTCAAGTGACGTTGGCCTGCCCGAAGCTACGCGCCCACGCCGCGGGGTTGCGGCGCTTTCACGCGACCATCCCCATCCTCAACGACACCGTGTTGGCGCCGGCGATCATCGTCATTGTAGAAAACGAAGCTCCCGGTCAAACCCTCGACCTCGATCTCGGCGAGGTTGCGGTGATCGGCGGCCTCGGTAAGGCCGCACCAATCTTGGCCCAGCTAAACTGGATTCACACTGCCGAGCGACTTGTGTATTGGGGCGACATAGACCGCGCCGGGATCTCGATACTCGCGTCGGTGCGCCGGGCCGGGCTGCCGGTGTCCAGCATCCTGATGGACGAGACGGTCCTCGACGCCCATCGCAGTGCCTGGCACACTACCGCCACCCAGCAGGCCACAGACACAATGCCTGTCGAACTCACCGATACCGAAGCTGCTCTATATCAGCGGCTCAACGCCTACCACCATGAACATGGTCGCGAACTGCAGCTCGAACAGGAACATCTGCCGAAACCATTGGTAGACAACGCGATCCGGGTATCGACAGTGGCTTCATCAGATCTGTCCACGTAGCGCCGCGGCAGCGAACGACACGACGACGGGTTCTTTTGGCATCACCTGTTTGCTGACCGGCGGCCAACATCAGCCCCGCCGTGGTGACAATCTTCGTTGCATCTCGACAGTGGCTGAGGATTTACCGCGCCATGTTGGTGAATCGCGACAAGTGCAGTTGATGCGCGACGGTCACGGTCTTTGTCGGGCCGTTACGGTGTTTGGCGAGAATGAAGTCCGCTTCTCCCCCACGCGGATCGTCGCGTTCGAAGGCGTCCGGGCGGTTCAGCAGGATGACCATGTCGGCATCTTGTTCGAGCGAGTTATGAACCGCGATTCCGTTTGCGACGAAATTGTGTGTGCCGCTTACGGTTCCATCGTAGACATCTTGCTCGCCAAGGCTCGCGATCTCGATGATCGTGTCCCAGTAGACGTCGCTGGTCGCCAGCGCATGAATGTCATGATCTCCGAGCAACGCCGCCGCACGATGCAGCCTCGCCCGGCTGGGCGAGTGCTTCCACATCGTGGACCCACAGAATTGGGTGCCCATATCGGCAGCGAACTGCCGGTGCGTTATCTGCTTGCCAGACAACACCGCCCGGACCCGCGCCCACACCTCTTTCGGCACGGTGTCCTGATTGGTGTTTCGTACGATCCCTTCGAGACGCGCCAACACCTCTTGTGCCGCGACTCCCCTTGCGCCGTGGACACCGACATGCCGCAGGAATCTGGCCTGGTTCTCCGCCCCGTAGATGCATACGTGCCAGCAATCGCGGTAGCCGAGCTTTGACGCGCGCTTGATCCTCGCGAATACGCCGACTCGGAGCAACAGCTGGACCACATCATCAGCCAATCGGCGACTGGTCGACGCGTAGTAGATCCGGCCCTGACCCGCCTTATCGTCCCAGCGGACCGATCCATCGGTCGCCCACAGATGCCGCAGGAACAAGGCCACCTGGTCATTGGGAGCGCGGAAAACCGCTTCCGGTACGAACTTCTCGTAACTGCGCTTCCCGAATAGCCCGAGACCGTCGAGCCATGCCGCGATCGGGTTGCGCCGCCCGTGGGTCAGGCGGTACGGCGCCGGCATCCGCAGCGTCGTCACCCGCGCCGCCGGGTACTCGTCACGCACAGCGTGCGCAGCCGACACCGCGACCGCGACGAGGTTCGCCTCATCGATGGACGCGTAACGGATCGGCTGACGCTGCACGCACGAACCGTCGCCGATCATGTGTGCCAGCAACATAACCTCGGAGACATGCATCCGCTGGGTGTCGACGGGCTCGGGCACTCGCCGGGGGGCCGCGATGCGATCGCCAACCGTCAACTGCTCCAACGGAGTCCATCCCTCAAGCTTCATGAAGGGATGGTTGCCGGTCGCCTCCACCTCACGCCCGGACGCCAGCCGCAGCCGGAACACCTCCTTGTGGCCGCTCGGGAACACGTTGGTCATCGGGCGTGCGACCATGCGTAGCCGCTCGTCCAACGACCACACCAAGGGACGTTCGCCGCTGCGCATCAACTCACCGAACGTGACCTCGGCGCCAGTGTCGGCGCGCAGGATTCGGGTGGCGGCGGTCAGACATCCCGACTCGCGAAGGTCCGACAGCATCGGCTTCTTGTCGGTGCGCTGCTCTGGTCCACGGTTCAGCTGGCTGATCGCGACCACCGGAACTTCGATCTCTTTGGCCAACAGCTTGAGATGACGTGAGAACTCCGACACCTCGACCTGTCGCGACTCGTGCTTCTTGCCTGAGCTCATCAGCTGTAGATAGTCGACGACGACGAGTTTCAGGTTGGCCTTCTGCCGCAGCCGCCGCGCCTTGGCGCGGATCTCCATCATCGTCAGGTTGGGCGAATCGTCGATATACAGCGGCGCCTCGCTGATTTCGCTCATTCGCCGCGCCAGCCGGGTCCAGTCGTCGTCGCTCATCCGGCCCGAACGCATGTCGGCCAGCTTGATCTTCGCCTCGGCGGACAACAGCCGCATGACGATCTCGGACTTGCTCATCTCCAGCGAGAAGATGACGCTTGCCATGCGGTGCTTGATCGAGCACGACCGCATGAAGTCCAGCCCCAGCGTCGAGTTGTGCGTCGGCACCATCCCGCGGCCTGCCAGGTACAGGTGCTCGTCGTTGTCCACCTCGACACAGCGCACTGCCACACTGGGCACTCGGCGCACCGAAACGATCTGCAGCACCGGCGTCATGACCGCGACATGACGCCCACCCGACCCCGGCGGGGCGATGGCGTCCAGGCCGCTACGCAACTGCGACGAGGTCCGGACGCCAGCGACGGTCGGCCACAGATGCTGCGCGTCGGCGACAATCGTTGTGCCGTCGGAGAATTCGATCTCGAAGCAGGGGCGACCCAGCAGAACTTCGGTCGCCGCCACCACGCGCGTCGGCAGTCCGTCGGCGCTGAGCAACTCATCCCCGACGCTGACGTCGCCCATCGTCGTCCATCCGGCCGGCATTGGCAGCGGCGTGTCGAGCGCGAGCGCCTTCCCCACACCGGGACGCGCGGCGACGATGATCATCTGCCCGGGGTGCAGGCCGTTGGTCACCTCGTCGAGTTCCGTGAAGCCCGTCGGCACGCCGCGCGCGATGCCGCCGTTGGAGGCGATGGCGTCGATCTCGTCCATCGTCGGTTGCAGCAGGTCCTCGAGCGGGACGAAGTCCTCGGAGAGCCGGCGGTCGGCGACGTCGTAGATTTCGGCCTGCGCGCGGTCCACCACCTCGGCCACGTCGGCACCCTCGGCGCCGGCGTAGCCGTACTGCACCACCCGCGTCCCGGCCTCGACCAACCGGCGCAGCAGCGCCTTCTCGGACACGATGCCCGCGTAGTAGCCCGCGTTGGCGGCCGTGGGCACCGTCGAGATCAGGGTGTGCAGGTAGGGCGCACCGCCGATCCGGCGCAGCATCCCGCGCCGGTCCAGCTCCGCGGCCACCGTCACCGCGTCGGCCGGTTCCCCGCGGCCGTAGAGGTCGAGGATGGCGTCATAAACGTTCTGGTGCGCCGGGCGGTAGAAGTCGCCGGGCCGCAGCCGCTCCAGCACGTCGGCGATCGCGTCCTTGCTCAGCAGCATCCCGCCCAGCACCGACTGCTCGGCGGCGAGATCCTGAGGGGGCTGACGGCCGAAGTCTTCACTGGGCGGCGGAGCATCCATACCCGGGTGCGACACATCGTCAACGACCGCCACAGGCGCTCACCTCCTCCGCAATCAAGCCCGAACATACATTCGATCACCGACATTCGGAGCATAAGCCCCCCGCACCGACATCCGCGCTCTTGCATCGTTGGCCACACCTGTTGTCGCCTCGTGCCGGGACGACGCTAAACGTTGCTGGCGAGGAGTCCAAGTGGGCGCTGTTCATGAAGCTGTGCATCGCGTGTGCATATCCGACGACACCTGTGTTAAGCGGGGTGTGGAAAACCTGTGGATCAATGCGGAGGGTTACGACATCACCGCTGATAAGGACCGTACAACGCCACACATAGTGTGTGGACAACAATCTCTTCGGCGTGTCGGGCCAGGTTACCGCGTCGGGCGTGTTGGTTTTCCGCCAGATTTTCGGTGCGTTAAGCACGGGTTACGGCAGCCGTCAAGTAAGCAAAGCGAAATGGTTCGCCAGCCCCGAGCGGCCCGCGGGGAGCGCAAACACGTGTTAACCCGGCGGCAACCGAAGCGCTGGCTGCCGCCGGGGTTGGGCTTAAGTGCTGCGGGTTAGCTTTCCGCGACGACCTCGAGGGCTACCTCGACGTCGATTTCGGGGTGCAGGTGCACCGACACCGGGTGGGTGCCGACGGCCTTGATGTGCGACTTGGGCAGTCGCACGATGCGCTTGTCCAGATTGGGCCCGCCCGCCTTCTTGATGGCGGCGACGATGTCGCCGGCGGTCACCGAGCCGAACAGCTTGCCGGAGTCGGCCGCGGTCTTCACCGGCAGCGAAACCGAGCCCAGCGCCTCGATGGCGGCCTTGATCTCGTTGGCGTGCTCCCGGTCCCGGACCGTCTTGGTTTCGCGGGCACGGCGGATGTCATCGGCCTGCTTCTGCGCTCCGCGCGAGGCGACGATCGCCAGCCCGCGCGGCAGCAGGAAGTTGCGGCCGTATCCGTCCTTGACTTCGACCGTGTCGCCGACCGAACCCAGGTGGTCGACGTCAGCCGTCAGAATCAGCTTCATCGTTTTGCGTACTTTCCGTTGGGCGTTCGGCGGTTAGCGCGACGCCGAGGTGAAGGGCAGCAGCGCAACCTCACGGGCGTTCTTCACCGCGATCGCGATGTCCCGCTGGTGCTGCACGCAGTTGCCGGTGACCCGGCGTGCCCGGATCTTGCCGCGCTCACTGATGTAGGTCCGCAGCAGCGCGGTGTCCTTGTAGTCGATCGATTGATCCTTCTTTGCGCAGAAGACGCACTTACGCGCCTTGACCGGCTTTTCCGGAGCCGGGCGCCGTTTGCCACTGGACTTGGCCATGTCTGTCTTTCTTTCCGTTTCCTACAAGTGTCGTGAATGTCAGAAGGGCGGTTCGTCGTCGCCGCCGCCGAAGGAGCCCGACGCCGGGGCGCTGCCCCAGGGGTCGTCAGCCGGTGCGCTGCTCTGTTGCGGCGGCGCTTGACGGGATCCACCGCCACCGCCGCCGCCGCCACTACCGAAGCCGCCGCCCCCGCCGCCGCTGCGACTCGCCTTGTTGACCTTGGCGGTGGCGTAGCGCAGCGAAGGCCCGATCTCGTCGACCTCGACCTCGACGACCGTCCGCTTCTCGCCCTCGCGGGTCTCGAAGGAGCGCTGCTTGAGCCGGCCGGTGACGATCACCCGGGCACCGCGGGTCAGGCTTTCGGCCACATTCTCGGCGGCCTCCCGCCAGATGTTGCAGCGCAAGAACAGCGCCTCGCCGTCTTTCCACTCCCCGCTCTGGCGGTCGTAGATCCGCGGCGTGGAGGCCACGGTGAAGTTGGCGACGGCAGCACCCGACGGAGTGAACCGCAGCTCGGGGTCAGCGGTCAGGTTTCCGACGACGGTGATTGTGGTGTCACCAGCCACGATTTCCTCCTGGTGGGTGTGTTCCCGGCTGAGCCTTGAACAGATTACGCACTAGCGCCGACAGCGGGCAGTCAGTGCTTGTCGGTGCGCATCACCTTGGTGCGCAGCACCGACTCGTTGAGGCTGAGTTGACGGTCGAGCTCGGACACCGTCGCCGGCTCGGCCTTCAGGTCGACAACGACGTAGATGCCCTCGGCGTGCTTGGCGATCTCGTAAGCCAGCCGGCGCTTACCCCAGATGTCGACCTTTTCGACGGTCCCGCCGTCCTTGCGGACGACGTTGAGGAATGTGTCCAGCGACGGGGACACTGTGCGCTCGTCGAGCGTGGGGTCAAGAATGACCATGATTTCGTATGGACGCATGGAAACCTCACCACCTCCTATGGTCTGTACGGCCACGGTCCGTCCGTGGCAGGAGAGTCGCCTGCGTCGGCAACCCCGCTAGGTTACCGGACGCGCCGGTCCGCCGCGAAATTACTTCCTGGCCTGCAGGAATTCCTCGGCCCTGGCCCGCGTCGCCGCGTCGGCCTTGGCGGGCGAACCCGCATCGAACGGCGGCTGCGGGTCGTATTCGATGAGCAGCTGAGCGGCCTGCGCGGCTTCGGTGTCCACCAGCAGCTCGACCAGACGCAATGCCATGTCGATGCCGCTGGATACGCCCGCGGCGGTGATGATCCGCTTCGGCAGGTGTTCCACGACGCGGTCCGGCACGTAGCGCGCACCCAACTCGTTGAGCAGCTCCGCCGACCGCCAATGGGTGGTCGCGGTGAGGCCGTCGAGCAGGCCCGCGGCCGCGAGCAACAGCGCACCCGTGCACACCGACGTGGTGAACGTGGTCCGCGGGTGCACCGATTGCAGCCAGGTCCGGATGCGTTCGTCGTGGATCAGCCGGCGGGTCCCGATACCGCCGGGGACGACGACGACGTCGGGCGCACCGATCTCGTCGAACGTGGCGTCGCAGCTGACGCCGAGCATCCCGTTCTCCGTACGCAATTCGCCGCGCTGGTGGCCCACGAACACCACGTCCACCGACGGAATACGTTGCAGCACTTCATAGGGCCCCACGGCGTCCAGCGCGGTGAACTGCGGAAAGATCGGGATCGCGACCTGCATCATGGGCTCCTTGCGCCGGCCGGGGCCTCGTCCTCCGTCGGTGTGGCGGCCGGGCCTTCGGTCGGCGGTGGGGCGGGCCGGCGCAGGCCCGCCGGTCGCAGCCACTGCGGCAGCCAACCCGGCGGTGCGTCCGGGGCGCGATCGAACGGTCCGCCCACGGGATCGTCCACCCGCCCGTGCCAGCGGACCAGATCCTCGTCGGGCCGGTAGATCTGCCGGATCACCAACGCGCACAACGCCACCACCGCGATGTCGCGCACCAGCACCGTCGTGGTGAACCACTGCTCCGGCAGCGAACGGTTGGGGTTGCCGTACAGGTAGTACATCCGCGGCACCCAGACCAGCGCGTCGATCGTCATCCACGCCAGCAGGATTCGGCGATGCGGCAGGGCCAGCACGGCCAGCGGCACCAGCCACAGCGAGAACTGCGGACTCCACACCTTATTGGTAAGCAGGAACGCGGCCAACGTCAGGAATGCCAGCTGCGCCAGCCGCGGTCGCTGCGGCGCGGTCAGCGCGATGTAGGCGATTGCCGCACAAGACAGCGCGAATAACGCGGTGACGACCGCGTTCAGCACGATCGGCGGCTCCCAGAACCCCAGCGCCGGATCGAACCCGCGCCAGCCGGTGAACGACTTCACGACGTTGTACAGCGAGTCCATATCGTCGCCGCGACGGGTGTTGAGCCGGAAGAACTCCGACCATCCCCGCGGAAAGAGCACCAGCACCGGCAGATTCACCAGCAACCACGTGACCGCGGCCGACGCGGCCGTGCGGGCCACGGCGCGCAGGCGCCCGGAACGGATTGCCAGGACCAGCATCGGCCCCAGGAACAACAGCGGATAGAGCTTGGCCGCGGCACCCAGCCCGATCAGTACGCCGGCCAACACCGGCCTGCGCCGCGCCCACGCCAGCAGCCCGCCCATCGCGAAAGCCGTTGCCAGCGCGTCGAAATTCGTGAAGATCTGGAAGATCACCAGCGGTGAAGCCGCCACCAGGCCCGCGTCCCAGATCCGGCGGCCGGCCAAACCCGAAGTCGCCCATACCGTCGCCAGCCACGCCAGCGCCAGCCCGAACGCGGCGACGTCGAAAAACACCACCACCTCGGCGATCACGGGAACCGGAACGACCTTGCTGAGCGCGGTGTAGGTCTTCGCGACCGCCATCGACAGGTACTGGTAGACCCCGGTCAGCACCGGATACTCCATGTAGCGCACGGCGGGCTTGCCGTCGTAGCGGGTCTGGGCCGCGCCGCTGCCGTCGGTCTCGATCCAACTCGACTTGTACGGAAACTTGCCCTGGTTCAACAACTCTGCGCCGTACAGCGGCACCGTGTCGGAGTAGCACAGCTCGTAATAGGCGCGCTGGTTGTTCCAGATGGCGACCCGCTCGTCGCCCGGACCGGTGCCCGTGCTCTGCAGGCACGCCGCCTTCGTCGACCAGCCGAGCGCCAGGAAAACCAGCGCGATGGCGAACATCACCCGCAGCGGGGTCATCACGCGGGTGCGGCCGATCAGCGCGTGCCGACCGATGGGTCCGCCGATGACATCCGCGAACGCGGCGCCCAAAGAGTCGGTGCGGCTGGGGCAATCGCGATTGTCGACACTACGACGATCCGCGGCCAGCGGCCGCGGAGAGATGGTGGCGCTGTGCTGGTGAGCGTCGGTCACGGTGGCGGCAGGACGGCTGGCGGGCCGGGGGGCGGCGCCGCCGGCGGTGGCGGCGCAACGGTGATCGTCGTGGGCGGACCCACCGGGATGGTGATGCCGGGCGCCACTTCGACGGTCGGCTGAATCACGGTCTCCGAGGGTGGCGCCACCGGCGGCGGGGGCGGCGGCGCGGCCGGCACACCCGCATACCCGCCGATTGCGGTGGGCTTTGGGAAGGTCTCGTTGGAGGTTCCCTTCAGCGCCCCGTCCATGGTCGCCTTCCAGATGTCCGACGGCAGGCCCGAGCCGTAAACCGAACCGCCCGAGGCGGTTACCAGCGGCTGGTCGCCCTTGACCGTGCCCACCCAGACCGCCGTCGACAGCGACGGCGTGTAGCCGACCATCCAGGCGTCCTTGTTCGACTTGGTGTCGCCCAACTGCGTGGTACCGGTCTTGGCGGCCGACGCCCGGCCGCCGGCCAGGTTGTGGCCGCGCGAGTAGCCGGCGATCGGCTGCATGGCGGCGGTGACGTTGTCCGCCACCGCCTTCGGGATGCGCTGGTCACCATTGTCCGCGCCGCCGGCGTCGAAGAGCACCTGGCCTTCGGCGTTGACCACCTTCTGCACGAGGTGCGGCTTGTGGTAGCTGCCGGACGCGGCCAAGGTGGCGTACGCCGACGCCATGTCCACCACACGGGTCTGATACTGACCCAACACGATTCCGTTGTTGGGGGGTCCGCCCTTGCCGTCCTCGGAGAGGGTGTGGTCGACCCCGGGGAAGCTGGTGGCGACGCCGGCCTGGTGCGCGGCTTCCGCGACGGCCTGCGGACCATTCTTCAGCTTCAGCATCAGGCGGTAGTAGGAGGTGTTCAACGACTGCTTGAGCGCCTCGGCGATGTTGCAGGTGCCGCAGCTTTCGCCGTCCACGTTGGTGATCTTGACGCCGTCGACGGTGAGCGGCGAGCTGTCAACCTGATAGCCCAGGCCGATCCCCTGCTCGAGCGCGGCGACCAGAGCGAACACCTTGAACGACGAACCCGTCTGCAGTCCGGCCTGGGCGAAGTCGAATCCGTTGGCGTCCGAACCGCCGTAGTAGGCGCGTATCGCGCCGTTGTGGGGGTCGATCGACACCACGGCGGCCCGCATGTCGGGGTCCTGACCCTCGAGGTACTTCGACACCGCCTTCTCCGCGGCCTGCTGTGCCTTCGGATCGATCGTGGTGGTGACCTGCAGACCCTGGGTGTTCAACCGCTGCTCGTTGATGTTGAACAGCTCCATGAGCTCCCGGGTCACCTGGCGCTCGATGAGCCCGTTGGGGCCGGTGGTCTGGAACTGGGCGCGGGCCTGATCGGGCGGCACCGTCGCCGGAAACACCTGCGCCGCCCGGTCACTCGCCGACAGCGCCTTGGTCTCCACCATCCCGTCGAGCACCCAGTTCCAGCGCGCATTGGCGCCCTTCGGATCGACGGCCGGGTCCAGCGTCGACGGCCGTCGGATCAACGCCGCCAGCAAGGCCCCTTCGGAGACGGTCAGTTGCTCGACGGGCTTGTTGAAGTAGGCCTTGGTGGCCGCCGAGATCCCGTAGGCGCCCCGACCGAAGTAGATGATGTTCAGATAGGCCTGCAGCACCTCGTCTTTCGACCACTCCCCCGACATCTTGGTGGCGATCACCAGTTCCTTGGCCTTGCGCATCAGGCCGGCCCAACCGTGCTGCGCGGAACCCACCAGCGCGTTCTTGACATATTGCTGGGTGATCGTCGACCCGCCCTGCAGGTCGCCGCTGCCGAACAGGTTGTTGTTGATCGCGCGCGCGAAGCCGCCGAAATCGAACCCGGGGTTGGAGTAGAAGTTGCGGTCCTCGGCCGCGATGACGGCCTGGCGCACGTGTACCGGCACCTGGCTGATGTTGACATCCACCCGATTGCCTTCAGGCGGAATGATCTTGGCGATCTCCGAACCGTCGCTGGCCAGGATCGTGGAGACCTGGTTGGTACGGATGTCGCCCGGCTTGGGAATGTCGACGATGAAGTAGGCCATCGCGAAGGTGACGATCGGCAACAGGAACATCACCACGGCGGCGAGCACGACCGCACGTCGCACCCAGCGCCAATTGATCCGCCGGCGCAGCTGCTGAAGCCAGGCCAAGGCCGGTCCGTGCGGTGCGTCGCCGCGCCCGCCAAGACCTTGGGACGATCCGGGCGGGGGCGGGGGCCCGCCGGGCGGGCGGCGTCCAGCACCCGAGCGGCGCGCGGCCGCACGTTCGTCCAGGGCGGCTTTCACCTCGTCGAGCGGATCGCGCTGCGGGCCCGTATCTCCCTGCGCGGAGGCCACCGGCTGCGACAGCGTGCTGTGCCGCGGTGCCGCCTCCGGACGGTCCAGAGCGGCCTTCACCTCCTCGATGGGGTCCGCACGGCGGTGCGCGCGGTCGTCGGTGACGGCCGGAATCACCGAGGTCAATCGGTCGTCGGGCGGAACCTCTCGGCGCGCGCCGGAGCCCAAAGAGTCTCGCCGCGCCTCGTCGGGCTCGTCGGGACTCGCATGCTTACCCACACGCTCAGCCGGTGCCCCCTTCGGGTCGTCACTGGACTGATCGCGGCCCCCTCCGCTATTCACTGGCGGTGCGGGCGCCGTTGCGCGCCGTCCGCGTGCCGCGCGTGCCCCGAGGCGGAGGCGCCTGCCGCGCCGCACCGAGCACATACGACTTGACCAGGTGATTCCAGCTGCAGGTCCGGCATACCTCCACCACGTGGACGGCGAACTCCGAGAAACGCGTCGCCAGCAGGACCAGTTCCTCGGCGGTGCGCGCCGAACCCGATACCGCACCCAAGTGCTCGCCGAAGACCCACGACACCAGCGTGAGCTGTTCCTTTCGGCAGATCGGGCACATCACCTGGCTTGGTTTCCCGTGAAACTTCGCGGCGCGCAGCAGATACGGGTTCGCGTCGCACACCTCCGAGACGCCGGTGCGTCCCGAGTACACCTCCGCCAGCAGTGAGCGCCGCCGGAGCGCGTAGTCCACCACCTGTCGCTGCAGTCGCACGCTGACCAGAGTACGTCCCCGACTGCGGCGCCGTTAGGCAACCAACGCGGTAGTCCTCCCGGTTTGCCGCCCGACCGGCGGTATTCGCTGATCACATTCCGTGCGGACGCCGGGCCCGTACTCCTACGATCGACCGCGTGGCGAAATGGCTCGGGGCACCTTTGGGCGGCGGGCTGACGACGGCGACCCGGGCGAAGGACACCGACCGGCAGGAGACCTTCACGCTGCTGGACGATGCGCTGGCCGACGGACAGCTTTCCGGGGAAGAGCATCGCGAGCGCATCAGCCGGGCCACCAACGCCGTCACGCTTGGTGACTTGAAGCAGCTGGTGTCGGACCTGCAGACCGGCGCGGCGCCCGTCCGGTTGGGTAACTCCCGAGCGCGGCTATCGAATCGGTGGCGGGCCGTGGCCGTGCTGGGCGCCTCGGTGCTGCTGGGCGTGTTCATCGGCTGGGGCCTGTACGGCAATAGCGGTTCGCCGCTGGACTTCACCACCGACCCCGGGGCAAAGCCGGACGGGATCGCGCCGCTGGTACTGACCCCGCCCACCCAGCTGCATTCGCTCGGCGGGCTCACCGGCCTGCTGGAGCAAACCCGCAAGAGGTTCGGCGACACCCTCGGCTACCGGATGGTGATCTACCCGACGTACGCGGTCTACGACCGCGTCGACCCTGGTGACGGCCGCCGCAAGCTGACCTACGACTACCGCGGGGGTTGGGGCGACCCGCGGGCGTCGGCCAAGAACAGCTTCGACCCCGCGATGCCGATCGACCTGGGCAAATTCGACGTCACCAAGGCGGTGGGCATCATGCGAGGCGCCGCGGAGACGCTGCACCTGAAACCCGCCGACGTCAAAGGCGAGTATCTGATCATCGAACCCGCCCAGGATCCGCTGCAGCCCGAGGCGCTGACCCTGTCGGTGCACGTATCCAGCGATTTCCCGACCGGCTCGATCGATTTCGCAGGTGACGGCACCGTCAAGCGGGTCGGCTAAGCCGGGTCGGTTAGGTGGCCGCTCGGCGCCCGTGTGACCAACACCGCACAAACGGCCGGTGGTGTTGTCGCTAATATATCGAAACGATACGATTGCACGACGCGTCGTATCTTCGTAACGAACGAAGTAACCAGTAGTGCAACTACCCGGGCAAAGGAGGTGGCTCGATGCTGGAGCTCGCCATCCTGGGCCTCCTGATCGAATCCCCCATGCACGGGTACGAGCTGCGCAAGCGGCTCACCGGTTTACTGGGCGCCTTCCGGGCGTTCTCCTACGGTTCGCTTTATCCCGCGCTGCGCCGCATGCAGGCCGACGGCCTGATCGCCGAGAACGCGGCCCCGGCCGGCACCCCGGTCCGGCGGGCGCGGCGGGTCTACCAGCTCACCGAGGAAGGCCGGCGGCGTTTCGCCGAGTTGGTGGCCGACACCGGCCCGCACAACTACACCGACGACGGCTTCGGCGTCCACCTGGCATTCTTCAACCGCACCCCCGCCGAGGCGCGGATGCGCATCCTGGAGGGCCGCCGCCGCCAGGTCGAGGAGCGCCGCGAAGGTCTGCGCGATGCAGTGGCGCGCGCCAGCAGCTCGTTCGACCGGTACACCCGTCAGCTGCACCAACTCGGTCTCGAGTCCAGCGAGCGTGAAGTCAAGTGGCTCAACGAGCTCATCGCCGCCGAGCGGGCCGCGCCCGGCTTGTCCGAGCAGACGTGAATCCCCCGCACGAACCGAACACCCCAGAGTTACTAGTTAGGAGAAGCGCCCCATGAGTGAGTCCAACGCAACGCAGGCGTCTACAGAGGTACGAGTCGCCATTGTCGGCGTCGGCAACTGCGCATCCTCGCTGGTGCAGGGCGTGGAGTACTACTACAACGCCGACGACACCTCGATGGTCCCGGGTCTGATGCACGTGCGGTTCGGCCCGTACCACGTCCGCGACGTCAAGTTCGTGGCCGCCTTCGACGTGGACGCCAAGAAGGTCGGCTTCGACCTTTCCGACGCGATCTACGCCTCGGAGAACAACACCATCAAGATCGCCGACGTGCCGCCGACCAACGTGGTCGTGCAGCGGGGCCCGACGCTCGACGGCATCGGCAAGTACTACGCCGACACGATCGAGCTGTCCGATGACGAGCCCGTGGACGTCGTGAAGGTCCTCAAGGACAACAAGGTCGACGTACTGGTGTCCTACCTGCCGGTGGGTTCCGAGGAGGCCGACAAGTTCTACGCGCAGTGCGCCATCGACGCCGGGGTGGCGTTCGTCAACGCGCTGCCGGTGTTCATCGCCTCGGACCCGGTGTGGGCGAAGAAGTTCAAGGACGCGGGCGTGCCGATCATCGGCGACGACATCAAGAGCCAAGTGGGCGCGACCATCACCCACCGCGTGATGGCCAAGCTGTTCGAGGACCGCGGTGTCACGCTGGACCGCACCTACCAGCTGAACGTCGGCGGCAACATGGACTTCAAGAACATGCTCGAGCGGGAGCGCCTGGAGTCCAAGAAGGTCTCCAAGACCCAGGCCGTCACGTCCAACCTCACCGGCTCGCTCGCCGGCAAGGTCGAGGACAAGAACGTCCACATCGGGCCGTCCGACCACGTCGCGTGGCTCGACGACCGCAAGTGGGCCTACGTGCGCCTGGAGGGCCGCGCCTTCGGTGACGTGCCGCTGAACCTGGAGTACAAGCTCGAGGTGTGGGACTCGCCGAACTCCGCGGGCATCATCATCGATGCGGTCCGAGCGGCCAAGATCGCCAAGGACCGCGGGATCGGCGGCCCGGTGCTTCCGGCGTCGGCGTACCTGATGAAGAGCCCGCCCGAGCAGCTGGCCGACGACATCGCGCGCGCCCAGCTCGAGGAATTCATCGCCGACGCATAGGGGCATCGGGGGGCGTCAAACCGTCGACGCCATGCTGTGCAGTCGCTTAGCATGGCCCCTTGATGGAAGTTCAGCCTGCCGCATTCCTGCGCACCACGCTTCCGCTCGACCTGTCCCGGCTCGCGGAGTTGGACGACGGGCGCTACCACTCGATCTGGCTTCCCGATCACCTGGTCAGCTTCTGGCCGGACTCGATCTGGACTCCCGAGTTCACGGATCTGGCCGCCGCCTCGCCCTCGCCGCACCGTCACCTCGACGGCCTGGCGGTCGCATCGGCGGCCGCGGTGCTGACCCGAAACGTCCCGATCGTCAGCGCCGTCGTCGACACCGTGCGCCGGCATCCCTGCATGCTGGCCCAAACGGCGCTGACCATCGACCACCTCGCCAAAGGCCGCTTCATCCTGGGCCTGGGCAGCGGCGAGAGCGAGAACACCGTGCCGTACGGGTTCGACTTCGCGCGGGCGGTCAGCCGTTTCGAAGAGGCGCTTACGGTGATCCGCCTGCTGTGGGCGAGCGACGGCCCGGTCGACTTCGAGGGCCGGTTCTATGCGCTGCGGCACGCGCGGTTGGATACCGAGGCCTACGAGGGCCGGGCCCCGCAAATCTGGATCGGCGGCAGCGGGCCACGGATGCTCGGCATCGCGGGCCGCCACGCCGACGGATGGTGGCCGGCCGGCGCCTGGACTCCCGAGCAGTACGCCGAGATGCTCGCCGCCGTAAGGGCTTCCGCCGACCGCGCCGGCCGCGACCCGGCGGCGATCACTCCGTGCTTCATCCAGGTGTGTCTGATCGGGCGGGACGAAGCGGCGCTCGCCGACATCCTGCGGGCTCCCCTGGTCAAGGCGTTTCTGCTGCAGGTTTCGGCGGAGACGTTGCGCGACTTCGGTTTTGACCACCCGATGGGCGAGGGCTGGCGCGGATTCCAGGACATCGACCCGGCCACGCTGACCCGCGAAAGGATCCGCACGTTCCTCGACAAGGTGGAACCTGAAATGATCCTCGCAGTGGTGCCGCACGGAACGCCCGCGGAAGTCGCCAAGGTCGTCAAGACCTATGTGGACGCCGGTCTGCGCGTGCCCAAGATCCTTGACTACGGAGCCATGGCCGGCCTGCGGTACGCCGAATCCTCGGCCGCCAACGTCCGGGAGGCCGAAGACGAACTGCTGCGGCTGTGCCGGGGCGCACCGTGACCGCGCGCCTGGACGCCGCCGCACTGCTACGCGCCGCGGAAACCGCAACCGGGGCAAACGACTACGGCGATCCCACACTGCCGCAGCGCTTCAGCGTTGCCGTCGAGCACCTGAACGGCATAGGGATGGATACGACGGGCAACGCCGAAGCGGCGCAAGTGTGCCTCTGGCTGCTGACCTCTCGCCTCGAGTTCATCGAGGACCGCAACCGGTACCCGATCGCCGACGAGGCGATTGTGGCACCGATGTTCGTCACCGGCGAACCCCGTTCCGGCACCACGCTGATGCACGCGTTGATGTCGGTCGATCCGCACGCGCGGGCGCTGCGGTTCTGGGAGGTGATGTACCCGTCGCCGCCCCCGGGCGTCGCCGGCCCAGACGACCCGCGGCGCGAACGCGCCGACGCCGACTGGCGGGAAATCAACGCGAAGCTACCGAAATGGCTGCACAGTCATCCCTATAACGACATGCTCGGCGACGGCCTGCCCGAAGACGAGCGCACGTGGGCGTTCGACTTTCGGGTCATGACCCCGACCGCCTGGTGGCGGGTGCCGATGCAGTCGCTGGTCGGTGGGCTGGCCACCGACGCGGCGGCCCAGTATCGGCTGCACAAGGCGATGCTGCAGCAGCTGCAATACCGGCGACCACGAAAACACTGGGTTTTGAAGGGCTTTCACGGCTTTCGGCTCGCCGAACTGTTCCACACCTACCCCGATGCCGTGCTGATGTGGCTGCACCGCGATCCGGTACAGGTCGCCGCGTCGCGCACGATGATGATGGCCGACATCATGGACGGCATCGTCGGACCCGTAGACCTGCGCGTCGAGGCGAAGAAGCACCTCGAGATGACGCGGGCCAGCATCGCCAACACGATGAACAACCCACTCGTGGACGATCCGCGCATCCTGCACGTCCGCTACACCGATTTCACCGCCGACGCCATCGCCACCGTACGGCGTTACTATGCGTTCCGCGGCCGCACGCTGACACCGGAAGCCGAGTCGGCCATGCGCGGATACCTCGTCGACAACCGGCCCGACCGCTACGGCAAGTTCACCTACTCCACCCGGCTGCTGACCGACATCGGCGAAGACCTCGGCGCGCTGCACTCCGAATTCCGGCCGTTCCGTGAACGATTCGGCGTCGAGATCGAGAACCGCGCGTGACCCACCCCCGCCTGTCAGTACACGACGTCACCTTCCACGGCGCGAAGCCCACCGAACTCGAGAACTACTGGGCCGCGCTCGGCGTGGCGCGGTTGAGCATCCTGGACAGCCGGTTGCTCGACCCGTCATTCGCGTTGCGGCGCAACAACTATGCCGTCGAGGCGGTGTTTCACCTGTTCGCGGGCGGACGGCTGGATACCGAACCACAGGCCGCGCGGCAGGCGCTGTGCACGGTGATCGACGCCGCGGCCGGGGTTCAAGCGCGCACCGTCTACCTGCTCACCGGCGGGCGTGGGACGCTGACCTGGGCACGGGCCGCCGAACGGTTCTGCGCGATGATCGCCCCCTGCGTGGAGCACGCCAACCGGGCGGGCGTCGGGCTGGCGATCGAGAACGCCTCCAGCCTGTACGCCGATATCCACATCGCCCACACGCTGCGGGACACCATCGCGCTGTCCGAGATGAGCGGGCTGGGCATCTGTATCGACGTGTTCCACTGTTGGGCCGAAGGCGATTTCGAGGCGCTGGTGCGGCGCGCCCTACCGCGGACCCTGCTCATCCAGTTGAGCGACTACGTGCTGGGCGACCGCGCGCTGCCGGGCAGGGCGGTACCCGGGGACGGCGCGATCCCCCTCGAAGCGTTCGTCGGCCAAGCCCTCGCCGGCGGCTATGCGCACGGATTCGACCTGGAACTGATCGGTCCCCGCATCGAAACCGAGGGCCGGCTGGAATCCGCCCGTCGCGCATGTGATGTCGTCGGCGCCATGCTCGACAGATCGGGCGCCTGACGATGGCATACGGTGACGGCCCCGACGACGCGGCCCTGCGGTCGGCATGGAGCGAATTCTGCGCGCAACTTCAGCGCGCGGGCGAGCAGGTCTTCAAGGACGCCAACGCCACCTCGGGTCCGCAGCGCGTCGACGGGTTCCGCTTCCTCACCCAAAACCTGGGCCAGGCTTTCGATCTGGCGCTCGAGACCCGCGACGCCCGCTATCCGGCGCTGCACTCGTTCTGCGGTCCGACCCGCAAGCTAGGCGGCGACTGCGCCGATTTCACCTATCAGCAGGCGTGGATCGACGGGAATTCGACGTACCGGTTGACCGGCACGCGCGGCACCGCGCGGTTCCTCAACGTCACGGTCCAAGGGCCACGGCAACCCGGGCCGGGAGTGCTGCACGAGCCGTTCGGCGATACCCCGGAGGCAAACGTCTTCGGCCATCAACTCGCCACCACCGACGACGGCGAATTCGAGCTCTACATTGGCGGCCCCGAAGGCGGACCCGAAGGCGGACCCGAAGGCGGACCGAACTGGCTGCCCACCACCGCGGGCTCGCGAAAGCTGTTCATCCGACAGGGCTTTGACCGCTGGGACGAGACGCCCGCCCGGCTGCGCATCGAACGTGTCGACATGGCCTCCCCCAGGCCGCTGCCCACCCCCGGCGCCATGATCGAGGCGATCGGCTGGGCGGGTGACTTCGTCACCGGCCTGATGGCGGATTGGCCGGAGTTCCCGTTCACCTACGGCGGCGTCGACGCCGACCATCCCAACACTTTCCCCCAGGTCGGCACCACCGCGGCGGACGGCAAGCGCGGCCGGGCCGCCACCAACATGTACTGGGAGCTGCGGCCCGACGAGGCGCTGATCGTCGAGTTCGACGCCCACGACGGGTTGTGGATGTTCACCAACATGGGCGCCTTCTTCACCAGCATGGACTACCTCTACCGGCCGGTGAGCTACACGCCGAGCCGCACCAGGGTCGACCGCGACGGCCGCATCCGCCTGGTCATGGCGCACCGGGATCCCGGCGTCCACAACTGGCTGGACACGCAGGGCTTCGAGCGCGGCAACCTGACCTATCGCCACATGCTCGAGGGTCAACCCGCCGCCCTGCACACCCGCGTCGTCCTCCACGACGAGCTGGGCCGGACCCTGCCCGCGGACACCGCCACGGTAAGCCCGGCCGACCGCACCGCCGCGATGTGGGAGCGATTCCACGGCATCCGGCGGCGGTATGCGGCCCTATAAGGCCGGCGATCGGCCGCGAGCGGCCCCAAAGGCGCGGCAAGACACCGCTTAAGCAAACAATTTGAGGACCCTCACCGCCAAGCGGCCAAGCCGTCCAAGCGGCCAAGGCTATCTGTCGGACCCGTTAGTCGTAATGTCGAAGATCGTGACTGAGATCCACGAAGACGAACTGACCGGACTCTCCGAATTCTCGCTGCTCTCGGAGAACGCCGAACAGGCCGGCGTGACGGGCCCACTGCCCGACGTGCAGCGGGTCGAGGCGGGTGAGGGCGAAGCGAAGATCAGCGCGCTGCGCTGGGGCGAGGCGCCGCGGATCGTGTTTCTGCACGGCGGCGGGCAGAACGCGCACACCTGGGACACGGTGATCGTCGGCCTCGGTGAGTCCGCCCTGGCCGTCGACCTGCCGGGCCACGGCCACTCGGCCTGGCGCGAGGACGGTGACTACTCCCCCAAGCACAACGCGGCCGCGTTGGCGCCCCTGGTCCGGGACCTCGCGTCGGGCGCCGACCTCGTCGTGGGCATGTCGCTGGGCGGACTGACGGCGATTCGGCTGGCCGCCGAGGCGCCGGACCTGGTGGGCGAACTCGTCCTGATCGACGTCACCCCGTCGGCGCTGCAGCGGCACGCCGAGCTCACCAAGGAGCAGCAGGGCACGGTGGCGTTGATGCACGGCGAGCGGGAGTTCCCCACCTTCCAGGCGATGCTGGACCTGACCGTGGCCGCGGCGCCGCACCGCGAGGTCAAGGCGCTGCGCCGCGGCGTGTTCCACAACTCCCGTCGGCTCGACAACGGCAACTGGACCTGGCGCTACGACGCCATCCGCACCTTCCCCGACTTCACCGGCCTGTGGGACGACGTCGACCGGCTGTCGGCGCCCGTCACCCTCATCCGCGGCGGGTCGTCCGGCTTCGTCACCGACGACGATGCGGACGAACTCGCCAGACGCGCAACGCAATTCCGCGGCGCACACATCGTCGAAAACTCGGGGCACTCGGTGCAAAGCGATCAGCCCCGCGCCCTGATCGAGCTGTTGAAGGGGGTGCTGGCCGCATGAGGCCCGTCCGGATCGGCGTGCAACTGCAACCTCAGCACGCCCCGCACTACGGCAGTATCCGCGACGCCGTCCGCCGCTGCGAAGACCTCGGCGTCGACATCGCTTTCACCTGGGATCACTTCTTCCCGCTCTACGGAGATCCCGACGGCCCGCACTTCGAGTGCTGGACCGTGCTGGCGGCCTGGGCCGAGCAGACGTCGCGCATCGAGATCGGCGCCCTGGTGACGTGCAACTCCTACCGCAACCCCGAGCTGCTGGCCGACATGGCCCGCACCGTCGACCACATCTCCGACGGGCGGCTGATTCTGGGGATCGGCTCGGGCTGGAAAGACAGGGACTACGAGGAGTACGGCTACGAGTTCGGCACCGCCGGCGGCCGCCTGGACGAACTGGCGGCCGCCCTGCCGCGGATCAAGTCGCGCCTGGCCAAGCTCAACCCGCCGCCCACCCGCGACATTCCGGTGCTGATCGGCGGCAAGGGCCCCCGCAAGACGCTGCGGCTGGTCGCCGAGTACGGCGACATCTGGCACGGCTTCACCACGGTCGAGACCTACCCGGACGCGGCGGCCATTCTGGACGAGCACTGCGCCGCCGTCGGGCGGGACCCGGCCGCCATCGAACGATCGGCCGGCGTAGAGGACAACACCGGCGTCCGACGCGGCGAGGGAACCGACGCGCTGATCGCCAACGCCGAGGGTCTCACCGGGCTCGGCGTGACGCTGCTGACCGTCGGTGTCAACGGCCCGGATCACGACCTGACCGCCGCCGAGGCGCTGTGTCGTTGGCGCGACAGCCGCTGAGCGCCCGAATTACCTTCAGCTTCATCTGCCAAACGCCTGAATGAGCACGCCGAGTCGTGAGAAACTTTCCGCGCTGACTCCGAGGTTGCAAGGGGTTGCGCGGGTTTGGGGTGAGAAAGAGGCGACGAGAGACCGATGCCGAAGAAATACGGGGTGAAAGAAAAGGATCAGGTTGTTTCGCACATCCTCAACCTGGTGCTTACGGGCAAGCTGCGCAGCGGCGACCGCGTCGACCGCAATGAGATCGCGCACGGCTTGGGAGTGAGCCGCGTCCCGATTCAAGAGGCGCTGGTCCAACTCGAGCACGACGGCATCGTCTCGACCCGCTATCACCGGGGCGCGTTCGTAGAACGGTTCGACGAGGCCACCGTCCTCGAACACCACGAACTCGACGGCCTGCTGAACGGCATCGCCGCGGCCCGGGCGGCCACCAACCCCACGCCGCGGATCCTGGGGCAGCTTGACGCCCTGATGCGGGCGCTGCGCCTGGCGAAGGAGTCGCGGGCGTTCACCGAGGTCGCCAGGGAATACCGGCGGACCATCAACGACGAATACGCCGGGCCGCGGCTGCACGCCACCATCCGCGCCTCGCAGAACCTCATCCCCCGGGTGTTCTGGACGACCTACCAGGTCAACCGGGACGACATGTTGCCGTTCTACGAGGACGAGAACGCGGCCATCCACCGGCACGACCCGGAAGCCGCGCGGGTAGCGTGCGTCGGCCGGTCCTACCTGATGGCCCAGACGATGCTGGCCGAACTGTGCCGGCGCAGGGTGTTCGCGGCACCCGAAGTCCCCGGGCCACTTCGGGTGCTCGCCGGGGTCGAATCGACGCGCGGCGAGCCGTCGATCGCGCTCTGAACGATTCGCGCCCGCCGTCAATCGCTACGGTGGCGGTGATGGGTGTGTGCATGGACCGGCGAACGAATCGCGGCGCGAGACTGCTTTCGATGGCGGCCACGATCCTGCTCGTGTGCGCCCTCACGTCGGGCGCGCTGGCCGCGCCTGCGTCCGCCGACCGCAACCAATGCGCGCCGCCCGGGCTGGAAACCGCGACGACCCTGCCCAAGGACCTGATCGAAAACGACGCGGCGGCCCGCGACGACCCGAACACCACGCCCAATGTCGAACCGCTGAGCTCGGTGGATGTCAATGCGCTCGGCCTCGGCACGCCGGGTGTCCTGACCGTGGGCACGCTCTCGGACGCGCCGCCCAACACCTGCATTAACCCGACTGGACGATTCAGCGGGTTCGACAACCAGTTGCTGCGTGCCATGGCCAAGAAACTGGGCCTTCAGGTCCGCTTCGTCGGCACCAACTTCGCCGGGCTGCTGGCGCAGGTGGCGTCGCGGCGTTTCGACGTCGGTTCGGCGTCCGTCAAGGCCACCGAGGCGCGCCGGCACACCGTCGCCTTCACCAACGGATACGACTTCGGCTACTACGCGCTGGTGGTGCCGCCGGGCTCGCCGATCAAGAAGTTCAGCGACCTGGCCGAGGGGCAGCGCATCGGCGTCGTGCAGGGCACCGTCGAGGAGTCCTACGTTGTGGACACCCTGCAATTGCAGCCGGTGAAATACCCCGACTTCGCGACCGTCTACGCCAGCCTCAAGGCCCGCCAACTCGACGCGTGGGTGGCGCCGTCGCTGCAGGCACAGACCGTGATGCGGGCGGGCGACCCGGCGGCGATCGTGGCCAACACGTTCAGCCCGGGTGCCTTTGTGGCGTTCGCGGTCGCCAAGGAGAACCAACCCCTGGTCGACGCCCTGAACTCCGCCCTGGACGCCGTGATCGCCGACGGCACCTGGGTGAAGCTGTACACCGAATGGATCCCGCGGTCCCTGCCGCCCGGCTGGAAACCGGGGTCGCGCGCCGCGCCCGGCCCGATCCTGCCGGACTTCGCCGCAATCGCCTCCAACCATCACCGCAAGCCGACGGGCCCGGTCGCACCAAAGTCCACGCTGGCCCAGCTGCGCGACTCCTTCTTCGATTGGGACATGTACCGGCAGGCCATCCCGACACTGTTCAAGACCGGGCTGCCGAACACGTTGATCCTGACCGGCAGCGCCAGCGTGCTCGGGATGGTGCTCGGGATGGCGCTCGCCATGGCGGGAATCTCCCATTCCCGCTGGCTGCGCTGGCCGGCGCGGGTCTACACCGACTTCTTCCGCGGTCTGCCCGAGGTGGTGATCATCCTGATCATCGGCTTGGGCGTGGGGCCATTGGTGGCCGGGCTGACCAACAACGATCCCTACCCGCTGGGCATCGCCGCCCTGGGCCTGATGGCCGCCGCCTACGTCGGCGAGATCCTGAGGTCGGGAATCCAGAGCGTGGATCCCGGCCAGCTGGAGGCCTCCCGCGCGCTCGGCTTCAGCTATTCGGCCGCGATGCGTCTGGTGGTGGTGCCGCAGGGCATCCGCCGGGTGCTGCCGGCATTGGTCAACCAGTTCATCGCGTTGCTGAAGGCCTCGGCGCTGGTGTACTTCCTGGGCCTGGTCGCCAACCAGCGTGAGCTGTTTCAGGTGGGCCGGGACCTGAACGCGCAGACCGGCAACCTGTCGCCACTGGTGGCCGCCGGCGCCTTCTACCTGATATTGACGGTTCCGTTAACGCATTTGGTGAACTACATCGACGGACGGCTGCGGCGCGGCCGTACGACCGTCGATCCCGAAGAGACGCCCGACATGCTGAAGTCCACCTTCGGCCAGGAAATGACATGACCGAGCCCGCGGGACGTACATCGGTGTCGTTGGAAGCCAGGGAGATTCACCAGACCCTCGGCGGGACAACGGTGTTGCGCGGTGTCGATATCGAGGCCGCGGCGGGTAGCACGGTGGCGATCGTCGGGCCGTCCGGTTCGGGCAAGTCGACGGTGCTGCGCACCCTGAACCGCCTGCACGAACCCGATAGCGGCGACATTCTTCTCGACGGCCGTTCGGTGCTGCGCGACGATGCCAACGAGCTGCGGCAGCGCATCGGGATGGTGTTCCAGCATTTCAACCTGTTCCCGCATCGCAGCGTGCTGGACAACGTCGCGCTGGCGCCGCGCAAGCTGCGACGGCTGTCCGCCGATGCCGCCCGCGAACTGGCCCTGACGCAGCTGGATCGAGTTGGCCTGAAGCACAAGGCCAGTGCCCGCCCCGGCATGCTTTCGGGCGGACAACAACAGCGGGTCGCGATCGCGCGAGCGTTGGCGATGACCCCGCAGGTGATGTTCTTCGACGAGGCCACCTCGGCCTTGGATCCCGAGCTGGTCAAGGGAATTCTGCAGCTCATCGCCGATCTGGGCGCCGAGGGCATGACGATGATCGTCGTCACGCACGAAATGGGCTTCGCCCGCTCGGCGTCGGACACTGTCGTCTTCATGGATAACGGCAAGGTCGTGGAATCCGGGCCGCCCGATCAGATATTCGAGGCCGCGCAAACCGACCGGCTGCAGCGGTTCCTGTCACAAGTACTTTGACGATCTAAAACTAACCTCCCATTGGTACCTTCTGCGCCCGCCATGGCAGGTTAGACTGCCGACTTATGGCGGACAGCGAATCCACCGCACCGGAATTGGCGGAGCTGGCGGAAGGGCTGCATCGTGCGCTTTCCAAGCTATTTGGGCTCCTGCGGCGCGGGGATCCGAATGGCGCGGTGGCCGGGGAATTGACGCTGGCGCAGCTTTCTATTCTTGTCACGCTGCTCGACCAGGGGCCCATCCGGATGACCGACCTCGCCGCCCACGAGCGGGTGCGGACGCCCACCACCACCGTGGCGATCCGGCGGCTGGAAAAGATCGGCCTGGTCAAGCGCTCGCGGGACCCGTCGGACCTGCGGGCGGTGTTGGTGGACATCACCCCACGGGGGCGGGCGGTGCACAGCGAATCCCTGGCCAACCGGCGGGCGGCCCTGGCCGCAATGCTCGGCCAACTGCCCGCGTCCGACTTGAACACGCTGATGAAGGCGCTAAAACCGCTGGAACGCCTGGCGTCCGGCGACACCGCCGCCGGTGCCGCGGGAGATTCACCTGCTCGCAAGCAGGCTTGGAATTATATGAATCTCAACAGCATTGATTAGCCGGGACGTCAGAGCCCGTCAGGGCGCCCGTAATCTGGATGCATGCCCGCTGCTCTCATCACCGGGGCCGGCGGTGGTATCGGTTCCGCGATAGCCGCCGCGCTGGCGCCGACGCACGAATTGCTGCTGGCCGGGCGGCCGTCCGAGCGGCTCGATGCCGTCGCGGAACGCCTGGACGCCACCACCATTGCCCTGGACTTGAGCGACGTGGACGCGATCGAGTCCGCCTGCGCGAACGTGGACGAGCTCGACGTGCTGGTGCACAACGCCGCGATATCCATCCCGGGCCCGGTCGCCGAGTCACACATCAAGGAGTGGCGCGCCACGTTCGACGTCAATGTCTTTGCACCAGTAGCTCTTACGCTGGCGCTGCTGCCGGCCCTGCGGCGCGCCCGCGGCCAGGTGGTATTGATCAACTCCGGTGCGGGACTCCGAGTTTCGGCAGGCATGGCGTCGTATTCGGCCAGCAAGTTCGCGCTGCGCGCGTTTGCCGACTCGCTGCGCGACGACGAGCCCGAACTGCGGGTGACCACCGTGTACCCGGGCCGCACCGACACCGACATGCAGCGCGAAATCATCGAATTCTCCGGCGGCGATTACGATCCGTCGAAGTTCATGCGACCCGAAACCGTCGCGGCGGCCGTCGCCACCGCGGTGAACACCCCCCGCGACGGCCAACTCCACGAGGTCGTGATCCGCCCCAGCCGGGCCTAGACGACCAGGTTGACCAGCCGGCCGGGGACGACGATCACCTTGCGCGGTGTGGCGCCCGCCAAAAAGGCCTGCACCTTGTCGTCGGCCAGCGCGGCCGCCTTCAGGGCTGCTTCGTCGGCGTCGGCGGGCACGACCACGCGACCGCGCACCTTGCCGTTCACCTGCACCGGATATTCGACGGTGTCGTCGACGAGGTAGGCCGGATCGGGCTGCGGGAACGGTCCATGCGCCAGCGAGGCGGTGTGCCCCAGCCGCCGCCACAACTCCTCGGCCAGGTGCGGAGCCAGCGGCGCCAGCAGCAACACGAGCGGTTCGACCGCCGCCCGGGGTACCGCGTCGCGGTGCTCCTTGGTGAGATGGTTGGTGTACTCGATCAGCTTGGCGACCGCGGTGTTATTGCGCAGCGCCGCAAAGTCTTCGGACACTCCGGCGATGGTGCGGTGCAACTCGCGCAGCGTGCCGGCGGCCAATTCCCCGTCTACCACCTGGGTTTCGCCGGTCTCCTCGTCGACCACCAACCGCCAGACCCGCTGCAGGAAGCGGTGCGCGCCGACGACGTCCTTGGTGGACCACGGCCGCGAAGCCTCCAACGGCCCCATCGCCATCTCGTACACCCGCAGCGTGTCCGCGCCGTAGCCGTCACAGATCTCGTCAGGCGATATCGAATTCTTCAGGCTCTTGCCGATTTTGCCGAATTCCTGGAAGACCTCGACCTCGCCGTCGGGACCCGGATAGCAGAACTTGCCGTCGCGCTCGACCACCTGCGCCGCGGGCACATACATCCCCCGCGCGTCGGTGTAGGCGAAGGCCTGGATCAGGCCCTGGTTGACCAGCCTGCGGAACGGCTCCCTCGAGCTGACGTAGCCCAGGTCGTAGAGCACCTTGTGCCAGAACCGCGAGTACAGCAGGTGCAGCACCGCGTGTTCGGCACCCCCGACGTACAGGTCGACGCCGCCGGGATCGTCCGGTCCGTGTTCGACGGGCCGCGGACCCATCCAGTACGCCTCGTTCTCCTTGCCGCAGAAGCGCTCTGAGTTGTGCGGGTCGACGTAGCGCAGTTCGTACCAGGAACTGCCGGCCCAGTTCGGCATGACGTTGGTGTCGCGGGTGTAGGGCCGCAGGCCGTCGCCGAGATCCAGCTCCACGTGCACCCAGTCGGTCGCCTTGGCCAGCGGCGGCGACGGATCGCTGTCGGCGTCGTCCGGGTCGAACAGCACCGGCAAGTAGTCCGGCACGTCGGGCAATTCGACCGGCAGCGCGGCGTCGTCGAGCGCGTGCGGGCGTCCGTCGTCGTCGTAGACGATCGGGAACGGCTCGCCCCAATACCGTTGTCGGGCGAAAAGCCAGTCACGAAGCTTGAATTCGATGCGGGCCCGGCCGCGGCCCTCGGACTCCAGGCGCGCGGTGATGGCCTCCTTGGCGGCGGCCACGTCCATGCCGTCGAGATAACCGGAGTTCACCAGCGTGCCGTCGCCCGTGTGCGCGGCCTCCGAAATATCGCCGCCGGCAATGACTTCGACGACGGGCAGGCCGAACGCGCGGGCGAAGTCCCAGTCACGCTGGTCGTGGCCGGGGACCGCCATGATGGCTCCCGTACCGTAGCCGGCCAGCACGTAGTCGGCGATGAAGATCGGTACCGGCTTGCCGTTGGCCGGGTTGGTCGCGTAGCTGCCCAGGAAGACGCCGGTCTTCTCCTTGCTCTCCTGGCGTTCCAGGTCCGACTTCGCGCCGATCGCGCGGAGGTAGGCCGCTACGGCCGCAGCCGGGGTCTCCGCACCGTAGGTCCAGTGCGGGTCGGTGCCGTCGGGCCAGGCGACCGCCACCAAGTCGTCGACCAGGTCGTGCTCCGGTGCCAGCACCAGGTATGTGGCGCCGAACAGGGTGTCGGGGCGGGTGGTGAATACCTCGATGTCGCGCGGTTGGCCGTCGGCCCCGGTCGCCGCGAACAACGCCTGGGCGCCGGTGGAACGGCCGATCCAGTTGCGCTGCATCGCTTTTATCTGATCCGGCCAGTCCAGCACGTCCAGGTCGTTGAGCAGCCGGTCGGAATACGCGGTGATCCGCATCATCCACTGCCGCAGGCGCTTCCGGAACACCGGGAAGTTGCCGCGCTCGCTGCGCCCGTCGGCGGTGACCTCTTCGTTCGCCAGCACCGTGCCCATTCCGGGGCACCAGTTCACCATCGAGTCCACCCGGTAGACCAGCCGGTGGCTGTCGATGACGTCGGACCGCTCCCCCGCCGACAGCGTCGCCCACTGCCGTCCGTCTTCCGGACTGCGCGCGCCGGACTCGAATTCGGCGACCAGCTCGGCGATCGGACGGGCCTTGTCCGCCGCGGTGTCGAACCAGGCGTTGTAGATCTGCAGGAAGATCCACTGCGTCCACTTGTAGAAGTCGGCATCGGTGGTCGAGAAGCTGCGCCGGCTGTCGTGGCCGAGGCCCAGGCGGCCCAGCTGGCGGCGGTAGTTCACCACGTTGGCCTCGGTCGTGGTGCGCGGGTGGGTGCCGGTTTGCACGGCGTATTGCTCGGCGGGCAACCCGAAGGAGTCGAACCCGAAGGCGTGCAGGACATTACGCCCGAGCATCCGGTGGTAGCGGCCGTAGATGTCGGTGGCGATGTATCCCAGCGGGTGTCCGACGTGCAGGCCTTCCCCCGACGGGTAGGGGAACATGTCCATGATGAAGAGCTTGTCCTCCGGCAGCGCGGACCCGTCGGCTGGAGCCAGGTCACCCACCGGGTTGGGCACATTGAACGTCCCCAGCTCGGCCCACTGCTGCTGCCAGGTGCTTTCGATACGTCTGGCCAGCGCCGCCGAGTAGCGGTGACGCGGCGCGTCGGGGTCCGCGGCGGTCGGGGAGTCGGTCACGTCAACAGGGTAGTGGGCGGTGTTCGCGGAGCCCGCGGCCACAGGTTGATATCGGTTGCGTCGCGCACCGATCAGAGGTTCATCCCAGGTCTATTTCGAGCCTGTCCGCCGCGTCTGACCACTGGTTACAGTCAGCCTCAACGACGGGCGACGGTGCCCGGAGCAGGGAAGGATCGACGCAAATGTCTCAGGTCACACGGACGTGGCTGGCAGTCACGGGAGGCCTGGCCGCCGGAGCGATCGGGGTCACCGCCTTCGCCGGTGCCACCGCCTCCGCGGCACCGCTGCAGCCCGTGCCCGCGCCCACCCCGGGCGTGGTCGCACCGGCGCAGGCCCCGCAGAACGCCGCCCCCCAGCCTGGCCTGCCGAGCAACAACAACAGGATCGTCCAAGCTCCGCAGGGGGCGAACCCGGCCACCTCGCCGATTCCGTCGGCCGCTCCCCCGCCCGCCGCGGTGCCCGCCGCGGTGACCGGGTCGATCCGGGACTACCTGCAGTCGAAGGGCGTCAAGCTTGAGGTCCAGAAGCCGCAGACCCTCAAGGCCCTCGAGATCACCCTGCCGGTGCCCAGCCGCTGGACCCAGGTGCCCGACCCCAACGTGCCGGACGCGTTCGTGGTGATCGCCGACCGGCTGGGCAACAGCCTGTACACCTCGAACGCGCAGGTGGTGGTCTACAAGCTGGTCGGCGACTTCGACCCCAAGGAGGCCATCACCCACGGCTTCGCCGACAGCCAGCAGCTGCTCGCGTGGCAGACCACGAACGCCTCGCAAGCCGACTTCATGGGCTTCCCGTCGTCGGCCATCGAGGGCACGTTCCGGCAGAACGACATGACGCTGAACACCTCGCGGCGGCACGTCATCGTCACGTCGGGCAAGGACAGGTACCTGGTGTCGCTCGCCGTGACCACCGGGCTTTCGCAGGCGGTCGGCGACGGGCCCGCCACCAACGCCATCATCAACGGGTTCCGGGTGACGGTGCCGGGCGCCGCGCCCGCGCAGGCACCCGTCGCCCAGGCGCCCGTCGCCCCGGCACCCATTCCGGCCCAGGCACCCGTCGCCCCGGCACCCATTCCGGCCCATGTCCCGGTCCCCGCCCAGGCACCGGTTCCGGCCCAGGCACCCATTCCGGCGGGTGCCCCGGCACCCATACCGGCCCAGGCAGCGGTCCCCGCCCAGGCGCCCATTCCGGCGGGTGTCCCGGCGCCGGCCCCCGGTCAGGCCCTCACCCCGCAGCCCACGCCTAGCCTGCTGGCCCTGCTTCCGGGGCTGCCTCCACTGCCGAACCTGCACCTGAACCTGCTGGGAACGCCCCCGCGGTAGGCACGGGCACGCCGAGTGTCGGGTTGAGACACGGTTTGCAGCCGCAGGCGTGGCACAAGCCGACATTCGAGCGGCGCGGGCGGAGGCGACACATGGGGAGCCCGGCAAGCGGATTGACGGCCCGACTCGTATTGTGGGCCCATGCTGATCGCGGGCGTGCTGTGCGTGTGTGCGGCGGTGGTCTCCGCCGGGTTCGGAACCTGGTCGCTGTACCACGCCCCAACGGTCGATCCCACCCAGGCGGCGGTGCGCGCAATGGCGCCGACCCAGCTGGCCGCCGCGGTGATGCTGACGGCTGGCGGTGTGGTGGCCCTGGTCGCGGCGCCGCACACCGCGCTGGTCGTGGTGATCGTCTGTGTCGCAGGGGCTTTCGGTACGCTGGCTGCCGGGTCGCTGCAGAGCGCACGCTTTGTGGTCAAGCGGGAGGCCTCCGGCTCCGCGCCTGCCGCATGTGTCGGCAACTGCGCGGCCTGCACGCTGTCCTGCCACTGAACACCAGTGCTGAGGTGGCTCTCTAGGGGTCCCGTCGACCTGTTTCTGGTGGCGTTGGTGGGGACGGTGGCCCTCGCCGCCCTGCTGCCCGCGCATGGCGCGGCCGCTGAACGAGTGTCGCTGGCCGCAAAGGCAGCGATCGCGTTGCTGTTCTTTCTCTACGGTGTCCGCTTATCGCCGCAGCAGGCGTGGCACGGCGTGCGGCAATGGCGGCTGCACCTGCTGGTGCTGGCCACCACGTTCGTCCTCTTCCCCATGCTCGGGCTGGCCGCGCGCACGCTGGTGCCCTCGGTGCTGACCATCGACCTGTACAACGGCCTGCTATTTCTGTGCCTGGTCCCGTCCACCGTGCAGTCCTCCATCGCGTTCACGTCGATCGCCAAGGGGCACGTCTCCGCGGCCATCGTGAGCGCGTCGTTGTCCAACATCCTCGGCGTGGCACTGACCCCGCTGCTGGTCATGCTGCTGATGAACACCAGCGCGCCGATCAGCGGCGGCGCCGTGCGCGACATCGTGGTGCAACTGTTGCTGCCGTTCGGGGCGGGACAACTGGCGCGGCCATGGATCGCCGCGGCGGTCGCGCGGCACGCGGCGGTGCTGAAGGTCGTCGACCGCGGATCGATCCTGGTGGTGGTGTACACGGCCTTCTCGATGGGCGTGGTCCAGGGCATCTGGAGCAGCGTCGCCCCCTGGCAGTTGGTGTCGGTCACCGTCGTCGCCACCGTGCTGCTGGCGCTCGTGCTGCTCTGCACCAGGGTCACCGGTCGGCTCGCCCGCCTCGACCGCGGGGACGCGATCGTGCTGCTGTTCTGCGGCTCCAAGAAGAGCCTGGCGTCCGGCCTTCCGATGGCGCTGGTGCTGTTTCCCGCCGCCACGGTCGGATTGAGCATGTTGCCGCTGATGATCTTTCACCAGATCCAGTTGGTCGTCTGCTCGGTGATCGCCAGCAGGCTGGGACGTCAGGTAGAAGACGAACCTAGTTCCGGCTGACGTCGATCGGGTGGGTCGCCAGCATCGAAAGCGGCATCGGCTGGCGGCGCAGCACCTCACCCCACAGGTCCGACCGCGGCCCGACGAGGACGTCGGATGGCAGCGCGGACAACACGATCCAGTCGTCGCGCTCGATCTCGCCCTCGAGCTGACCGATGGTCCAGCCGGAGTATCCGGCGTAGATCCGCACGCCCTCCACCAACGGCGCGATCAGGTCGGGCTCGGCATCGAGGTCCACCATCACCATCCGTCCGGCGACATGGCGCAGGCCCGGCACGCCCTGCGGATCGGCGCCGATCCGCAGCACCGCCAGACACAGCGCCGCGTCGCGCTTCACCGGTCCGCCGATGAACATCGTCTTGGGCTTGGCCGCCAGTTTGGCCCACTGCGGCAACACGTTATAGACGGCGGTCTCGCTGGAGCGGTTCAGCACCACGCCCAGAGTTCCGCCGTCGTTGTGCTCGACGATGTAGATCACGCTGCGCCGGAACGTCGGCTCCAGCAGGTCGGTGTTGGCCAGCAGCAAAGTACCCGCCCGCACCCTCTGTGCGGAGGGTGCGACAAAGTCCTCGGGATCCTCGTGCTGTGGCACCACACCATCATGGCACTCCGGACAGCAACACCGGGGCAAACGAGGTTGGCTGACGAATATTTGTAATGTTGTTGGGGCGACGTCGGACGAGGTCAGCCTGCCTGCCGCGATCGTGGGAAGTGGGTTCTGTGGATCAACCCCGGACGCACGGGAGCGCACCCGTCGCCCTTTGGCGCTCGGTGCGCGGTCTGCCGGACTTCTGGCGACTGCTGCAGGTGCGCATGGTGAGCCAGTTCGGCGACGGGCTTTTTCAGGCGGGGATGGCCGGGGCGCTGTTGTTCAACCCGAACCGGGCCACCACTCCGATGGCCATCGCGTTGGCTTTCACCGTCTTGTTTCTGCCTTACTCACTGCTGGGACCGTTCGCCGGGGCGCTGATGGACCGGTGGGATCGCCGGCTAGTGCTGGTGGGCGCGAACGCGGGGCGGCTGGTCCTGGTGGCCGCGATCGGCACGGTGCTGGCCGTTCGGGCGGGGGAGGTTCCGCTGCTGTGCCTGGCGCTGCTCGCCAACGGTCTGACCCGCTTCGTCATGTCCGGCCTGTCGGCATCGCTGCCGCACGTCGTGCCCCGCGAAAAGGTGGTCACGATGAACTCGGTGGCCACGGCGGCGGGCGCGGCGGCGGCCTTTGTGGGTGCCATCTTCATGTTGTTGCCGCGCTGGCTTGTGGGCGAGGGCGATGAGGGCTCGTCGGCCGTCATCTTCATCGTCGCGATACCGCTGGTGTTCGCGCTGATTTTGTCGTGGCGGTTCGCGCCCCGGGTTCTCGGGCCGGACGACACCCGGCGCGCCATTCACGGATCGGCGGTGTATGCGGTCATCACCGGGTGGGTGCATGGCGCACGCACGGTGGCGCAGCTCCCGTCGGTCGCCGCCACCCTGTCCGGCCTCGCCGCACACCGGATGGCGGTCGGCATCAATTCCCTGCTGCTGTTGCTGCTCGTCCACCGGGGGATGGGGACTGCGATGGTGTTCTTCGCCGCGTCGGGCATCGGCGGCTTCGTTGCCACCGCGCTCACCCCGCCCATGGTGCGCCGCTGGGGGCGCTATGCCACCGCCAACGGTGCGCTTGTGGCGGCCATGATCATCCAGATCGCCGGCGCCGGGCTGGTGATCCCGATCATGGTGGTGTGCGGGCTGCTGCTCGGCGTGGCCGGTCAGACGATCAAGCTGTGCGCCGACTCCGCGATGCAGATCGACGTCGACGATGCCCTTCGCGGCCACGTGTTCGCCGTCCAGGACGCGCTGTTCTGGGTCGCGTTCATCATCTCGATCACCGTCGCCGCGGTTTTCGTTCCCGACGACGGGCATGCGCCCGCGTTCGCGTTGTTCGCGGCGGGGCTCTATTCCGTCGGCTTTCTCCTGCACGGGATCATCGGACGGCGCGGGCAGTCGACGGCGGCACCTTCGAGGAGGCAATAGTGGCCAGTCCAGCAGCGATCGTCGCCGACCTGCGCGCCGAGAGCGACGACCTTGATGCGTTGGTGGCGCCGCTGTCGGCCGACCGCTGGGCGGACCCCACGCCGTCGCCGGGCTGGACCATCGCGCACCAGATCGCGCACCTGCTCTGGACGGACCGGGTGTCGCTGACGTCGATCACCGACGAGCCGGGGTTTGCCGAGGTGCTGGCCGCGGCGTCGGTCAATCCCGCCGGCTTCGTCGACGCGGGCGCCGAGGAGTTGGCGGCCGTCGCACCGGCCGAGCTGCTCGCCGACTGGCGCGATACCCGTCGTCGGCTGCACGATGCGTTGCTTACCGTCGCCGACGGTCGCAAGCTGCCGTGGTTCGGCCCGCCGATGAGCGCGGCGTCGATGGCCACCGCGCGGCTGATGGAGACCTGGGCGCACGGACTCGACGTCGCCGACGCGCTTGGTATCGAGCGGCCCGCCACCGAGCGGTTGCGCTCGATCGCGCACCTGGGGGTGCGGACCCGCGACTACGCGTTCTTCGTCAACAATTTGACGCCGCCTGGCGAGCCGTTTCTGGTCGAGCTGCGCGGCCCCGACGGCGACGTCTGGGCTTGGGGCCCGGCCGACGCCGCGCAGCGGGTCAGCGGCTCCGCGCAGGACTTCTGCTTCCTGGTCACTCAGCGACGCGCGCTCGGCGAGCTGGATCTGGTGGCGGTGGGGGAGGACGCTCGGCGCTGGCTGGAGATCGCGCAGGCCTTCGCGGGGCCTCCCGGCGAGGGGCGCTGAGCGCGCCCCGCGCGCGAAAGCGAGACCGAGCCCACCAGCCCCGGCGAGGGGCGCTGAGCGCGCCGCCTTGTTGACTCTGCGCTGAGCGCTTGGCCTATTCGCGATTCACCGCGCTGGGCGCAGAGTCAATCGCGATGATCGCCCTCGAGGACCACCCGTGCGCGGGCGACCTCTTTGTCCGACCCGGCACTGCCGCCCCGCGCCAGCATGCCCGCCGGAGTCAGCGGCATCGGGGCACCGCCCATGCCGGTCGTGGGGCTGCGCAATTCCGCGGCATTCAACACCCCGGCCCGCCCGCCGACAGGTCGCCCGCCATTTTCCGGCTCGAAGCTGCTGGTGGGCCGCGTATAGCTGGTCAGCCCGGCGCCGGGGAAGCCCCCCAGGCCGCCCGCCCCACCGCCGACCGACGCGCCGCCCAGCCCACCGGCGGCCAGCACCGGTTCGGCGGCGGCGGCAGCGGGAGCGGCGTTCGCTGCTGCGGCCGCGGGAAACATCCCGCCCAGCGACTGCAGCATGGACTGGGGCAGGCTGCCGACGCTCTGGAAGGCCTGCATCGGCGCCTGCAGCATCCCCTTGAGCGGTTCAGTCGCACTGGACACCATCGACATCGGTTGCTGCATCAGCGAACTCAGCTGCCCACCCGCATCGGCCGGGGCGGCCGCCGTCTGCCCCGCCGTCTGGGAGGCCTGGCCCGTGAGCTGCACCGCGTTGTTCATGCCCGTCTGCGCCGCCGCTTGGCCGACCGCCTCCGCCGCCGCTGCGGGAGCGGCCGGAGAGGCGCCCATCGGGGCGACGGGCGGGGGCACGGCCAGCGCGGCGACCAACGCGCTCAGGGTGCCGGAGTACGCCCAGCCGATGCCCGAATTGTGTGGCCAGTGCTCGCCGTAATACTCGCCTTCACGTTCGGCGATCGCCGGGCTGTTCTGCCCGAACCAGTTGGTGCCGTACAACACCGCCGTCTCGTCGCGGTTGGTCTGCGAGATTAGCGACGGGATCACCGACGACTGCGCGATCGCGAACGCCTCGACCGCTGCCTGCGTGACGCTGATCTTGTGCGCCGTCCAGCCCACCAGCGTCTGCAATCCCGCGTTGAGCCCGGTCGCCGTCACCATCGACGCGACCGCGCCCAGGCCCTGCCACTGCGCGGCCGTCGCGATCGTATTGATCGCCGAAAGCCCTTCCGCCAGTTCCTTATTCGCGGTCTCGGTGACCCAGACGACGTTGTTGGCGAGGACCGACGCGGCGCTGCCCGCCTCGAAGATCGCAGCGATCAGCTCCGGCGGACCTGTCCACCTAGGGTCTGCCATGCTGCGCTTACAGCAGGCCCGCGTTGATCGCCTCGACGGCAGCGGTGGTGCCGGCGGCCATACCTTGCGCGCCCGCGAAGCCCGCGCGCTGGGCGACATGCTCGGTCGCCGAGGCGAGGTAGGCGGTGCCGGTGGCATTCAGTGCGGCCGCAAACTCGATGGAGTCCGCATCGGCCGCCATCGGCAGCACCCCGGTGAGCGCCGCCGCTCCGGCCACGGTGCTGGCCGCCATCTCCTCGCTGATCCCAGCCTCGGCACCGGCCGACGCGTTGACGCCTTCCGGAATCATGCTGAACAAGCCGCTCATCCGCATATCTCCCTAACCTTGGCCCGAAGTTGTCTGAGTTTAAGGACGGCCGCCCAAGCTGTCGAATCACCTATCCCCAGGGGTAACGAGCAGGTCGGCCCACGCCGCCCGATGGGCCCGGTCTCGCTGTCGCGCGACACTGAAACATCTGCGACGAAACGCCGGGCCCGGCCCGCTCGAGGGTGCACAAAGTGCCGGTCAGCGCGGCGTGTCGGCGTACATCTGCGCACGCTCGCGAGCAAGCGACGCGCCGCTAGTCCGGCGTCCCGACGAGCACTCCTTCGATCGCCCCCTCGGTCGTGACCAGCAGGCCGCGGCCGGGGGGCAGCTGGTGGGCGCTGACCCGGCCGAACACCTTCACCGCCGCGGGATCGTTATCCATGAACAACGTCGGCGCCCGCGAGCTCGTCATCTTCTGCAGGAACGGGTTGGTCACCGACACCCCCGCCCAGTTGCCGGGCAGGCGGGAGACGATCACATGCAGGCCGATCTCCCGGCTGCGTTCGATCAGGCCCCACAGTGGCGCCGTCGCCGCGTTCTTGCCGATCACGCCGTGCGGCCGCAGCTCCTGCTCGTCGTCGATCAGCAGGAAATGACGCGGGCCCTCCCAGTTGGCCCGGCTGAGCAGTTCATCCTGACTCAGCCCCGACGGGGGCAGACGGTCGCGCATGATCTGGGCGAGTCCCTCGATCACCTCGTCGATGTCGTCCTGGGTGTACGCGTAGGCGTGCACATGCGGACCCTGGATCTTGCCGATGAGCGACGTCTTGGGGTCGATGATGCTGATCTGCGCCTGCTCGGGGGTGAAGCGGCTGGCGATCGCCTGCCCGAGGGTGGCCAGCGCGGTGGTCTTGCCGCACAGCTGGCGGCCGACGACCAGCAGATTGGGCACCATTCGGGCCCCAAGCGCCACCGGCTGCAGCGCGCTTTCCCCGATCGCAAAGGGGATGTTCAGCGGGTCGGCCGCGCCGGCGGTGTCCGCGAACGCCGCGATCACCTGGCCGAGCTCGATGCGCTCCGGCAGCCGCGCCAACCGCTCCACCCGGCCCGCGCCGGTCCACTCGGCGATCAGCGGGCCGATCTCGCGGGTGCCCACGCGGTCGCCGGTCGCGGCGGTGATCTCGGGCAGCCCGACCAGCAGCTCGTATCCGTCGCGGGTGACGCCGAAGCCCGGCCGATCCAACGTGTTACGGGCCGCCTTTCGGCGCTCGAAGCCCTCGCCCATCTGCGTTTCGTCGGGGTTGCTCAGCCGCAACTGAATGCGGGCGTTGGACACGTTGACCAGCTGTTGCTTCTGCCCCACCAGCCACGCCGTGGCGCTGGTCATGACGTGCACCCCGTACGACAGGCCTTGGCGGGCAACCGCGATCAGGCGGTCACCCATCATGGGGTCCTTCTCGTACAGGTCGCTGAAGTTGTCGACGACGAGGAAGACGTCGCCGAACTTGTCGTCCGGATCCGTCGGTCCCAAGCCGGCCGAGCCGGTCGCGCCGTCACCGAACCGTCGATCGCGGAATTCGGAGATATCGATCTGGAAGCGCTTGAATGATGCCTCGCGGGCCAGGATCAGGCCCTCCATCGAGGCGAGCGTCCGCGACACCCCCTCACCGTCGGTCAGGCTCACCACCGACGCGACGTGCGGCAGGTCGTCCACCGGGTACAGCGACGCCCCGATGCAGAAGAACGTCACCCGCTCCGGGCGGTACATCAATGCCGCCGACGCCATCAGCGTCATGAGCGTGGTGGACTTGCCGCGCTGCGCGGTAGCGACCACTATGACGTTGTCCATCTCCGCATCGATGGCGTGCACCCGCTGGGCATGCTCGTCGGGAAGGTCGACGACGCCGAACGGGAACACCAGCCCTGGGTTCTCGCCGTAGTCCACGTGCCACGGCCTGCCCCGCCAGCGTTCCACCAGTGCGTCGACCGGCTCGCTGACTTCCAAAGGCGGGAGCCAGATCTGGTGGGGCGGCCGCGCGGGGTGGGAGACCAGCGACTCGCGCACGACGTCGACCAGTTTCTTCTTGCGGAATCCGTCGGAGTGGAAGAGAAATTCGTCGGGCTCCTCGGGTTCGTCGGCCACCGCCAGTGCGGCGCTGTCGGATTCGCTGAGAGGCTGGTACGCCCACGTGTAAGAGCGCGGCTGGGAAAAGCTCACCGCTACGGTCTTGTCGACGTGAACGGCCCGCTTGGGCACCACGAACGGGGCGGACACGTAGAAGCAGCGGAACTGCTCGAGGTCACGCGGCCCGACTTTGAGCAGCGCGTAGCCGTTCTCCTTCGACGGCAGGTGCAGGGCCGAGTCGCTGCCGATGACGTCGCGCGAGTCCTCCGCGGTCTCGGCGCGCAGCGCGACACGAAAGGCGATGTTGCTCTTGACTTTACTCAGTGACGACAGATCCAGACGCTGGCCGCCGAGGGTGAAGAAGACGTTGCAGCCGCGGCCCTCCTGACCGATGTGGATGACGAGATCGATCCATTCCGGATGGTGGATGAACAATTCGAGGTATTCGTCGATGATGACCAGCAGAATCGGTACCGGCTCCAGATCCCTTCCGGCGAGCCGCATTTCCTCGTACTCGTTGGCGTCTCGGGCTCCCGCATCCTTGAAAAGCCGGTAACGCCGGGCTATCTCACCGTTGATCGCCTTGCGCATCCGATCGGCCAGGTGACGGTCATCCTTGCCCAAGTTGGACAGCGATCCGGCGACGTGCGGGAAGCCCTGCAGGTCTTGGGCGGCCGACTCGAACTTCATGTCAACGAAGATCACGATGAACGTCTCCGGCGAGTGGGTCAGCGCGATCCCACTGCACAGCGACAGGAAGTACTCCGACTTGCCCGATCCGGATGTCCCGATGACGACGGAGTGAAAGCCGTAGCCACCGAAGTCCTTGGCGCGCAGGATGACGTACTGCAGCTCGCCGCCCTGCCGGACGCCGACGGGCACCATCGCCCATTTGTGGTCGCCTCGTCCACGGCTGTCGGCCCAGAGCCGGTCGACGTCCAGGTCCCGCGGATCGGTGATCCCGAGCGCCCGCAGCAGTTCGCCACCCTGACTGTCGGTCTCGGACAGATCCCCGGCGCTCATCGGCGACCAGCGGGCGAGCGCCCTCGCGTACCGGTTGGCGGTGCTTTCGGCCAGCATGTCCGCTACGGCATAGAACGTCTCACGATGCCGGAGCCGACCTTCGCGCAGCGAAAACCGATGGGCGGCATCGAATCCGACCCCGACGCCGGCCCGGGTCGCCAACCGCAGCACCGTGATGCCGGCCATGCCCTTCTGGCCGGTCACGCCCTCCCACTGTTCGGGCGTGCCCACGTTGTCGTCGACGATGATCCAGTACGGACCGAGCGTGCCGACCGACTCCATCGGCGACGGCATTGACGTTGGGCTGCTTCCCACCGGCGGTGCCCACGGTCCCCGGCCCTTGCGGTGCAGCTCGGCGTCGAGCGCCTCTTCCAACTCGGTCGGCGACGCAAACACCAACCGCCGCAACCCACATGCGTCGAACATTTCGTCGTGCTGATTGTGCGGCAGCCACACCAGCCACGACCACGCCTCCGGGTGCCGGGTCACCACCATCAGCTTCAGGTCGGTGGGGCTGTGGTAGACCGCCAGCGAGCTCAGCACGGAGCGCATCAGGGCGTGCAGCTCGTCCAGCTCGTCCCCGAGGAAGCTGAACCCGGGGCTTGACCGCAGGCTGAGCACCTTGCCGATCCCGCGGATCTTGCTCTGTTCGAGGATGAAATCCCTTAGCGCACCGCCGGTTACCGGTTCCAGCTCTTCGCCGACAGGAACGTCGGGCCATTGCAGCGACACCGCGGATTCGTTGGCTTGCTGCACGCCGATGCCCAAGCGGACATCGAGGAAGTCCGAGTCGCCGGGTCGGCGCTCCCACATCCGCGGGCCGCCGATGACCGTGTCCAGCCGTTGCGGGTCCGCGTGTACGAAAAGCTGGCCTCGACGCTGCTGTTGAGCGGCGGTCTGCACCTCCTCGCGGTCCTCGTCGAGCTGACGCAGGTAACTGCGGCGTTGCTTTTCCTGTTCACCCCAACTGATTCGGCGGGCCCGCCCGAATCGTCCGCTGAACATCAGCGTGCCGAAACCCACCAATCCGATCATCGGGAAGAACCCCGACTGCAGCGAGCGCACGCCCGATGCGTACATCACCACCAGCGTGCCGATGATCCCCACGAGCAACGCCGGCAGCGCGATCATCAGCAGGATGTTCCGCGGCTCGCGCTCGGGCAGTGCCAGCGGCGCGCCGACTGCGATTCGCACCGGCGGCAGGCTCGGTGGCGGCTTTCGGGCAGCACGGACGAAGCCTCGCTTGGACATTGGCTAACCTCCGGCGTTCGGCTCGTTGGACTCGGGAATCGGCGCCACCGCGCCACCCCCGGGGAGGGCGTCGCGCGCCACCAATGCGGCGTCGCGGCCGATCGCCGGTCCCGCCGCGAACGTACGAACGATCGGCCAGGGCGCCTGCACCGCGAGGCGGGAATCCATCCCCAGCGCCTGCAGGGTCCGCTGGTCCGACTGGATGCCGTACCGAACCCCCTGCGGCGAAAGCCAATACAGGCTTTCCCGACTGCCGGACACCACCACGCCGCTCGTCGTCGCGACGAAGTTCGCCGCGCCCGGCAGCACCAGCGTCTGGTTGGCCTCCACCGAATCGGGCTCGCGGTCGTCGCGGACCAGGCGCACCATGCGCGAATTCATGCTGGCCGGCACCGGCAGGCCGCGTCCGCTGAAGACGGTGATCCTGGCCTGCGGGTCGCCCGCTTGCTTCTCCCACCCGACGCAGGTCACCGGATTCGCCGCCGTGTCAACGAAATCCAGCTTCCCGGACGGATAGTAGTCGACACTGAGCAGGTCGACCACCGGAATGTGGATCAGCTTGTCCGGCGCGACGAGCGTCGGCGTCGGCGAACCCTGGGAGTCCCCGGTGCGCAACAGGTCCGCGACGAAACTGCTGATCTTCTGCACACCACCGGGCAGCAGCACATAGAAGCCGTTGACGACGCCGTTCGCGTCGCGCGTCTCCAGCACGCTGCCCACGGTGGCCCCGGCCAGCCATTGCGACGGCGTTCCGGCGTCCGGAATCGTCGGCAACACAAGGGGTTCCGTCGATGGCATGGCGTCGAACAGGGCGTTGGAGATTTCGATCGGATAGGTCACGCCCGGATCGAGGCCGAGGTTGAACGTCACCGAGCGCTCGGTCGGGGTGATGCGGGACCGTTGGCCGTGCCAGATCACATAGGTTGCGCCACGGTGGGTTGCGAGGACGGCCTGCGTGGTGCCCATCGCCGCCGCCCGGCCGAACGGCGAAAGCTGGCCCGCGATGGACGTCACCACCGCGGGCATTCCGCTGCCCCGGGTGGACGCGGTGTCGCAAACCGACCACGCGGACACGGTGCTCGCCGTGACCGACAGGCTGTCCGGCACGCCCGGTATGCCGATCATCGGTCCGGTCGGGTATTTGGCGATCTCGGTCGCCTTGACCCAGGCCGGGCTCGCCGCATTGCCGACGGCCAGTCGCGCGGAGGTCAGGTTTAGGGCGGGGTACAGGCGTCCGTTGATTTTCGCGTATACCGCGCCGGTGTCGCGGTCACCGATGATCGAGGATTCGCCGATCAGACCCGCGGGCTTCATGATGTGCAGCAAGGCCATCCAGCCGACACCGATCAGGACGAGCACGAACGACAGCGCCACCGCCGCTTGCTGTTTGCGGTCGTCGTGCTTCATCCGCACCGAAAAGCGCGTGATCGCAGCGCGCAGGCGCCGGTTGTAGAACAGGTGCCCCGAATTCTGGTCGCGATTGGACAGATTGAGTGGCAATGCCTCCCCTTTCGGAGGGTCTCGCGTCGGCCGTCAGTGCAGGTGGCCGCCGTACCTCGCCTGGTTGTCGGCCTCCGCCTCGTCGCGCAACGCTGCGATCGCGAGGTTCAACCTGTCGGTCAGTTCGCCGTGTGCATATCCGGTCATCACGTCCGGATGCAGCGTCAACGCGAGCAACCGGCCGTCGGAATTTGCGACGGCGTGAATATCGCCCAGGTCGACGCTGTAGGTGACGGTTTCGGCTTGCGCGACAAGGGCTTCCCACTTGTCGGCCGCCTCGCTCAGCTCACGCAGAACTGATTCGACGAGAGCCTTGTCCGTGACATCACTCAGCTCGCTGCGACGGCCCGACCCCGACACGAAGACAGTATGTCGACCCCTCCCACCAGCGTCAATTCAAGGCCAGGTGCTGCGGCGCTGCCGTCACACTCCTGATTCCCACCGACTGGCCGGCGGGGCGTTGAGCTTTTGGAACCAGGCCAGGTGGTAGTTCGCGGTTGTCGAGTCGCCGGTGACGATGCCGTCGGTCGCGGCCAGCAGCAGGCAATTGAGCAGCAGCGCGGGATCGACGTTCGGATACTGCGCCAGGACCTGGTGGTGCGCGGTGTCCAGGTGCACGCGCAGCAGGTCGACCTCGTCGTCGACGACACCGGTTCCCGCGGCCGCGGCTCTGGCCAACGTGTGCACCATCCGCGGCAAGCCGTCGCGCCAGTGGGTGGCTTGGCCCAGCTCCCAGCCCAGGTCGTCCACCGGGGGCAACTCGCGGGGCTGCACCGACGACGTGGTCTCGGCGAACTGCGTCGACCAATCCATCGCGTCGCCAGGGGCATAGGTGACGATGCGGGCCGCGTCGCCGAGCAGCGCCGACACCTTGCCGATGCGCCGTTCGGGCCCCAGCAGCGCCACCCCGGCCGGCAACGCGATGCCCGCAGGTATCCAACCGTGCGCCAGGTCGGTGGCCAGCACCGTCCTGCCGTCCGCGTAGTGCGCGACGGCCCAGTTCAGCCGAGGTTCCTGCCGCACCACAAAGGCGAGGAGCCGCCGCAGCCGTTCGTCGTCGGATTCGGGGTGCGGCGGCGGCGCCGGGGGCGCGTAGGCCTGCGGTGCCGATGGCGGAGGCGGCGGCGGTTCGGGCTCGTAAGTTTCAACCTCCTGCTCGTCGACAACGACGACGCTCTCCGGAGCCGGCGGCGGCAGGTAGGCCTGCGGCGGGGGAGGGGCCAGGGCGGGTGCCGGAGCTGGAGCCGGCGGCGGGGGCGGGGGCGGAGGCGGGGGCGCCTGCACAGCAATCGAGGCGGTCGGCTCCGGGGCAGGGGGCGTCGGTGGTTCAGGCTCGTCGTCGTCGGCCGGCGCATCGACGTGAGCGGCGCTCTCCACCGCCTCGGACTCAGGGCTGTCGACGACGGCAGCCGGTTCGGGGTCGACGGCAGGCGCCGGGGGCTCCAGGTCCCTGACGGCGGGAATGACCTGTGTCTTGTCGAGGTCTGCCCCAGCGGATTCTTCGACGGGCGTCTCGGGCATCACAGGCGCCACAGGCGCCATCGTGTGCAACTGGCGAAGCGTCGATTCGACCCGTCGCACGGCGTGGGTGCGGGCGCGGGCGATCAGTCGGGCCTCCTCGGCCTGCCGGACCGGATCGGACATGCCAGCACGCCGAATGATCCTCAGCTCGTCGTTGGCGACGCGGGCGATCCGCTGCAGATCGTCCCTGAGAAGGTCTGCGACCGTTGTGGTTTCGGGCGTCACCGTCGACAGTTCGGCAGGCCACAGCCCGCCTATCACCCAGGGGGTGCAGTCGATGGGAGAGCTGAATGCCGGAATCGCGAGGGATTCCTGCGCCGCTCTCCGGAGGCGCTGACGCGCCGATATCCGCCCGAAGATCGCCACCGGCCAAGCGTACCGGCATCGCGGCGAGCGCTCCTCGCACGCGGTGAATTGTGCGGCAGGGACGGCCTGGGTAGCGTGGGGACATGGCTGACTCTGCGCTGCAGCAGCAACTCGACGAGGTGCGTGTGTTGCTTGGCCGTGCGCGAGAGTTGTTCGGCGCCAACCCTATCGAGCCGCCGGTCGATATCGTTCCCGATCCGAACGCCGCCCGGCCCTGGATGGTTTGAGCCCTCACCCGTCGCGGCGGCGCAACTGATGCGCCAGCAGCTTCTCGATCGCCTCATCGAGGTCCTCGGGCCTCGGCACCTCGGCCGACGGGGTATGTCCGGCGGCCACGATCTCGTCTCGCACTTCCAGCAATGCCTTCAGGCACGATACGTCAGCGGTCAGCAGGATGCCCTCCGCCAGGGTGTCGGCGTCGGTGTCCATCGCCTCGGCGCTGAGCGCGACGCTGTGCATGTAGCCGCCACGGCAGGAGCGAACCAGGATGTGTCCGCTCGGGTGCACCGTGTCGAACGCGGGATTGGCGTCGGTCATCGACCGCCGTCGGCCAGGTTGCCGAGATTGCGGGCCGCTTCGTGCTCGTGCTGGTCCCACGCCGTCGCCGAGACCCTCAGGTTGCGGGCCATGTCGGCGTGGTCGTCGGCTTGTTGCTCGTAGCAGTGTCGTCGCAGCTCCAGCAGGTCGCGTCCAGCGTCGCGCAGCTCGCTGAAGATCGGTCCGAGCGAGTCCAGACTCTCCTGGATCGCGGCGTGCGACGCCGGGACCGACCGCAGGTAGTCGGAAGCCTGCTCGTGATGCGCAGCCGCCTCACGTAAGTGCGCGGGCACCACACGGATTTGGTCTGCCATCGTTGTCTCCTCACTTTCCTGACGTGGTCCACGCCGCCGCTGCGGCGGGCCGGGTCGGTGCCGGTGCGTCGGGCTGCGCCGGGGCCGCTCCTCCTGCCTGAGCCGCCGACGTCGGCGGATGCTCCCAGCCTAGAAAGCTGGGCCCGCTCACGGTCGAGATGTGCTGAATCTGGCCGTCGAGGATGGCCTTGCTGTGGCCCAATGCGACCGCATGACGATCGGTAAACATCCCGATGTCACCCGGCACCACCAGCGCCGGGTCGATCGGGCGGACCACCGGGGTCCCGGGCGGGGGAATGGTTATTCCTTGCTGCCCGAAGGCATCTGCGATAGGCGTGCCATTGGCGGCGGCCTTGATCGCGGCGGCCAATTGCGGGCTGGCGGCGGTCACCGTTTCGCCGTCGGGCAAGGTCACGGTTGTCGGACCTACCGGCGGTGATTCGGGTGCGGGCGGATCCTTCGGGTCGACGTCCTTGTCGTGCGGATCATCCGGGGGTTCGCGGTCTTCGGCCGTCAGACGCGGTTCGTCGCCGAGACCCCGCAGCGCCGGATCGATTCCGCCACCGGTCAGCCCGGAAAGCGGCAGCCCGCCCGGCACACCGAAGCCCGGCAGGGCGGCCGGCGCCGCGCCGCCGCCGGATCCCACGCCCGGGATGCTCGGCCCGCCGGTACCGAGCGGAGTCATCGGCGCGGCCGATCCGGCAGGGGCCGACGTCGGCGCCTCTGCGGCCAGCAGGCCGGGGTCGTCGGCCAGCAGCGAATCCAGGTCGGCATCCGTCGGGCCGCGCGCGGCTGCGACCGCGGCGGGCGCCGCACCCCTGGCGACGGCCGGGGGACGCTCCTCGCCGGCACCGCCGGGCACCCCTTTGGAGGCGTTGTAGAGCGATGTCCAGGCGGCCATCAACGCCGCCTTCGACGTGTCGTCCAGGCTCGCATCGGCTACCACCGCGCGGATGTCTCTGAGCTTGCCGATGAGGAACCGCTGGAAGTCACGCGCGCCCGCGGGGGTGTCCAGATCCGATCGGGCGCGCAGGGCACCCTCGATGTCGCGCTGCAGTGTGGTCAGCGCGTCGCGGCCTTCGGCGGCCTTCAGGTGTGCATTCAGAATCGCCGAAATCACCTGCAGGTCGAGTTGCGAGCTCGCCGAATTCTGATGTGCCAGAGCGGCTTCGGCGGCGGCGATCGCTTCCGCGGCGTCGCCTCCCGCCGGCCCACCCACGCCGGGCGGCTTTCGCGACGGGTCGAACACGTCGGGGTGCAGTCGTCGGATCTTGTCCAGCAGCGCGGCGCGCTGTTCCCGACCCGTCGTCAATGCGAAGACGGCGTGCACCTCCGCCTGGGTCAGGCCTGCCTTCCACGCTTCCGGGTCACCCGTGGCCTCCCGAAGCCGCCTCAGCGCTTCGGCCAGATCTTGCTCTACCGTCATCGGCTAGGCCGCCATCCGTGCTGCGTGCCGCCCGAGCCCTTCATGCCGCGTCACGGTACGTCGGCCGCATCGGCCCGACAATTCACCCTGTGGAACGTTCGCCCGCGCGCATCCGGCGCACGGTGTCGTCGAAGACTCGGTCGAGCAGTTGTTGGTTCCCGGAGGTGGCCATGCCGGACACGACGAGTCCGGCGACTCGGGCGTAGGAGTAGTAGTCGGTGCCGATCGGGTGGGCCGGGTATTGCTCATCGGTCACGGTGACGGTGTATCGGAAACGCTGCGGTGCGCCGACTCCGCGCGAGTCCTCGAGGATGCGCAAGGTATACCGGAAACCCGGGAAGCGGACCCGGAAGTGCAGGCAACGGGATACCAGTGACCGCGTGTCGTCGAAGATGGCCGGCTTGAACTCCCGGCCGATTTCGACCCGGACGTCGGTCTTTTCGGACCCCAGGTACGCCGGGCTGGCCGGATCGTGTTCTTGGACGGTGGCCGCGGGGTATGAGCCAGTCGTGATCCCGTACGCGGTTTCGTAGCATTCGACGGGCTGGTAACCATCGACATTGCCGATGTTGTGGTAGCGGCCGTACCCGAAAATGTTGGGTGAGTCGTAGCTCTTGACGCGGGTCCAGCCGTCGGGGAAATCGCTCTGCTTGGGCAACAGGTCCGCCAATTGCCCGTCGTTCAACACGGCCATGCCGGGGGCGTCCGGCACCGGCGCGCGGGCACGCAACGCGGCGAGCGCCGCGGGCGCGGTGATCGCCACCGCGGCGACTCCCACGAGGCACATCGTCGCGGCGATCAACCGCGCCGTGCGCTTACCGACGGGTCGGGCCTTCACCGTGCTCTCAGCTTCTGCAGTGTTTGGGCGGTAACCCGATTGACCACTTCGGCGTCGCTGCCGCCCAAATTGGTCGCGCGCTCCAAGAGCACTCCGCGCAACCAGTAGTACGTGAGGTGGTAGACCGTGGTGCGACCGGCACGCGGCGCGGTCACGATCGTCGATCTGGTGACGCTGAGCGCTGCGTCCACGCGATCGGCGGGGCGCGCATCGATGGTGGTGGTTACCCTCCGAGTCTCGACGCGACGGCTCTCGGGGTTCGTGGCGGTGACACTGTAGTTTCCGCAGTGGCCAAGCCAGTCAACGTAATTCGCGATTATCGACGCGCCGTCGCTCACCGGGTAGATGGCGAGCCGCGCATTGGGTTCGGGATCGTCGTTGTACATCGCGACCACTCGCGCGATTTCGTTGGTCTGCCGGTCGACATGGACAACGGCGGCGTAGCGGGACCCATCGAAGAAGTCGGTGAGCGCGGGACGGTTCGCGCACTCGCGCGGGGTGTAGTCACCCGGAGGCGGCGGCGTCACCGCGGCGCTGTCGGGACCCGTCCGGCGCACTTCGCCGCGCAACGAGTAGTTCCAGTCGGCCGGGAACTCGTCGACGCCCGGCAGCAGCGTGGCCAACTCCCAGTTCGGCAACGACCGCAAGCTCACCGGGCGGGCGGGAAACGCGAGAAGAGTCGCCCCGCAAAGGCCGAGCACGACGAGCACGCCGGCGCACACGCTGCGCACACCGTTGCGGCGGATCGGCGGCCGGTGCGCGGCCAGCGGATGCTGCTCCGGACTGCTCACCGTGGTGCTGATCGCGCCGGCCAATACCCCACGACACCGTCAAACTCGAGGTCGGTCTGAGGGAAATCATCACCTACCGCGATGAGCGGTTCGTGCGCGAGTTTGGCGGTGGCGTAGGCCATCGCGTCACCGTAGTTGAGAGCGGCGGGATGACGGCCCTTGCCGTACTGCAGATAAGCACGGTGCGCGATCGAGACGTGATCGGCGGTGAATGGCTGCAGGCCCAGACTGATTTCGTCACGTATTCGATCGAAGGCCATCCGCGCTGTGACTCCGTGTCGGCTGGTGAGGACGATGAGGCATTCGACAGCATTCGCGGTCGACATGACCGGGCTTCGGTCGACGGCCAGAACCGCCGCGATCTGTTCGGTGTAGGGAGCCTGGCCCTGGATGAGGGCAATGACCGCCGACGAGTCGACGATCACTGGCTCACTCCGGTCGTCGCCCCGTATCCGAGTGCTTGTTCACGTTCCGCTTTGGTGATCGGGGATCGGTCGGTGAGCAGCGGCCAGATCTCGCTTCGGAGAACGTCGAGCAACTCATCGGCGCGATTCGCATTGCCCGACTGGGTGATCTCGACCTGCGCCTTGAGCGCGTGCCTGATGGCTTCGATGCGGCTCGGCAGGTGGAGGCGCCTGGCCAACTCGTCGGCGAGGCTGATGACCTCGTCATCCTTCACGTTGAACGCCATGGATACATGGTACCGCATCACTGGTATCTAGTACCTGCTCTTCATCGCCGCCTGCCCTCGAAGTGCCGTCGCAAGAATCTCGCAAGCCGTCGGCGATACCCTGCGGTTCGAGAGCAGCGGAGGCCTCCCATGCACACTGCACCCACCGTGAAATCGGTTCTTGCGACGGCACTTCTGACTGGCGGCCTGGTGGCCGGATGGGGATTTGCCACAGGTACCGCCTACGCCCGTCCTGCTCCCGCGCCATCGCGTGCCTGGCCTGGCTGCCCCGAAGACCACCCCGCCGGTCCGTGTCACTGGTGCCCGGGCGACCCTCCGGTGCAGACCGGCAATCTTCGCGTGAATCCGGTGATTTGGGACAACAACGTCTGCCACACGTACTGGTACGTGTATTTCGGGCAGGGCAATGTCGCACAGAACATCTTTGAGGGCGAAATTCCACCCGCACCGCCCCCACCGCCACCACCCGGCCTGATCAACAAAGACAATTGTCGGCAGATCCTCGGCCCGTTCTGCCCGAGTTAAACAAGTGCCGACGCCGAGGCTCCCTGAAGGACAACAATTTCCGCCGAAATATCTACCGTGAACCGGCGCCCTTGGGGGCGATGTGCGTACGCTTCGCCGCATGCGAGCACTGCTGATCGCCATCCTCGGCACATTCGCGGTCATAGCCCTGATCGCGATCATGATGCTCGCCAATGAAACCGAATGCAGGACCATGGAACGACGGCGAGATGCCCGAGAAAGGCCCGATTTCGACATAGGAGCTGGGCAACGGTTCCGGTTAAACCGCGCCGGGGGCCAAGGTGTACTGTTCCCGCAATCCTTCCAGCACAGCGCTTTTCGCGTGCGCGACGTCCTGCGCGTGCGCCACCACCGCGGCGATCTCGCGTTGTTTGGCGACGAGGAAGCGCTGCAACTCCCGCGCGCCAAGCGGGGTGTCGACGGCTGCAGATTCTCCCGTCACCACGCGTTCGATCTCGGCTTCGATCGCGCCGAGCCGCTCGACGCTCTCGCGCATCTCGGCGTGAGCGCTGGCAATGACCTCGGTCAGTATCCGATCGGCGTCGGCAACCGCCTGGTGCCGGCTCGCCAGCGCTGCCCGTTGCGCGCGGATGGCGCCTACCGAAGGTCCGGCCTGCTCTGCCATCGGTTCAACCTCCTAGACCGGCCGGCGGATTTGCACATGATTGCCCAGCGGGCTGATTCGTACCGACGCGCCCGAGTGCGGCGCCTCGACGACCAGGTTGTGACCGATGGCCATCTGTACGTGCCCGGCGTGCGGGAAAACGAGGTCACCCGGCCGGACGTGTGAGCGCGGCACTGGGATGCCGTCGTTGATCTGCTGGTAGGTGGTGCGGTCCAGGTGCACGCCCGCCTGCGCGTAGGCCCACTGGACCAGACCCGAGCAGTCGAACTGGTTAGGCCCGGTCGCACCCCAGACGTACGGGCGGCCCAGGCGCGACAGTGCCGCCCGCACCGCGAGGCCCGCCCGGCCGCTCGGCAGCGGCAGTCCCCCGTGATGGGCCAGCCGGTAACGCAGAGCTCGCAGCGCGCCCACGTGCCGTCGGGACTGTGCGCGCGCGGTCAGGACGTGCGCCCGTTGCGCCCGCAACCGCGCGATCCGGCGCCTGATCGCCTCGCGCTGGGCCAGCGGCGTGGCCGGCGTGACCGCCGCCTCGGCGCGGGCCTCGTCGAGCACGCCCTTGGTCAGCTCGTGCGCCCGCGCCCGGTCCCGGTGCGCATCGGCCAGGACGGCGGTGACCGCGGCGTCCGTCCGTGCCGCCGACAGCAGGGCGTCGCGGCTGCGATGCACCGCGCGCCGATAGTGACCTTGTGCCGCAGCGGGATTCAGCTCGATGGCGCCGGCGTCGACGACCGCCCGCCGGGCGCTGCCGGCGAACATCTGATGCGCCCGCGTCAACTCGTCGATCTCACTCACCGGTTGCCCCGGCCTCGATCGCGTCGGCGAAGGCGCGGACGCGGGGGAGTGCGCCCGGCGGGATGGCTCCCCGGTTGCGCATGTCCCAGAGTTCCTCGGTGCCCACCCCCAGCAGTGCCGCGATGATGGTCTCCGGCAGCGCCGATCGCGCACATGCCCGGTCGAATCTGGCGCTCAGGCTGGTCGGCATCCGCTTCAGCAGGTCACTGCGCGTCGCCTCGAGCTCCTGCAGATGCTGCATGAGCCGCCCGCTGGATTCGGCGCCGGCGTTCACCGCCACCCGCCAGGAGCTGGCCGCCAGCAGCTCGGCCTTCACACACTGCGCGATCACAGAGAGAATATACGTCTCATATTCGTTTGATGTCGTCGCGGGCAATCGATCGATGACCGACTTGATCGTATCGAGCTGGGCTTCGGCGTAGCCTTCGAGCACTTCGGTGTCGCTGCGGCGGTCGACGACGACCGCGCCGGTGCGACGGGCGGCGAGCGGCTCCGGCGGCACCGCTGCGATCAGCCGGGCCAGTTCGGCGTCGGGATCGGCGGCCACCAACAACCTCGAATAGGTGCCCGGCGGCAGCCCCAGCCCGTTTTCAACCTTCTGAACTGTGCTTTTGTGCGGCTTACGCGCGCCGCGTTCCAGGTAGCTCAAACCCATGATGCTGACGCCCGTCGCTGCCGCCAGGTCCGCCAGTGACAGGTCGCGGGACTCGCGCAGCGCCCGGAGGGCGGCCCCGGCCGACTCACGGCTCATCGCACGCTCCGGCCACAGGCCGGATATTACACAAACCCCGCGCCATCCCAACGTATATACGTTTTGGTACACGTTTCTCTTGCGATGAGCGCTTTGGGTTGTATACGCTTTCGCCTACGTTTCGCCTCGGACTAGGAGATCAACATGGGAAACCCCTGCGCGACCAATCCGGAACTGTGGTTCGGCTACCCCGACGACGACGGCGGCGACGGGGCGGCGAAGGCGCGGGCCTACGAACGCTCGGCGACCGAGGCACGGGTCCAGTGCCTGCGCCGCTGCCCGCTGGCGCAGCAACGGCTGTGCGCGGAACGCGCGATCAGGCATCGCGAGGAGTACGGGGTGTGGGCTGGCGTGAAGCTTCCCGGCGGGCAGTACCGCAAGCGCGAGCAGCTCGCCCGCGCTCACGATGTCTTGCGGCGCATCGCCGCCGGCGAGATCAACGCCAGGGAACTCCCCGAGAACGCGGCGCTGCTGGAGCGGCGCGAACGCGACGAGGTTTCAGTGCCCGGCGTGGTGGTGCATCTGCCGGTCTCGTGCCCGAGGTCGGCGGCCTGACGCCGAGGTCAACGCGACCGTTTGCTGACCCATTTGACCGGGTAGCCGCGCATGCATGACGTTCGACCTGACCCCGACGGCGGCCCAGCACGACCTGGCCCGACGCACGCACGAGTTCTCCGAGTCCGTGATCCGCCCGGTCGCACTCGAGTACGACCAGCGGCAGGAGTTCCCCTGGCCGGTCCTGGAGGAGGCGGCCGAGCGCGGCTTCTACAGCCCGCTGTTCTACCGCGACCTGATCGGCGACCCGACCGGCATCTCGCTGCCGATGTTCATGGAGGAGTTGTTCTGGGGATGCGCCGGAATCGGTTTGGCGATCGTCATGCCCGCGCTGGCGCTGTCCGCGATCGGCCAGGCCGCCTCGCCGGAACAGATGCTGCAGTGGGCGCCCGAATGTTTCGGAACACCAGGCGATCTCAAGCTCGCGGCGCTGGCCATCTCCGAGCCCGAGGGCGGCAGCGACGTACGCAACCTGCGCACCACCGCGCGGCGCGACGGTGACGACTGGATCATCGACGGCCACAAGATGTGGATCGGCAACGGCGGCATCGCCAACGTCCACGTCGTCAACGCCGTCGTCGACCAGGAACTCGGCCACCGCGGCCAGGCGCTGTTCGTGGTGCCCGGCGGAACGCCGGGGCTGGAGCTGGTGCGCAAGCTCGACAAGCTGGGCTGCCGGGCGTCGCACACCGCGGAATTGAAGTTCGAGGGCGTCCGGATACCTGGTGAGAACTTGCTGGGTGGGGAAGAGAAGCTCGAGCACAAGCTCGCCAAGGCCCGCGAAGTGGTGGCCGGCGGGAAGCGGTCCGGCTCGGCGACGCTGGGCACCTTCGAGCAGACCCGCCCGATGGTGGCCGCGCAGGCGATCGGGATCGCCCGCGCCGCTTTGGAATACGCGACGGCATACGCCACCGAGCGGGAGGCCTTCGGCGGCCCGATCATCGACAATCAGGGCATCGCGTTTCCGCTGGCGGAACTGGCCACCCAGATCGACGCCGCGCGGCTGCTGACCTGGCGGGCGTCGTGGATGGCGGCCAGCGGGGTGCCGTTCGAACGTGGCGAGGGTTCGATGTCCAAGTTCGCCGCCAGCGAGGTCGCCGTCAAGGCCACCGAGCGCGCCATCCAGACGATGGGCGGCTGGGGCTATATCACCGACCATCCGGTGGAGAAGTGGTATCGAGATGCCAAGCTGTACACCATCTTCGAGGGCACTAGCGAGATCCAGCGGATGGTGATCGCCAACGCGCTGGGGGCCGCGGTGGACAGGCCGCCGCTGCACGTGGTGCTCGAGCCCACCGGTGGGCCGCTGAACCGCGCGTTCGGTCGCGGCACCCCGCTGCGTTCCCGGGCGGCCGACGCCGCGCTGGCGATGAAGGATCGGGTTCCCGCACCTGTGATGCGGCTGGCGATGAAGGCACTGCGGCCACCGGGCCGGTAGGGCCTCGCATAAGGCGTAGCGTCGGGCTGGTGAGCAACCTGGAGACCGCTCCGGCCGAGGTCGCGTGCAGCGCGTCGCGGTCCGCGGGTGTCGAGGTGCTGCAGCCGCGCGAGGTTCCGCTGGGCGGGCCGCGCGCGATCCGCGTGCTGCGGACGCTTCCGCAACGCCGGCGTTCGCTGGTCGGCGCGTGGTGTTTCGTCGACCACTACGGCCCCGTCGCGGCGAAGATGGACGTCCCGCCCCATCCGCACACGGGGCTGCAGACCGTGAGTTGGTTGTTCAGCGGGGAAGTGGAACACCGCGACAGCGCCGGGGTGCACACCATGGTCCGCCCCGGCGAGCTCAACCTCATGACGGCCGGAGCCGGTATCTGCCATTCCGAGGTGTCGGTCGACTCCGGCGCCCTGCTGCACGGCGCGCAGCTGTGGGTGGCGCTGCCGGACGCCGCCCGCGACACCGGGCGCGACTTCGCCCACTACGCGCCGCCACCGGTCGCCGTGCCGAACGGGGTGGTGCGGGTGTTCCTCGGGGAGCTGGCCGGCAGCCGATCGCCGGTAAAGACGTTCACGCCGCTGCTGGGCGCGCAGCTGGACCTCGACGCCCACGCCCGGCTGGACCTGGACGTCGACCCCGCATTCGAGCACGGCGTGCTGTGTGACACGGGTCGCGTGCAGATGTGTGGGACGCAGTTGGCGGTCGGCGATCTCGGGTATCAAGGCGGCGGAAGCTCGGCTCTGCAACTGCACAACACCGGCGACGGGCCCGCCCGGGTGCTGTTGTTGGGCGGCACCCCGTTCACCGAAGAGCTGGTGATGTGGTGGAACTTCGTCGGACGCAGCCACGACGACATCGCCGTCTATCGGCAGCTGTGGCAGGACGGCGACGAGCGCTTCGGTGCCGTGCACGGCTACCGTGGCCCCGTCGTCCGACTGCCCGCGCCGCCGCTGCCCACCACCCGGCTGCTGCCCCGGCACATGCCGAAATAACCGAAATAGGAGGAATCCGAATGACCGCCGACAAGACCGGCGCCGAAACCACGGTCCGCGCCGAGGACGGCAAGTTCACCATCTCCGTCGAGGGTAAGAACGTCGGCCTCGCCGCCTTCGGCGACCGCGGCAACCAGCGCGTTTTCTACCACACCGAGACCGATCCCGAATACGGCGGACGCGGCCTGGCCAGCATCCTGGTCGAGGAGGCGCTCAACGCGACCCGCGACGACGGCAAGCGCATCGTCCCGTTGTGCTCGATGGTCGTCACCGTGCTCAAAAAGCATCCCGAGTTCGACGACATCACCGATCCGGTCACCGTCGAGGTTCAGCAGTGGGCACAGACTCTGCCGTAGCCGCCGGCGAGGCGCTCGGCCTGTTCATCGACGCCGTGGAGCAGACGCCGCAGGAGTGCTGGGATCAGCCGTCCAACCTCGAGGACTGGAGCGTGCGCGAGCTGATCGGCCACGCCACTGGCACCGCGGCGAAGATGGTCACGCTGGTCGAGGACGGCGAGGTGTGGGGTACCCCGTCCCGCCCGGCCGACTGGACCTGCGAGGACCCGGCGGCGCGGCTGCGCGAGCTGGCCGAGCGGCTCGCCCGCGCCCTGCCGGACGCGGACCTGAACGCGCCGCGGCAATCCCCGCAGGGCGGGGTTCCGCTGCTGCGGGCGCTGACGTTCGTGACCGCGGACCTGGCCATCCACAGTTGGGATCTGCACCGTTCCCAGGGTCGGCTGATCGAGTTGTCCGACGACCTGTTGACCATGTGCCGGCGGCTGGTCGAGTCGGTGCCGGAGGAAGCGATGCGCCGCCCGGGCGGCTTCGGGCCGGCCCAGCCGGCGCCGCCGGATGCGACGCCGACCGCGCGGCTGATGGCGTTTCTCGGGCGGTCTGTCGAAGACGCATGCTGATCGGCGACAACTGTTGGACTCTGCCGACCGAGGCTGTCGAGGACGCGACTGCGGTCGCCCTCAGCGCCGACGGCAGGGTGGCCGTGTCGGGCCACTACGGCGCGGCGGTTCGGGTGTGGGACGTCTTCGGCGCGCGCTGCCTGCGCGTCATCGATGGCCACCGAGGCCCGGTGGGTGCGGTCGCGGTCGACGGGGGCGGGCAGATTGCCGCGAGTTGCGGCCCGGACGACGCCGTGGTGCGGGTGTGGGAGCTGTCGACCGGGCGGTGTCTGCAGACGCTGGATGCTCAAGGTCCCGTGTCGATATCGGCCGACGGCCGCGTCGTGGTAACCGGCGGCCGCATCTCGCATGGCCACTTCGACAACACGGTACGAGTCTGGTCGGTGGCCACCGGGGAGTGCCTGCACGCCCTCGCAGCACACACCGGCGTCGTGCGTTCGGTGGCCGTGAGCGCCGACGGCAGCGCTGCGCTATCCGGTGGTGCCGACAAGACGGTCCGAGTATGGGACACAGAGGCAGGGGCGTGCACGCATGTCCTGACCGAACACACCGACGCAGTGTGGCTGGTGGCGTTGTCCACCGACGCCCGCACCGGTGTGTCGGCCAGTGCCGACACGTCATTACGCGTATGGGACCTGACCACCGGGGACTGCCGCCACACCGGTCAAGCGCACGACGAGCGGGCGGATCTGCTGGCGCTCTCCGGTGACGGCCGCATCGCCCTATCCTCGGCAAACGGCCACTCCGTCCGGCTCTGGGACGCGGTAACCGGCCAGTGCCTACAGACGCTCGCCGGACCGTTCGCGAACCTGAGATCACTCGCGCTGAGCGCCGATGGGGCTATCGCAGCGACGCTGCATTTTCCGTCCGCGGAACCGACGACGTTGCGTATTTGGCCCCTCGGCCGCGGGGGCACGCGGGGCACGCGGTTGAAGGGCTTCCGGAATACCCGTCAGCTGCCACACAACATGTCGTTGGGAGCGGGAGTCGACGCCGGCGGACGGTTCCTCATCGCAGGTAGCCGCCCTGCGCGGGTGTGGGATATCCAGACCGGCGAGTGCGTGTTGACCATCGACGATTTTGGCGCCGACACCCAGAACTGGTCGTTCACGGACGACGGCCGGGTCCTGGTCACCGCAGGCGATGGGAGGACGGTCCGGGTATGGGATCCGATCGCGCGCCGGCTGATCCGGGTGCTGCGGCCACACTGGCGCCGGGTGCGCACTGTCGCGACGGCCGGCAACGGGCGGATCGCCGCGACCGGCTCCGATGACGGGCGTTTGCGCATCTGGGACCTGGCCACGGGCCGGGGACTGAAGACGATCCGGGTGGACGGTCAACCGGTGTTTTCTGTGGCCTCTGACCGCGACGGCGCGGTAGTCCTATGCGGTTGCAGGGATAAGGCGAGCGCGTGGGACGTGGCTACGGGGCGCTGTTTGCATACGCTGTCCGGGCTCGGCGGGATCGCCTGGGTTGTCCAGATCAGCGACGACGGTCGCACAGCGCTGGCGCTCGCCGACGAGACCACCCACGTATGGGACATCGCAACGGGGGCAACGCATTACGCACTTCCGGAGCGCACTGACAGCTGGCAGGCAGTCGCACTGGCCCGACGCGGCGATATCGCCGTCACCGGGTCCATCCTTGGGCAGACGACCGTGTGGGACGTCGCGTCCGGGTCCCTTCTGCACTCGTTGTCCCCGGGCCAGGAGAAAGTCACATCGGTGGCGGTGAGCGAGGATTCCCGATTCGTGCTGAGCGGCAGTGTCGACTCGAGCGCGCTGCTGTGGGATGGCGAGACGGGCTGCCCGGTCGGCCGGCTGGACGCGCACACGGGTCCGGTCAACTCCGTCGCACTCAGCGCCGACGCCCGCATCGCCGTCACCTGTTCACAGGACGGAACCGCCCGGGTATGGGAGTCCGACTGGCAGTGAACGCCGATCGCCGCGGCGGCCTCAGGTGGTGGCGACCACCCGCTCGTTGCTGGTTTCCCAGGACTGCATGAACAGGGCCAGCGGGACCTGCTCGTCCTTGCCCGTCTTGATGCCGCTGTCGTTGAGGTGCACGACTTTGTTGGCAGTGTCGATGCCGGTGACCACGACGGCGTGGTCGGAGCGCGGGTTGCCGTTGCTGTCCTTGCTGGTGATCGGCTCGTGCCAGATCATCTCGGCGTTGAGGCTGACGATCAGCTTGTGGCCGCTGCCCAGCAGCTGCTCAAGACCGTCGATGCCCGCGGGGATGCCCGTCTTTGCGGCGTGGTCCTTGTCGCTCATCACCGCGCGGACCCCGTATTGCTTGAGCAACTCCGGCAGGTCGGCCGTCGTCGTACCCATGCCCGAATTCGGGTCGTTCTTGTCGGTCGGCTTGATGTAGATCGAGCCGGAGTGCACGGTACTCGGGGTGGACTGGGCCTTCTTGATGATGGCGTGCTCGGAGGGCTCCTTGCCGGTCACCTGTCCGATGACGTCGGCGCTGGCCATGAGGGCGCAGTCGTCGTAGTTCTGGTGGCGCCACCACTTGGCGGCGGCGGCCGGGTCGCCGTACATGCTGCCCCCGGCGGCCTCGGCGGTGCCGGTGGCCAGACCGAGCGAGAGGGCGGCGGCGACGGCCGCGAGGGTGGCGGTCCTGGCGATCCTGGCGATCTGCACTGGCGTGTCCTTTTCTCGTTGAAGCTCGTTGAGAAAAGGTTCGGACGGTGACCTCTCCGTTATCTTGACGAATCCTTGACGTGCCCTCAGGACGTGTGGCGCGGGGCCTGGTGGCCGTACACCCCTTCGGGATAGGCCGTCTCGGCGTGCTGGGTGAGGTCGACACCGCTCTTCTCGTCCGCGCTGCTGACCCGGAAGCCGATGACCAGGTCGATCAGCTTGGCCAGCAGGAAGCTCACCACGAACGCGTAGAGGCCGACGACCAGCATCGCCAGTGACTGCTTGCCGAGTTGGGCCGGGCCGCCGCCGTAGAACAGCCCGTTGGGGCCCTGCGTCATCACCGCGGTGGCGAACAGCCCGATCAGCAGCACGCCGACGACTCCGCCGACGAAGTGCACGCCGACGACGTCGAGCGAGTCGTCGTAGTTCAGCTTGAACTTCACCAGGATCGCGAACGAGCACACGACGCCCGCGGCCAGCCCGACGACGGCGGCGCCCAGGGTGTTCACCGTGCCGCACGACGGAGTGATCGCCACCAGCCCGGCGACGACGCCCGATGCGGCCCCGAAGGTGGTCGGCTTGCCGTCGCGGAACTGTTCCACCGTGATCCAGCCCAACATGCCCAGGCAGCCGGCGACCAGGGTGTTGAGGAAGATCGCGGACGCGAGTCCGCTGGCGGCCAGCGCCGAACCCGCGTTGAAACCGAACCAGCCGAACCACAGCAGGCCCACCCCGAGGAGCACGAACGGCAGGTTGTGCGGGCGCATGGCCTCGACCTTGAAGCCGATGCGCGGACCGAGCACCAGCGCCAACGCCAGCGCCGACGAACCCGAGACGATTTCGACGACCAGCCCGCCCGCGTAGTCCAGCACCCCCATCTTGGCCAGCCAGCCCGTCGGCGCCCACACCCAGTGCGCGACAACGGCATAGACCGCCACTGACCACAGCAGCACGAACACGACCCAAGCTGCGAACTTGGCGCGGTCGGCGATGGCCCCGCTGATCAGGGCGGCGGTGATGATCGCAAAGGTCAGCTGGAAGGTGGCGAACAGCAACTCCGGCACCTGGCCGTGCAGAGTGTCCGGGTTAATCCCGGCCATCCCTACGTGCGACAGCCCGCCGATGAAGCCGCCGCCACCGGAGAACGCCAGGCTGTAGCCCACCAGCAGCCAGGTCACCGTGACGAGCGGGATGGAGATGAAGCTCATCATGATCATGTTGAGCACGCCGGTGGTGCGCACCATGCCGCCGTAAAAGATCGCCAGCCCGGGCGTCATCAGCAGCACGAGCGCGGTGCTCGCCAGCAGCCAGGCGGTGGCGGCAGGATCGATCTTCACTATCCGGCTCCCTCGGTGGTCGCAATTTCCGCAGATAGACAGTAGGGGTCATCATCGATTGGGTTGTGAAGGGGGCAGGCAAGTGCGGCGAGCGTGCGTGGCGGTGACCGCCGTGGGGACGTTGGGCTTGATGGCTGCGCCGACGACGGCAGCAGATCCGCCGTCCGGAGCCGACCGGATCGATTCGTATCCGATCGCCAGCGGAAACTACACCTCGCCCGCGGCCAACGACTTCTACTGGGTGTTCTTCAGGACCCCCGACGGCCGGTCGTGCGGCATCGCGCCGAACGGCGGCACCACCGGATGCGACGCCGTCCCGCTCGACGCGCCCGCCGGGACCAACCAGACGATGGCGGCAAGCTGGGCGCCGGGCGCCTACCGGCACTCGGATCAGGCGACGTTCACCCGGCAGGTCGACGTCCTGCCCGAGGGCCACCGCCTTCAGAACTGGGGCTCGACGTGCGGTGTGGGTTTCCAGGGCACGGTCACCTGCAAGGTCGCGGGCGGCCACGGGTTCATCCTGGCCGCGACGTACGCCTCGTTGTGGTGAAACCCGCTGGTGCTCAGTCCAGCACTACCGTCGTCCCGCGACCCGGCACGTGGGTGATCGACCGGCGATGCACCGGCTCGGGCTCGGGGTCGACGGGTCGGATGCGCAGGGTGCGGAACATCGTGGCAAGCACGATCCGCATCTCGGACTCGGCGAAAGCCGCACCCAGGCAACGGCGCGCGCCGCCCCCGAACGGGATCCACGTGTACGTTCCCGGACGGCTGTCGAGGAATCGATCGGGACGGAATTGGTCCGGGTCCGAATAGACGTCGGGGCGCCTGTGCATGAGATAGATCGAGGGGGCGACCTTCGCCCCGGCGGGCAGCGAGAACCCGGCTACCTCCATCGGTTCGGTCAGGCGCCTGCTCACCAGGCCGAGCACCGGCCGCATCCGCAGCGTCTCCTTCACCACGGCGTCGGCATAGCGGTGGCCGTCGTCGGCGTGGCTCTCCTCGGTGAGCCGCGAATACACCTCCGGGTGGCGGACGATCCGCTCGACCGCCCAGGCCAGCCCCGATGCGGTTGTCTCGTGGCCGGCCAGCAGCAATGTGACGAGCTCGTCGCGAATCTCCTGGTCACTCATCGGCTGACCGTCTTCGTGCTTGGCCTGCAGCAGCATCGACAGGACGTCGTTGCGGCTCTCGAGGTCCTCTTGCCGCCGACGGGCGGCAATCTCGTCGTACAGGAGCCGATCCACGTCCGCGACCAGCCTGCGGGAAAGGGCGGCCCGCATTCGTTGGGGACCGACGACCAGCAGAACCAGCTGCGCGACGGGGTTGGTGGTGAGAACGAGCATCCGCTGCAGCGCCTCGCGCAGCCGGTCCATGCTCTGCCCGCGCTTCAGCCCGAACACGAGATGCAAGATGATTTCGAGGGTCAGGGCCTGCGTCCGCGGGTGCAGTCGCATCGCAACGCCGCGCGGCCAGCGCGCGATCTCGGTCTCGGCGATCTCGGCCATGGTGCTCAGGTAGCTCTGCAGGTGAGTGCCGCGGAAGGCGGGCATCAGCAGTCGGCGCTGCTCCTTGTGCGCGTCGCGGTCGAGCAGAATCAGCGAGTGCTGGCCCACGACCGGCTTGAGGATGCGATTCGCTTCCCCGGCGAGCGCCAGGTCGGGCGGCGCGGTGAAAACCTGCCGCACCGCGTCGGGATGGGAGACCATCACTATCGGTCCTTCGCGGACCAATTCCATGGTGAACGTGTCGCCGTACCGGGCGGCGGCGCTGTCCATGAAGTCCCACGGTCGGGCTATCCACGCAGCGGTTTGCACTGTCCTTGGTAGCCGGGGACCAGGCGGCAGGGCGTCGATGGCCAGGGGTCGCATCGAGCAGCAACTTTATGTCTTAGGGCTGCCGGCCACCGGGTTTCGCGCAACGCGTCGCTGATTTGACTGCGGCGCCCGACCCCCTTCCTGCTCATCACCGCCGCCCGGCACCCGTCGCCTTACCCACTGGTTTCCATACCGGCGGTGGCAGCATGAGGTCATGGAACCCCACCTCGACGGCCGCAGCCAGTCCGGCGAGAACAACTTCAATCACGAGCAGTGCTATCGCGCCGAACTGCACGCGAAAAGCAAGGCCGGGCGCCAGTGGTGTCGCGAACACGGACCCGCCAGCCGCTCCGGCCGGGCCTACGCGCGGGGTGTAGCGCCGGGAACGGCACATGAAGCCACGGCCAAGGACGCCCCGCCGCGCCACGACGACGTGGACGACGCAGCCATCCGCACTCGACGTGCGCAGGCCGCCGAGCGCTACCGGCCAGACCGCATCCGGCTATTACTTATCGCGGAAGCTCCGCCTGCCTCCCCGAGTCGGTATTTCTACTTTCACGACGTGGACGCCCACGACTCGCTGTTTCGCCATGTCGCCCGCTCGCTACTAGCCGTCGAACCCACCCGCGAGAACAAACCGGAACTACTCGCACAGCTGCAGGAGCGCGGCATCTTCCTCATCGATCTCAAACCCGATCCCATCGACGGCACACCGCTGAGCTCGTACGTGCCTGAGCTGGTGCAGCGAGTGCAGGACCTCAGTCCCGAACGCATCATCCTCATCAAAGCCACGGTCTACGACGCGGCCTACCCGGCCCTGCGTGCGGCGCACCTGCCCGTGCGTTCTGTCCGCATCCCCTTCCCCGGCAGCGGTCAACAGAAGGCATTCGCGGAAGCATTCGCCAGAGCGCTACGGGAGGAAGACCCTGCTGGTGCGACGACGGCAGTCGCCGCACCTTCGCACCCCCGGTTTGCGTTCGACCTCGCCAACTGGTTCGAAACCAACGCCAGTCAGATACGCCAGGACTTCGACCGCTACTTCAGCGGGTTCACCGGCCGGTGGTTCGAACACTTCGCCGCCGTCGGCGACCCCCATCGATTCGAAGCCTCCGACCTCATCGCTGTCGAGGCACTCAGCGTCCAGGTGCCCCCCGAGGCGGCGGCCAAACTTCTTGTCACCGAACCTGATCGATTCAATGCAATGCTCCGGCGCACCCCCCGCTCATGCGATATGTGGGAGGTCCCCCGGGATCTCCTTCAGAGCGGTCCAGGCGTCGAGCTGCACGCGACCTTGCGCACCCTTCCGGGCGTCGACTGGGTCATCGCCGGCAAGCTGCTCGCCGCCAAACGGCCACGACTGTTCCCCATCCTCGACCAGAAGGTCAGAGACCTGCTTCAGCCACCCCCGACGCAGTTCTGGATTTCGATGTGGGACGAACTATCCGACGGGACGCGCCGCACGACCATCGCCGAAATCTGCTCCGCTGCGCCGGCCGACGTCAGCCTCCTCCGCCGTATCGACGTTGCACTCTGGATGGCCGCCACCCAACACGGCCGATAGCCGCCCGCCCCAGGCCTGTCGCGCGGCCTCGCACCCTCCCCAAACACAAAGGTCACGGACCCAAATGAGTTCGTGACCTCTATGCCTGCAGTTCACAGAACCGCTCAACGTGGGCGAAGGGGGACTTGAACCCCCACGTCCCGAAGGACACTGGCACCTGAAGCCAGCGCGTCTGCCATTCCGCCACTCGCCCGAAACAACCGCAGGACCATATCACTCTAGTGGCACGGCCCCCCAATCGCTTCAGCGGGCCGGTTCTGCGCAGCACTCTTCTTAAAGGGACGGTGAACAGCCGCAACGCGATTCTCAGGATTCTCACGGTGACGAAGCGTGGCCCTGTCCCGATACCATGCTTGGGTGATCCGACACGCGAGTGAGTCGTTTGCCTCGCGCTGCCGATCTGCCCGGACATATGCGGGTGAGCGCTGAGAGATGGGTAGCCAACGGGGGTTAGTTCAGCGTATCGAGCGCCGGCTCGAGGCCACCGTGGGCGACGCATTTGCCCGGATGTTCGGCGGGTCGATCGTCCCGCAAGAGGTCGAGGCCCTGTTGCGCCGCGAGGCGGCCGACGGCGTCCGGCCGATTCAGGGAAATCGTCCGTTGGCGGCCAACGAATACATCATTACCCTCAGTGTGCACGACTTTGAGAAGGTGAACGCCGACCCGGATCTGACGGCGCGCGCTTTCGCTAGGTACTTGGCGGACTATATCGATGAACAGGGGTGGCAAACGTATGGTGATGTGGTCGTCCGGTTCGAACCGTCGTCGAACCTGCATACCGGCCAGTTCCGCGCCCGCGGCGCTGTCAACCCCGACGTCGAGCCCCGCCCGACGGTCACCGATTCAGCCCGACCACAATCACATCAAGCGTTTGGCGCAGAACCAGGAGTACCACCGATGACTGACAATTCGAGCTACCGCGGGGGTCAGGGGCCGGGGCGGCCCGGCGACGAATATTACGACGACCGCTACGGGCGCCCGCAGGACGCCGGTGATCCGCACGGAGGGCACGACCCGCGCGGGTATCCGCCGGAGCAGGGTGGCTACCCACCCCAGCAGGGTTATCCGCCGCAGCGCCCTGACCAGGGCGGCTACGGCGGCTACCCCGACCAAGGCGGCTACGGCGGCGGCCAAGGCGGCTACCCCGACCAAGGCGGCTACGGCGGCGGCCAGGGCGGCTACCCCGACCAAGGCGGCTACGGAGGCGGCCAAGGCGGCTACCCCAGCCAAGGCGGCTACCCGGACCAGGGCGGTTACGGCGGCGGTCAGGGCGGTTACGGCGACCAGGGCGGCTACCCGCCGGCCCCGCAGTCCTACGAACAGCACCCGCCCGCCGGCTACGGCGGACAGGGCGGTCAGGGCAGTCAGGGTTATGACCAGGGCTATCGCCAGGACGCGGGCGGCTACGGCGCCCCCCAGGGCGGCGGCCAGCCCGGTTACGGCGGCGGCTACCCCGATCAAGGCGGCTACGGGCGTGAGGGCGGCTACGCGGCGCCGTCGGCCCCGGCGGAGCAGCGGCCGAGCTACCCCGACCAAGGTGGTGGCTACGACCAGGGCTATCAGCAGGGTGGCGGTTACGGCCAACAGGACTACGGCCAGCAGGACTACGGCCAACAGCACCAGGACTACGGCCAGCAACAGGACTACGGGCAGCAGCACCAGGACTACGGCCAGCAGCAGGACTACGGCCAGGACGCGTTCACCCGCTACGCCGAGGCCCCTCCCGGCTCGGGCTACCCGCCGCCCGGCGGTGAGTACGGCGGGGCCGCGCGGAGCGACTACGACTACGGCCAGTCAGGCGGTGCCGGCGACTACGGCCAGCCGGCGGGCGGCTACGGCGGTGGCTACGACCAAGGCGGCTACGACCACGGCGGCGGCTACGGGGCTCCCGCGGCGCAGGTCACCCTGCAACTGGACGATGGCAGCGGTCGCACCTACCAGCTGCGCGAGGGGTCCAACATCGTGGGCCGTGGACAGGACGCCCAGTTCCGGCTGCCCGACACGGGAGTGTCGCGCCGGCACCTGGAGATCCGCTGGGACGGGCAGGTCGCGTTGTTGTCCGACCTCAACTCCACTAACGGCACCACCGTCAACAATGCGCCGGTACAGGAGTGGCAGTTGGCCGATGGCGACGTGGTCCGGTTGGGCCACTCCGAGATCATCGTCCGCATTCACTGACGCCGCGGGGGCGCGGCCGCCGAGCTTCGCCCCGCGTCGAGGAGCGTCCAAGTATCGTGACGTTGCTGAGGTGCTTGGTGACACGGATGTGAGGGGTACCAAAGTCAGGACGCCCAGGCCGGAAAGGACGCCAGATGCAGGGATTAGTACTGCAGCTGACGCGTGCCGGATTTTTAATGTTGTTATGGGTATTCATCTGGTCCGTGTTGCGGATCTTGAAGACCGACATCTACGCGCCGACGGGAGCGGTGATGGTGCGCCGCGGCCTGATGCTGCGCGGCAATCTGCTGCCGTCGCGGCAGCACCGGCACGCCGCGCGCTACCTGGTGGTGACCGAGGGGTCGCTGGCGGGCGCGCGCATCACACTGAGTGGGCAGCCGGTGCTAATCGGACGCGCTGACGACTCCACAGTGGTACTGACGGATGATTACGCCTCGACGCGGCACGCCCGGCTGTCCCAACGCGGCTCGGAATGGTATGTGGAGGATCTAGGATCAACGAACGGCACCTACCTCGACAGGGCAAAGGTGACGACTGCGGTACGAGTCCCAATCGGAACGCCGGTTCGGATCGGCAAGACAGCAATCGAGTTGCGCCCGTGACACTGGTCCTGCGATACGCCGCCCGCAGTGATCGCGGCTTGGTACGCGCCAATAACGAAGACTCCGTCTACGCCGGCGCCCGGCTGCTGGCCCTGGCCGACGGCATGGGCGGCCACGCGGCCGGCGAGGTGGCCTCCCAGTTGGTGATCGCCGCGTTGGCGCACCTCGACGACGACGAGCCCGGCGGCGATTTGCTGAGCAAGCTCGACACCGCGGTGCGCTCCGGCAACTCCGCCATCGCCGCGCAGGTCGAGGCCGAGCCCGACCTCGAGGGCATGGGCACCACGCTCACCGCGATCCTGTTCGCGGGCAACCGGCTCGGGCTGGTGCACATCGGCGACTCGCGCGGCTACCTGCTGCGCGACGGGGAGTTGAACCAGATCACCAAGGACGACACCTTCGTCCAGACGCTGGTCGACGAGGGCCGGATCACCGCCGAGGAAGCGCATAGCCACCCGCAGCGCTCGCTGATCATGCGCGCGCTGACCGGCCATGAGGTGGAGCCCACCCTTACCATCCGGGAGGCGCGCGCCGGCGACCGCTATCTGCTCTGCTCCGACGGGCTTTCCGATCCCGTCAGCGACGAGACCATCGCGGAGGCCCTGCAGATCCCCGATGTCGGCGAGAGTGCGCACCGGCTGATCGAGTTGGCGCTGCGCGGCGGCGGCCCAGACAACGTGACCGTCGTCGTCGCCGACGTCGTCGACTACGAGTACGGCCAAACCCAGCCGATCCTCGCCGGCGCGGTATCCGGCGAGGAGGAGCACGCGACCCTGCCCAACACCGCCGCCGGCCGCGCGTCGGCGATTCGGCCGCGCAAGGAAGTCGCGCAGCGCATCTCCGCCCCGGTCGAACCGCCGAAGCGCTCGCGGTGGTCGCGGTGGCGGCTGCCGATCATCATCACGGTGGTCACGCTGGTGTTGGTCGGCGCCTTGGTCGTCGGGTGGCTGCTCACGCAGCGGCACTACTACGTCGCCGACAATGACAACAAGGTGACGGTCATGCGCGGGCTCGCGCAGGACGCGCTGCTCGGGATCTCGTTGCATCACCCCGATTCGGTGGCCTGTGTGACCGACGATCACGGTGGCTGGAAACTGATCCCGTTCAGCCAGGCCGGACATCCGACGGGCTGCCAGCTGATGACGCTCAGCTACCTCAGCCCCAGCGGACAGCAGGCGGTCAAAGCCGGCCTTCCGGGCGGCAACAGGACCGACGCCGAAAACCAGCTGCGGTCGCTGCTGAACACCAACCTGCTCAAGCCCTGCCTGCGTCCCCTGGACACGACCGAAACACCGCAGCCCACCGTCGCACCGACACCCGGGGCCTCTCCCACCGGCAACCCGCCCCCTACCGGCCCGGCAAACGCGCCGGTGAGCACATCCCCGGCGCCGACGCCTAGGCCGGGCGTCGATTGTCGAAATGTGGAATGACCACGCAACTGCAGCCGCCGGTGGCGGTGACGCCGCCGTTGCCGACTAGGCGCAACGCCGAACTGCTGCTGTTGTGCTTCGCCGCGGTCATCACCGTCGCCGCGCTGCTCATCGTGGAGGCCAACCAGGAGCGCGGCCTGCGCTGGGAGCTGGCCGGGTATGGGTTGGCCTTCCTGACCCTCTTCGGTGGCGCCCATCTGGCGATCCGGCGCTCCGCCCCCTACACCGACCCGCTGTTGCTGCCCACGGTGGCCCTGCTCAACGGCCTCGGCCTGGTGATGATCCACCGGTTGGACCTGGCCGAAACGGCCCATGCCCACCGGCATTCCAACGCCAACCAACAGATGCTGTGGACGCTGGTCGGCGTGGGCGCGTTTGTGCTGGTGCTGACGTTTCTGAAAGACCACCGGCAGTTCGCGCGCTACGGCTACATCTGCGGCCTTGCCGGGCTGGCGATGCTGGTGATTCCGGCGTTGCTGCCTGCCGCCCTGTCCGAACAGAACGGGGCCAAGATCTGGATCCGGTTGCCCGGGTTCTCGATTCAGCCCGCCGAGTTCTCCAAGATCCTGCTGCTGATCTTCTTCTCGGCGGTCCTGGTCGCCAAACGGAGCCTGTTCACCAGCGCCGGCAAGCATCTGATGGGGATGAACCTGCCCCGCCCCCGGGACCTCGCGCCGCTGCTCGCAGCCTGGGCAATCTCGATCGGTGTGCTGGTCTTCCAGAAGGACCTCGGCACATCGCTGCTGCTGTATGCGTCGTTTCTGGTGGTGGTCTACCTCGCGACCCAGCGGTTCAGCTGGGTCGTCATCGGGCTGGTGCTGTTCGCCGGGGGCAGCGCGCTGGCGTACGTCTTTTTCAAGCACGTCCAGGTGCGCGTGCAGATCTGGTGGGACCCGTTCTCCGACCCCGACGGCAACGGCTACCAGATCGTCCAGTCGCTGTTCAGCTTCGCCACCGGCGGCATCTTTGGCACCGGCCTGGGCAACGGTCAGCCCGACACCGTCCCGTACGCGTCGACCGACTTCATCATTGCGGCGTTCGGCGAAGAACTCGGCCTGGTCGGGCTGGCCAGCCTGTTGATGCTGTACACGATCATCATCGTGCGGGGTATGCGCACCGCGATCGCGACCCGTGACAGTTTCGGCAAGCTGCTGGCCGCCGGGCTGGCGTCGACGCTGGCCATTCAGCTGTTCATCGTGGTCGGCGGCGTCACCAAGCTCATCCCGCTGACCGGCCTGACCACGCCCTGGCTGTCCTACGGCGGGTCGTCACTGCTGGCCAACTACGTGCTGCTGGCCATTCTGGCGCGCATCTCGGACGGCGCCCGACGCCCGCTGCGGACTAGGCCGCGCAGCAAGACGGCACCGATCGCGGCGGCCAAGACCGAGGTGATTCAGAAGGTATGAACACCTCCCTCCGCCGGATCTCGGTGACCGTGATGGCGCTGATCGTGCTGCTGCTGCTCAACGCCACGTATACGCAGGTGTTCACCGCCGACGGGCTGCGTACCGACCCCCGCAACCAGCGGGTCCTGCTCGACGAGTATTCGCGCCAGCGCGGTCAGATCACCGCGGCCGGACAGCTGCTGGCGTTCTCGGTGTCCACCGACGACCGCTACCGCTTTCTGCGCAAGTACCCCAACCCCGAGGTGTACGCGCCGGTCACCGGTTTCTACTCGCTGCGCTACTCCAGCTCGGGCCTGGAACGCGCCGAGGATCCGCTGCTGAACGGGTCCGACCAGCGGCTATTCGGACGCCGGCTGGCCGACTTCTTCACCGGCCGCGATCCGCGCGGCGGCAACGTCGAAACCACGCTGAACCCACGCGTCCAGCAGGCCGCCTGGGAGGCGATGCAGCAGGGTTGCAACGGTGGGCCGTGCAAGGGGGCCGTCGTCGCGCTGGAACCGTCCACCGGCAAGATCCTGGCGCTCATCTCGTCGCCGTCGTATGACCCCAACCGGCTGGCCTCCCACGATCCCGCGGAGCAGGCCGCCGCGTGGCAGCAGTTGCGCGACAGCCCTGACTCGCCGCTGACCAACCGCGCCATCTCCGAGACCTACCCGCCCGGGTCCACGTTCAAGGTGATCACCACCGCCGCGGCGCTGCAGGCCGGCACCAGCGTGGATCAGCAGCTGCCGGCGGCCGCCAAGATCCGGCTGCCCAACAGCACGGCGACGCTGGAGAACTACGGCGGCGCGCCGTGCGGCGCCGGCGAGACCGTGTCGTTGAGCCAGGCGTTCGCCCTGTCCTGCAACACCGCGTTCGTCCAGCTGGGGCTCAACACGGGCGCCGACGCCCTGCGCAACATGGCGCGCGCGTTCGGCCTGGACACCACGCCGACCGTGATCCCGTTGCAGGTCGCCGAGTCCACCGTCGGCCCGATTTCGGATGGTGCGGCGCTGGGGATGTCGAGCATCGGGCAGAAGGACGTCGCGCTGACTCCGTTGCAAAACGCCCAGATCGCGGCGACCATCGCCAATGGCGGGGTGATGATGCAGCCGTTTCTGATCGATAGCCTCAAGGGACCGGACCTGGCCAATATCACCACAACTGTCCCATATCAGCAGCGCCGCGCGGTGTCGCCGCAGGTCGCAGCTAAGCTAACAGAGCTGATGGTCGGCGCCGAGAAGGACGCACAACAGAAGGGGGCCATTCCCGGCGTGCAGATCGCTTCCAAGACTGGTACCGCGGAGCACGGTACCGATCCCCGCAGCACTCCACCGCACGCGTGGTACATCGCCTTTGCGCCCGCCGCGAAGCCGCAGGTCGCGATCGCGGTGCTGGTGGAGAACGGCGCCGACAGCCTGTCCGCGACGGGCGGTGCACTCGCCGCTCCGATCGGACGTGCCGTGATCGGGGCGGCATTGCAGGGGAGGCCATGAGTCCACGAGTTGGGGTGACCCTATCCGGCAGGTACCGGCTGCAGCGGCTCATCGCCACCGGCGGCATGGGTCAGGTCTGGGAGGCCGTCGATAGCCGGCTTGGCCGACGGGTCGCCGTCAAGGTGCTCAAGGGGGAGTTCTCCCAGGACCCCGAGTTCATCGAGCGGTTCCGCGCGGAGGCGCGGACCACCGCGATGCTCAACCACCCCGGCATCGCCCAGGTGCACGACTACGGCGAAAGCCAGCTGGACGGGGAGGGCCGCACCGCCTACCTGGTGATGGAGCTGGTCAACGGCGAACCGCTGAACTCGGTGATCAAGCGCACCGGCCGGCTGTCGCTGCGGCACGCCCTGGACATGCTCGAGCAGACCGGGCGGGCCCTGCAGGTTGCGCACGCCGCCGGCCTGGTGCACCGCGACGTCAAGCCGGGCAACATCCTGATCACGCCCACCGGGCAGGTGAAGATCACCGACTTCGGCATCGCCAAGGCCGTCGACGCCGCCCCGGTCACGCAGACGGGCATGGTGATGGGTACCGCCCAGTACATCGCGCCCGAACAGGCCCTCGGTCACGAGGCGACCCCGGCCAGCGACGTCTACGCACTGGGAGTCGTTGGCTACGAAGTGGTTTCGGGCAAGCGACCGTTCAGCGGGGATGGCGCCCTGACGGTCGCGATGAAGCACATCAAGGAGCCACCGCCGCCGCTGCCGGCCGAGTTGCCGCCCAACGTGCGCGAGCTCATCGAGATCACCCTCGTCAAGAACCCGAGCATGCGTTATCGCAGCGGGGGACCGTTCGCCGACGCCGTCGCCGCGGTACGGGCCGGCCGTCGGCCCCCGCGCCCCAGCCAGTCACCGCCGCCGGGCCGGGCCTCGCCGGCGGCCATTCCGTCGGCCGCGCCCGTCCGGGTCGCGGCCACACCCAGCACCCGGACCCCGGCCGCGGGCCGGTCCCGGCCGTCGACCGGCAGCCGGCGCCAGCCGCCCGCCCGGCGCACCTTCTCGTCGGGGCAGCGTGCGCTGCTCTGGGCGGCCGGGGTGCTCGGATTCCTGGCGATCATCATCGCGGTGCTGATCGTCGTCAACGCCCACAGCAACGAGACCCCGACCGTCAACGACAACGGGCCGCCGACGTCGACGAGCAGGCCGTCGGGCGGCGCGGCTCCCAGCCACCCGCAATTGAATTGGACGGATCGCGGCCAAGCGGGTAATTCTGGACGTCAGACCGCCGAATTCGGCTGGGTTGTCACGTTGACGCGTCAGCCCGGTGCGTCGTCGGCCCGAGACGAAACACCGCAATGACGACCCCTCAGCACCTGTCCGACCGCTATGAACTCGGCGACATCCTCGGTTTCGGGGGTATGTCGGAAGTTCACCTGGCCCGCGACCAACGGTTGCACCGTGACGTCGCGGTGAAGGTGCTGCGCGCCGACCTGGCCCGCGACCCCAGCTTCTACCTGCGCTTCCGGCGCGAGGCGCAGAACGCCGCGGCGCTGAACCACCCGTCGATCGTCGCCGTCTACGACACCGGCGAGGCGGAGACACCGCAGGGGCCGCTGCCCTACATCGTCATGGAGTATGTCGACGGCGTCACCCTGCGCGACATCGTGCACACCGATGGCCCCATGCCGCCGCGGCGGGCCATCGAGATCATCGCCGACGCCTGCCAGGCGCTGAACTTCAGCCACCAAAACGGCATCATCCACCGCGACGTCAAGCCGGCGAACATCATGATCAGCTCGAACAACGCGGTCAAGGTGATGGACTTCGGCATCGCCCGCGCGATCGCCGACGGCGGCAACAGCGTCACCCAGACCGCGGCGGTGATCGGGACGGCGCAGTACCTGTCGCCGGAGCAGGCCCGCGGCGACCCGGTCGACGCGCGGTCCGACGTCTACTCGCTGGGCTGCGTCCTCTACGAAATCATCACCGGCGAACCACCTTTCACCGGCGACTCGCCCGTCTCGGTGGCCTACCAGCATGTCCGCGAGGACCCGGTGCCGCCGTCCGAGCGGCACGAGGGCATCTCCGCCGACCTGGACGCCGTGATCCTCAAGGCCCTGGCCAAGAACCCCGACAACCGCTACCAGACCGCGGCCGAGATGCGCGCCGACCTGGTTCGGGTGCACAACGGCGAGACGCCCGAGGCGCCGAAGGTGCTCACCAACGCCGACCGCAGCTCGATGCTGTCGTCCCCCAGCGGCGGCTTCGGAGGCCCGCGCACCGACCCGCTGCCCCGCCAGACGTTCGACGACGCCGAGCGCGGTGGCGGATCGATCGGCCGCTGGGCCGCCGTGGTCGCCGTGCTGGCGGTGCTGACTATCGCCGTCTTCATCGGCTTCAACACGTTCGGCGGCAGCGTGCGCGACGTCCAGGTGCCCGACGTGCACGGGCAGGTCAAGGACGAGGCGATCGCCGCCCTGCAGAACAAGGGCTTCAAGACGCGCACCCAGCAGAAGCCCGATTCCACCGTCCCGCCCGACCATGTCATCAGCACCGAGCCGGGGGCCAACGCCTCCGTGGGTGCGGGCGACGTGATCACCATCAACGTCTCCACCGGTCCCGAGCAGCGCGAAATCCCCGACGTCACCTCGCTGAGCTACAACGACGCGGTCGCGAAGCTGAAAGCCAAGGGATTCAGCAAGTTCAAGCAGACGACCTCGGCATCGCCTCCGGAGAGCAAGGACAAGGTCATCGCGACCAATCCGCCGGCGAACCAGTCGTTCGCGATCACCAACGAGATCACGATCATCGTCGGCTCGGGACCCGAGACCAAGCAGGTACCCGACGTCAACGGCCAGACCGTCGACCTCGCGCAGAAGAACCTCACGGTCTACGGCTTCACCAAAGTCACCCAGACCCTGGTGGATAGCCCCCGCCCGGCCGGCGACGTGATCGGCACCAATCCGCCGGCCGGCGCCACCGTCCAGGTCGACCAGGTGATCGACCTGCAGGTCTCCAAGGGCAACCAGTTCGTCATGCCGGACCTGTCCGGCATGTTCTGGACCGACGCCGAACCTCGGCTGCGGGCCCTCGGCTGGACCGGTTCGCTGGACAAGGGCGCCGACGTCGATGCCGGCGGAAACCAGCACAACCGCGTCGTCTACCAGAGCCCCGCGGCCGGCGCCGGCGTCAACCGCAACGGCATCATCACGCTGAAGTTCGGCCAGTAGCTAACGGCTCACCGCGCCGCGAGTGTGGGGGGTCGGCAGCGGCGAAGAGTCAACTGGCCGCCGATGCCGGCAGGTGCGGCCGCACCGCAGCGAGGACCTCGTTTTCCAATCGACGAACCAGGGTGTCGTTGCGCGTCCAGCCGCAGAAGTCGAGCCAATTGGCGAGCATCCGGTGACCGCCTTCGGTCAGGATCGACTCGGGGTGGAACTGGACGCCGTGGATCGGCAGGTCGACGTGCCGCACACCCATGATCACGCCGCTGTCGGTGCGGGCCGTAACCTCCAGCGCCGCCGGCAGGGACTCCGGCAGGATGGTCAGCGAGTGGTAGCGGGTAGCCGTAAACGGATCCGAAAGCCCTTGCAGTACACCGGTATTCGAATGGAAGACGCTGCTGGTCTTGCCGTGCAGCAGCTCCGGCGCACGGTCGACGGTGGCGCCGAATGCCACGCCGATCGCCTGGTGGCCAAGGCAGACGCCCAGCAGCGGGGTGCCCGCCGCGGCGCACGCACCGACCAGCCCGATCGACGCGCCCGCGCGTTCCGGGGTGCCCGGTCCGGGGCTGAGGAGCACACCGTCGAACTGCTCGACGACGGCGGCCTGATCTGCCAGCCGGATGTCGTCGTTGCGCCACACCTGCGCCTCGACACCAAGCTGCCCCAGGTACTGGACCAGGTTGAAGACGAAGCTGTCGTAGTTGTCGACGACCAGGATCTGCATCGTGTCAGGCTACCGTCCGCGTCGGCGCGACTCAGTACCCGATGGGACCGGCAGGCTGCGCGAAGTGCGTCCGGACCGGCTCGGTGTGGCCGGGTATCTGCACGTCGGGCTTCACCTCTTCGCGGTAGCCGAGGCCGAACCGGATCACGTACTGCTTGTACAGGGTCACCAGGGGAGCGGCCGCCAAGGCGGCCTGCATGGCCGCGGCGTTGCCGATCGCGGTGACCGTATACGGCGGGCTGTAGGTGCGCCCGTTGAGCAGCAGCGTGTTGCCGACGCAGCGGGGCACCGAGGTCGCGATGATGCGCTGGTCCTGCATCTGGATCGCCTCGGCGCCCGCGCTCCACAGTGCGTTCAGGACGGCCTGGATGTCCTGCTGGTGCACCACCAGGTCGTCGGGCGAGGCGTCGCGCGGGAAACGCCCATGGGTGTCGCGCTGGGCGTCGTTGAGGGTAACGACCAGGCCCGGCCCGCGCACCGGGTTCATCCCCGCCTCGGCGCCCAGCTCGGTGATCCGCCGCTGCATTGCCGCCAGAGCGGCGTCGGTGGACCGTCCGTGCGCCGCGTCGATCTTGGCGGTCAGCTCGTTGCGTTCGGCGCCCAGCCGGCTCACCGACGACCGCGCCTCCCGGACCAGGTCGACCAACCGCGGCGCGTCACTGCGCCGGATCTCCGCGCCGCCGGACACCCCGTGCGTGGCGGCCAGCAACAGCCCGGCCAGCAGGCACACAACGGGCACGCCGAAACTCCACGGCGAGCGGCGCGCGTCGTTCATTCGGGCTCTCCGTTTCCGGGTAACGGTGCCGGGTGGGCTAGTCTCGTAGCCGAGCCACGCCCGTAGCCAGGCGTGCATTGGTTATCGTTGCATCCCGTCCCACCACCGCGTCGTTGAGGTAGTCCCGAGGTAATCATGCCCAAGTCCAAGGTCCGCAAGAAGAACGATTTCACCGTCACCGCGGTGAGCCGTACCCCGGTCAAGGTCAAGGTCGGGCCCTCGAGCGTGTGGTTCGTCGCGTTGTTCGTCGGCCTGATGCTGATCGGCCTCGTCTGGCTGATGGTGTTCCAGCTGGCGGCCGTTGGAAGCAATCCGCCCTCGGCACTGATGTGGATGCACAATCTGTACGCGTGGAACTATGCCATCGCGTTCGCCTTCATGATCACTGGCTTGTTGCTCACGATGCGTTGGCACTGAGCGATCCCAGAGCCACAATGAATTCATCTTGGGCCTGCTTCTTTACTGGGTCAGCAACTTTCCCGGTGTTCAATCACACGCGTGTGATTTATCCCCACTGTTGATAGCGCTTGTGGATAACCGCATCGACAGTGGTGGGAGGGTGTAGATACCCCGTGCAGCAAACTCAGTGGGAGCCGCCTGCGGCTGGAGTCGCAGGTTGCGGGGCCGTGGGTCTCGCGATGGCTATCGCGAGTGTGACCGTGGTCACAGACGCCCCGGGGCGAGTCATGGCCGGCATTGCCGCAGTGGGTTTGATCTTGTTTGCGGGCCTGACGTGGCGCGCCCGGCCGAAGCTGGCAATCACCGCCGACGGCCTGGCGTTGCGGGGGTGGTTCCGAACGCAGCTATTACGGCGCACCGACATCAAGATCATCCGGATCACGGAGTTCCGCCGGCTGGCCCGCAAGGTGCGGCTGCTCGAGCTGGAAACCGACGACGGCGGCCTGGTCATCCTGTCCCGCTGGGACCTCGGGACGGACCCCTTGGACGTGCTCGACGCACTCACCGAGGCCGGCTACGCCGGCCGCAAGAAGTGACCCTGAACTCGCTTAAGAGATCGTGATCGATTCGATGACGACGGGCTCGGTGGGCCGGTCGTTGCCGTCGGTGGACGTCGTCGCGATCGCGTCCACGACGCGCTGCGACTCGGCGTCGGTCACCTCACCGAAGATCGTGTGGCGCCGATTCAGGTGCGGGGTCTGCCCGACGGTGATGAAGAACTGTGAGCCGTTGGTGCCCGGGCCGGCGTTGGCCATCGCCAGCAGGTAGGGCTTGTCGAACTGCAGCTCGGGGTGGAACTCGTCGGCGAACTTGTAGCCCGGGCCGCCGCGGCCGGTTCCCGTCGGGTCGCCGCCCTGGATCATGAAGCCCTGGATCACCCGGTGGAAGACCGCGCCGTCGTAGAACGGTCCCGACGGGCCGCCCGACGCGTTCTGGGTGGAGTACTCCTTGGTCCCCTGCGCCAGGCCGACGAAGTTGGCGACGGTCTTGGGCGCGTGGTTGCCGAACAGGGCGATCTTGATGTCACCGCGGTTGGTGTGCAGCGTGGCGGTGGCGGTCTGATAAGGACTGTTGGTCACGGAATCACAGTCTGCCACTAGGCGAGTGCGCACCCGCACCGGGTGTACCCGACGCGGCATGCACGCAATAGGCCCGCAAATCGCGCCGATGGTGGCAGTCTGTGGAACGTACGGCGTAGGTGCGACGGCAGAAGGGTGGCAGATGAGCGCGAAGACGGAAGCCCGCTTGACCCCACGGGAGCGGTTGACCCGGGGCCTGAGGTACTCGACGGTGGGACCGGTGGACGTCACGCGCGGTGTCGTCGGACTCGGCGCTCAGTCCGCGCACGCGACCGCCTCGGAGCTTCGGCGGCGCTACCGCGAGGGTCGGCTGTCCCGGGAGATCGCCGCCGCGCAGGAAGCCGTCGCGCAGGAACTGGCCGCCGCGCAGGAAGTGGTGAGCAACCTGCCGCAGGCGTTCCAGGAGGCGCGCCGATCGCGCCGGCACAGTAAGCGCCCCTGGTTGATCGCGGGGGCCGGCGTCGTAACCCTGGCCGTCGGCGCGGTGACCTTCAGCATCGTGCGCCGGTCGATGCGCCCGGAGCCGTCGCCCCTGCCACCTAGCGTGGACGTCCAGCCCCGTCCGTAGCTAAGTTTGCTGGGGCGCTCGCGGTCCCGCCGTCGGCAAAGCGATCCGGCTTTGCCGCGACGCCCCATGCGGAACACTTACAATCAGGTCGAGTATTTCCCTTTCGGAAATTTCGATGTTTGCTACGCGCACAGAATTCATAGGATCGCGCGTTAATTAAGATCAACATGAGTCTTGCCCATAGGTAAAGATCAGGGTCGATTTGTGTTGCCACCGTGCCCCGAAAACCCCTCGCAGCCCTGCTTATATCTTCCCAGACAACCGAACTCGTCGACGATGTTCGATCAGTCCCCACACACAGGTCTTCGAAGGGAACCACCATGTCTTTTGTCATCGCGCAGCCAGACAAACTGGCCGCCGCCGCGGAGAGTTTGCAGACCATCGGCGCCTTATTCAACGCCGGGAACGCGACCGCCTCGGCGCCGACCACGGGCGTCGTCCCGGCCTCCGCCGACGAGGTCTCCGCGCTGACCGCCGCGCAGTTCGCTGCGCATGGCCAGCGGTACCAGCTGCTGAGCGCCCAGGCGTCGCGGATTCACCAGTTGCTGGTGGACACACTCGCGACGAGCGCGATCTCCTACGCCGACACCGAGGCCGCTAACGCCGCGACGGCCGGCTGAGCGGCCCGCGAGAGATAGGGGGATAACGATGGTGCTGGACTATGGGCTGTTGCCGCCGGAGATCAACTCCCTGCGCATGTACACCGGCCCCGGCTCGGGTTCGCTGGCGTCCGCCGCGGCTGGCTGGGGCGAACTCGCTTCCGAATTGCACTCGACGGCTGCCGGGTTCACGTCGGTGATCTCGACGCTGACCAGCGGCCCGTGGGTGGGTCCGGCGTCGGCGTCGCTGGTCACCGCGGTCACGCCGTACATAGCCTGGCTGCAGAACAGCGCGTCGCAGTCCGAACTGGCCGCCAGCCAGGCGGCGGCGGCCGTCTCGGCGCACGAGACGGCGTTCTCCCTGACCGTGCCGCCGCCGGTGATCGCCGCCAACCGTTCGCTGTTGGCGACGCTGCTCGCGACCAACTTCCTGGGCCAGAACGCGCCCGCGATCGCCGCCACCGAGGCCGAGTACTTCGAGTTCTGGGCCCAGGACGCCGCGGCGATGTACGGCTACGCGACCTCCTCGCTGGCCGCCATCCAGCTGCCCGACTTCACGGAGCCGCCCGAGGTGGCCGATTCGTCGGGGACGGCACGGCAGGCCGCCGCAACTTCTCAGGCTGCGGCCGCCACCAACCCGGTGCAGGACGCCGTGACAAAGGTGCTGGCGGAGCTGGACTCCATCCATGATCCCCTCAGCCAGTACACGTCGCCGTTCACCTTCGCGAAGATCGACGGTTACATCACGAAGTACACCGCCCTCGACGACATCGTCGCGGGTTACAGCAAGTACATCTCGCCGTATATCAACAGCCTGGCGGCGATGGTCCAGTCGACGCAGTCCTTTGGCCAGGTGAGCAATGGTCTTGTGGCCATGACCACGCTCGGCAGGACCCTGGCCGCGCCGGTAGCCAAGGCGGTCGAGGGAGCGGCGTCCGCGGCCGGGGCGGCCGGAGCCAAGCTCACCGGGGCCGTCGAGGGTGGTCTGGGCCGGGCGCTTCCGCTGGGCGCGCTGTCGGTGCCGCCGAGCTGGGCGCCGGTCAGCGCGGTCACCAACCCGGCGGTCGGGGCGCTGAATGCCAGCGTCGTGCCGGCCGCGGCCGAAGGTGTCGGTGGGTTGCCGATGGCTCCGCTCGGCGGATTCGGTGGAAACCGCTACGGCGGCCGCATCCTGCCGACCTACGGTTTCAAGCCTTCGATCATGGCCAAGCCGCCCGCCGCGGGGTAGGGGGGTTCGCGCCTCACCGCCCGCGGAGCAAGATATGCGGCGTGAGGTGGACATGAGTTGGACGCGGTACCACGGAAGGGCGCTCGCGGGCAGCGCCCTTACCGGCGGTGCGCTGCACGCCGCGCTGGAAGACCACATCCGCGTACAGAATCCGCAGTTCACCGATGTGCGGGCGGAGCAGGCGAGCGCCACCGACGAGTACGACACGAGCGTCAGCCCGCCGCGGCGGTGGTATCGCGTGACCTACCTGGCGGACGACGGCCAGGGGGCCTGAGCGCGGCTTGGGCCGCTTGGCGGGGCTTGGCCCGCTTGGCCCGCTTGGCACCTAGCCAATCAGCCCGCGAGCGTAACCTGGCTGCGATTTTCGGCAGCGGATTTCGCAACGTCGTTACGCTCGCGAACCGGCCACAACGCTTTAGAAGATGTGGAGCCTAGGGGAATCGAACCCCTGACACCCGCCTTGCAAAGGCGGTGCTCTACCAACTGAGCTAAGGCCCCTCGTGGGGATCGGGTGTGTCATCCGGTGTCTCGGATGCCGCCACATGCCACACCTCGACGCTCCGCCGTGACCGCACCACCGCCGCCACGGCAACGATCGCTGCCAGTGGCACTGCGAGCCTCACACAACGTTTCGACGGACACATGGTTGTGGGCCTAGGAGGACTCGAACCTCCGACCTCTTCGTTATCAGCGAAGCGCTCTAACCGCCTGAGCTATAGGCCCGTACGCCGGTACGACCGACGGACGAGATTACCGCACTCGAGTCCCGACTCCCAAAATCAGCCCGACTAGTCCCGATGGCGGCGACCCGCTAGTCGAGGTCGGCCAGGGTAACTTCGATGCCTCCGATCAGATCGGTGGCCAGGTTGTAGACAAAAGCGGCGATCGTCGCCATCGAGGTCATCAGCACGATATTCACCAGGCCGATCAGCACCGCGCCGCCGAAGATGGTGCCGCTGGAGACCAGTTCGCCGGCGCTGCCGCTGGTGTTGTTCAGCAGGTCCCCGACGTTGCTGTTGAGCTTCGCCCACACGCCCATGCCGCCGAGCACCAGGTAGAGGAAAGCTACCGCGATCATCCAGACGAAGAACAGCGCCACAGACAGCAGCAGCGACACCTTCAGCGTGCTCCACGGGTCGATCCGGCGGATCTGCATGCTGGCGCGGACGGGGCCGCGAGTCCGCCGCGACACCTGCACCCGGCTCTCGCGGGGTTCACGGGTTTCGCGGGCCTCCCGGGCTTCCCGCGCCTCCCGAGCTTCGCGGGCCTCCCGGCTTTCCGTCGTGGCCGTCCGAGTGGTGGACCCCGTGCCGGACGTGTCCGACGCGCGCTCGGGGGTGCCCTTGCGCTGCTGCGGAGGCCGGGGGATGGGGCCCGACAGGTCGGGCAACTCGCTGGCGTAGGCCTCCGCAGGTGGCCCGTCGGCGCGCGCGGCGTCCATCTCCTGCGTCTCGTTCATCCCGCGGGCGGGGGTGCCGGTTCCGGAAGTGCCGGAGATGAAGCGGTTCAGCCGCGCGTCGATCCCGCTCGGCGGGTTGGTCGATCGCGATTCGGTCGAGCCCTCCGAAGCCGGCCGGCGCGAGCTGGACGACCGGGTGCCGCCGCGCTGCCACGGCGGCGACTCGCCCGCATCCGAGCTGCGGCCCGCAGGCCCGGACGACGCCCGGTGTGCGCCGGACCGCTCGCCGGCACCATCCCCATTTGGGCTGTCGCCCTTATTGGGGGACCCCGACTCGTTCGGTGAGTTCACCCCGACTCCTAACATCTGTACCCAGGCGGGCCTGGCGGTGCAGTCGCATTATTCCTGGCCGCGCTGGGGACTAACTACCCGACTCCTCCTCGGTGCCGGTGTCCCCGCCATTCTCGTCGCCGCTTTCTTCGGCGTTACGTGCGATGGCTAACAGTGTGTCGCCCGCACCCAAGTTCATCAAGCGAACGCCCTTGGTTTGCCGTCCCGCCTTGCGGACCTGGCGCGCCGCGGTGCGGATGACGCCGCCCCCGGAGGTGATGGCGTACAGCTCGCTGTCGTCGTCGACGATCAACGCCCCAACCAGCCTGCCACGCCGACGGTCGTACATGACAGTCAGCACGCCCTTGCCGCCGCGTCCCTGCACCGGATACTCCTCGATCCCGGTGCGCTTCGCGTAGCCGCCGGACGTGGCGACCAGCAGGTAGGTGCCCTCGCGGACGACGTTCAGCGACAGCAGCTTGTCGTCGGCGTTGAACCGCATGCCCTGCACGCCGGAAGTGGCCCGGCCCATCGGCCGCAGCGCCTCGTCGGTGGCCGAGAACCGGATGGACTGGCCGTTGGCCGAGACCAGCAGCAGGTCGTCGTCGGCCGAGCACAGAACCGCCCCGACGAGCTCGTCCTCGCCGCGCAGGTTGACGGCCACGATTCCGCCGGAGCGGTTGGAGTCGAAGTCGGTGAGCTTGGACTTCTTCACCAGGCCGTTCTGGGTGGCCAGCACCAGATACGGCGCATCCTCGTAGCTCTTGATCTGGATGACCTGGGCGATCCGCTCCTCGGGCTGGAACGCCAGCAGGTTGGCGACGTGCTGACCGCGCGCGGTGCGCAACGCCTCCGGCAGCTCGTAGGCCTTGGCGCGGTACACCCGGCCCTGGGTGGTGAAGAACAGGATCCAGTCGTGCGTCGAGCAGACGAAGAAGTGCCGCACGATGTCGTCCTGCTTCAGCCCGGCGCCCTGCACGCCCTTGCCGCCGCGCTTCTGGCTGCGGTACAGGTCGGTCTTGGTGCGCTTGGCGTAGCCGGTTTCGGTGATGGTGACGACGACGTCCTCGCGGGCGATCAGGTCCTCGTCGCTGACGTCGCCGTCGGCCGCGATGATCCGGGTACGACGGTCGTCGCCGTGCTTCTCGACGATCTCGCCGAGTTCGTCGCGCACGATGCCGCGCTGCCGCTCGGGCTTGGCCAGGATGTCTTCCAGGTCGGCGATCTCGGCCTCGATCTTGGCCAGGTCGTCGATGATGCGCTGGCGCTCCAGGGCGGCCAGGCGCCGCAGCTGCATGTCCAGGATCGCCTGGGCCTGGATTTCGTCGATGTCCAGCAGCTCGATCAGGCCTTGCCGGGCGATGTCGACCGTCTCCGACGCGCGAATCAGCGCGATCACTTCGTCGAGCGCGTCGAGCGCTTTGACCAGACCGCGCAGGATGTGGGCCCGCTCGTTGGCCTTTCGCAGCCGGTAGGTGGTACGCCGGACGATGACGTCGAGTTGGTGCTCGACGTAGTAGCGGATCATCTGGTCCAGCCGCAGCGTGCGCGGCACGCCGTCGACGATCGACAGCATGTTCGCGCCGAAGCTGGTCTGCAGCTGGGTGTGCTTGTAGAGGTTGTTCAGCACCACCTTGGCCACGGCGTCGCGCTTGATCTCGACGACGATGCGCAGACCCACCCGGTCGCTGGACTGATCCTCGATGTTGGAGATGCCGGCCAGCCGGCCGTCGCGGACCTGTTCGGCGATCGAGGTGATGAAGTTGTCGTGGTTGACCTGATACGGCAGCTCGGTGATCACCAGCGAGGTGCGGCCGCGCGAATCCTCCTCCACCTCAACGACTCCGCGCATCCGGACGGAGCCGCGGCCCGTCTTGTACGCATCCTGGATGCCCTGGGAGCCGACGATCAGTCCGGACGTGGGGAAGTCGGGGCCCTTGACCCGCTCCATGACGGCCGTCAACGTCGCCTCTTCGTCGGCCTCGTAGTTCTCCAGGCACCAAAACACCGCTTCGGCGAGCTCACGCAGGTTGTGCGGCGGGATGTTGGTCGCCATGCCGACCGCGATGCCGCCCGACCCGTTGGCCAGCAGGTTGGGGAACCGGCTCGGCAGTACCGTCGGCTCCTGCACCCGGCCGTCGTAGTTGGGGATGAAATCGACTGTCTCCTCGTCGATTTCGCGCAGCATCTCCATCGCCAACGGCGTCAGCCGCGCCTCGGTGTTGTGGCTGACGAAGCCGTTTGTCAGGAAGGCGTGGTCTTCGGTGTCCACGCGCAGGCTGTAGACCGCTTGCACGCCGGCCTCGGTTACTGACGCGACCCTGGCGTAGTAGAACCGTCCATCGGTGAGGTCAGTCGCGATGGCACGGACATCGGGATCGGCTATGTGCGAGAGGATTTCAGCACCGTCGCGTCGCCAGCGCGAGAGCCGGTCGATGTTGTGCTTGCGGAGCCACTCCTTATCCACCCAGCGGCCGCCGCAGTGCCCGCGTATGAACGTAGCCAGCCCAGGCACGTGGTCGGTATCCATGCCACCACACGGGGGCATCGAACTCATGATGGTGGTCAACTTGGTCTGCTTGACACCGCCGAAACCGATTTGTGCCGCGAACAACTCGGCCTGGGCCCGGTTGGTGATGACGACTTTGTACTCACCGACCGCATGCCGATAACGTCTGGACACCACGCCGAATTCGAGCAACATCTGCTGTACGTCGATGGCCAGCTGTCTGCTGAGAGTCGAGTAGGAGATCTGGATCGTATTGCGCGGCAGTGCAGAGCATGATCCGTCGCCCTCAAATAGCGCCTGTAGGAAGGCGCGTTTGACGGCCGCTGGCGAGTTCCACAACCAGTGGGGAATGAACTTGTCCGCCGACCTCTGCCCGCACAACTCGGCGAGTCGCGTCTCCTTGAATTTAGTGAGGTCTTGAACGTCAAGTTCATGCAGCGTGGAGCCAGACGCGATCGTTCGAGAATAGGCGTACCGCGGTCCGCCGACGACGGCGTCGTACGCGCCGACGACCATGCTGAAGTAGTCGCGGTCGACGTTGTTGAATCCAGCGCGGTTCTCCGACGCGAATCCTTCGCTGATGAAGGCGCCCAGTAAGAGGGCTTCCATAGTGGAATGCCAGTCGGCCGGGCCGGATTCCGTCGGTGGCGTCCGCTGCAAGACGACGTGGTCACCGGGCCGGATCTCTTCGATCAACTTCCAGAGCAACGTGGGCACGCCGCCTACATCAACCAGGCACAGCAAGGGGTGATTCGCCGTGCCGGTGACCTCGTAGCCTTCAGCGGTGCACACCGTGTACGACTGGTGCTCGCCCGAATGAAACAGCTTGTCGGCTAGGACCGGATTGCCGTGTCGGTCGAGAACCTTGAGATCAACGGCATTGTCCGAATTGGACCGCGCGCCGGGGACCACCTCGCCGATCCGCACTGAGTGCCCAGAGGGCAAGCGCACTAAAGCATCTCCGGTCAGACAGTATCTCATCGCCGCCGGCGGGTCGTTGCCCGGCGAGCCGAAGTTGCCCTGGCCGTCGACCAGCGGATACCGCAGCGACCACGGCTGCGCCATCCGCACCAGGGTGTCGTAGATCGACGCGTCGCCGTGCGGGTGGTAATTACCCATCGTTTCGGCGACCGAGCGCGCCGACTTCGCGTGGCTGCGGTCGGGGCGGAAGCCGGAGTCGTACATCGCGTACAGCACCCGGCGGTGCACCGGCTTGAGGCCGTCGCGCACCTCCGGCAGCGCGCGGCCCACGATCACACTCATCGCGTAATCGATGTAGCTCCGCTGCATCTCGTGCTGAATGTCGACCGGTTCGATCCGGTCGGTGGGGCCGTCGCCCGGGGGCAGCGTCGTGTCAGTCATCTAATCCTCGTTATCAATCGAACGCGCGGGCGTTAGACATCTAAGAAGCGAACATCCTTGGCGTTCCGGGTGATAAAGCTCCGACGCGCTTCGACGTCCTCGCCCATCAGGATGGAGAACAGCTCGTCGGCGGCGGCCGCATCGTCCAGCGTGATTTGGCGCAACACCCGCACCGACGGGTCCATCGTGGTTTCCCACAACTCCTTGGCGTCCATCTCGCCCAAACCTTTGTAACGCTGGATGCCGTCTTCCTTGTTGATCTTCCTGCCGGCCTTCTGCCCTGCCTCCAGCAGGCCGTCGCGTTCCCGGTCGGAGTAGGCGAATTCCGGCTCGGAGCGTTGCCACTTCAGCTTGTACAGCGGCGGTTGTGCGAGAAACACGTGCCCGTTCTCGATGAGTGGGCGCATGAATCGGAACAGCAAGGTCAACAACAGGGTTGAGATGTGCTGGCCGTCGACGTCGGCGTCGGCCATCAGCACGATCTTGTGGTAGCGCAGCTTGGTGATGTCGAACTCGTCGTGGATGCCCGTACCCAAAGCGGTGATGATGGCTTGGACTTCGGTGTTCTTCAGCACCCGGTCGATGCGGGCCTTTTCCACGTTGATGATCTTGCCGCGTAACGGCAGGATCGCCTGGAACATCGAATCGCGGCCGCTCTTCGCCGAGCCGCCGGCCGAATCACCTTCCACCACATACAGTTCCGACTTCTTCGGGTCGGTGGAACGGCAGTCGGCCAGCTTTCCGGGCAGCCCGCCCAGATCGGTGGCGCTCTTGCGGCGCACCAACTCTCGCGCCTTGCGGGCGGCGATGCGGGCCTGCGCCGACGATACCGCCTTGTTCACAACGGTTTTCGCCTCAGTGGGGTTGGCCTCGAACCAGTGCGTGAGCTGCTCGTTGCACACCTTCTGCACGAACGACTTGACCTCGGTGTTGCCGAGCTTGGTCTTTGTCTGGCCCTCGAACTGCGGTTCGGCCACCTTGACGGAGATGACCGCGGCCAAGCCTTCCCGGATGTCGTCGCCGGTGAGGTTGGCGTCCTTTTCCTTGAGGAGTTTCTTGTCCTTCGCGTACTTGTTCACCACCGACGTCAACGCGCTGCGGAAGCCCTCCTCGTGGGTGCCGCCCTCGTGGGTGTTGATGGTGTTGGCGAAGGTGTGCACCGATTCGGAGTAACCGCCGTTCCACTGCATCGCGATCTCGACCTCGTGGCCGGCGCCCTTACCGTCGAAGTCGATGACGCTCTGCTGGATCGGGCTCTTGGTGCGGTTGATGTGCTTGACGAAGTCGACCAAGCCGCCTGGGTAGTGGAAGGTTCGGTGCTTGACCTTTTGCGGCCCAACAGATTCCGCGGCCTTCTCCTGCGCTGACTTGGGTGCCTCGGCGGTGTCGCTGACGACCTCGTCGACGACCTCGTCCTGCGCGACCCGTTCATCGGTCAGGTTGATGGTCAGACCCTTGTTGAGGAAGGCCATTTCCTGCAGCCGGCGCGCCACCGTCTCGAAGTCGTATTCGGTGGTCTCGAAGATGTTCGGGTCCGCCCAGAACCTGATGGTGGTTCCCGTCTTCCGGGTAGCCGCACCCTGCTTGAGGGTGCCTGGGACGGCGTGGTCGTAGAACTGTGACCACTCGTGGCCGTCGCGCCTGATGTCCACCTCGAGGCGGGTCGACAGCGCGTTGACCACTGACACACCGACGCCATGCAGGCCACCGCTGACGGTGTAGCCGCTGTTCTCGCCGCCGAACTTTCCGCCGGCGTGCAGTTGCGTCATCACGACGTCGACGGTCGGTGCGCCCGTTGCGTGCTGTGCGACGGGGATTCCGCGTCCATTGTCGGCGACTTCGACGCTTCTGTCGTCGAGCAGCCGCACGTCGACCTGCGTCGCATAACCGGCCATCGCCTCGTCGACGGAGTTGTCCACGACCTCCCAGATGAGATGGTGCAAACCACGCTCACCGGTGGACCCGATATACATGCCCGGGCGTTTGCGGACGGCCTCCAAACCTTCTAGAACTGTGATGGCGTCGGCGCCGTACCCGTCTTTGGACTTATTCTTCGGGGCAGCCACGATCGGAAAGCTCTCCTTGGGGTTGCATGCGAGCGGTCCAGTCACCGCAGCGGTCGCATTACCTCACTCTACCGTGATCGGCGCGCGGGACCGATTTTCTGGGCGCGTTTCTACCTATCTGATCGCGCCGTGTGCTTGACATCTCCATTCCAGTCGCGTCCCGACGTTTGCCGTGGGGGTCCGTTTCGTTCTGGCGGCTCTGAGAGCGCCTCGGTATACATCCGGTTGGACGCCTCTCGGCGCCGCCCGGTTCCCTATCCGTACGTGTCGCGCGGACCGCGGCCGGCGACGTGTCGTGGGCCTTTGCGCCACGACGGCGCCGTCGGCCCGGTGATTCTCAGCGAGGTCACCACGCCGTTGCCGACGGCTGCCGCGATCTTGGCCAGCAGCTGCGCCTGAACCATCCTTAACTGGGTGGCCCACGCCGTCGATTCCGCCGTCACGCTCAGCACCCCGTCATTCAGTCCGGTCGGCGTCGCGTGGTCGGCTATCTGCTGGCCGACGACGGACGGCCACTGCCCCAGCACGGTGCCCTCGGCGACTTGCGCCGACCAGCCGCGTTTCTTCGCCAGGTCCCGCGCAAGCCGACCGAGCGGTTGCGGATCACGCGCGTCCGGCCCGGGACCCGACCAGCTGCGCCGCCGCCCCGCGACCTTGCGCGGCAGCGCCGACGACGCGCGCCCGCGCCCGGAGTCCTTGCCCTGCGCGCGCGCCGCGGCCCGGGCCTCCTCGAGGGTGCGGCGCACCAGGTCGATGCCGGCGAGCAATTTCTCGTCGCCCCCTGTTTCCTGGGCCGGTTCGTCTTCGTCCGTCATGACATCACCGATATTCGCCCGGAGTCGTCGTCGCGCATGTCGACCGTCACCCGCCTCGCATCCCAATCCGCCGGAAGATCTTCCAGCACCGCCGCGGTCACCAGCACCTGTTCGGCCGACTCCGCCACCGCGCCCAGCGCGCGACGGCGCGCGGTGTCGAGTTCGGCGAACACGTCGTCGAGCAGCAGCACGGGCTCACCGCCGTCGGAGCGCAACAGCTCGTAGGCCGCCAACCGCAGCGCCACCGCAAATGACCACGATTCACCATGGCTGGCAAAGCCTTTCGCGGGCTGGGCGCCCAGCCGCAACTCCAAGTCGTCGCGGTGCGGACCCACCAGACACATGCCGCGCTCGAGTTCGGCGGACCGCCGGGCGGACAACCCCGCCAACAACGCAGCCTCCAGAAACTCGCGGTCCGGCTCCGGATCGGGACCGATGTCCAGGCTGGCGCGGTAGGTGACCGATGCGGCCCGGGAACCGGGCGCCAGCAGCTGGTAAGCCTTCTCCACCTGCGGCGCCAGCTGGTTGACCAGCTCTATGCGGGCGACCATCAATTCCGCGCCGTGCTCGGCCAGCCGGCTGTCCCACACGTCGAGGGTGTCCAGCGCGCTGTGATCGCCTCGGTGCCGGGCCCCCGACAGCGATTTCAACAGCGCCGTGCGCTGCCGCAACACCTTGTCGTAATCGGCACGCGCGGCGGCGATCACCGGCCGGCGCTGGGTCGCCAGATCGTCCAGATATCGGCGCCGCTCCGCCGGATCGCCGCGCACCAGCGCCAGGTCTTCGGGAGCGAACAACACCGCGCGCAACACCCCGATCACCTCGCGGGTGCTGCGCACCGGGGACCGGTTCAGCCGGCCCTTGTTGGCCCGCCCGGCGGCGATCTCCAGGTCGACGGCGCATTCCCGACCGTCGCTGACCACGATCGTCGACACCACCGCGCGGGTGGCCCCGGCCCGGATCAACGGCAGGTCGGTGCCCACCCGATGTGAGCCCAAGGTTGCCGAATACCACAGCGCCTCAATCAAGTTCGTCTTACCGAAGCCGTTCGGGCCGACGAACACCGTCCGGCCCGGTTGTAATTCGAGGTCGGTGTGCGCCCAGGACCGGAAATCACGCAGGCCCAACTGCCGGACGTACACCTAGCCCGGCAGCCGAACCGGCATCAGCAGGTAGACGTAGTCAGTCGGCAGAGCGCTGAAGGGCCCGTTACCCGTCGGGTGGTCCTCCTCGGAGGCCGGGCGCAGCAATGCCGGCTTGCCGGGGGTGGTGAAACCGAACGACACCCGCTCGGAATGCACCGATCCAAGGCCGTCGGTCAGATACGTCGGGTTGAACGCGATGGTCAACGGCTGACCGGCGAAGTCCACGGCGAGCTCCTCCTCGGCGCGTCCCACGTCGTCCGCGCCGGCCGAAAGCCGCAGCGTGCCGTCGGAGAACTCCATCCGCACCTGCGCGCCGCGGTCGGCTACCAGCGCCACCAGCTTGATGGCCTCGGTCAGTTCGGCCACGTTGATGGTGGCCACGGCGGTGTGCTCGGCCGGCAGCAGCTGCCGGAATTTCGGGAATTCGGCGTCGAGCAGCCTGGTGGTGCTGCGCTTCCCGTTGCCGCTGATCCCCAACAGCCCGTCCTTGCCCACCCCGGCGCCGGCGCCCAATGCCAGCCGGACATCCGAGCCGTCACTGGTGCCCGCCTTCGCCGCCTCGGCCAGGGTCTTGGCCGGCACCAGCACCGAGGCCTCGACGTCGGGTGACAAGGCCGACCAGGTCAGCTCCCGAACCGCGAGCCGGAACCGGTCGGTGGCGGCCAAAACCACCGTGTTACCAGAAATCTCGACGCGAATACCCGTCAGCATGGGCAGCGTGTCGTCCCGGCCCGCCGCGATGGCGACCTGACCGATGGCCTCGGCGAACAGTTCCGCCGGCAGCGTGCCGGTCTCTTCCGGCAGCGTCGGCAGGGTGGGGTAATCCTCGACCGCCATGGTCGGCAACGAAAACCTGGCGCTTCCGCAGGTCAACGCCAGGCGGTTACCTTCCACACTGCAGTCGACGGGCTTGTTCGGCAGCGCGCGGGTGATGTCCGACAGCAACCGACCGGATACCAAAATGCTTCCAGGAGAAGCTATTTCAGCTGGCACCTGCGCCTCGGCGGAAACCTCGTAGTCGAATCCGGAGATTGTCAGACCCTCGTCCGACCCGCTCAACAGCACGCCCGAAAGCACCGGGACGGCCGGCCTGGCGGGCAGACTCTTTGCCACCCAGGACACGGCGTCGGCGAAGGATTCTCGAACCAAGCGGAACTTCAAGTCGGTGAGGCTGGCTCTCGTCGTCGCCACGTCCATAGCGTCCCTTCACCTACTGAGTGATTCGAAGTTCAGTGCCCAGCCGCTTCGGAACGGCAGTCCGAAGAACCACCGTAGAGCTTCTGGCGTCATCTTGAAAGGTAATCCCGCAGGGTGACAACCGGGTATCCGACCCGTCGGTATGGGCTTGTTCGTCGACGCGTCCCCAAGCCCGTTCTTCAAAGAGGAAATAACGGAGAGATCTCAGTACCAGTAGTAAGGGGTGTGGATGCTGTGGACAGTTGCGCCTCGGCGCAGCTAGGGAAGCGGTCGGGGGTGTGGATGGTGGGCGCGCAACCTGTGTGGTTCGTGTTGGGCCGGTGGGGATGAAGTCGCGTTGTGCACGGGCCGGCGAGTCCGTCCATGTTGTTTACGCCGATTGTGCACAGCGGTGTGCACAGCGAGGGGGTGTGACTGGTGTGACGCGCGTGCGGGAAGTTTTTTGCAGCCGGGCGTGAAATCGTTGAAAAACAGTACGACGGACGGGCTCGCGGGGGAGTGCCGTCAGCGCTTGGACCGCTGGCGGATGCGCGTGGTGAGTTCCTTGACGTGATCGAACACCTCGCGGCGCTGGGCCATTTCGGACAGAATTTTGCGCTGCGCGTACATGACGGTGGTGTGGTCGCGGCCGAACGCCTGACCGATCTTGGGCAGCGACAGGTCGGTCAGTTCGCGGCACAGGTACATCGCGATCTGGCGGGACTGTGCCAGGGCGCGGGTCTTGCCCGGCCCGCGCAGTTCCTCGACCGTGGTGTCGAAGTACTCGGCGGTGGCCGCCATGATGGTCGCCGCGCTGATCTGCATCGTGCTGGCGTCGGCGATCAGGTCGCGCAACACGATCTCGGCCAGGGATTTGTCGATCGGCGTCTTGTTCAGCGAGGCGAATGCGGTGACTCGGATCAGGGCACCCTCGAGCTCGCGGATGTTGCGCTCGATGCTGCTGGCGATCAGCTCGAGGACGTCGTCGGGCACGGCGAGCCGCTCCACCTGTGCCTTCTTGCGCAGGATGGCGATGCGGGTCTCCAGCTCCGGCGGCTGCACGTCGGTGATCAGTCCCCACTCGAAACGCGTCCGCAGCCGGTCCTCGAGGGTGGCGAGCTGTTTGGGTGGGCGGTCGGAGGAGATGACGATCTGCTTGTTCGCGTTGTGCAACGTGTTGAAGGTGTGGAAAAACTCTTCCTGCGTACTCTCGCGGCCCTCGATGAACTGGATGTCGTCGACGAGCAGCACGTCGATGTCGCGATAGCTGCGCTTGAAGGAGACCCGGCGGTCGTCGCGCAAGGAGTTGATGAAGTCGTTCGTGAATTCTTCGGTCGAGACGTACTTGACCCGCATGCCGGGGAAGAGCCGCTGCGCGTAATTACCGGCTGCGTGCAGCAGGTGGGTCTTGCCCAGGCCTGACTCGCCCCAGATGAACAACGGGTTGTAGGCCCGCGCGGGCGCTTCGGCGATGGCCAGCGCCGCGGCGTGGGCGAACCGGTTGGAGGCGCCGATGACGAACGTGTCGAAGGTATACCGGCGGTTGAGGCTCGTGCCGCTGCCGTTGGCCGACTCGGTCTGGCGTTGGGTGAAGTGGGTCGGCCAGCTCTGGTGGGCGCTGCCGAGGGTTTCGCCGTAGTCCTCGTCCGCGTCGGGCCCGGGATCGGCGGCGACCTCCTCGGCCGCGGCGAAGGTGTCGGCGGGGGCGAACGCGGTGTCGTCGGCGTCGGTGTCGGCGGCCGGGGCGATCCGGACTCCGAGCTGGATCTGTTGGCCGAGGCGTCGGCTCAGCGCATTGGTGATTGGCGCGCGCAGGTGTCGTTCGATCTCGTTCTGCACGAAGCTGCTCGGAACGGACAGCAGAGCAAAGCCCTCGACGATGGTGAGTGGCTGGACGAGGTTGAGCCAGGCTCTTTGCTGGGGTGTCAGCGGTGTGACCAGAGTGGTGCCGTTGCCGGCGCCGCCGTCGGGATCGAACTCACCGTTGAGCTCCGAAACGACCGCGTTCCACACCTTTGTGAAGCCGGAACCGGGATCATCGGTCAACGACGCATCTCCCTGGTTCTCGCGAAATTTCAGGTCGGTCTAACCGTTGTGACCGGAGCAACTGTCCACATACTTATCCACAGTTGTGGACAGGACGATCATAAACTAGCCGCAGCCTAGCGGCGACGGCTCGCGAACTCCGTTCTGGGGACAACCTGTGGGGTCATCTTCGGCGCCCGTCGAATCGGTAATCCTTGCTCAGTTGTCGACCGCCGCTCCAGTCCGAGACAGAAGCTAACAGTTTTCTGTTCGGCTGCCAACAGTTATGCGCCATTACGGCATGGTTCATCTGAATCGACGCAGATCGCGCGGCGGGAGAATGTGCGGGGACGGTTCGTCCCGTTGGGGCAGGCCAGGTTTGACCCAGCGAAGGCACGTCAGTACCCTCAGAAAGTCGCCCGAAAGTCGGCGATACGGCTGCGACCCGAAACTACCGTCTCGGGGACCGCGCCGGCCAGTAGCAGACAAGCTCCGAGCGCCCTGCGGGTAGCTCGGACAGCCGAGCCAGACACAACGAGGAGAACGCCGTGGCCAAGGGCAAGCGGACCTTCCAGCCCAACAACCGCCGCCGCGCCCGCGTGCATGGTTTCCGGCTGCGGATGCGGACCCGCGCAGGGCGTTCGATCGTTTCGGGTCGGCGCCGCAAGGGTCGCCGCGTTCTGTCTGCCTGATCGCAACCTCGGGTTTCCGGGCGGTGCTCCCCGCACATAACCGCATGAGGCGGTCTACCGAGTTCGACGCGACGGTGAAATACGGGATGCGCACGGTGCAGCCCGATGTCGTCGTGCACGTTCGGCGCGCGCGGGGTCCCGAGGCGGGTAAGGGCCCGCGACTCGGGTTGATCATCGCCAAGCCGGTCGGTTCGGCGGTGGAGCGACACCGGGTCGCCCGTCGGCTGCGCCATGTCGCGCGCACGATGCTGGCCGACCTCAATCCATCCGATCAGGTGGTGATCCGTGCGCTGCCGAGCAGTCGGCATGTGTCGTCGGCGTGGCTAGAGCAGCAGCTTCGCGCCGGACTGCGACGCGCCTTCGAGTTGGCGGGGACGGCTCGGTGAGGCGGGGCCTGATCTACCTGATCCAGCTGTACCGGAACATGGTGTCGCCGATGCGACCGCCGTCGTGCCGGTTCGTTCCGACGTGTAGCCAGTATGCGGTCGACGCACTGACCGAGTACGGATTGATTCGGGGGAGCTGGTTGGCCGCGGCCAGACTCGCCAAGTGCGGACCGTGGCACCGGGGGGGATGGGACCCGATACCCGAGCGCCACGAATGCCCTGCGGAGCGGGTGGACCTCAGGAGTGAGTCTTTTGTCGTTTGATCCTTTCAGTCTCGACTTCGTCTACTACCCCGTGTCGGGGATCATGTGGGTCTGGTACAAGCTCTTCGCCGCGATCTTCGGGCCGACGAACTTCTTCGCCTGGGCGCTGTCGGTCATGTTCCTGGTGTTCAGCCTGCGCGCGATCCTGTACAAGCCGTTCGTGAAGCAGATCCGCACCACGCGGCAGATGCAGGAGCTGCAACCACAGATCAAGGCGCTGCAGAAGAAGTACGGCAAGGACCGCCAGCGCATGGCGCTCGAGATGCAGAAGCTGCAGCGCGAGCACGGGTTCAATCCCATCCTCGGCTGCCTGCCGATGCTGGCCCAGATCCCGGTGTTCCTGGGGCTGTATCACGTGCTCCGGTCGTTCAACAGGACTCAGGGCGGCATCGGTCAGCACCCGCTGTCGGTCACCGAGAACCGCCAGATAGGCAACTACGTCTTCAGCGCCAAGGACGTCGGGCATTTCCTGGACGCCAACCTGTTCGGCGCGCCGATCGGCGCGACGATGACGCAACGCGGCGGGATCGAGGCGTTCAGCCATTTCGACCGTCTGTCGGTGATCGCGGTCGGGTTGCCGGTGATGATCCTGGCCGGCATCGCGACGTACTTCAACAGCCGCGCGTCGGTGGCGCGGCAGAGTCCGGAGGCGGCCGCCAACCCGCAGACCGCGATGATGAACAAGCTCGCGCTGTACGTGTTTCCCTTCGGCGTGGTCGCCGGTGGACCGTTCCTTCCGCTCGCGATCATCCTGTACTGGTTCGCCAACAACATCTGGACCTTCGGCCAGCAGCACTACGTGTTCGGGATGATCGAAAAAGAGGACGAGGCCAAGAAGCAGGAAGTGATCGCGCGCCGGCAGGCGAACGCGCCGGCCCCGGGGGTCAAGCCCAAACGCCCGTCGAAACCGCCGGCCGGTAGCGCGACCGTCACCGACGAGAGCGTCGGATCCGACACCGCGACCACGGAGACCGCCAGGACCAACGAGACCGCGGGCGTCGACGACGGCCAGGTCACCGAAGCGGCGAAGGTCCAACCCAACAAGCCGAGCCCGGCCGGGCGTAGTACCGGCCCGGGCAACCGCACGCCCCGCCCCGGCGCGCGACCGCGCAACAAGCGCAAGCGCTGACCGGGGCCGAACAAATCTGACGAGATAGGTGAGGGAGACAAAGCCATGACCGATGCCGACACCACCGAGCGCGAGGTGGAGACCGATCTTGCGGTCGAGGAAGCCGCCGATGAGACCCACGCGGCCGACGATGCCGACGATGCCGACGAGACCGCCGCGGCCGACCAGTCCGGTGAGCCGGAGGACCTCGAGGAGCGTCTAGTCGCCGAGGGCGAGATCGCCGGCGATTATCTGGAGGAGCTGTTGGATCTGCTCGACTTCGACGGCGACATCGACCTCGACGTCGAGGGCAACCGCGCGGTCGTGAGCATCGACGGCAGCGACGACCTGAACAAGTTGGTGGGCCGTGGCGGCGAGGTGCTCGACGCTCTGCAGGAACTGACGCGCCTGGCCGTGCACCAGAAGACCGGCGTGCGCAGCCGGCTGATGCTGGACATCGCGAGCTGGCGGCGTCGCCGGCGCGACGAGCTGGCCGCGTTGGGCGACAAGGTCGCGCGGCGGGTGCTGGACAGCGGCGAGCGCGAAGAGCTGTCGCCGATGACGCCCTTCGAGCGCAAGATCGTCCACGACGCCGTCGCCGCGGTGGCCGGCGTCCGCAGCGAGAGCGAGGGCGTCGAGCCCTCCCGCCGCGTCGTCGTGTTGCGCGACTGAGGCCAACTAGTTACACATTTGTAGTTCGCGTGGTTCGGCCCGCGTCGAGTCCCTCGCGAGAAATAGAGGAATGTTTCACGTGAAACATGGCGGGCCATGCGAACCGGCGGCTGAAGTGTTCGAGCCGAATGAGGCACCCGCCGCCGCGGCACGAGTCTTCGGATCGGGGCTGGACAAGGCCCGGCGCTACGCCGGCATTCTCGCAAGCGACGGGCTGGAACGCGGGCTGCTCGGCCCCCACGAAGTGGGCCGGCTGTGGGAACGGCATCTGCTCAACAGCGCCGCGGTGGGCGAGCTCCTGGAGCCGGGCGATCGGGTGGTGGACATCGGAAGCGGCGCGGGGCTGCCCGGGGTACCGTTAGCGATCGCGCGGCCGGACGTCGAGGTCGTCCTCCTCGAGCCAATGCTGCGCCGCAGCGACTTTCTCCGTGAGGTGGTGACCGCGTTGGGTCTGCCGGTGGAGGTGGTCCGCGGCCGTGCCGAGGAGCGGGCGGTGCGGGACGCGATCGGGGACCGGGATGTCGCGGTGTCGCGGGCGGTGGCGCCTTTGGACAAGTTGACGAAGTGGAGTATGGCGTTGCTACGACCGGAGGGACGGATGCTCGCGATCAAAGGGGAACGAGCCCCCGACGAAGTCCGGGAGCACCGGCGTGTGATGGCGGCGGCTGGCGCCGTGGATGTCAGGGTGGTGGCATGTGGCGCGAACTACTTGCAACCGCCCGCAACCGTGGTGTCGGCACGGCGCGGGAATCAGCCCGGGCCGAAGCGTACGGCGGGCAGGGGATCGCGATGAGGTCGACACGGGTGCAGGAAGCGCCGGTACCGCTGGCGCAGGGACCGACGCCGGGCGCGCCGACGGCCAATGTTTCACGTGAAACATCGACCGAACACGACACTCCCATCGGCGCCGCCGCCGAGCGCGCGATGCGAGTACTGCACACGGCGCACGAACCGCTGCAGCGGCCGCAGCGCCGCCGCGTGTTCACCGTCGCAAACCAGAAGGGTGGCGTCGGCAAGACGACGACGGCGGTCAACCTCGCCGCCGCCCTCGCCGTGCAAGGACTCAAGACGCTCGTCATCGACCTCGACCCGCAGGGGAACGCGAGCACGGCGCTCGGCATCACCGACCGGCAGTCGGGCACGCCGTCGTCGTACGAAGTTTTGCTCGGCGAGGTGTCGCTCCAGGCGGCGCTGCGGCGCAGCCCGCACAGCGACCGCCTGTTCTGCGTGCCGGCGACCATCGACCTGGCGGGCGCCGAGATCGAATTGGTCAGCATGGTCGCGCGCGAGAACCGGCTGCGGACCGCCCTCGCCGCGCTCGATGCGTTCGACTTCGACTACGTCTTCGTGGACTGCCCGCCGTCGCTGGGGCTGCTGACGATCAACGCGCTCGTCGCCGCGCCCGAGGTGATGATCCCGATCCAGTGCGAGTACTACGCGCTGGAGGGCGTGTCACAGCTGATGCGCAACATCGAGATGGTGAAGGCGCACCTGAATCCCCAACTCGAGGTGACCACCGTCATCCTCACCATGTACGACGGCCGGACCAAGCTGGCCGACCAGGTGGCCGCCGAGGTGCGCCGCTACTTCGGAAGCAAGGTGTTGCGCACCGTGATTCCGCGTAGCGTCAAGGTCTCCGAGGCGCCCGGCTACAGCATGACGATCATCGATTACGATCCCGGCTCGCGCGGGGCGATGAGCTATCTCGACGCGAGCCGGGAACTTGCCGAGCGCGACCGACCGATCTCGCCGAAGGGATGACCATGACGCAGCCGTCACGCAGGAAAGGTGGCCTCGGCCGGGGGTTGGCTTCGCTGATCCCAACCGGACCCACCGACGCCGACGGTCGGCCGACGGGCCCGCGGCTAGGCTCGGCGGCCGCCGACGTCGTGATCGGTGGCCCGGGTGGTGCCCCGCCGGAGGCCGGGCCGATCGGCCCGATGGGCGCCGTGTACCGCGAGATCGCGCCGACCGACATCGAGGCCAACCCGCGCCAGCCGCGGCAGGTTTTCGACGACGAGGCGCTGGCCGAGTTGGTGCACTCGATCCGGGAGTTCGGGTTGTTGCAGCCGATCGTGGTGCGCGAGGTCGCTGGCTCACCGGGTAGCGCGCGCTACCAGATCGTGATGGGGGAGCGGCGGTGGCGGGCCGCGCAGGAGGCCGGCCTGGCCACCATCCCCGCGATCGTGCGGGAGACGGGTGACGACAACCTGCTGCGCGACGCGCTGCTGGAGAACATCCACCGGGTGCAGCTGAACCCGTTGGAAGAGGCGGCCGCCTACCAACAGCTGCTCGACGAATTCGGGGTCACCCACGACGAACTGGCGTCCCGCATCGGGCGCTCGCGTCCGCTGATCACCAACATGATCCGCTTGCTCAAGCTGCCCATCCCGGTACAGCGCCGGGTGGCGGCCGGCGTGCTGTCGGCCGGGCACGCGCGGGCGCTGCTGTCGCTGGAGGCCGGGCCAGAAGCCCAGGAGGAACTCGCCAGCCGGATCGTCGCCGAGGGGCTGTCGGTACGGGCCACCGAGGAAGCCGTCACGATTGCGAATCACGAGGCGGACCGGTCCGACACCGCCAAGCCGACGCCGCGGCGCAAGCCGATTCAGATGCCGGGCCTGCAGGACGTTGCTGAGCGGCTCTCGAACGCCTTCGACACGCGCGTGACTGTCAGCCTCGGCAAACGCAAGGGGAGGATCGTGGTGGAGTTCGGCTCGGTGGACGATTTGCAGCGCATCATCGACATGATGACCACGCCCAAGGCGTGACCGGACACACGCTGTAATTACGTCACTGTGACACCGCGCCGATTTGACGCCATGCGGCCAGCGCGTCAGACACCACATTCTGGCGGAGTCTTGGTGTGCGTCAAGCAATTTCGATTTTCCAGCGAAGGCCCCGGCGGGGGAGAGCCGGCGCCGGCGCCAAGACTGGCCGGATGCCGACAGACTCTCCTATCCTGGAGGGGTTGTCGGAGGCCAGGAGACTAGTGTCTGCTCGAATCACACCGCTGCGGCTCGAAGCCTTCGAGCAGCTTCCCAAGCACGCGCGCCGCTGCGTGTTCTGGGAGGTCGATCCCGCGACCCTGGGCAATCACGACCACCTCGCCGATCCGGAATTCGAGAAAGAGGCATGGCTGTCGATGGTCATGCTGGAGTGGGGTTCCTGCGGCCAGGTCGCGACGACGATCCCCGACGAGCGCAGTGACGCAGAGCCGCTGTGCCTGGGCTACGTTCTGTACGCGCCGCCCAGGGCGGTGCCGCGTGCGCACCGGTTCCCGACCGGACCGGTGTCCGCGGACGCGGTGCTGCTGACGTCGATGGGCGTTGAGCCCGGACAAGCGTCCGACGATCTGCCGCACAGCATGATCGCGCGCGTGATCGACGAGTTGGTCCGACGCGGCGTGCGGGCGCTGGAGGCCTTCGGGCGCACGCCGGCGGCGTCGGAGTTGGGGGACCCGCACCTGGTGCACCCCGACGTGCAACCGGTGCTGGAATCCCTCGGCGATTGTTCGGTGGACCACTGCATCATCGAGGCCGACTTCCTACAGGACGTGGGCTTCGTCGTGGTCGCGCCACACCCCTACTTCCCGCGGCTGCGGCTGGAACTCGACAAGGGCCTGGGCTGGAAGGCCGAAGTCGAAGCAGCTCTGGAACGCTTGCTCGCGAATGCTCAACTGCAGCAACCGGTTGGGGCGGGATCCGCCGCCACCACCGCGGGGCTCGAGGCTTCGGAAAACTAAAGGGGAAAGCTGGTTACGAGCCGCTGCGGCTCGCCCGCTCCACCGACAGTTCGTGGGCCAGCAATTCGGCGAACGTGAAAGTGCCCGTGGGGCGGTCGTTCTTGCCCAGCAGATACAGGCGTTTGACCGCGGCGAGAATGCCCTCGGCGATGGCGTCACGGGTCTGCGTCGAGACCAGCATTCCGCGGTCCCGGGTGTTGGTGATGTAGCCGATGTCGACCTGAACGGTAGGCATCCGGGTCAGCCGTAGCAGGTCCCACGTCCGGCCGTGCGTGCGGCAATCCCGTAAACCGGTGCGGGCCACCACTTCTCGCTGGATGAAATCGGCGAGGTTGCGGCCGATCGTGGACACCGAGCCGTGCGAGTTGCCGAAGTGGAACGACGCCACGCCGTTGGCCGCGCCGCTATCCTGTGATTCGCAGCGCAGGCTGATCATCAGGTCGGCGCCGACGTTGTTGGCCGCGGCCGCGCGCTCGGCGTCCGACGGGCTGCGATTGGGGGGCCGGGACATGAAGGCATCCATGCCGATGGCGTCCATCCGGCCTTCGAGCCGACTCGCCAAGTCCCACAACACATCCGCTTCACTGATCGGCCCGTTGGGGCCCTGCGTGATCAGGCCGTGGTCGCTGCCGCCGCGGCCCGGGTCGATGATGATGCGCTTGCCCGACAGTTTCGGACCGGACCGGCGGACCAGTTCCTCCTCGCGGATGGCGTGCGGCGAACCGCCGCTGACCCGCGAACTCAGAAAGTACAAGGAGCGCAACGTTTCCGGACCGCAGATGCCGTCGGCGGCCATCCCGTACTCGCGCTGATACGACATCAGCGCGTTGTGGGTCTGCAGGCCGAAGTAACCGTCCACCAGGCCGGTGTAGAAGCCGAGGTCCTGCAGTCGGGCCTGCAGCGTCGCGACGTCGTCGCCGTAGAGCGGGGCGCCGAACTGGTGGTAGAGCGTGCGGGCGCCGAGCCGGTAGGACGCCTCTTTCAGCGCCCGATAGGTGGCCTCGCCCACGACACCGTCGACCAGCAGCCCGCGGTGTTGTTGGAAGGCGCGCACGGCATGGTCGAGTTCCGTGTCGAAGACGTCGACCGCGACATGCCTGCCGGTGGTCAGATCCTCGTCGGGGTTGTCCAGCATGCCAAGCGCGGCCAGCGCAGCACGGATCTCGGTGACAGCGGCGCTACGGTCTCCAGAGCGCAGCGCGTCGCCGGCTTCGCGGCGCGGACTCGACATACCAAGGGCCCTCCGGGACTACCTGACATCGCTGACTCATGCTTGCTTTGCGAACAACAGTTAGCCCGTATTGTCGCAGATCCTCGCCGATTTTCGGAAAACCCCAGGCTAACCGAGCGTGTGGTGCCGTGAACCGGCGCGAGTTAGCTGAGCCCGGGAACGGCGTCGGAAAGCTCGCGCAGCAACGCCGCCTTGCCCTTGGCACCGACGATGCGTTTGACCGGCTCGCCGTCCTTGAACAGGATCATCGTGGGGATCGACACCACCTGGAAATCGCGCGCGGTCTCCGGGTTGGCGTCGACGTCGAGCTTCGCCACGGTCAGCTCGGCGCCCCGCTCGGCCGCGATCTCCTCGAGCACCGGCGCGACCATCTTGCACGGCCCGCACCAGGTGGCCCAAAAGTCAACCAGCACAGGCTTACTGCTGGACAAGACGTCCGTCTTGAAGGAAGCGTCGGAAACTTCCACGGTGGACCCGCTCATCTTGGTGCTCCAATCAAGGTGTCTTTACTGTCTGTGGTTCCGGTCTCTTCACCGCCGGCGCCTGAGTCTTCATGGTCGGCCAGCCAGCGCTCGGCGTCGATGGCCGCCGCACAGCCGCTGCCCGCCGCGGTGATCGCCTGACGATAGGTGCGGTCCACCAGGTCGCCCGCCGCGAACACGCCCTCGATCGAGGTGCTGGTGGTGCGTCCCTGCACCAGCACGTAGCCGTCGTCGTCGACCTCGATGACGTCGCTCACCAGCGCCGACCGCGGCTCGTGGCCGATCGCGACGAAGACGCCGGTCACCGGGAGCGTGGTCTCCTTGCCGGTGCCGGTGTGGCGGACCCGCAGGCCGGTGACCGTGGTGTCGCCCTCGACGGCGATGGGCGTGTGGTTGGTGAGGATCTTGATCTTCTCGTTGGCCTGGGCGCGGTTGAGCATGATCTTGGAGGCGCGGAACTCGTCGCGGCGGTGCACCAGGGTGACGCTGCGGGCGAACCGGGTGAGGAAGGTGGCCTCCTCCATCGCGGAGTCGCCGCCGCCGATCACGGCGATGTCCTGGTCGCGGAAAAAGAACCCGTCACAGGTGGCGCACGAGCTCACCCCGCGGCCCAGCAACTCCTGCTCTCCGGGAACGTGCAGGTAGCGCGCCGCGGCGCCCATCGCGAGGATGACGGCGCGGGCGCGGTGGGTCTCCCCGTCGGCGGTGGTGACGGCCTTGATCGGGCCCTCGAGCGAGACCGACTCGACGTCCTCCATCCGCAGGTCGGCGCCGAAGCGCAGCGCCTGCTCGCGCATCTCGTCCATCAGCTCGGGGCCGGTGATGCCCTCGCGGAACCCGGGGTAGTTCTCCACCTCGGTGGTGGTCATCAGGGCGCCGCCGAAGGACGTGCCCTCGAATACCAGCGGCGCCAGCTGGGCGCGCGCGGAGTAGAGGGCGGCGGTGTATCCGGCAGGGCCCGAACCGATAACGATGACTTCGTGGACTTTGTCTTCAGCAGAAGTGGTCATGCCACCCTTTCTCAATCCTTCAAGCGCTCAAAGCGGCCTAAAGCGGCAAGCCGTAAGTCTACGAACGCAAGCGTAGGCGTCGCTGTTCCCGCGAGTGTGTCGGCTGTGTACGGGGAGACCCGACGCGACGCGGGATCACGCGCGGGGGACCTGCGTGCTGGCCAGCAGGCCGGTGTCGACGGCGCTGCAGTTCAGCGCCACCGCGAAGACCGCGAGGTCGTTGGGGGTGTCGGCGGGCAGGATCAGCAGCACCGCGGGGCGCGCGTCCACCTCGATGGGCCGGGCGCCCAGCACCGAGGCCGACGCCGGATAGCCCAGGCCACGCAGGCACGACGCCCGCTTGGCGGGGTCTTCGAGCGCGCCGTGGGCGCCGTAGTCGGGACTCTGGTGCAGCAGCTCGAGGATCTGCGCATTCGACAGCAGGATCGCGGGCATTGCCGACCTCGACGTCGACTCCGGAACGGTGATGTGCTGCGCGTTCTCCGACGTGCTGGGTGTCGGTGGGGGCGCGTTGAGCAGCGCCGCCGTGCCCACGCCGACCAGGGCGAGCAGCGCGCAGACGCCGGCGATGACGGCCGCCAGGCGGGCGCGGCCCAGCGGCGGCCGGGCGGAATGGGCCGGTTCCGCGCCCAGGTCGGCGAGGTCGTTGCGGACCCTGTTGAGCGCGCGCAGCGTGCCCTGCGCGGCCGGGTCGTCGCGGACCCGCTTGCGGACCGCCGCGGCGGTGTCGTCGTCCAGCAGACCGGCCTGCAGGTCGGAGAGCCGATCGACGCTCAGCGGTGGATCATCATCGGGTTCACCCATCCGCCCCAGTGTCCGTCATGCACTGACTCGCGGGGCCCTCGGGTGCGGCGTCGAGGTAGCCGAGCAGCCCGGCGAGCCGGGCGCGGCCGCGAGCGCAGCGGCTCTTGACGGTGCCTTCGGCGACGCCCAGCAGCCGCGCCGTGTCGGCGATCGAATAGCCCTGCATGTCGACGGCGACCACCGCCGCGCGCTGCTCGACCGGCAGCCGCATCAGCGCCCGTCGTACCAGGATCGCCGTCTCGACCTGGCCGGTGCGATCGGCGACGGGATGGACGTCCTGCAACGGGCTGGTGGGGTGGGACTTGGCGTGGCGCAGCCGGTCCAGGCAGGCGTTGACGACGATGCGGTGCAGCCAGCTGCGCACGGCGGCGTCGTTGCGGAACGAACCGGCGCAGCGGTGTGCGGACAGCATCGCGTCCTGCAACGCGTCCTCGGCGTCCTCGGGGGTGCGGCTGGTGAGCCGCGCCAGGTGGTGCAGCTGGCGCCGATAGCGGCGAAACAACTCGTCGAAGGCGTGGCGGTCACCGGCGACATGGGCGGCCAGCAGTTCGGCATCGGTGCGGTCCCGCTTGACGTTTCGCCCGAAGCCCACGAGCCGGGACAGTAACTAGTAGGGCGTGCGGCGGCACTTCACCCGCGCGCCGGTTGGGGACCGGTCAGGACGCCGCCTGAACCGCGATTTCGGAGATCTTGGCCTGGCTCCTGCCGTCCAGGGTGCCCAACGTGGAGATCCAGACCAGCAGGTTCGACGTCGGCGGGGAGGCCTTGACCGAGATCGTGTTGCGACCGGGTCTGAGCGTCGTGGCCGAGCTGAGCAGCGTGGTGTCGCCGAGTTCGGCCGGCGTCGGCGTGGACGCGGCGCGGATCTCGACCTTGGTACCGGTGCTGGCGATGGCGATGGTGACCGTGCCGACGACCGTGGGCCGCGGCAGCTGCAACATCAGCCCGGTACCGGATTTGAAGCCGGGGAACGGGGCCGGGTCGGTGTAGACGTCGGATTCCCAGGCGGTGTTCGGGTCGCCGTCGATGGCATACCCGGCCGTGCCGGGGCTGTCGGGTTCGCCGCCAGGCGAAACGACGGACGCCAGCACCGGCTTGACGATGCCGGTCGCAGCCGAGGTGGCCGGCGCAGGTCGCGAGCCGGCCTGGGCGGACGCGGACTCGCGAAGGTGTGGTTGGAGCAGTTGGGCGACGGTGACGATGGCGGCTACGACGAGAACGGTCGCAACGATTGCGCCGATCAGAAGCGGCCGGGGTTGCTTCCGGGGCGCGCTCGCCGCCGGCCGCTGCTCGTATCGGATCGGCTCGCGCGCCCGTTCGGTCATGTCGCGCGGCGCGGGTCGCGTGTAGACGTCGCGGGCCGGGGAGCTGGTCAGAGCATTGCGGGCTGCGGCGGCCAGCTCGCCGGCACTCTGGTAGCGCAGCTCCGGGCTTTTGGCCATGCCACGTGAGACGACCCCGTCGAATCCGACGGGGAGCTGGGGTACGCGGGCGCTGGGCTTCGGCGCGTCGAGCGTGAGGTGGCCTGCGATTTGCTGATCCATACTCGTCCCCGGAAACGGCTGGTAGCCGGTCAGGCACTCGTGCAACACGCAGGCCAGCGCATACACGTCGGAACGGGCATCGGCGATGCCGCCGGTGAACCGTTCGGGGGCCATGTAGGCCATGGTGCCCACGATCATCCCGGTGCTCGTCAGTTTCGTGGCCGCGGCATCGCGCGCGATGCCGAAGTCGATGAGGTACACGAAGTCGCGGTCGGTCATCAACGCGTTGGAGGGTTTGATGTCGCGGTGCACCAACCCGGCGGCGTGGGCGACGTCCAGTGCGGTGGCGAGCTGCTCGATCACGTGCACGGCCCGGTCCGGGCGCATCGGGCCGTCGCGTTCCAGCAACGTATGTACGTCGGTGCCCTCGATGATGGGCATCACCAGATACAGCCGGCCGTCGATCTCACCGGCCTCGAAAATCGGAATGATATGGGGTTCAGTCAATCTGGCGACGATGCGGGCCTCACGCTTGAACCGTTCCTCATACCCGGAGTCGCTGGCAACCGCGGGCAGCAACACCTTGATCGCCACGTCGCGATCCATCAGGGTGTCGTGGGCTTTGTAAACCTTGCCCATGCCGCCTTCGCCGAGCAACCCGAGGAGCCTGTAACGCCCGAACGGCACTTCCTCCACCGGCCAGCCTTCCTCGCCCCAACTCGTCGAAAGATGCTACCCAAATCGACGTATGCCGGGACCGGTCAGGACGCCGCCTGGATGGTGATCTCGGAGATCTTGGCCATGTTCTTGCCGTCCAGCGTGCCCAGCTTGGAGATCCACACCAGCAGGTTCGACGTGGGGGCGGCGGATTTGACCGAGATGGTGTTGCGTCCGGTTTTGACCGCCGTCGCCGGGGTGAGCACCGTGGTGTCCTCGAGCTTCGACGGCGTCGGGCTGGCGGACGCGCGGATTTCGATCTTGGTGCCGGTGCCCGCCATGTCGATGGTGACCGAGCCGATGACCGTGGGCTTGGGCAGCTGCAACATCAGACCGACCCCGGTCTTGAACGAGGGGAAGGGGTCGGCGTCGGTGTAGATGTCGGTGTCCCAGGAGGTGCCCGGGTCGCCGTCGATCGCGTTGCCGGCCGTGCGGGGTGAGTCAGCGTCGGCGCCAGGTGGGAAAACCGCCACCCTGGTCGGCTTGACGTTGCTGCCCGCGGGCGCGTTGGAGGCGGACGACGACGCCGTCGACGACGTCTGGGTGTTCAGGCCAAGCTCGTCCTTGTTGAGGCCGCCGCCGACGTTGTCGAAGATCTTGCTCACGACCGACGCCAGCACCAGCAGGGCGACGACAATGATGACCAGGCCGGCGCCGAGGCCGATCAGCAGGTTGCGCCGCCGCCGACCGAACGCCCCGGCGTCACGGGCCACCGGCGCGCGCCGGGCGGCGGTGCGTGGGGGCTCGTCGACGGGCTCGGAGTCCTCGATCGGGCCGAGCACCTCGGTGCGGTCCGCGACTGCGGTCGCCTGCTGCAGCAGGTTCAAAAGCGTTGATGCGCTGCGTATCCCGCCGTCCTCCTGAACGGATCGGACGGCGACCGCGGAGATCTGGAAGGGGATGTGGCGATCGATCACGGTGGGCTCGACCGGGTTGCCCGACGCGTCCCGCTTGGCCGGAGCCAACCCGCTGCGCACCCCGGACTCCCGCAGCGGCCACCGGTTGACCAGCAGGGCGTACAGCGCGGCGCCGATCCCGCGGATGTCGTTCTGCGGGCTGGCGTCGGGCATGGTTGCCGGATACGCCAGCACGACGTCGCCCTCGATGCTCACGCGCACCCGTGCCGGGTGGTCGATGGACAGCGCGACGCCCGCGCGGTGGGCCGCCGCGGCGGCGGCGGCCAGCGACTGCATCGCCCGGACGGCGCCGACGGGTGACGGCGCGGTGTCAGCGACCTCCTGCAGGGAGCCGCCGCGGATCCACTCCGAGACCACCAGGCCGCCGTTGCCGGTGTGGACGACGTCGAGCACCCGCGCGACACCGGGGGTGTCGATGCGGCTGAGCCGCAGCGTGCGGGCCAGGATCTCCTGCAGCACCTCCGGGGGCAGCGCCCCGTCGGGGTCGACGAACGTCAGCGCCACCTGGCGTTCCAGCGCGGTGTCCATCGCCTGCCAGAACTGCAGGGGCGGCGCGCCGCCGTGGAAGACCAGCAGCCGGTAGCGGCCGCCGGCGATGCGCGCACCGGGAACCAGGTGGACGTCGTCGGGTGCCCCCGACGAATCGGTGGCGGGCTGGCGGATCGGCTCGTCGGGTAGATCGCCGTTGCGCGGCTCGGACGGCCGGGCCGCCGGGGCGGGATCTACGTCTTTGGGAATGTCGGGCTGGAAGTCGTCGGCGATCGGACGCGCCAGGTCATGGGCGCGCGCGGGATCGGACGCGAAATCAGAGGACGTGCTCTCCGATGGGCGGTCGCTCACCTCCGGTCCTTTCGCTATCCCGGTTCTGGCTACCCGTTCCGGAGGTCTGCGCCGGATCGGCTCCTGGACCGCATGTGTCCCCGGCGGGGTGGAATTCCTCTGCTCAGGGTACGTGACCGGGGCGCGTCGAGACGATACCGGCGGTCCGGCCTCCTTCCGCCCACCGGCCGTCCGCCCGGTCCGGCGCCTGATGGCGCCCAGCGCCGCGTGCGCCTCGGGGACCTGGCCGCGCAGCATCACCACGGCCAGGATCGGCAGCATGATCGTCGTCAGCACCGCCAGCCGCAGCAGCGAACCCGCTCCGCCGAAATGCTCCGTCAGCGCGCCGAGCCTCAGCAGCCGGTCGGCCACGTGGGCCAGCAGGCCGGCCAGCAGCGACGCGGCCGTCGTCACCAGGATGGTGCGCGCCTCGGTGACGCCCACCAACTGGCCGCCGCGCGGCAGCAGCGCCCGTCGCAGCAGGTAGTAGCCGACGATCGCGCCCGCCAGGAAGCCCAGGCCGTTGGCCAGGCCCAGAAAACCGGCTACCAGCTTGGGGTCGCCGGTGAGGTGCGGCGCGGCCACCGAGCCGGCGATCTTGACGGCGGTGATGACGAGGATGATCACGATCGGCGTCCAGGGCTGCTCGCGGGCGTAGAAGACCCGCAGCTCCAGCAGCACCAGGCCGTAGGGGATCAGCGTGAACGCGGAGAGCGAGATCGCGGCGCCCAGGTAGCCGGCGTCGACGCCACCGAAATGGCCGTAGGCGAACAGCGCGCTGCCCATCGCCGGACCGCCCACCGTCATGACCGCCACGATCGGGATGAGCGTGATCAGGGTCAGCCGGGCGGCCAGCGAGAAGTCGGCGAGCACGGCCTTGGTGTCGTCGGCGGCGGCGTTGCGGCTGAGCCGCGGCATGACCACGGTCAGCACGGTGACCCCGATCATGCCGAACGGCAGCATCAACACCAACCAGGTGTAGTTGTAGATCGCGGGCCCGGAAGCCGCTGCCGTGCTGGCGATCTGGTTGCCGACCACAAAGCCCAGCTGACTGATCACCACGTAGAGCACCATCGCGGCGGCCATCGCGCCGAAACGCTTGAGCCGATCGTCGATTCCCCACAGCGGGCGCAGGCTGATGTGCTGGCGCCGGATCGCGACCAGCAGCACCGCGGTCTGCGCGAACACCCCCAGCGTGGTGCCGACCGCGAGCACCAGCAGCTTCGTGTTGCCCATCCGCACCGGGTCGACCGAAAGCTCGCCGGGCACAAGCAGATACACCACCAGCGTGGTGATCGCGACGACGTTGTTGACGACGGGCGCCCACGCCGGCGGCCCGAACACGTTGCGGGTGTTCAGGATTGCCATGAACACCGACGTCAGGCCGTAGAACAGCACCTGCGGCAGCAGCAGGTAGGCGAACGCGGTGGTCAGCGGTTCGTTGACCTGTGGGTTGCGGCCCAGCATCAGCCGGACCAGCAGCGGCGCGGCGAGCACCGACAGCGTCGTGGCGACCAGCAGCAGGGTGGTGGTGAGCGTCACCAGGCGACGCACGAACGCCGCGCCCCCGTCGGGATCGCCCTGCTCGGCGCGGGCCAGCACCGGCACGAAGATCGCGGTGAACGTGGCCTCCAACACCAACGCGGCGACCTGGTTCGGCAGCTGATTGGCCACCGAGAAGGCGCTGGACAGCGCGGCGCCCAGGATCGCGGCCAGCAGCACGATGCGGGCGAAGCCGGTGATCCGGCTGATCAGCGTCGCGAACGCCATGCCCCAGGACCGGGAGACCAGGGCGGCGTCGGACAGTTCGGCTCGCCGCGCGGGTGGCTGCGGCGCGGGGATGTGCCGCGGCGTTACCCGCGGTCGTTGGGGTGCGGGCTTCATACCCGGTGCTCTTCGACCCGATCAGCGGCTCGACGGTCGGCCCGCCGCTCGGCCCCCCGCTCGTCCCGGTCGGCCCGGGGGTGCGGCGGGTCGGGGCGGTCGAGGTCCGCGCGGTCGGGCTGGCCGCGGAAGCGGTGCCACAGCCGCCGCCCGGCCAGCGCGAACAGCACCGCGGCGGCGGTCAGCGTGATCGCGAACAGCACCTTCCCGTAGGCGTTGCAGTGGACCGAGAACCGCACCGGCTCACCGAGCCGCATGCCGTCCGGCGTGTGCAGCGACGCGTCGACGGCGACCCGCTGCGTGAAGCGCACCTCGATCGGTACCCGCAGCGGCAGGTAGCCCGGCGGCAGCTCGATCTGGCCCACGTCGCTGACGTTCATGCCCGGCGGCGTGTCGACCTGCAGCCGCACCCGGATCGGCACGGCCAGGCCGTTGTGCAGCGCCAACGGCAGCGGGCTGTGCTCGGTGGCCAGGGTGTAGGAGCCACCCGGGTTGACGATCGTCACCGCCCCGAACAGGTCGTTGATCGTGTTGCCGACGACCGCCAGCCGTTGCTGCGCCATCCCGTTGCGGGTATCGGGCGGCTCGGACTGGCTGAGCGCGCGCAGCATGTCCTCGCGCAGCGGGGCGGTGTACTGGACGCCGGTCAGGCCGGTGCGCTCGTCGGTCATCAAAGCCGAGGTCAGGCCCCACAGGCGGCCGACCTGGCCGCTGATCTGACCGGTGACGTCGTCGCTGAAGCGGCCACGCCCCGAGGCGTAGTTGCCGGGCGCCTCCGGATTCCCGATGCCGATCTGGGCGCCGGCGTCGGCGATCACCGCGGTGAGTGGCCGCGGCACGGCGAGGCCGGAGCGGATGGTGGTGGCCAGCGCGGTCAGGATCAGCTGCGCGTCGTCGGCCTGCAGGTTCCACGCCGCCGGCGGCACCAGCAGCTGGCTGCGGGGCGTCGCGTCGCGTTCCAGGCTGCGCCAGAACATCGAGCCCAGCGCGTCCTGGCGGCGCGCGGTCGCCGAGTCGTGCGTCAGCCGCACCGACAGCGAGGAATCCAGATAGGTGGGCATGATCGGACTGTTGCCCGCGCCCGCCAGCGCCGCCCCGACGGCCGGGTCGAACGCCGCGACCACCACCTGCGACGACAACCGCCGGGGCACGGTGTCGGCCGCATGCAAGCCGGTGGCCGCCTCCTGGGCGGTGAAGTCGGCCGCCGCGATCGCGACCGTGGCCTCGTTGGCGTTGAGGAGGTCGACGGCGCGGTGGGTGAGCGGCCCGTCGGGCAGCACGGTCGCCCCCCGCGAGGAGGCGACGTCGAGGATGCGGTCGACGATGTCGCCGGTGCTGTGCGTGGCGGCCGTGCTCAGGCCGCGGTCGTTGACGCGTTGCAAGGCGTCCAGGTCGGCCTGCGCGTAGGGCAGCGGGGTCACGCACGTCCGGTGGGCCAGCGCGCGCAGCCGGTTGAGCCAGAGGTTCGCGGCGGCCTGGCCGGTGCCGGGATGCGTGGGTGTGCCGGGCCGTTGCGCGGCGCTCTCCGGCGAGTTGGACACCACATAGCCGGCGGTCATGGCGTTGACCGTGACCAGCAGGTCGGGGTCGACGGCCAGGCACAGCGCCCGCCCGACGGCGCCGTCGGGGTCGACGTCGTGGTTGGTCGCCACCTCCGCCGCGGCCAGCAGGATGTCCAGCCGGCCGCCGGTGGCCAGCGAGCCGGCCAGGTCGTCGTCGACGAGGCGGACCGGGATGCTGCCGCCGGGTGCGCCGGGGGACAACCGCGGCCGGTCGGCCAGCGGCCACAGCATCGTGATCCATACCGGCTTGGAGGTGTCGGGAGCAATGGCGTTATTGGCGGCGCCCGCGTCGTCGGCCTTGACCGGGGGCACCCCGACGACCGGCAGCAGGAAGCGGGCGTTGTCGAGGCGGGCCGGCGCGCCGTAGTCCGGCGTGCCGTTGGCGTTGACCAGCACCGGGTACACGCCGGGCCGGTCGACGGCCAGCGACGGTTTGGTCAGTGAGCGCAGCGGCGCGGTCAGGGTGAACGTCGCCTCCTGGCCGCGCTGCAGCTCGGGGGAGATCGTGACGAACTCGCCGACGGCCTGGTACTGATCGGTGCCGCCGTCGAGCGAGGTGCGCAGCGCCGCCGACGACGCGACCGCCGTTGCGTGCTCCAGCCGGACCATCACGTCGTGCACCGGGCGGTCGCCGATGTTGGTGACCATGCCGGTGACGGTGACGACGGGGTCGCTCGTGGTCGTGACGACGTCCGGGGTCACCTGGTCGATGCGGACATGAATGAACGGCGTGGCGCCGGGCTCGCCCGCAGCCGCGCGCGGCGCGGAGGCGGGTCCCAGGAGCACCACCCCAAGGCCGGCCACTATGCCGATGACGGCCATGAGGCGCATCAAGCCGGCCCACCAGGTTCGCGGCGACGTCACGGCGCCGGCCCGCGACCGTTCGTCGGGCCCGCCGGGCGTTCTTCGGAGTGGCGGGTACGCGAATGAGTCTGCGGGCGGCGCCGCGGCGTGCTCGGCGGCAGCGGCGGGAGGGCGGCGGGGCCGTCGCTTTGCAGCTTGTCGATCAGTTCGTCGGCGACCTCGGCCAGGCGGCGCTCGTCGGCGTAGGCCAGCCGCGACGGCAGCTCCTTCATCGGCACCCACGCCACCTCGGCGACCTCCAGGTCCTCGTCGGACAGCTCGCCGCCGGAGAACTTCATCAGATAGTGGTGCACGGTCTTGTGCACCCGACGCCCGTCGGTGACGAACCAGTAGTCGATGCGGCCCAGCGCGGCGAGCACGCTGCCGCGGATACCCGTCTCCTCGGCGACCTCACGGATGGCCGTCTGCTCCGCGGTTTCGCCCATCTCGATGTGACCCTTCGGCAGCGACCACAACATCCGCCCGCGCCGGTCGACGCGGCCGATCAGCGCCGCCACCTGCGATTCCCGCGGCCCGTCGATGCCGTCGATGACCAGACCACCGGCGGATGTTTCGTGCACGGTACGTAGCCGCTCCGGCGCGCGGCGCGGTGCACGAGACCGCCGTGGTTTCGACTGCGCTGCGTCACCGGGCGGCTGGTTACCCACGTAATTTTCGGCCGAAGCTGCAGCGCCACGACCGCGGCGCCGGCCTCGGCGGCGACGTGGTTTTGCCTGTTCGCCGTCCGACATCTCAAGCGATACTAACTGCCACGTGGCGGTCTAACGGACATACTCGCCGGTTGAGGGGCTGCGGCTCGTTCGCGGTCGCGCCGTTCAGTCTGCGGCTATTGGGTAAGAGTGCGAGCGGGTGGCGCGCCGGGCGCAGAGTGAACGGCGGGCGTGCTGACCGCGCACTGCCGGCCGTGGCCCACCCGACTACGCTCATCGAACGTGCCCGAAGCCGTCCAGGATGCCGAGCTGCTGACCAAAGCAGCGGTCGCGTTGAACAAGCACTCCGCCGTGCTGCGCGGACTGGGCTCGGCTTTCGAGGCCCGGGGTCACGAGCTGTACCTTGTCGGCGGATCGGTGCGCGACGCGGTGCTGGGCCGGCTTTCGCCGGACCTGGACTTCACCACCAATGCCCTTCCCGAGCAGGTGCAACAGGCGGTGCGGGGGTGGGCCGACGCGGTGTGGGACACGGGAATCGAATACGGCACCGTCGGCGTCGGCAAGGACGACTACCGCCTCGAGATCACCACATACCGGGCCGACCGCTACGACCAGGTGTCGCGCAACCCGGAGGTGCGCTTCGGCGATCGCCTGGAAGACGACCTGGTGCGCCGCGACTTCACGGCCAACGCGATGGCGGTGCGGATCAGCGCGGCCGGGCCCGGCGAATTCATCGACCCGTTGAACGGCCTGACGGCGTTGCGGGCCAGGGTGCTCGACACGCCCGCATCCCCAGAGATTTCCTTCGGCGACGACCCGTTGCGGATGCTGCGCGCCGCCCGGTTCGTGTCGCAGCTGGGTTTCACCGTGGCGGCGCGGGTCCGCACGGCGATCGAGGAGATGGCGCCGCAGCTGGCGCGGATCAGCGCCGAGCGGGTGGCCGCCGAGCTGGACAAGCTGCTGCTGGGCGACGACCCGGTCGCGGGCATCGACCTGCTGGTGCAGACGGGGATGGGCGAGGTGGTGCTGCCGGAGATCGGCGGCATGCAGATGGCCATCGACGAGCACCACCAGCACAAGGACGTCTACCAGCATTCGCTGACCGTGCTGCGCCAGGCGATTGAGCTGGAGGGTCGCGCGCCCGATGGGGGCCCCGACCTGGTGCTGCGCTGGGCGGCGCTGCTGCATGACATCGGCAAGCCCGCGACCCGGCGCCACGAGGCCGACGGCGGCGTGAGCTTCCACCACCACGAGGTCGTCGGCGCCAAGATGGTGCGCAAGCGGATGCGGGCGCTGAAGTACTCCAAGCAGATGGTCGACGACGTGTCGCAGCTGGTCTATCTGCACCTGCGGTTCCACGGCTACGGCGACGGGAAGTGGACCGACTCGGCGGTACGCCGCTACGTCACCGACGCCGGGCCGTTATTGCCGCGGCTGCACAAGCTGGTCCGCGCCGACTGCACCACCCGCAACAAGCGCCGCGCCGCCCGCCTGCAGGCCAACTACGACCAGCTGGAGATTCGCATCACCGAGCTGGCCGCCCAGGAGGATCTCGCGCGCGTGCGTCCGGACCTGGACGGCAACGAGATCATGCGGCTGCTCGACATTCCGGCGGGCCCGGTCGTCGGCCAGGCGTGGCAGTTCCTCAAGGAGCTGCGCCTGGACCGCGGGCCGCTGACCAACGAGGAAGCGACCGCCGAGCTGCTGGCCTGGTGGAAGGAACGCGGGAACCGGTAGGGCCGCGGGCGCGTCCAACCGGACGTGGAGTATTGCATCGGCGGCGACGACGGGACGGCATCCATTTGGAATCGTCCGTTCGACCTGGATCTCGATCACGACGGTCGCCTCGACGCGATCGGCCTGGACCTCGACGGTGACGGGCTACGCGACGACGCGCTGGCCGACTTCGACGGCGACGGGCTGGCCGATCACGCCGTGCTGGACCTCGACAACGACGGCGCACCGGAGAGCTACTTCACCGATGACGGCTCGGGCACCTGGTCGGTGGCCGTGGACCGCAACGGGCAGCTGCGCTGGTTCGGGCTCGACGGCGTCGAACAGAAGGGCGGCCCGTTCGTCGACTTCGACGGCCACGGCCGCCGCGACCGGCTGATCGATACCAATGGCGACGGGCTGGCTGACCGGGTGCTGTGCTACGGCGAGCACGGGGTGACGGCGTATGTCGATATCGATGGCGACGGCCGGTGGGACGTCCGGCTGACCGACACCGACGGCGACGGCCTCGCCGACGGGGCCGGTAACCTGTAGCGACGTGCGCCCGGGCAGCGCCGCTCGTCAGACGCCGTTTATGGGTCTATCGTTTCCGGCTAGGAGTTTGCTGACCACCTGCGGGAGGCGGCCTTGGAAGACGGGACGCCATTCGGGCGCTACCGACTGCTCGACCTGCTGGGCCGCGGCGGTATGGGCGAGGTGTGGCGGGCGTTCGACACCGTGACCGAGCGCGTCGTGGCACTGAAGGTCCTGCCCACCCAGTACGCCGACGACGCGATGTACCAGGAGCGGTTCCGGCGGGAGGCCAAGTCGGCGGCCGGCCTCGACGAGCCGCACGTCGTGCCGATCTACGACTTCGGCGAGATCGACGGCCGGCTCTTCGTGACGATGCGGCTGATCAGGGGCCGCGACCTGCATGCCATCCTGCGCGACGGCCCGCTGGATCCGGCGCGGGCGGTCGGAATCATCGACCAGATCGCCTCTGCGCTGCACGCCGCGCACCAAGTGAATCTGGTGCACCGCGACGTCAAGCCGTCCAACATCCTGCTCAGTGACAACGACTTCGCCTACCTGATCGACTTCGGTATCGCGCGCGCGGCCGGCCAAACGGGCCTCACCAGCACCTCCACCGTGATCGGCACCTGGGCCTACATGGCGCCGGAGCGGATCACCAGCGGGCGCAGCGACCCCCGCGCCGACATCTATGCCTTGGCCTGCGTGCTGTACGAATGCCTCACCAGCCGCCAACCCTTCGGCAGCGAGGGCATGGAACAGCAGATCGGCGGTCACTTGGCCCTGCCGCCGCCGCGCGCAACGGCTCAGCGCGCGGACGTGCCCGTCGCGCTGGACACCGTCATCGCCAAGGGGATGGCCAAGAACCCAGACGACCGATTCGCCACCACCCACGAGTTGGCGCGCGCGGGCTGGGCCGCCCTGACCGATCCGGTGACGGGGCCGCACGCAGCGCGCCGAACCATCCCGATACCCCGCAACGCCGCAAGGCCGTCCCCGCCCCAGCCGTCGCCGCCGTTGCCGGGCCCATCGCTGCCCAGCGCCCCGACCCAGCACAGGCCGATGCCTTACGCGCCGAATCATCCGTCACCCAAGGCCTCCCGCCAAGGCCGGGCCATCGCCTTCGCGAGCGTCGCGGCGGTGGCGGTTGTCGTGGCCGTCGTTGCGGCGGTCGCCCTGTGGGGCCCCGGCGAGCAGCGTGTCCCGACGCCCGCACCCAGTGGCGTGCCGTTCGCCGCGGTTCCTAACACGGGCCCGCTGACCGGAACCTTCACCGCGGCCTATGGCCCCATGACTGGGGTACACGGAAGTCCCAGGTCGGGCCCTGAAGCGGAGGCGTTCTCGGAGACGTGGCGGCTCCGCTCTGCCTGCACGGCTAAGGGCTGCGTGGCGACCGCATCCACTGGTGGGCGCTATCCCCTGGTCAAGGACTTGGTGTTCGACAACGTCGGGGGACGATGGGTCGCCGTCTCGACTTCACGAAAACCCTGCGCCGACCGCGTAGACGACGAAGTATGGACCGCCGTTTCCCTGCAACCGCAACCTGACGGCACCGTGTCGGGGGAAGCGACCGAAATCGCGCTTAACGCGTGCGTCAGCAAGCGAACCATAGGCTTGACCCGAACCGCGGACACCGACATCTTGCTGCTACCCGACCCGGCGGCTCTGCCGTCACGGGTGGTGTCCGCCGCGGAGGCGCTGCACGGGCGTTACGACTCTCAAAGGACATTTGCGAACGGAGCCAAGGACGCCGTCATGCACTACGGTGTGCGGACGGACTGCCTCCGCGCCGGCGAGCGATGCATGAGCGACTTCATCGATCAAACGACCGAGTCGGGCGAGCTGTTCGTCTTCGGCAATGGAACCTGGGTCAGCAACGTGGAATTTGAGTCCCCTTGCTCAACGGGCGGTAGCAACCATGTCAAGATCAGCGTTACCCTGCCACTTCCCAGGCCTGCAGCGAATCCAATAGCGTCGCTGACGGGGCACGGTTACAACGAAGTAGCGCCGGCGCCTGGCTCGAAATGCGGTAATACCGCCTTTGACGAGACGTTCAACCGCACCGGCGACTAGTTACTTGGCCAAGACACCGCATTATGTGCGTTAATCGTTGCGGCTGTGACTTTGCCGAACGGAGGGGGCCGTGGAGGACGGGACGCCGTTCGGGCGGTATCGGTTGCTCGATCTGCTGGGGCGCGGCGGCATGGGCGAGGTGTGGCGCGCCTTCGACACAGGCACCGAGCGGATCGTGGCGTTGAAGGTCCTGCCGATGCAGTACGCCGACGACGCCACGTTCCAGGAGCGGTTCCGGCGGGAGGCCAAGTCGGCGGCGGGCCTCGACGAGCCGCACATCGTGCCCATTCACGACTTCGGCGAGATCGACGGCCGGCTGTTCGTGACCATGCGGCTGATCAAGGGCCGCGACCTGCAGAGCATCCTCAGCGAGGGTCGGATAGACCCGGCGCGGGCGGTGGCGATCGTCAACCAGATCGCGTCGGCGCTGCACGCCGCCCACCAGGTCGGCCTGGTGCACCGCGACGTCAAGCCGTCGAACATCCTGGTCAGCGACGACGACTTCGCCTACCTGATCGACTTCGGCATCGCCCGCGCGGCGGGCCAGTCCGGCCTGACGGGCACCTCGAACGTGATCGGCACGTGGGCCTACATGGCCCCCGAGCGCATTTCCGCCGGGCACACCGACGCGCGGGCCGACACCTACGCGCTGGCCTGCGTGCTGTACGAATGCCTCACCGGCCGGCAGCCCTTCGGCGGCGACAGCCTGGAGCAGCAGATCGGCGGGCACCTGACGGTGCCCCCGCCACGCGCGTCCGCGTCCCAGGCCGACGTGCCCTTCGCGCTGGACGACGTCATTGCCCGGGGAATGGCGAAGAACCCCGACGACCGCTTCACCACCACCCGCGAGTTCGCCCGGGCCGCCGGCAGCGCCGTCAACGCCCCGTCGACCGGACCCAACCCGGTGCCCCCGACGATGGTGGCGCCGCCGGGACCGCCGAGCATTCCCGCCAACCCGTATCCGCAGCACTTCGGCGGGGTTCCCAGCGGCCCGATACCGCAGTACACCGGACCCTCACCCGTCGGTCCCACCCAGTACCGGCCGATGCCGCCGCCCGTACCGCCCCGACCGGCCCCCGACGGTCCCCGCCGGGGGCGGCTCGTCGCGTTCTTGAGCCTCGGGGCGCTCGCGGTCGTCGTGGCCGTCGTCGCCGTGATCGCCCTGTCCAATTCCGGCGACAAGGGTCCCGCGCCGCACGGTGCTTCGGGGTCTGGTCCGTCGGCCCTGCCCAATACCGGCCCCTTCACCGGAACCTTCACCGCGGACCTGGGCCCCAAGATGCGGGCGGACGGCAACCCCGCGACCACCGACGCCGATGCGGCCGGATACTCCGAGCCGTGGCAGCTGCGCTCGGAATGCGGCAGCGGCTGTGTCGCCACCGCCACCACCGGCGGCAAGTACCCGGCCAAGAGCGTGGTGTTCGACAAGGTCGGCGACCACTGGCTCGCCGTCACCACCTCGCGCACCAAATGCAAGGACTTGGAGGACGAGGCGTGGAATTCGCTCTTCCTGCAACCCGGACCCGGCGGGACCTTCACGGGTGAATCGACGCTCGTCACGGCCGGCGGGTGCTTCAGCAAACGAACCGCCACCTTCACCCGGACCGGTGACACCGACATCGCGCAGCTGCCCGACCCGGCGGGCCTGCCCGCGCGCGTCGCGTCGCCGGCGGAAGGGCTGCACGGCAGGTACGACGGGATCGTCAACTACGCCAACGGCGCCCACAGCGACCTCGCGCACTACGGCGTGCGCACCGACTGCCTGCGCACAGGCGATCGCTGCATGAGCGACTTTCTCGACGGCCGAACCGGTAGAGGCGAAGCGTTCGTATTCGCGCAGGGGGCGTGGACCCGCAACGAGAAGTTCTTCGGCGAGTGCCCCGCGGGGGGATCCGGCCGAGTCACCTACACCGCCACGTTCCCGCTTCCCCAGCCGGCCCAGGACCCGATCACGAAAATCACCGGGCACGGCTACGTCGAGGAAGCGCCCGGGACGAAATGCCGCAGTCAGGCGTTCGACGAAACGTTCACCCGCTTGCCCGACTAGCGGGCAGATTTCCTAGACAGCGCGCTTTTCCTGCGATTTGTATGCGTTTATCGTTCCAGCTAAGGGGTTGGGCGACCGGGTCATGGAGGGGCGTTGGAAGGCGGAACGCCGTTCGGGCGCTATCGGTTGCTGGAGCTGCTGGGCCGCGGCGGCATGGGCGAGGTGTGGCGGGCATTCGACACCGTCACCGAACGCGTGGTGGCCCTGAAAGTCCTGCCGATGCAGTTCGCCCACGACGCCGTGTTCCAGGAGCGGTTCCGGCGGGAAGCCAAGTCCGCCGCGGGTCTCGACGAGCCGCATGTGGTGCCCATCCACGACTTCGGCGAGATCGACGGCCGCCTGTTCGTCACGATGCGGCTCATCCAAGGCCGCGACCTGAACGGCATCCTGGGCGGTGGGCGCATCGACGCGGTGCGCGCGGTAGGGCTCATCGATCAGGTCGCCTCGGCGCTGCACGCCGCACACCGGGTGAACCTGGTGCACCGCGACGTCAAGCCGTCCAACATCCTGGTCACCGACGACGACTTCGCCTACCTGATCGACTTCGGCCTCGCCCGCGCGGCCGGCCAGAAGGGCCTGACGGACACCTCGCGCGTCGTCGGCACCTGGGCGTACATGGCGCCCGAACGCATCACCGCCGAACACACCGACGCCCGCGCCGACATCTACTCGCTGGCCTGCGTGCTGTACGAATGCCTCACCGGCAGACAGCCTTTCGGCGGCGAGAGCCTGGAGCAGCAGATCGGCGGCCACCTCGTCGAGCTCCCGCCACGCCCGTCCGCACGGCACGCCGACGTGCCCCCCGCCCTGGACGCCGTCATCGCCCGCGGGATGGCCAAGAACCCCGCGGAACGCTTCGCGACCACTCGCGAGATGGCGCAGGCCGCCCGGCAGGCCGTGACCCGCGCCCCGACTTTCCCGTACTCGAAAGACCACCGCCGACGGCCCCCGCCGCCCTATCGCGGCCGGCCGCCGCAATACCCCGTCAGGCGGCCCGCCCCGCCGGTCTACGGCTCGCCCCCGCCGCGCCCCGCGCCGCCGGGGGGCCCGTCGTCGACGGCCGACACCCAGCAACGGTCGCTGGCAGGGCTGAACGTGCCGGACTTCCCGACGGGACCCGTGCCGCCGCCCAGCGGTTCGTTGCCCGCCGACCTCACCCAGTTCCGGCAGATCCCGTTCCGCCCGGCCGCGCCGCCGACTAGTCCGCAGGTCCCGGCCCCGCCGGTGCCCGGCCCGCCCGCGGCCAAGAAGTCCCGCACCGGCCGCAACGCCGTACTCGGGGCCCTGGCGGCCGCGGTGGGGATTGCGGTCGTTGTCGCCGCGGTCTTTGTGTTCAAGGACGACGGCACACCCGCACCCGGGGCCTCCACCAGCACGACGCCGTCGGCGCTGGCCAACACCGGCCCGTTCACCGGAACGTTCACCGCGGACCTGGGCCCCAAGACCGCGCTCAACGGGGCCGATCCGGAACCGTCGGGCGCCTCGGAGACGTGGCGGCTGCGGTCGGCGTGCGGCGCCAACGGCTGCGTGGCCACCGCGGCGATCGGCGGCGAGTTTCCCGTCAAGGAGCAGGTGTTCGACCAGGTCGGCGACCGCTGGCTGGCCGTCAGCAACTCGCGGCGCAAGTGCCGCAACCGCGAGGACGACGAGGCATGGAACGTGATCTTGCTGTCGCCGCAACCGGGCGCCGGCATGTCCGGTGAGATCACTCAAATCACCAACAACGGGTGCGCCAACAAGCGGACCGTGACCCTGACCCGCACCGGCGACACCGATCTGGCCCTGCTGCCCGACCCGGCGACGGTGCCGGCCCGGGTGGTATCGCCGGCGATCGGGCTCTACGGCAGCTACGACGCCGTCGCCACCTTCGCGAACGGTCACCGCAACGACCCCCTGCACTACGCCGTGCGCACCGATTGCCTGCGCGCCGGCGACCGCTGCATCAGCCACTTCTACGACCCCAAGGCCGGCTCGGGCGAGGTATTCGTGTTCGCCAACGGCGCGTGGACCCGCAACGAGGAGTTCGACACCACCTGCTCGTCGGGCGGCACCAACCACGTCACCTTCACCGCCACGCTGCCGCTGCCCCAGCCGGTGCTGAACCCGATCCCGTCGCTCACCGGGCACGGCTACGACGACGTGGCGTCGGGTGTCGGGTCGAAGTGCAAGAGCCAGGCGTTCGACCAGACGTTTACCCGCACGGGGGACTAAGAGCGGGGCGCTGCCCGGCGGGCGGTCCCCGCGACACTTAAACGTCGGCGACGACACGCCGGGTAACGGCGCCCTGGTTTAAGTCTCGTCGCACGCCGGCTGGCGGGGCCCGAATTTGGGGACTCTCGCCACGGCGTCGCCTGGCCTCGGGGGTGGGGTCGACGTGCGAGAGCCCGTTCGACCAGGCGTTCACCCGCACGGGGGACTAAGAGCGGGGCGCTGCCCGGCGGGCGGTCCCCGCGACACTTAAACGTCGGCGACGACACGCCGGGTAACGGCGCCCTGGTGTAAGTCTCGTCGCGCGCCGGCTGGCGGGGCCCGAATTTGGGGACTCTCGCCGCGGCGTCGCATGGCCTCACGAGTCCCACGCGTCACGGGAGAATTCCAGCCGCACGACGGGGGACCCGCCATCGTTTGACACGTGACGAATTCTGGTGTCCACTAAACCACCCGTTTCGCGCTGGTAACGCCGCCCGCAGACGGTGAAGTGACAGCTTGCGACAGCCGGTCTAGGTTCGACTAATTCCCCAGCTCGGGAGCTTAAAAATCGAGGAGAAGCACATGACAGAGGGCGGTACCACGAAGGCGTTCACGGAACTGCTGCGGACCACTCAGCAGCACATCGAGTCCGCGTTGCAGACCGCGTCGACGATCGCGAACGACTATCTGCACGGCCACGAGGACGTCGTCAACGTCTCCTCGTGGAGCGGCCAGGCGAGCACCGCCTCGCTCGCCACGGCGGCCCAGATCCACCACGACCTCACCCAGACCATCACCGGCGGGCAGCGGCTGGCCGTCGGCCTCGGCAAAACCGCGACGCTGTTCGAGCACCACGAGGACGACGCCGCCCACGGCATGCAGAGCCTGTTCGGCGCGGTCTCGGCCTAGCAGCGTCCAACGAACCCGATTTGACCAACGTCACCTAAGGAGCAGGGACATTGAGCGCGAATGAAATCGTCTACAACTTTCCGGTCGTCGAAGGCTTTTCCGCCGATACCGCGGCGCGGGCGGCGCACCTGATGGAAATCCATCAGGACATCCAGCAGCGCACCCAGGCGCTGGCCGACTATTTCCTGGGCAAAGGCGCGACGGCCTATTTCGACGCGCAGCGGCAGATGCTGGATGGCCTGGAGAACCTCGCCCAGCACATCACCCAGCACCACCAGGTGGTGAACAACACGATGGCCAGCGCGCACGCGACCGACGCCAGCGTGCAGAGCTTCTTCACCTAAACCGCACGAGCGAGCTAAGCGGGGGTGCACGCGGACGCGTGCGCCCCCGTGGCTCGATGTGGCTCGATTTGGACACCTTGGTTTGGACAACGCGTGTTAACCACCTCCCTCGACGGTCTGTGGGCCCTGCAAGTGCTCACGGGCATTGAAGTCGTCGCCCCCGAACTGCGCCTGCGGCCGCATCTGCCCAGCGTGGAGCCGAGGCGGCTGGCACTGGAGCACCCGGTGACGGCCGAGCTCAGGGCCGTCGGCGTCCTGGATGCCGCCGACAACGTCGACTCCACCGTCGTGGAGTGGCTGACGGTGCTGTCCCGTCGGGACATCGCGCTGCTCATGCAGTTCGGCATGCCCGGCGAGGGGACACCCACGCAGGTCCTGCTCGCCAGGTTCGCGCAGTGGTGGGTGGCGATAGAGCGGTCGGAGGACCTGGTGCGGATCAGCGGGGCGGGTACATCCAGCACGGAAGGCGCGGCGGGTGCCACGCTGGCCGCGCAGATCGAGCGGTTGTGCGGCACCAACGAACCGGCGTCCCTGCGACCCGTCACGCTCGACGCGGACGCCCTGCACACCGCCGCGACCAGCCGGGATGCGCTGCGCGCCTTCCTGAGCAGCCAACGGCTGGAGGCCGATCAGGTGCGGATGCTGGAGCTGGCGGCCGACCCGGACCGTTCGGAGCAGGCCTCGATCGTCGCGATCCAGTCGGGGGTGGACACGGGCCGGCCGACGCGCTCCCATGTGGAGCCGAGCGTGGTGACCGTCATCGATACGCCGGAAGGACGGCTGGTCGTCGAGCACGCGCATTCGGGTGGGAAGAAATGGATGATCGTCGCCCCGGGCAGCAAAAGCAACGTCGCCGCCGCCCTCAATGAATTGGTTCGGCGCCTGCCGGCCGATCGGGACTGGTATTCATACCGCAAAGTCGTGTAGTCGAGAGGTTCGCACAAATGTCAGTAGCGGCATCGTGACAAGTCCGTGGACGACGTCATCCAACTCTGCAGAGCACGGTGGCCCGGCCATGCGCTATCAACGCCCCGATTCCGTGTCGGGAACGCTGCGCATCTCGGATATGGTTGCGCCGCGCAAAATCCCGCCCGGCTCGGGATGGCGGAAATTCCTTTATCGCCTGTCATTTCAGTCCGTCAACTTCGGCGAATCACCCGCCGAATGCCATTACCGCGAATTGCAGGAACGGATCCGGAGGCACATCCGCAAGCAGTACGTGATCGGGGTGGTCTCCGGCAAGGGTGGCGTCGGGAAGACCACGATGACGGCGTGCATCGGCGCGGTGTTCCGCGAGTGCCGGCCCGAGAATGTGGTGGCCGTGGATGCGGCGCCGGGGTTCGGCACATTGGCCGGCCGCATCGACGAGTCCCCGCCGGGTGACTACGCGGCCGTCCTCAACGACACGGACGTGCAGGGCTACGCGGACATCCGAGAACACTTGGGGCAGAACAGCGTCGGGCTGGACGTGCTGGCCGGCAACCGCGCGTCGGACCAGCCGCGGCCGTTGGTGCCGTCGATGTTCACCGGGGTGCTGTCGCGCCTGCGCCGCACGCACACGGTGATCGTGGTCGACACTTCCGACGACCTCGAGCACCCGGTGATGAAGGCGGTGCTCGACGCCTGCGACACGCTGGTCTTCGTGTCCGGCCTGACCGCCGACACGTCGCTGCCCGTGACCCGCTCGATCGACCTGCTGCGGTCGCTGGGGTACCACGAATTGGTATCCCGCAGCATGGTCATCCTGAACGACAGCCGCAATAAATACGACCAGGATGCGCGCGCCTACCTCACCGAGCGTTACGGACAATCGGGCGCGACCGTCGAATTCATGCCGTACGACCCGTATCTCGCGAAGGGCGGCATAATTGACACCCGGCATGAGCTGAAGAAAAACACCCGACTGCGGATATTCGAGATCACCGCGGCATTGGCTGACAAATACATTCCAGATGCCGACAGGCCGCGCTAATGCCACCAGTGGCAGGCGCGGTGGGTAAGGTCTCTTTTCCGGCTCGCTGTGCGGTAGCGGTCGTCTGCGGCGAGCATCTGCTCTCGCAGGTGTATCCGGCGTCCGTGCCGATCGAGGTGTTCATCGACGACATCGTCGAACTGCTCAACGACGAACTCAAGCGCCGCGGGTTCGGTGGGCTGCAGGCCGGCGTGGGATACGAACTGCACAAGGCCAACGGGGTGCGGCTGGACGTCACCAAGACGCTCGACGAGCTCGGCGTCGAGGACGGCGCCACGCTCACCCTGGTCCCGGCCGTCGAGGGTGAGTCGTTCGAACCGCAGTACGAGTCGTTGTCCACCGGACTGGCCCGGGTCGGCAAGAAGCTGTTCGAGCCGGTCACCGTCCAGACCGCCTCGCACACGGCGCTTTTCATCGTCGCGATGGTATTGGCGACGGTGCTGGCGTTGGCCGTGCGTCAGCGCACGGCGGGCGACGCCCTGATGCCGAGCCTGGTGACCGGCGGCGCCGGGGTGTTGGTCGCCGGCGGGGCGGCCGCGGTGCGGCGGTGGTGGCCGCGGCGCACCGACATGGTCGACGGGCTCGGCTGGCTCGCGCTGCCACTGCTGGTGGTCTGTCTGGCCGGCGGCGCGCCCGGCGCCCTCGGGTCCGCGCACCTGTTCATCGCGGCCCTGGCCGGCGCGGTGCTGACCTGCGGGCTCGCCGCAGTGACGGGCCGCCACACCTACGCGGCGGCGACCGCGGTGACGCTGTGCGGCCTCTCCGGCGCCGTCGCGGCGGCGCGGATGTGGCACCCGATTCCGGCCCAGTGGCTGGGGATGTGCACACTGGTCGCGCTGCTGCTGGTTCTCACGACGGCGCCGACGATTGCGCTGTGGGTCGCGCGGATCCGGCCCCCGTACTTCGGCTCCATCACCGGACGCGACCTGTTCCGTCGCGGCGCCGGCCAGCCCCCGGATGTGGTGGCTCCGGTGACCGACGATGCCGAAGGCGCCGAGGAGGAAGCCAATCCGGACACCACCCCGCGCGGCTCCCAGATCGCGGCGGCGGCGGTACGCGCCAACAACGTGTTGACCGGAATTTGCGTCGGCGCGGGTTTGGCGCTGCCGGCGGCGGTCTGGGCGACCCTGATGCCGGGCCGCGATCGCGGCGCGCAGGCGGCCGTGCTTGCCGGGCTGTTCGTGCTGATCTTCATCAGCCGGGGCAGGGCCTTCGCCGACAAGCGCCAAGCCGTGGCCCTGGTCTGCGGTGCCGCCGCCGCGGTGTGCGTCGGCGTCGTCAAATATGTTGTGCACGAATCCGGTTCGGCCCAATCGGTGCTGTGGGGCGCGCTGGTTCTGGCCGGCTTCGGCGGCGCCGGCCTGCTGGCCGCGCTGTTGGTGCCGGTCACCAGGTTCACCCCGCTGGTGCGGATGACCGCCGAGTGGGTGGAGATCGCGGCGATCATCGCGGCCCTGCCGCTGGCCGCGTGGATCGGCGGCTTGTTCACCTGGGTGCGCATGCGATGACGCGGACGGCACAGGAGCCGCGCGCGACGGTGCGGCGGGTCGCGGCGCTGGCGCTCGCCGGGCTGCTGGCGATGCCGCCCGCCGGCGTTCCCGTGGCGCAGGCGGTGCCGCCGCCGAGCGTCGACCCTGCCCGGGTACCGCCGGACGGCAAGCCCGGACCCGACCAGCCGATGCGGCAGAGCTTCGCCTGCGCGCGCACGATCACCGTCGCCGATCCCAACGTCGCCGTGACCGCGCCCGGGTTCACCATGCTGAACATCAGCAAGGCCTGGCAGTACTCCACCGGCAACGGGGTGCCGGTGGCCGTCATCGACACCGGCGTCAACCCCAGCCGCCGACTGCCGGTGGTGGCGGGCGGCGACTACATCACCGGCGGCGACGGTCTGACCGACTGCGACGCCCACGGCACCATCGTGGCGTCGCTGATCGGTGCGGCGCCGCAGGGCATGCCGATGCCCGCCCGGATGCCGGCCGCGCCGGCGTTCCCGCCGCCCGCGGGCCCGCCGGCGGCCGACGCGGGTGCGCCACCGCCGGGCGGTCCGCCCCCGCCGCCCGCGCCGTCGCCGCCGCCGGCGCCGGTCACGATCACCCAAACCGTGTCGGCCCCGCCGCCGCCCCCGCCGGACGCGCCGTCGAACGGCCCGGGGGAGCCCGGCACCGAACACCCCGACAATCCCGAGGTGCCGCCGCCGGCGGCGGGTGCCCCCGACGGCGTCGCCGGCGTCGCGCCGCACGCGGTGGTCATCTCCGTGCGCCAGTCCTCGCGGGCGTTCGAACCGGTCAACCCCGTGCCGGGCAACATGGAAGGGCGGCGGAAGGCGGGCACCATCGCGTCGCTCGCCAGCGCCATCGTGCACGCCGCCAACATGGGCGCCAAGGTGATCAACGTCAGCGTCACCGCGTGCGTGTCGGCCGCCGACCCGCTGGATCAGGGGGCCATCGGCGCCGCCGTCTGGTACGCCGCCGTCGTCAAAGACGCGGTGGTGGTCGCGGCGGCGGGCAACGACAGCGAGGACAACTGCGCCCAAAACCCCTCGTACGACCCGCTTAACGCGTCGGATCCGCGCGACTGGCACCAGGTCAAGACCGTGTCGTCGCCGTCGTGGTTCTCCGACTACGTGTTGTCGGTGGGCGCCGTCGACAACACGGGCGCACCGGTGAGCAAGAGCCTGGCCGGGCCGTGGGTGGGGGTGGCGGCGCCCGGTGTCGGCATCCTCGGGCTGTCACCGGAAACGGGCGGACCCGTCAACGCGTACCCGCCGATTCACCCGGGCGAGAAGAACATGCCGATCTGGGGCACGAGTTTCTCGGCGGCGTATGTCAGTGGGGTCGTCGCGTTGGTGCGGGCCAAGTTTCCGACGCTGTCCGCGCACCAGATCGTCAACCGGATCCTGCAGACGGCGCACAATCCGCCGCGCGGGGTCGACAACCAGGTGGGGTACGGCGTCGTCGACCCGGTGGCCGCGCTGACCTTCGATGTGCCTGCGGGAGAACGGCTTCCGCCGGGCGCGGCGAGCCGGCTCATCCGGCCCGCCCCGCCGCCGCCCGCACCGGATCACCGCGCCCGCACCGTGGCACTGGTATTCGCCGGCGTGGTCGCCGCAATGATCGCGGTGGCAGCGCTGGTCACGCGGGCCCGGCGGGAACGATGACGGCCGCGACGAGGCTGACGATCATCGTCGGCGTCTTCGGCTGCGTCCTGTTCGGCTGGGCGGTCGGCGGATACGCCGGTGCCGCAACCGGATTGGTGTTCGGCGCCGCCGTCGGGGTGGTGCGCTGGCGTGGCCTGCCGCTGTGGGAGTGGCTGGGCGTATGGTGGCGCCGCCATCGGGCGGTCGAGTGGGCCGAACCGCTGACCGTCGTGAACGACCGCGCAGGGGGAGGGGTCCGATACACCGACGGTATCGCGGCGGTCGCGGTGCAACTGCTGGGCAGGGCGCACCTGCCGACGCTGTTCACCGGGTCGACCGCGACGCACACCGACAACGCGTTCGACATCGGGGAGCTGCTGCCGCTACTGCACCAAAGCCTGGGCCTGAACATCGATTCGCTGAGCGTGGTCAGCGCCGGCGCCCGGCGGCGCAGCATCGGCGACTACCCGCGCGTCTACGACACCCTGATCGGCACGCCGCCGTACGCCGGGCAGCGCGAGACCTGGCTCATCGTGCGCGTCGCCGTCCTCGACAACGTCGAAGCGCTGCAGTGGCGCACGTCGGCGGGTGCCGCGACGCTGGCCGCGGCGCAGCGGGTCAGCGCCGCGCTGCGGCAACGTGGCATCCGCGCGAAGGTCGCGACCGCGACCGACATCGTCGAGCTGGAACGACGGCTGGGCCGGTCCGCGCTGGACGTGCCCAACCGGCGATGGCGCTCGGTGCGCGGAGGCAACGGGTGGCTGACGACCTATTGGTACCGGCCCGCCGACGTCAGCGCCGACAAGCTGGCGCAGGCCTGGTCGATGCGCGCCGACGGGATCGTGCAGAACGTCACGCTTTTCGGCGACGGCACGGCCAGCGCGACGGTCACCGTGCGCAGCGCGCAGCCGCCGACGGCGCCGCCGAGCACGATGCTGAGGACCCTGCCGGGCGAGCAGGCGCCGGCGATCGCGGCCAACCTGTGCGGTCCGATGCCGTCGCTGCGCGGCATTCGCCGCGGCGCGCTGCGCGGTCCGCTTGTCGTCCCCGTCGGTCCGTCGGGCGTGCTGCTGGGCAAGGTCGACGGCGGCAACCGGATGATGCTGCCGCTGGATGACGCGGGCGAGTTCAGCCGGGTGCACATCGCCGCCGAGGATGCGCTGGCCAAACGGATCGTGATCCGCCTGGCCGGGGCCGGCGAGCGCATCACCGTGCACACCCGAAACACCCAGCGGTGGAACAGCGTTCGGATGCCCGACATCGCCGTGGTCGATCAGCCCAAGCCGGTGCCCGGCACCACGGTCAGCGTCGTGGACGGCACGCTGACCCCCGCGCCGCGGCCGAACACCCTGATCTCGGTCGGGGAGCCGGGCGAGCCGTCCCGCGGCCACGCCGACGTGCTGATCACCCAGACCGGCGCGGCGACGGTGGAGGTGACGGCCGCCGGCCAGACGCACACCGTCGAGGTGGAACTGTTCCGCGCCGAGAACCGCTACGTGTCCGCCGAGCCGACCGTGTTGCGCGCCGCCGAGCCGGAACTGCTCGACGTGCTGGAGCCGGTGGAGACGCCATGACCGGCAGCACCACCACCACCGCCGCCGCGCGCAAGCGATTCGACCAGGGGATGGCGCTGCTGGACGGCGACCCCGTCGGCGCCGGGGCGCGCTTCGCCGAGGCCACCGAGATCGATCCGTCGATGGCCGACGCCTGGCTCGGCCGGATCGCCGCCGGCGACGAGACGTTGCCGACGGTCGAGCAGCTGTACCGGTACGGCGCCCGGCTGCACCGGGAGACCAACCGGCTCGGGGTGCGGTTGTCGGCGCCGATCAAGGCCGGCCCGTATCTGTCGATTTCGGTGACGGAGGCATCGCATGCCGGCCTGGCCCTGGCCAGCGCGCTCGTCGACGACCGGCAGTACGCGAAGGCCGAGGCGTTGCTGGCGGATCCGGCGCTGCTGGACACCTGGGAGAACCACCAGTGGCAGCAGTACATCAGGGCTTACCTGATGTTCGCCAGCCAGCGCTGGCCGGACGTCATCGCGGTGGCGGCTACCGTCCTGCCGCCGCAGGCGATCATCATGGCGGCCGTCACCGCGGCCACCTGCGCCCTCGCGGCGCGCGCCGCGGCTCATCTCGGCCAGTCGCGGGTTGCGTTGGACTGGACGGACCGCGTCGAACTGCACGCGGGGCCGATCGACCCCCGTCGTCGGCACGCCGAAACCGCGATCACCGCGATCGACCCCACCGACTTCCCGATGATCGCCGCGGACCTGGCCTACGTCCGGGGCATGGCGCACCGCCAACTCGACGAGGAGCACGAGGCGCAGATCTGGCTGTCGCGGGCGACGATCAACGGGGCCCTGCTCGAGTCGGCCAAGCGCGCGCTGGCCGACCCCTCGGTGCACTTGGTGATCACCGACGAGCGCTCCATCAGCACCCGCACGGACAAGTGGGATGCCAGCACTGAACGGTCCGAGCAGCAGCGCCGTGAGGAGGAGCACGAAGAGCGGCGCGGCCAGCTGCTCGCGGAGGGCCGCGCGCTGCTCGACAACCAGGTCGGGCTGGCCGACGTCAAGCGGGCGGTGGCCGAACTGGAGGACCAGATCGAGGTCCGCGCGCTGCGCCTGGCGGCCGGGCTGCCGGTGGCCAATCAGACCAATCACATGTTGCTGGTGGGTCCGCCGGGAACCGGCAAGACCACCACCGCGGAGGCGCTGGGCAAGATCTACGCCGGCCTGGGCATCGTGCGCCACCCGGAGATCGTCGAGGTGAAGCGGGCCGACTTCTGCGGGGAGCACATCGGCGCCTCGGGTCCCAAGACCAACGCGCTGATCAGCCGCTCGCTGGGCCGCATCCTGTTCATGGACGAGTTCTACTCGCTGGTCGAGCGCCACCAGGACGGCCGTCCGGACATGATCGGCATGGAGGCGGTCAACCAGCTGTTGGTGGCGCTCGAGGTGCATCGCTTCGACTTCTGCTTTATCGGCGCGGGGTACGAGAAGGAAGTCGACGAATTCCTCACCGTCAACCCCGGCCTGGCCGGCCGCTTCAACCGCAAGCTGCGGTTCGAGTCCTACGCGCCCGACGAGCTGGTCGAGATCGCCGTCCGCTATGGCGGGCCGCGGGCCACCGTGCTGGAGGCCGACGCCCGCGACGCGCTGCGAGCCGCGTGCTCGGCGCTGCACGCGTACCGCGCCGACGACGGCAGTCACGGCGTGGACGTCATGCACAACGGCCGTTTCGCCCGCAATGTGGTCGAGCGGGCCGAGCGGTTGCGGGATTCGCGGGTGGCCGCCCAGCACCGCAGCGACAAGGGCTCGGTGACGCTCGACGATCTGCAGGCGCTGCGGACCCAGGACATCGTCGCCGCGGTGCGCGACGCGTGCGCGGAAAAGCATGTCCCCATAGAGTTTTGAGCGTCGGTCGGGTCTTCCGCCGGGCGGGTGAGGCCGCGCGCGACGGGCGTCGGGCCCCGGGGTATCCCGTGCGAATGCGCGCGTTCGGCGGCAGAAAGTCGGTCGCCCGGGGTCGCCAGCAAAATGCTCTACGGCCGCGCGCGGCGTATGTAAATGCGCGTTATGGGTGCAAAAAGTGGGCTGCATCACGATTTGTAATAGAATTACCCGCGGTCCCTCGCCGATTTGCATTGCCTTGCGTCTTAAATGTCGGCAAAAGAAAGGGAACACGAAGGGCTTGAAGAATGCGGCGGGGACACGGTTTGTGGATGGGTAGAAATCCATCCCTTCCGTACTAAAAGCGCCGAATTTCCAAACTGAAAGTCGGCGCCCCGACGTTCTAAGGACGCCCATGACCGCAGTTTCGCTCGATACCTTCCATTTCGAAGCCTTCCGCCTCCGGGAATCTCTGAGGTGGCGTGACCCCGACATCGACTGCACGCTGGTGATCTCGCAGCCCTCGGCCGACCCCGAGCTGTGGGCACAGTACGCGGCCGGCGCGCACCGCAGTTACAGCAAGCACGGTGTCGCGTGCGCTCTGGACTCCGACGCGCTGCGCAGCGGAGACGACACCACGGTGTACTTCGCGGTGGTCGACCACGACGGGCGGATGATTGCCGGCGTCCGGGGCATCGGACCGCTGCAGTCCGCCGACGACTCGCATGCCGTGATCGAATGGGCGGGGCAGCCGTCCCAGCAGGCGGTGCGCGACATGATCAACGACCGCATTCCGTTCGGCGTGCTGGAGATGAAGTCGGCGTGGGTGATCGACGAGGCGGCACAGAACCGCGGCCTCGCCGCCGCCCTGGCGCGCAGCGCCGCCCACGTGACGGCGTTGGTCGACGTGCAGTTCTGCATGGCCACGGCCGCCGCGTATGCGCTGAACAAGTGGCGGTCGTCCGGCGGTGTGGTCGCGGCGATTCCGGCGGCGCCCTACCCGGACGAGCGCTACCAGACCAAGATGATGTGGTGGGACCGGCGCGATTTCGTGAACCATGCCACCGAGCCGCAACAGGTCGCCAAGATGCTCACGGAGACCACGCATTTGACGCAGGAATATCACCGCCAGTGGGGACGCCAGTGGGGAACCGAAGCCCGTCCGCTGAGTTGGGCTACCTGAGTTGGGCTTGAGTTGGCCTAAGTAGCCGTATCGCTCACGGCGGCGAAGTCCATCGGTATGGTGCCCTGGGCCAGCAGCGACTCCATCGCGCTGCTGTTCACGGGCCGGGAAAGCAGAAATCCTTGTGCGCGATCGCATCCCAATTCGAGCAGCGTCCGGGCCGCGGTGGGGGTCTCGACCCCCTCCGCCACGACCTCGAGTCCGAGTGCGTGCGCCAACGCGACGATGGCCTGCACGATCGCCTGGTCGCGGGTGTCGGCGCCGAGATCGCGGACGAACGCCCGGTCGATCTTGAGCGTGTCGACCGGAAGGGACTTGAGGTATGTCAGCGCGCTGTAGCCGGTACCGAAGTCGTCGATCGCCAGGCGCACGCCAATGTCCTTGAGCCGGCTCAGCGTTCGGCGCGTGGTGTCGATCTCCTGGACCACGACCCGTTCGGTGATCTCCAGACACACCGCGTTCGGGTCGATGGCGAACTCGTCGAGGGTCGAAGCGACCGTTTCGACGATGTTGTTCGCGACCAGCTGCATTGGCGAGACGTTGACCCGTAGCACCGCATCGCGTCCCACCCCGTGCGAGCGCCAGAGCCCGAATTGCGCACAGGCCGAGCGCATTACCAGGCGGCCTAGCTTGCCCGCCATGTTGATCGATTCGAGCACCCCGACGAAGGAGTCCGGCATGAGCAGGCCACGAGTCGGGTGTTGCCAGCGGACCAGCGCCTCGGTCCCCAGGATCTCGCCGGTGCGCATGCCGAACTCCGGCAGGTAGTGCAGCACCAGCGCGCGGTTTTCGCCGTTGCTGGTCCGCTCCAAAGACAGTTCGATGTCGTTGCGGATCGTGTCCCGTTCGAACATTTCTGGGCTGAACGCCGCGACCTTTGCGCCGCCGGAACTCTTGGCCGAGCGGGTGGCCTGATCTGCCCGGCGCAGCAGATCCGACGTGCTGTCGCGCCCCGGCACCCCGGTGGCGACCCCGACACTCGCTGAGCGGGTGAACCTTTCACCGTCGATCGCGATCTTCGTCTGAACCCGCGCCTGCAGCTGGTGAGCGAACGCCGCGGCGCTTTCGACGTCCATCGGCCCGGACGGCACGACGATGAGCTCGTCGCCGCCGAGGCGGGCCGTGACCGAGGAGGCGCCGGCGGCCCGGCGCAGCAGCTCGGCGAAGCCCTTGATGAACTGGTCCCCGGCGTTCTGGCCGAGGTGTTCGTTGACGACCTTGAAGCGATCCAGGTCGAGGAACAGCACGGCGACCGGTCCGGGCTGGCCCTCGGCCAATCGCTGGTCGAGGTGCGCGATCAACGCTCTGCGGTTGAGCAGGTCGGTGAGGTCGTCATGCTCGGCGAGGTAGCGGACCTGCTCCTCGGCGACGATGCGGGCCTGCAGCTGGGCGAACAACGTCCCGATCGCCTGCAGGGCGCTGAGCTCCTCCGGTTGCCAGTCGCGGTCGCCGAACTTGACGAAGCCCAGGGAGCCGGTGGTGACGTCACCGGACAGCAGGGGCACGCCCGCGAGCGAGCTCTGCGGGACGCCCGTGGCCCCCTCGATGTAGGTCTGGTAATCGGCGTTGGTGGCCTCGGGCCGCAAAACGGCGGCCTCTTTGAGATGTTCGAGCTGCGCGAAGACCGAGTCGGCCTCCGCGAAATAAATGACGCCGAGCGGGTCGGGGTCGGGAACGTACTCGCGCGGGGGCCATTCCGCGAATAGCACCGTCGCGCGGATCGCGTGGTCGTTGTGGCGCAATACGCCGAAGTCGACGCCGAAGTGGGTAACCAAGTTGCCGAGCACCCGCTGACAGATCTCCGGGGCATTGCTCGCCGTGGCCGCCATCAATTCAGCGGCCGCTTCGGTCACCAAATCGTTCAGGGAACCCGCCATATTCAAATACGGTAGTTGCTGTTGCGGCTTGTCCGAAAGTAGTGCCGCGCTACACGAACCGGATCCGATCCAGACTACGGCGGCTGCGCACCGACGCCGGTTTGCTGGCGGCCAATCGCAGCACCAGGACCGGCACGTGACCGTCGGGCGTGCGGACCAGGCGACCGAACTCGCGCTGCAGCCTGCCCAGCTGGTCGGCGAAGGGCCGCGACAGCGCGGCGAGATCTTCGGCGTCGCGGGCGTAGAGGAAGACCGGCGATACGGGTTGCACGGCCAGCCCGCGCTGCTGCGCGACGATCCATGCGGCCTCGGCCGCGGACCCGCCGAGCGCGTAGTCGGCCAGAGCGCCGCCCGCAACCGAGATGACGGCCAGCGCGGAACTGCCCGCGACGCGACGCGCGGTGTCCTGGCCGAGCAGCGTTCCGGCGTCCCACTCGGCCAGGCGCGCCATCACGTCCGGGCGTTTCAAGATCTCGATCAGGGTGAGGTCGCCCGGGTCGAGTTCGAGGCTGAGCACGTCGATGCCGGTATCCGGAGAAGGGTCGTCCGGCCAGCGCAGCTCGGCGACCAGTTCCGCGTGTAGCTGCGGGGTCAGGTAGCGGGTGCGGTCGGTGGCGGCAAAAATTTTTGCCAGCCCGATGATGTCGTCGGCCTCGGTGACGAGATGCAGATGCGCGCCCTCGCGCGCGACGACGGCGTGCAACAGCTCGACAGTGTCCGCCGGGATCGCGCCCGACGTGCCGACGCGGCGGTTGGTTTCGCGCGCCAGCATGGGTTCATACAGCGCGTCGAGTTCGGGGTCACCGCCGTCACCGAGGAGCAGCGTCGCCTGCAACGGCACGTCACCCCCGTCGTCCCGCAGGCTCACCGGACCCAGAACCCGGTGCGCGGCGGCGGCCACCTTGGCGTTGAACAGGGCCGCGCCGACCGCGACCGCGCTGGCCCGCAAACCGACGTCGAGCGTCGAGGTGTGTTCGGGTGCAAGCCGGATCGTGACGGCGCCCGGCCCGGCTTCCACACTCCAGGGCTGCGCGTTGGAGGCGGACGGCGCCCGGATCGCGGCGGCGGTGATGATGCCCGGCACGCCCGGCAGCGTCGGCTCCGGGTACTCGGCGGGCGTCATCGGGTGGTCCGGGGCCATCTTCGGCTCGTCGATCTGATCGAGCGCCCGGCCGACGTCGGCGCGGGTCCGGCCGGAACGGAGGTCTTCACCCAGCCCGAGCCTGCGTACCGCCTCGGCGACCGCGGGCGCTCCGACGACGACATCCGCGGCCACCTGCGGCCAGGTCGACAGCGTGCGTTCGAGTTCGACGACGGACGCGACCGCGCGGGAGGTGAACTGGTCGGGTTCGAGGAAGCGCAGCATGTACGGGACCTTCTCGCGGCTGCTCATCCCCGCGAGCTGGGCGAAGTCCAGGTCGCCGAGCAGGCCGTGCAGAATCGGGCGCTGCGGCTCGAGGTCGAAGCGTTCCACGTCGAACATTCCCCGGTCGCTCGAGGCCATCAGCACGGGTATGCGCCGGGCCCGGGCGCCCTCGCGCAGGGCGGCCTTCATGTCCAGCGAATCGCACTCTTCGACGAGGATGTCCAGCCCGTCGAGGAAGTCGTCGACGGTATCGATCGTCACCCCGGCGTGGAACACCTGGACTCGGACGTACGGGTCGAGTTCGGCGATCCTGCGGGCGGCGACGGCGGCCTTGTTCAGCCCGAGGTCGAGCACGGTCGCCGGCACCCGGTTGAGGTTGGACAGCTCGAGGCCGTCGAAGTCCGCCAGCCGAATCTCGCCGCACATGCCCTGCGCGACCAGGGTGTGCGCGATGACGTGCCCGACGCTCAATCCGGCGACGCCGATGCGCAGCGCGCCCAGCCGGTTCTGCTCCGCGGTGGTGATCACGTTCCGGTTGCGATCCAACCGCACCGCGCGAAATGCCCGCGGGCCCAGCAGCGCCACCACGACCCGCCGCCAGGGGTAGTACACCCACCGGCCTGGTTCGGCGAGCAGTTCCTGGTCGGGCGCCGGCCGGAGCCCGCGCAGCTCCGCGAGTTGTTCCTCGCGGTGGTCGAGGAATTCGATGGCGGGATCGGCGCGCAGCTCGTCCAGGACCGCCTTGTCGGTGGGGTCGGTGGCGTCGAGCACGTGAGCACTGTCGGGATCTATGGTCATACTCCTGGGTGCGCGGATCGCCGGGTTGTTACTAAAAATAGAGCAGTGCGGCCATTGGCAAGGACTAGGTAGCGATGCCACTGTCGGTAGGAACGGTCGTCGCCGGCTACCGCATCGAGAGCGTGCTGGGCTCCGGCGGCATGGGCACGGTCTACCTCGCGCGCCATCCGACGCTGCCGCGCAGCGACGCGCTGAAGATCCTGTCCGGGGAGATGTCGGCCGACGAGAGGTTTCGGGCCCGGTTCATCCGCGAGGCGGACCTGGCCTCCACGCTCAATCACCCCAACATCGTCACGGTGTACGACCGCGGCCAGACCGACGACGGCCACCTGTGGATCGCCATGGAATACGTCGACGGGCTGCCGACCGATCAGCTGGCCGGCCCGAACCGCACGCCGGCGCGGATCGTGCGCATCGTCACCGACGTCGCCAGGGCCCTCGACTACGCGCATGCCCGACGGGTGCTGCACCGCGACGTCAAGCCCGGCAATTTCCTGCTCGCCGGGGCCGGTAGCGGTCACGAGGAGCGAACGCTGCTGGCGGACTTCGGGATTGCGCGTGCGCTGGACGACGCCACCAGCCTGACCGCGACCGGGTCGCTGGTCACCACCGCCGACTACACCGCTCCCGAGGCGGTCCAGGGCCACGCGGTCGATCATCGGGCCGACATCTACGCGCTGGGTTGCTCGCTGTTCGAGCTGCTGACCGGCCGCGCACCTTACGAAGACGCGACCGGAGTGCAGGCCACGCTGCTAGCCCATGTGATGCAACCGATTCCGCGGCCCACGGAGCTGAACCCGAGCCTGCCTCCCGCGATCGACGGCGTCATCGCCCGGGCCCTGGCCAAGGATCCCGCCGACCGGTTCCAGAGCGCCGGCGAGCTGGCCACCGCCACCGCGGCGGTGCTGACCGGTGGCCCCTCGCCCACGCCCACGCCGGCAGCCGCCACCACCAACGTCACCCGACCCTGGGCCGCGCCGCCGCCGGCGCCGCCGGTCATTCCGCCGCCGGTGCCGCCGCCGGTGCCTCGGATGCCGGTGCCGCCGCCCCCGAGCCGCCGCAGGCGCGGCGTCCTGGCGGGGGCATTGGCGCTGGCCGTCGTGCTGGCGGTCGCCGTGGTCGTCGGCGTCGTTATCGTCAAGCACCGCAACGGCTTAGCGCCCTACCAGCCGCAGACCCTGAACGGCGCGCTGGGCGCCGTGTCGCTGCAGCGCCGGCCGACGGCCGTGGCCGCCCTGGGCCCCGGCGACCCCGACGCGGTGCTGTCCCTGGACGTGCAGCCGGTGTTGATCGGCGGCATCGCCGGCGGCATGCCGCAGTGGCTGCAAACCATGGTGCGTTCCCCCGTCCCGGTCTCCGCGGCCGTCGACGCGACCACGCTGTCGGCGCTGACCGCGGCCAAGCCCGACCTGATCGTCGACACCGGCGACATCGACAAACCCACCTACGACAAGCTTTCCGCCATCGCGCCCACGCTGACCCGTCCGGCCGACGGGTCGCGCGAATGGGTCTGGCAGACGCAGCTGAGCTGGATCGCCACCGCGTTGGGCCGCGCCGACGCCGCCAAGCAGCTGCTGGCGGACGCCGGCGCACGGCAGGCCAAAGTCAGGGCCCGGCACCGCGCTTTCGACGGCAAGTCGATCACCGTGGTCACCTACTCCGACACCGATTCCACCGTCGCCGCCCGGGTGTCGGCGCCCACGAATTACCTGGAAGGCCTGGGGTTCTCGTACAACCCCCACTACCGCCGCGACGGCCCCGACGCCCCACCGGCGGTTGCGCTGGACCCCGCCAACACCTATTTCGGTGACGTGGTGCTGCTGCTCCGCACCGACAAGGCCGCCGGCGCTGGTGGGTACGGCGGCCTGCCGCCGTTGTACGTCGGCTACCGCGGCATCCTGGTCATCGTCGACGACCCGGCCACCATCACGGCGCTTGCTACTGGCGGCCCCGCGGCCACCGCGTACCTCGACCGCGTCCTGGTGGACAAGCTGGACGACCAGATCCGCTGACGCCCAGGGCGCGATCAGCACGCGTGGTTGACTGAGGCAATGCTGGCGGTCGGGGCGGTGGTCGGTGGATACCGTATCGAACGCGTGCTGGGCACCGGCGGCATGGGCGCGGTCTACCTGGCCGCGGACCCGGTGCTGCCGCGTCATTGCGCGCTGAAGGTGTTGTCGGCCGAGCTGTCCCGCGACCCCGACTTCCGGGCGCGCTTCATGCGCGAAGCCGACACGGCCGCCGCACTGGAGCACCCGCAGATCGTCTCGGTGTACAACCGCGGCCAGTCCGACGACGGCCAGGTGTGGATCGCGATGCAATTCGTCGACGGCACCGACGCCGACGCCGCGCTGCGCGCCGGAACGATGACCCCGCTGCGCGCACTGCACATCATCACCGAGGTCGCGAAGGCGCTCGATTTCGCCCACGCGCACAACGTGGTTCACCGCGACGTCAAGCCCGCCAACTTCCTGCTGTCGGGCCCCGTCGGACCCGGCGAGCGGGTTCTGCTGGGCGACTTCGGGATTGCGCGCGCGCTCGACGACGCCGGCCTGACCGCGACCGGATCGGTGCTGGCCACCATCGCCTACGCCGCCCCCGAGGTGCTGTCCAACGGCCCGATCGACGGCCGGATCGACGTCTACTCCCTGGGCTGCACGCTGTTTCGGCTGCTGACCGGCAAGACACCGTTCCCCGCCACCAACGGGGCCGCGGCGGTGCTGATGGCCCACCTGTTCAGCCCGCCGCCGCGGGCCACCGACCTGGTGCCGTCGCTGCCGCCCGCCGTCGACCAAGTGATCGCCACCGCGATGGCCAAAGACCCGGCCGCCCGCTTTCCCACCGCCGGCGCGCTGGCCGCGGCCGCCGCGGCGGCGCTGCACGACCCGTCGGCCCGCGCCGCGCTGGCCCCGGTGCCCAGCGCCGACGTCAGCTCCTACCCGGGCGCCGATCCGGTGCGCTGGCCCCCCGCCCCCGCCACCGTCACGTGGCCACCCGCACCGGTGCCCGCGGGGCGCCGCCGACGGCGCGTCGTGGTCGGCGCGGCGCTGGCCGCCGTGGTCGTGGTCGGCGCCGGGGTGCTGACCGCGGTGCTGTGGCCGCGGGACACGTCTGCGGGCCCCGCACCGGCGCCGGGCGCCGGGCCGGCCGTGCCAAGTCCGACGGTCGATACCCGCCCGGCCGACGACGTCAGCCCGAGCCAGCTGCGGCCAATTCTATTGACCGCCAACGAAATTCCCAACGGCGGGACGCTGGCGCTGGAACGTGACAGCGCAACTTTGCTCGACGACGCTGCGACAGTAGACAACCGCGACTGTGTCGGCGCGTGGGCCCCCGCGCAGCAGGCCGCGTACGCGCCCGGCTCGCCCACCGGGGTGGCCGCGCAACTGCTGCGCGGCATGAACGCCACCGTCGCGCAGGACAGCGTCGCGCAGGCCGTCGTCGCGTTCGCACACCCCGAAAACGCCGGACGCTTCTACGTGAATCAGCGCGGCCAATGGGGGCTGTGCGGCGGAAAGGCGATCACGGTCACCCAGCCCGGGCAGCCGGCCCAGCAGTGGGACTTCAACCAGCCGCTGACCACCGCCGGGGTGCTGACCATCACGGCCACCCTTCGCGGTGGCAACCTCGCGTGCCAACACGGCATGCTGGTACGCGGCAACGTGGTCATCGACATTCGCCAGTGCCTTCCCACCGGCGCTGCCAACGTGGCCGCGCTGATCACGGCGACCGCCGAGAAGGTGCCCCGACAACGCTAGGGAGCTGATGGCCAACACCAGACTGGCCCCGCTATTGATCGCCGCGGCGCTGCTCGGGGCCTGTTCGACGCAGACCGCCGGCGCCCCCACCGCCCAGCACTCCAGCACGGCGCCGGGCACGGTGGCGGGCCCGTCGGCGCAGCCCGCCGCCCCGCCGCCCACCGCCGCGCCACCCGCGAAGCCGCCGTCGGCCGAAGACCAGATCCGCGAGACGCTCGCGGCGTTCCAGGACGCCTACAACAGCCAGAACTGGCCCGCCTACACCGACCTGTTGTGCACGGCAATGCGCGCCCAATTCACCGGCCCGGCGATGGACTACCTCAAGAAAAGCCGCGCCGAATCCGGCACCACCACGATCAAGGCCATCACCAACATCGTGATCACCGGCGACACCGCCACCGCGACGGTCGAGTCGCAGAACGAGGCCATGGGCACGCGGACCGTGACGTTGCCGCTGAAGCTGGAAGACGGCTGGAAGATCTGCCGCACCTGATGAGCCGGCGACCGCTGATCGCCCTGCTGGCCGCCGCGCTGCTGGCCTGCAGCCACACCACACCCGGGCAGCCCGCGTCGGGCGCTGCGCCATCGGTCGACGTCGCCCAACTCGATGCCGGCGGCTATCCCACCGCGCCGCTGCCCGCGCTGGGTGCTGCCGGATCCGAGCGCACCGGGCGACTCGTCGAAGGCCGCCGCATGGCCGCATCGGTGGTCGGGCCGTGGCAGGTCGACGCCGGGCTGACCGCACCCAGCGCCGGCGCCGCGGCCGTCCTCACCAACTTCAACGACCTCGCGCGGGTGGTGTGGACGCCGATCATGGGCGGCGCCCACGACCTGCCGTTCCTGCTCGGGTTCACCAGCGAGCGGCAGGCGCCGGGACCCGACCCGCAGCCGGCGCTGCGAAACGCGGTGTTGCGGTTCGACGGTGACGCAGCGGCAGCGGCCGCCGCTCACGGGATGGTGGCCGCCGCCATGGCGATGCCGCGGGTGCCCAGCGTCACCCCCATCGTCACCGAACCCGAACGGGCGCTGCCCATCCCGGGCCACCCCGAGGCCGTCGGCGTGCTGCTGACCTTCCAGGAGGGCGCCCAGACGGTGCACGAGCTGACCGTGTTCACCGCGCGCGGCCCGTTCGTGCTGGTGCAGGTGGTCCGCTGCCCGGGCACCGACTGCCAGGCCCCGCTCGCCGCGCGCACCCTGGACCTGCAGCTGCCCCTGATCGACGCCTTCCAGCCCACCGCCGCAACGCAATTCGCCGCCCTGCCGCAGGATCCCACCGGCCTGGTCGCCCGCACGCTGCCGCTGCCGGCCGACCAGGCCGCGTCCACCTCGGGATTCGCCTACCCGTTGGCGGGCGCGTTGCACCTCGAGGACAACCCGGTCCAAACGGGTCCCGCCCTGACCGCGGCCGGGGTCGACGACGTGTCGGTCAACCTCACCACCGTCTACCGGGCCAAAGACCCCGTCGGCGCCCAGACGCTGGCCGACACGCTGGCCGGCGCCGCCGCCGCAACGCCGGCGGCACAACCCGCCGCGCCGGTGCCGGGACTGCCCAAGAGTCGCTGCACCCGCGTCGCCGGACCCAACGGCCTGGTACCCCGCTACTGGTGTGTGAGCGCCGTCGGCCGGTACACGGTCAAAGCCGTTGCCCGCCAACTCGATAAAGCGCAGCAACAAACCGCGGCGCAGTACCGGATGCTGTCCGGTCCGACCTGAGCCGGAAAACCGCCGTCCGCGTGCCGGTAAAGATTTAAGATGCACGAAATAGCGGCTAGCAGAATGGAGAGACTTCGCGGTGCGCCGTTTCCTGGTGACGACGGTGGTACTCGCAGTGCTGGCCGCGCTGACTGCGCCTGCCGCGCCGGCCATCACGCCGCCCACGATCGACCCGGCCGCCATGCCCCCCGACACCACCGGGCCCGACAGCCCCACCCAGCAGCGCAGCATCTGCTCGGCGCCCACCACGCTGCCGGACTCGACCTTCCACGACCCGCCGTGGTCCAACACGTACCTGGCCGTCAGCGAGGCCCAGAAGTTCGCGACCGGGGCCGGGGTGACGGTCGCCGTCATCGACACCGGCGTCAACGCCTCGCCCCGGGTGCCCGCCGAGCCGGGGGGAGATTTCGTCGACCAGGCCGGTAACGGCCTGTCCGACTGCGACGCCCACGGCACCCTGACCGCGTCGATCATCGCCGGGCGGCCCGCACCTACGGACGGGTTCATCGGCGTCGCGCCCGACGCGCGGCTGGTCTCGCTGCGCCAGACGTCGGAGGCCTTCCAGCCGGTCGGCGCGCAGGTCAACCAGAACGATCCCAACTCGACGCCGGCCGCGGGGTCGGTGCGCAGCCTGGCCCGCTCGGTGGTGCACGCCGCCAACCTGGGCGCGGGCGTGATCAACATCAGCGAAGCCGCCTGCTACAAGGTGAGCCGGCCGCTGGACGAGAACACGCTGGGCGCCGCCATCAACTACGCCGTCAACGTGAAGAATGCCGTAATCATCGTCGCGGCCGGCAACACCGGCGGCGACTGCTCACAGAACCCGCTACCCGACGCGTCCAAGCCGTCCGACCCGCGCGGCTGGGCCAAGGTGCAGACGGTTGTCACCCCGGCGTGGTACGCACCGTTAGTGCTCAGTGTCGGCGGTATCGGGCAGAGCGGAACGCCGAGCGCGTTCTCGATGCACGGGCCGTGGGTCGGCGTCGCCGCGCCCGCGGAGAACATCGTCGCGCTGGGCTACCACGGTGATCCGGTGAACGCGTTGCAGGGCAAGGAAGGTCCGGTCCCGATCGCGGGCACGTCGTTCGCCGCAGCGTACGTCTCCGGCCTGGCGGCGCTGCTGCGGCAGCGGTTCCCCACCTTGACCCCGGCGCAGATCATCAACCGCATCCAGGCCACCACCCGGCACCCGGGCGGCGGCATCGACAACGTCGTCGGGACCGGCGTCATCGACGCGGTTGCCGCGCTCACCTGGGACATTCCGCCAGGCCCGGCGTCGGTGCCACCCAACGTCAGGAAGGTGCCGGCGCCAATCATCGCGCCCGGCCCCGACCACAGGCCCATCACCTATGTGGCGCTGGCGATCGGGGGCCTGATGTTGGCACTGGCGCTGATCGGGCTGTGCGGCCGCGCTCTGGGGCGCCGATGAGAAGTCCGATACGGCTGCGGTTCAGCACCGGGCACGCCGTGTGGCTGGCCGCGGTCGGCCCGCCCTGCGTGATGTTCTTCATGGACACCCGCTTCCCGTGGGCGGGCGCGGCGCTGGTCGGGCTGATCGCCGTGCTGACCATGGTCACCTTCGCCGACCGCCGGGTGACGGGCTGGGTGGCGACGGCCGCACGCTGGTTCCGGCGTCGCCGCAAGTTGCCGGATCCGCCGTCGGAGCCCGTCGTCGGTGCCACCGTGAAGCCGGGCGATCACGTCGCGGTGCGTTGGCAGGGTCAGCACCTGGTTTCGGTCGTCGAACTCATCCCGCGGCCGTTCACGCCGACCGTGATCGTCGACGGGCAGGCCCACACCGACGACATCCTGGACACCCGGCTGCTGGAGCGGCTACTCGAGGTGCACTGCCCGGATCTGGAGGCCGACGTCGTGTCGGCGGGCTACCGGGTCGGCACCACCGCGACCCGCGACGTGGTGAATCTGTACCGGCAGGTGACCGGGACGGACCCCGCACCCGCCAACCGGCGGACCTGGATCGTGTTGCGCGCCGACCCCAAGCGCACCCGCCGGTCGGCGCTGCGCCGCGACGAGGGCGTGCCCGGCATGGCGCGGTACCTGGTCGCGTCGACGACCCGCATCGCCGACCAGTTGGCCAGCCACGGCGTCGACGCGGTGTGCTGCCGCAGCTTCGACGACTACGACCACGCCACCGACATCGGTTTCGCCCGCGAGAAGTGGGCGATGATCCTGGGCCGCAACACCTATACCGTCGCCTACACCGCGCCGAACGGCCCGGACGCCTGGTGGTCGACGCGCGCGGACCACACCATCACCCGGGTGCGCATCTCCGTCGGCGAGCCGCCGCGGTCCACGGTGCTGCTGACCACGCTGGGCAAGCCGAAGACGCCGCGCGGTTTCGCCCGGCTGTTCGGCGGCCAGCGCGGCGGACTGCAGGGCCAGACGCTGGTCGCCAACCGTCACTGCCAGATACCGATCGGGTCCGCGGGGGTGTTGATCGGCCAGACCGTGAACAAGTGCCCGGTGTACATGCCGTTCGACGACGTCGACGCCACGTTGAGCTTGGGCGACGCCCAGACCTTCGCCCAGTTCGCGGTGCGCGCGGCGGCGGCCGGCGCCGTCGTCACCGTCTCGCCGCAGTTCAAGGAGTTCGCCGAAATGATCGGCGCCCAGGTCGGGTCAGTGCCCAAGATCACCTGGCCCAACGCCATCACCTATCTGGGCCCGCACCCCGGCGTCGACCGGGTCATATTGCGGCACAACGGCATCAGCACGCCGCGCCACCGCCAGTTGCCGATTCAGCGAATTTCCCCGCCGGAGGAAAGTCGCTACCAGCTGTCGTTGCCCAAGTAGCCGCAAGGAGTGCGCTTTAGCCGAGACCTCGAATTTTGGTGCAGGAGGACGCCGTTTCAGCGACGATAATGGCTGTAGCACTAAGGAGGATTTAGCGAGATGACTCAGCCGCAGACGATGACGGTCGAGCAGACCGAAATTTTGGGCAGGGCCACTGAGGTAGAAGCCGCGCTACCGACGCTTCCCAACGTCACGCCACTCAAGCCGTGCGGCCTCAAGGCGGCCGACACCGCGGGCCGGCAACTGTTGTTGTCGGCCAACAACATGCTGAGCTACCTGCAGGCGGGCCACCAGGAATGGACCCGGCTGGCGACGTCCATGCGCAACGCGGCCAAGGCTTACGGCGAGGTCGACGAGACCGGTGCGGAGGCCATGACCAACGGCGGTTCCATCGCCGACGAGAGCGCCCAGCTCAACGCCGGGGACACGGGTTCGGCCGGGGTGAGCGAGACGCAGGTGGCGGCCGCCGGTGGACCGGATTTCACCGACCTCAAAACGGCGGCATCCCTCATCGAGCAGCCCGACCAGGGTGCGTCACTGCGGTCCTTCGCCAACCAGTGGGTGGACTACAACCTCACGCTGCAGGGGCTCGTCACGCGGTTCCGTGCCTTCCAGAACTGGGACGGCGAAGCGGCCGCCTCGGTAACGGCGTCGCTGGACCAGCAGAACCAGTGGGTCGTCTACATGGCGAAGCTGAGCGTCTCGATGGCCAAGCAGGCCCAGTACGTCGCGGACCTCCAATACTGGGCGCGCACGGAGCATCCGGCCTACGACGACGTCGTCGGGCTGGAGCGGGCCTACGCGGAGGCCACCGACGAGGACGTCCGACAAAAGATCATGCAGATGTATGCGGAGATGCAGTCGAAGTCGACCCAGGTGCTGTCCGACTACAACACCAAGGCGACGCTGGACCCGATCAACCCGCCGAAACCACCCGCCGCGGTCAAGATCGACGCGCCGCCGCCGCCGACCCCGCAGGGTCTGATCCCCGGCCAGGTCATGAGCATGCTCACCGGCGGCGGCCAGAACGGCGGACTGCCGCAGATGCCGCAGATGCCGGCCGGCGGCATGGGCTCGGGCGGGGGTGGACCCTCGTCCGGCGGCGAGGCGACGCTTACCGGCGCCGGGCATCCCGAGACCCCCAAGGTGCCGGGCGGGGCCGGTGGGATGAAGCCGATGTCGTTCGGCGGCGGAGGCGCCGGCGGCGGTGCCGGCTCGGCGCTGGGCCCCGCCCCCGAGGCCGGTTCCGTGCAGCCCGCCGCGACAACAGACCTCGCGGGTGCCGGCCGTGGCGGCGCGGCCAGCGGAGCCGGGGCGGCCGGTGGCGGCATGGGAATGCCGATGGGCGGTCACGGCGCGGGGCAGGGCTCCAGCAAGAACAAGAGCTCCCAGCAAGACGACGAGGCACTGTACAAGGAAGACCGGGCGTGGACCGAGGCCGTCATCGGTAATCGCCGTCCAGGTGGCAAGGAGTCGAAATAATGAATCAGCTGAACCCCAAATCCGCCATGATCCTGGCGATGACGGGACAGGTTCAAGCGGCCCTCGAGGGTCAGCTCAACCTGATGAACGACGGCCTTTTCCGCGCTACGGACGAAGAACGAACCGTCCACGTGGAGATGAACGGCCACCAGTGGCTCACCAGCCTCAAGATCGAGCAGGGTCTGCTGAAAAAGGGCGCGGAGGTTGTGAGCGCCCGCGTCAACGAGGCGATTTCCAATGCGCAGCGCGCGGCGGGCGCCTACAACGAGGTGGCCGGCGAGCAACTCGGCGCGGTGCTCGACCAGCTTTCCCGACAGATGAATCTGCCGGGGTTCTAGGCCTTCCAGACCGTTGCCACCGCGACCCGACGGCGGCGATTTCCGGGGCGCTCACGGGCGCGTTCGGCGTTGCGGACAACGCCCGTTTCCAGGCCCGCCGGGTGCGCCTCTCGGCACCAAAATTGCTGCATCTGACGGGTCTTCATGTCGGTTAGGCTTGTTGAAACCAAGCGGACAGGTGTCATCGACGCGGCCTGGGAGCTGTTGTAAGAGGAGTTAGGGCGATGGGCATTACGAGGCCGGTAGGCGAGTATGCCGAGTCGATGCTGAGCCCGGGCGGCTGGCCCGAGTCCAACGAGGACAGCTACTACGAACGGGCGCAACAGTACAACCAGATGCTGCACAAGGTCACCGATGTCCTGGACGCCGCCAAGCAGCAGAAGAATGGGGTTTTCGAAGGCGGTGTCTGGACGGGCAGCGCCGCCAACGCCGCAAATGGCGCCCTCGGCGCGAACCTGAATCAAATAATGACGCTGCAGGATTACCTTGCGACAGTCATCACCTGGCACCGGCATGTCGCCGATCTGATCGTTCAAGCAAAGTCGGATATCGAAGACAACGTCGAGGGCACGCAGCGGGAAATCTCGATACTCGAGATGGACACCGAGCTCGATCCCGATGAAAAAGCCACCGCGATCAACAAATTGGTCAATGCCGCGCACGGCGCCAATGTCAGCATCGTCAACAGCACGGCGGAACAGGTGCTGCAGTCCAAGAGCTGGCAGCCGCCGAACAACGCGCTGAAGGACCTGCTCAACCAGAAGACCCCGCCGACGGTCGACGTCCCGACCCTGCAGGTGCCGAGCACCCCGAGCAAGCCGATCGATCCGCTCAAGCCGATCATCCCCGACCTGCCGACTCCGTCGCCGATCACGCCGGTGAACCCGTTGGACCCGCTGGCGCCCTTCGTGCCGACGCCGGGCACACCGGACGGGCCGTTCACCCCGATCACGCCGGTGAACCCGCTCGACCCGCTGGCGCCGTGGGTGCCCGGAACGGACACCCCGGTGACGCCGGTCAATCCGGTCACCCCGATCACGCCGGGTATGCCGGTCACCCCGATCACGCCGACGCCCGACACCCCGGTGCGGCCGGTCACCCCGGTGACGCCGGTCAACCCCGTGAGCCCGACCCCGGCGCCGACCCCCACGCCGTCGCCCACGCCGTCGCCGCACCCCAGTCCGTCGCCGACCCCGGCGCCGGTGGGCCCCAATGTGCCCGCACCCGACCATCCGCCCGCGGTGGACCCCGGGCCGCACACGCCGTCGATACCCGGCGGGGGAGACCAGCCTGCCCACGTCCGGCCCGCGGCGTTGATGGAAGACGTCCGCGGTGGGCCCTCGAGCCAGCCCTCGGGAGCCGCGCCGGCGCACGACGCCGACGCCGGGGGGTCGGTGGCGCCCGCCGCCGCGACCGGCGGCGGCATGCCGACCGGACGAGCCGGCGGTACGACGGCCGGCGCCGCCCCAGGCGCGGGCCCCGGCCCGTCGGCCGGGGAGTCCGGCTCGGTGAAGGCCGCGTCGGCCCGCTCCGGCACCGGTCGCGCCCCGCTCGGTTCGGGGGGCACGGCCGGGGGATCGGCGAGCGCCCGCGCGGCGGGGTCGGCGCGTCCGGCGGCTCCGGCCGCCCGTCACGACGGCTCCGACCAGCTCGATCCCGGCGCCGTCGGGGCACTGATTCCGGTTTCCGGCGCGCGTGCCGCACGCGACGCCGTCGCGGCGGCCTCCCGGCGGGGCGCAAAGAAGGACCCGTTGGCCGTGGCGCGGCGTATTGCGGCGGCGTTGAACGCGTCCGACAGCGCCGGCAGGGGCGACTTCGGATTCTTCTGGATCACCGCGGTGACCACCGACGGCAGCATCGTGTTGGCCAACAGCTACGGCCTGGCTTACATCCCCGAGGGCGTCGAACTGCCCGACAAGATCCGCCTGGCCAGCGCCGACGACGAGATGCCGGCCGCCGACCGTGCGCGCTGCGCCACCTACCCGGTGATGGCCGTGCAGATGTGGGCGGCCCACCACGAGAAGAAGCTGCGTGCCGTGATCGGCACCGAGGAGCAGCTGGCCAACTCCGACCCTGGTGCGGCCAAGATCATCCTCGAGGCCGACGACATTCCGGAAAGCGGTCAGATGGCGGGCCTGTCGCGGCTCGAGGTGGTGGATCCCGATGCGGCGGCCCGCCTGGCCGACGCCAAGGATCAGCAGCTGGCCGACCTGCTGCCCGCGGCGCCGACCGATGAGAACCCGTCGGACAACCGGATCATGATGTGGTTCGACGTCATGAAGTTCATGACGACCAACGCCGCTGGCCGCGAGGCGCCGCACCTGCGGGCGTTCCACGGGTACGCTGCGCATTCGCGGGACCTGGCGCTGCACCGGGCGTACGCCGCCGAGGATGCGGAGGCTCAGCGTCCCGCTATCGCGGAGTGGATGTACTGGAAGTACGTCGCCGGAGTCCTCGACAGTGCCCTCTCCGACGCGAGCCCGGCTGCGCCGCAATAAAACTCGGGCGGCGACCGCTGACCCGAGCAGCTGGGGTTTGGCAGCGACGACGACGCGTTGGATGTTGGCGGGGATGGTGCCGAGGACCTGACCGTCACCGACAGCACCGGACACACCCTGGACAACCGATCCCTCGGCCGACCACCCAACGGCCACCCTGCAATGGGCCCCCGGCGAACGCGCCGACTGGTGGTGGTACACCCTACGAACCCACAGAGACCGGAACGTAGCGCAGCGTGCGAGCATGTGGCGGTTTGCCCTCCTTCGCGCGACACGTTGTCGCTACGAGGCGGGCAAAAGTCCATATGCCGATCTTCTTGTGACGCCTGGGACTCGCAAGCAAGGACGCGGCGGGCAGCGCCGCCGCGAGCGACCCCAAATTCGAGGCCTCACCCGCAATTTCACGCAAATTTGAGCGCCCTCGCGGGCCAAGTGCCGGGCGGGCAGCCAGCCGAACCCCGCGAACGTGCACAAAACGCCGGCCAGCGCAGCATGTCGCCGTACGTCTGCGCACACTCGCGGGCGCGCGGCGGGTCGAGCATGTGCCGGTTTGCCCTCCTTCGCGCGACACGTTGTCGCTGCGAGGCGGGCAAAAGTCCATATGCCGATCTTTTTGTGACGCCTGGGACTCGCAAGCAGGACGCGGCGGGCAGCGCCGCCGCGAGCTCGGCACCCAACAAACCTCCACCGGACGTCGCACCCTGGAACGGCCCGCTCGGCGAACGCGCCGACGCGACGTCGGGCCGGTCACCTAGCCCGCTTCGCCCGTCACGGCCAGGATGGTCCGGGCTGTCAGGTCCGGATCGTCGACCACCGCGATGTGCCCGACGTCGGGCAGGAGTACCCACGTGGCGCCGGGCAGGCGTTCGCGCGCCGTCGGGCCGAACGTCGCGGCCGGAACGAGGCGGTCGATCTGGGACCAGGCCAGGGTGACCGGGCAAGGTAGCGGGTCCAGCGGCTCGGCCTGCTCGTCGGGAGAGTAGTGATCGATGAAAGGGCAGTCGCGGGTGTCGTCCAATATGTCCAGCATCCTGGCGGCGGTGAGGCGGTCGCCGTGACACGCGGCCGCGCGGAAACCGAGGCGGCGCACCGTCGCGGACCGTAGGGTGAGCGGCGCCGTCGGCCGGGAAAGGCGCCCAACCGCGCGGACCAGGCGAATCTTCCGGAGGACCTTCCTATGCGATTTGCTGTCCCACCAAAATCCCGCCGGGGAGAACGCGCAGACACTCGCGGCGCGGCCGCGCCGGGCCAGCTCGATGGAAAGCCATCCACCCAGCGAGTATCCGGCAAGATGCGGCCGCGCCAGATCGTGCTCGTCCAGAATGCGTTCCAACGCGTCCACCATGTCGCTGATCCGTGGTGGAAGGCGCTGTAGGGCGGGACCGCCGCGGTGCCCGGGCAGGGTCGGCGTGTGAACGTCGTGAAACTCGGACAACCGCGGAACGATGTCCTGCCAGATGCGACCCGACCCGGTCACGCCGTGCAGCAGGACCAGGGGCGATTTTCCGGTAGCCACGCCAAGAGTGTGACGCTTCCCTTGGCCGAGCAGACGCAGAATCCCCTAAAACCGACCGGTTTAGGGGGATTTTGCGTCTGCTCGCGGGGAGAACGCGGGGGACTAGAGCGTCGTGCCCTTGCCGCCGGACGCGCCGGTCCGGCCCTGCGCGGGGGCGTGGCCCCGGCCGTGCCCGCCGGCGGCGGCGCCCTCGTCGCCGGACTCCTCGCCGTCGGACTCGTCGTCGGGTTTGGCGTCGGGCTTGGTGTCACTGACCAGCGACGCGGACGACGCACCCGCGCCGCCGGCGCCGCTGCCGCCCTGACCGGCGACCCCCATGACGGTCGACATCATGGGCGAGGCCATCTGAGCCGCCATCCCGGCCTGCGGGGCGAGCTGAACGAGCTGCGGCACGGTCGCCTGGACCCGGGGCGACAGCTCGGTGACCTTCGCCGAAATCTGCGACTCCACATCCTTGAGCCCGGGCGGCAACTTGTCTGACGCCGCGGCCAGCAGCTGGGACGCCTGCCCGCCGACGGTCGACACGGCCTTGCCGGACAGCAGGTCGTCGGCGGAGAACTGGTACTGCTTCAACGCGTCGCCCAGCGACTGGTCGGCCTTCTGGTAGATGTCGGCCGCGTCGCCCATGCTGGTCGCCGTCCGCGTAAGGGCGGCCATGACGCCGGGTAGACCGTCGCTCACCAGCGACTCGATGCCCGGCATGGTCGCGTTGATCGCCGCCGACACCGCGTCCGACCCGGGCACCGTCATCGGCGCCGGAGCCTGCGGGAAGACGAGGCTTAGGAGCTTGGCCCCCGCTTCCTTCAGCCGGGCGGGATCGATGGACAGTGGTTCGACCATCGTCGGATCCCCTCTCTTCGCAGCGGTGCGCGGCATGCACAGCGTCAAAGGAAAATTTTACCGGACCAAAGCGGCCGGGCATGCAGCAATTTCACCCTATGCAGCAAGCCTGACCTGCAAGAACGGTTCAGAACCGGAAATTGCGTACCAGGTCGTAGACACCGGTGATCCACAGCAGCATCGGGATGATCGACGCGACCACCGCGCCGTCGAAGAGCTCCAGAATCCGTCGCAGCACGGGGGAGATGCGCCGCTGCCGCCGCGCGGACGCCGCCACCACCAGCAGGGCAATGATCGCCGCCGCGACGTAGCCGGCCAGCAACATCCAGGCGAGGTGCGGGTACCAGCGGCATAGCCGGATGATCAGGCCCGTAGGTATGACGACCGTCGCGGCCAGCAGCGCCCACGCGCACCAGCGCTCCGCGTACAGCCGCGACCGGAACCCGCACGCCACGGCGATCAGCAGCGCCACCGACAGGCTGTGGATGAAGAAGTGCCCGCGCACCATCACCGTGATCGCGCCCGCCGCCAGGATCAGGGTGCCGGACGTCACGTACCCGATCAGCAGCAACTTGGCGAGGTTGCTGCGTTCGGTCAGCCGCACGGCGGATGCGGGCACCGACGCGATGATGGCCTGCCACGTCGGCGTTTCATCCTCGGACGCCGCGTCGGTTTCGACGGGATCCAGCAGCTCCTCGTGGGCCACCGTCTCGCCGGGCACCGGAATCGGCGGCAGGGCGATGCGTGCGACGGCGACGGTCAGCTTGGCCGCGTTCGTCACGATGAACAGCCCGAACGCGATGGCCCCGGCCGGCACCCAGCGCCCGTAGCCGTACCCGTAGGCAAGCGCGGCGGCGACGATGGCCAGGGTCGTGATCACCGTGAACGACGCGTACTCCGACCGCCGCCGGCGCCCACCCCGCGTCACCAGCGTCAAGAAGAGAATGGCGGCCGCCGCGGCGGCAAGCTGCGGCGCTCCCAGGGATTTGACCCCACGCGGGAACGGGATCGCCAGCATGGCGGCGCCGGTGATCAGGGGGTATGCCGCCAGCATCAGGCTGTCCGACAACTGGGCGTTGCGGTAGAACCTGTTGGCGACGAAGCAACCCACCACCGCGAGGACCCCCGCGATCGCCAGCCCCATCGGCCAGAACACGCTGCGGCCGGTGTCCCACCACGCGCGCCCCGCGACACCGGTGAGGATCAGCGTCAAGACCGGGATCGCTATCACAATGAAGCGGTTCAGGGCCGACCGATCGAACTCCGGCGACTCGTCGAGCACCGCGATCGCGTCGATGACGTCCTCGACGAGCGGCCGGTACCGCTCCGTGCGGCTGGCCGACACGAGCGTCAGCAACGACCCGTCCACCACGCCGGCGTCGTCCAGCGACTGGTCGAGCTTCAGCGGCGGGCACCCGGGCCGGGCGAATGTCCACACGCCCTGCGCGGAAAAGTCGAAACCGGCCAGCACGTCGGCCGGGGCGTCTTCGAGTATCTCGGCCAGCGCCGCGACGGTCTCGTCGATGTAGCTTTCCATCGGTGCGGCCGAGGGCAGCACCAGGTCGGTCATCCGTTTGCCGGTAAGGACCGTCACCCGCGTGGCGGCGGGACGGGCGGGAGGTACCGCGGCCGGCCCCGAGGCGGTCTTACCGGCGGCTACTGCAGGAGCGCTCAACGATGTCCAGCCCTCTCGAAATCGTCGGACAGCACTGCGGCCAACTCGAGAACCCTGCGCTTGAACTCGGGGTCGAGTCGGTCGAGCTCTATCTCGGTTCCGGACGCGATGTGCCTGTCCCAGGGCAGGACCACGACGCGGCCGGGCTTCACTTGCTGTTCGAATCGCTTGGCCAGGTCCTTGGCCGCGATGTTGGGATCCTTCGGCGTGACGTGGTTCAACACGATGCAGGCGCGGCTCATCAGGTCGGTGTAGCCGTTGTTGCGCAACCAGTCCAGCGCGGTGGCGGCCTGCCGGGCGCTGTCGATCGACACGCTGGTCACGATCACCACCGCGGCCGCCGTCTCCAACACCCCGCGGGTCGCCGGGTCGAGCATGCCCGCGCCGCAGTCCGCCAACACGACGTTGTAGAACCTGGAGACGGCGTCGGCCGTGTGGTGCCAATCCTCTTTGCTGAAGACGCGGGGCCTGCCGCTGTAGTCCTCGGCGGTGAGCACCTCGAGGTTGGCCTCGTTGACGGTCGTGTTGGCCCGGACCTTGTTGTAGTGCGACAGCTCGCGGTCCGACAGCAACTCCGCGATGTTGCCGGCGGAACTGCGTCCGGTCCGCTCGGCGAGGTTTCCGCAGCCCGGGTCGGCGTCAAGCGCGAGGATCCGGTCGCGCCGCACGTCCGCGAGCACCGAACCCAGCGCGACGGTAACGGTCGTCTTTCCCGCGCCGCCCTTGAGTCCCAGGATCCCGATCTCGTACGCGGAGTGGGGATTTCGGCGAACCCGGTCGGACAGTTCCAGCTCGTACTTCTCGTCGCGGGACAGTCCCGGGTTGATCCGCGTCAGGGCATACACCCAACGCCGCCAACCGTGCGTCGGCACCACCTTGGCCGGTTTGGCCTTGAGCCTTCGGGGGCCCGGGGTCATCGGCTCCGGCGCCTTCTGGCCAGGTGGCAGGGTCTCGGGCGGCCTGTGCTCGGGCGGCCTGTGCTCGGGTGGCTTGCGCTCGGGCGGCCGGGGCTCCTGCCGCCGTGGCTGCGGACGCGCGGCCGCGTCCGGCGGCATGGCGGCGTCCGCCCATAACGCGGGGTCTGGCGCCGGACGTTTGGCGCCGCGCTCAGCGATGGGGGGCGCAGCCGACGATGCGGCCTCGGCGGCGCGTCGGCGTGCGCGACGACCGGGCGGCGCGTCGCCGGGTGGCTGCGCCGCGATGGGCGCGGTCGGTGGCTGTGTCGACTCGGGTGCTTCTGGCGGGGCGAAGTGCGGTTCCCGCTGCACCGGTCGGGTCGGCGGCCGGGCGCCCGGCGGCGGCCCCGCGTCGTCCCTGCGCACGCGCACGGGGACCGACCGCCTAGGCGCCGACGGCGACGGCGCAGGCTCGTCGGGGTCCGGGCGGTAGCGATGGCCGCGGCGCGGTGGTGCGGGCGGGGGTTGCGCTCCCGGTTCGGGCGGGCGCTGCAGCCGACTTACCGGAATCGGCGCCGACGGCGGCTCGCCGACCGGCATCGGCGGCCGGCGTCGCTGAAGGGGTGGTGGTGGGGAGTCTTCCGCGGGCGGTTCGGGCACCGACCACAAGGACTCCGGAGCGGTTTCGGCCCGAGGCGGTTCCGCCGGTGGCGGGGGTGGTTCGGGTGGCGCCGGCGGCGGTTCGGGCGGGGCCACCGGCGGGCGGCCGATCGGCATCGGCGGCCGGGTGCGGCCCGACGGCCCGGTCGACGGCATGGCCGCCGTTGGAGGCGCGGCCGCGACCGGCTCGGGCACGACCGGCTCCGGTGCGACGGGCTCCGGTGCGACGGGCTCGGCTGCGACGGGCTCGGGCGGGGCCGGGGGAGGTTCCGGCGGCGCCGGCGGTGGTTCGGGCGGCGCCACCGGGGGGCCGCCGATCGGCATGGGCGGCCGGGTGGGTCCAGCGCCCGCCGGCCCGCTCGACGGCCCGCTCGACGGCATGGCCTCGGGCGGCGGCCCAGGCGAGAAGGCCTCTTCCAGGAACGACGGTGGCTCGGGTGGCGGCGCTAACGGGGCGGACTGAAATTGCTGCAACCAGTCGGCCTGCTCCGGTGGGGCGGATTGCCCGTTGGCCTTCGGCGGGCCGGGCGGTGCGGGGGGCGCAGCGGGCGGCGGACTTGCCGGCGCGGCGGGCGGGGGAAATGACGGATTCACATCGAAGAACGAATCCGATGCGAGGTCATTGGGATCATCCGGAAATTCCGCGCCCTCGGCCGACTGAAAGAGCTTGTCGTAGTCGGCCGGCATCAGAACCTCTCCGAAGTTCGTCAAATACAAAAACACGAGAAGGGGCGAGATCCCCTTGTTAGGTTAACTCGCCCGATCTCGTGTTTTGTGATGTTACGCGAAGGTAAGAATGACCTACGCGAACTTGCCGGCAACGCCGCGCTCGGTGCTGGCCATCGCCTGGCTGGCCTGGCTGATGGTCCGCGACAGGCTCTGCAGCGAGTTGTTCAGCTCGAGAGCGGTCTGGTCCCAGCGGCGCTGAACCTGCTGGTAGGAGTCCGAACCGCTACCGCCCCACACGGCCGCGAGGCGGCCGAGGGAGGCCCGGCCCTCGTCGAGAAGCCCGTGGACGGTGTTCACGCTGCCCGAAATCGCGCTCGCGCCAGCTTCGATCTGGGCGAAGCTCCATCTTTGTGACATGTACTAATGCTCCGTTTCTTGATGTAGGTGGGGGGTGCTTAAGCGCCGTCGAACATTGCGGATTCGAGGTTTTGCGCCTGCTCTTCCTCGGCGGCGGTGTACTCGGTCGCGGAGCCGTGGATGTTGCTCGAGATGTCGGTGAGTTCCTTGATCTGCTTCTGCCCGGCTTCGTGGAAGCGCACCAGCGCGGCCTGCGCAGCGCGGGAGGCTTGGCCCTCCCAGCTTGCGGCCAGATCGCCACCGGTCGACTCGACCTGCGCGATGACCTGCTTCAGCTCGCCCGCAATACGGTCGAACTCTGATGCCTCCTTAGCGAGGGCAGCAGCGTCAGTCTTCATCTCTGCCATGCTGACTACTTTCTCTCTTTCTGTGTCCTCGCCATCGTTGGCAAGTCTTCCGGCCCGGTTGGCCGGGAAGTCGTTGTGGGACGGTTACCAATCTTCCTCGTCGTCCCAGCCTGCTAGGTCGTTTTCGTCCATTTCCCGGGCGAGCGGCGAAGGGGCCGCCATGCCCGGTCGGGAGGTGCTGCCCGCAAACTGCGTGCCATGGCCCATCGCACCCAGGGGGGCGGAGCCGCCCGCCGCCGAGGTGCCGGCGGTGGCGCCCGGCGACACGGAGGCCGGCAGCACTGGCGCCGTGGGCTTGTCGATCAGATTGGCCATCAGCGGCGTGCGGGCCAGCGAGCCGCCGGCACCGGGCAGCGACTCCCCGCGCAGCAAACCCGAACCGAGCGCCGAGCCGGAGCCACCGGCCAACGGGTGGTTGGACAGCGGGTTGGCGCCGATCAGCCCGATCTGCGCGGCCTCGTGGTCGGCCAGCGCGGTGCCCGGGCCGCCGCCCGAGCCGCCCATGCTGCCCATCTGGCCGAACAGCGAGCTCACCTGCTGCAGCGGCGCGGTCAGCTGCTGCATCGGCCCGCCCAGCTGCGCGACCTGGCCGACAGTCGCCTGCAGCACCTCGGGGGACGGCAGCGAAGCACCGAGTTTGCCCGCCGCCCCGGAGAGCTGGCTCATCGAGGACTGCAGGCCCTGGCTCAGCGTCGACGGGTCGAGGATCGCGGTCATCGGCTCGATCTCGTCGAACAGCGTGTTGGCTTGGGTTTCCGCCTCGTAGATGTCCATCGCGAGGGCGGCCTGAGTCCACATGGTGACGAAGTACTCGACCTCGTTGAAACCGATCGGCATCAGGTTGATGCCAAAGAAGTTGGTCGCCACCAGCACCGCGTGGGTGATGTGGTTGGCCGCAATCTCGATCAGCGAGGGCGTGGTCGCCAGCGCCTGCGTGTGCAGGCCGGCCTGCGCCGTCGCCCGCATCGCGCGCTCGGTTGCCTGCATCGCCGCGGTCTGCAGCCAGGCCACCATCGGCGTCGCTGCCGCGATCGCCTTGTCGCTGCCGTGTCCGGTCCACGCCTCGGCGAGGGAGGACAACCGGGCCGCCAGCTCGGCGGCCTGAGCTTCCATCGCCGCCGCCAGGGCCTGCCAGCCCATCGCGGCCGCGAGCATCGGCGCCGGGCCCGCACCGGCCATCAGCCGTGCGGTGTTCAGCTCCGGTGGCAATGCGTGCCAAATCATTGTCGGCGGCATCGCTTCCCACCTCCTATTGCCTCGGTCGTGCGTCTTGCATAGGACTGTTTAGAACCGTTATGTGAAATCGCCGATAACCCATTACAAACGTCTCGGGTGTAGGCCTCGAACGCAAGTGGTTCGGGTATTTACATAAAGAGTTCCAACAGCCATTGTTGTCCTCCGCTCGATCCTTGAACCTAGGTCCCGTCTCGGTGCGGTGAAATAATCCTAACCGGGGGTTGGGGGTGCTCCGAACACTTCTTCTGGAGGGTCGACGTAGGGGGCCTGGATGACCTCCTTGCCCTCCGGAGCGACGAGAAATGCCTGGCCAGGCGGTCGGCGCTTGACCTTGAACTCGCTGGACGGGAATTCCTGCTTGTCGCCGGAAAGGAACATGGTCGGGGCTCCGGACCCGAATGCGGAGCCGACGAACTTGTCCATGGTCGCTTTGTATGCCTGGCTCATCTGGCACGTGACAATGATGTGCAAGCCGATGTCCGGTGCCGCCGGCATTAGTGGGAACAGCGGGCTCATTGGCGGAAAACCGCCGGCGGCGCCGACGATCATGTGCCAGTCGTCGACCACCAGCACGACGTCAAATCCACTCCACCACGACCTCGAACGCAATTGCGAGGTCGTCAGGTCCGACGGCGGCAACCGCTTTTTCAGGTTGGCCGCCAGGGCCTTGATGGATTCGTCGAGCGCCGAGCTGTTGCGGTTGATCGCCCCCGCGGCCAGCAGGTGGGTTTCCGGTATCGAGTCCAGCAGGCCCGACCGGAAGTCGGCGAACATGAACCGCACCTGTTTCGGGCTGTTGCGGGCGCAGATGGCCTGCGCGACCGCATGGGCTATCCGGGTCTTGCCGGACTGCGCGTTGCCGAAGATCAGCAGGTGCGGGTTGGTGTGCATGTGCGCGTAGGCCACCTGCATGTCCGACTCGCGCAGACCGATCGGGATCTCCCAGCGGGTGCGGTAGTCGCTGTCCGGCCCGGGCGGGTTCGGGTCCAGCTCGTGCAGGTAGATGCGCTCCGGCAGCACCCTGACCTTGGGCGCCTGCACGGTGTGCTGCGCCGCCACCTGCGCCACCGCCGCCGTCAACGCCTCCACGATGCCGTCGGTGCTGTGCACCCCGTCGAACCGGGGCGCTCCCATCATCAGGTGGTGCTTCTCCACCGAGATGGCCCGGCCCGGGCGGTTGGCCGGGATGTCCCGCGCCATGCGGTCGATCTGGGTGTCGTTGACATCGCCGAGCCGGAACTCGATCTTGGTGCCCAGGTAGTCGCGAACCCGCGACTTCAGTTCCGTCCACCGCGGGGTGGACACGATGACGTGCACGCCGAACGAAAGCCCCTGGGCGGCGAGATCCTGCACCATCGGCTCGAGGTCCGGAAACTCGGTGGTGAAGGTCGGCCAGCCGTCGATGACCAGATAGACGTCGCCAAACGGGTCGGCCGAGACGGGGTGGTTCGGGTCGGCGCGGGCCTGGCGGTAGGCAGCCATCGACCCCACGCGGTTCTCCTTGAAACTGACCTCTCGGGCCCGCACGACGGCTTGCACCTCGGCGACCACCCGGTTCACCTTGTCGGGCTCGGATCGCCCCGCCACCCCGCCGACGTGCGGCAGGTTTTCGAGGTAGATCAGGCCACCGCCACCGAGGTCGATGCAGTAGAACTGAGCGTCGCGCGGCGAGTGGGTGGCGGCGGCGGACAGTATCAGCGTCTGCAGCAGCGTCGTCTTCCCTGTCTGCGGCGCGCCGCCGATGGCGATGTTGCCGCCGCCCGCCGCCGTGTCGACACCCCACACCTCCTGGCGATGCCGCCGCGGCTCGTCCATGATCCCCAGCGCGAAGCGCAGCGGTTGCCGCTGTTGGTCGCGTTCGATGAGCTTGTTGAGCGGCACCGGATCGAGCAGCGGCGGCAGCCACATCTTGTAGGCCCGGGATTCGGTGGTGCTCAGTTGCTCGAGCACGACCTCGCGCAGCGCGCGTACGTCGGATTCGGTACTCATGTGCGCCGCTCCTCTTCGCCGGCGGACTTGCTCACGTCGCCATCTCCGGCTCGGGGATGGGCGCCGCCGTGAACTGATGGATCCGAACCTTGCGCGGACCGCTGCGCGGGCCCGATCCGTTGCCGTCCCCGTTGGTTTCGGCCGCCGTCGGCGGGATGTAGGGGCCACCGATGTAGAGGGTGCTGAACTTGACCGGGTCTTCCATGCCGACGCGCAGGAAGCCGACACCGCTCTCTTTGTTGGTGATGTACTGCGCCTCCGGGGTACCGATCACGGCCTTGGACTCGTGAGAGCTGGTGGTGCGCAGCGCGATCCGGTACGTCAGGTTGGGCTCGAGCTTGTCGATGCGGGCGCCGCCGGTTTGCAGCGACTGGGTGGCCAGCAGCAGATGCACCCGCAGCGACCGCCCCACGCGGCAGATCCGGTCGAACAGCGCGATGAAGTCGGGGTGGCTTTGCAGCAGTTCGGCGAACTCGTCGACGACGACGAAAAGCGTCGGCAGCGGCGGCAGGTCGGCGCCGCGCTCCCGGTACTTCTCGTATTCGGCCACACCGGACAGCGCGCCGGCCGCGCCGACCTGCATACCGGCCTGGCGCAGGATGCCTTGGCGCCGGTCGAGTTCGCCGGTCAACACCTCGCCCATGCGGCTGACGAGTTCGGCCTCCTCGGCCATGTTGGTCACGACGGCTGCGGTGTGCGGCAGCTTCTCCATGCCGAGGAACGTCGAACCGCCCTTGAAGTCGGTGAGCAGCAGATTCACCTGGTCCGGGTGGGTCCGGGCCACCAGCGCCAGGATCAGGGTGCGCAGGAACTCCGACTTACCGGAGCCCGTGGTGCCGATCAGCATGCCGTGTGGGCCGCCGCCGAATTCGGCACCCTCCTTGATGTCCAGGTACATGATGTTGCCGGTCTTGAGCTCGTGACCGAACGGGATCTTGAGCCGGTCGCGGTCGGTGTCGGTGTACATCCGCCAGCGCGACGGCAGGATGTCCTCGACGCTGTCCGCGCCGACCAGCTGGTGGAATTCGGTGGCGACCTTCTTCTGGACGCGTTGCGTCTTGTCCAGGATGGTCCCGGTGATCGACCAGCCCGCCAGCTTGCGGGCGATGCGCGTCGCGTCCTTCGGAGACATGTTGTCGGTGGCGGAGGTGACCTGACGGAACTGCTGGCCGGGCAGCCGGTCGTCGGCGGTCCCGGCGGCGTCCACCCGGATCCGGTAGTTCGACCCGCGGTGGTTGCCGAGCGTGATCACGGTGACGCCGGCCCGGCCGTCGGGCGGGAACCCGGCCTTGCCGCCGGTCAGGTCGATGACCACCACATACGGGCCGCCGGGCAGCTGATCGGGCGTGTGCGGGCCGCGCGCCGCCAGCTCACCGAGCCCGTCCGGGCGGGTGTAGATCATCCGGATCGCCCCGGCGGGGTCGGTCTCCGTCTTGTGCTGGACGTGCGGCAGCCACTTCAGCCAGGACCAGTCCGGATCCTCCGGGTTCTCGGTGAGGACCCGGAACTCCAGCAGGTCCGGCGGATGGAACACCGCCAGGTGGCAGATCATCGCGGTCAGTAGGCCGGCGGCGCCGGCCGGGTCGCCGCCGATCGCGATCGTCGGAAAGCTGCGCAGCTGAACCAGTTTCGGGCAGTCGTGGATCAGGCCGTGGGTGCGCAGGAACTTGACCACCCACATGTGGCTGACCGGCTCGAGGTAGGGCTGGGCCGCCGCGCTGGCGGCCGCCAGTTCGCCGCCGACGGACGGCTTCAGCAGGCGGTCCACCGCAGGCTGGTCGCCGATACCGATGCGGGTGGCCGCGTAGAAGTCGGCGTTGGCCGGCCGCGACCACTGCCGCTGGGTGCCCACGATCGACAGCAGATCGTCGGGATGCGGGGCGTGGTAACTGAAGAACGCCACCTGAGCACTCGCCGACGACGTTACCCGCGTGCGCAGGCCGGCGAGGTAGCGCAGATACTCCATGCGGTCGGCGTTGATTTCGGGCACCTTCTTGCTGCCGCCGCCGCTGCCGCCGGCCATGCCGCCGACCATCATCATCACCATCATCAGCGGCATCATCAGCATGTAGGGCGACAGCTGCCTGGTCCCGCCGACCATCATGATCGCGATCATGCCGACCATGCAGGCGCCCATCACCCAGGGCAGCACCTTCTGCACACCCGAGGCCGGGATGTTCAGGCCGAGGTCATCCGGTGGGGTGACACTGATTTCGCCCGGGGTAAGCCGCGGGCCGCGGGTGATGGTCGGGGTGAATTTCTTGGTCGTCATCACGAAGCTCCGGGGGTTCCGGCGGGTGCTTTACGGGGGCTGGGGTCGGCCGGCAGGGTGTCGTGTTCGAGCAGGGCCGCGTCCTTCGACAACACCGGACCCTCGACCAGCAGCCGAACGATCTCCCACGGCGCGGTTTTCGGCGACGACAGGCCCAGCGCCTTCGCCGTTTCCGCGTCCTGCACGCCGTAGCGCACGCCCTCCGGGTCGACGTAGTACAGCGACTCGCCGTACCGCGGATCCGGGGCCTGCAGCGTGACGTACTTGCCGCCGTCGATGTAAACGGTTGCGGTGCCGCGGATCTGCTTGATACCGGTGTTCATGGTCGACGGCGACATGGGCAGGTGCCGACCGCTGAGCACCATCGTCTTGGCCGATTGGTCACCGGCCCGGCGTTCCCACGACCAGCACAGCGTCGGTTCGTCCGGCCGGTTCAGGATCTTGAGCGCCTCGTTGGGCAGGGGGGAGTTGTAGACCCGCTCGGGAATCCGGACGACCTCGCTGGGCGCCAGCGCCGGCGGGGCCACCAGGCCGTGGGACTGGGTGGCACGCAACGCATTAGCGGTGGTGGCGTTCACCCGCGCGATGCCGTCCGGCAGCACCACGTGGAATTGCGGGCCCTTGTCGGTGTGGGTCTGAAAGACCGCTCCGATCACGAGATCGGGGGGCAGCCCGATCGTGTTGGGGGTGCCGGCGCCCGGAATCGGCGGCAGCTGCCAGAGCCCGAGGTCGGCAAGCGCGTTGAACATGCCCTCGGAGATGGGGGTCGCCTTGGCCGTGACGGGGATGCCCATCGCCGACGTCAGGGCGCGGTCGGACAGGTCGATCAGGTGGCGCCCCTTCGCGCTGACAATCCACGATTGACCCTGGTACGACGTGAGGACGGCCTCGTTCGACAGGAGTGGGTCGGTCGCCGAGTCGACTAGCACGGGCATCGCGAGGATCGCCGTCTGCACCGTGGGTGAGGCGGAGTTGGCCCGAGTCACGGTGTCGCACAACGACCAATCGGACGCGGAATCGCCCGAGACCGGGGTGGCGTAGGGGGCGCCCGGGATGCCGATCGTCTGGCCCAGCGGCAGCTTGCTCAGTTCGCTGGTTTTGACGGCGGCGGGGCTGGCCGGGTTGCCCAGGATCAGCCGGGCCGACGTGAGGTTGTACACCGGATGCAGCTGGCCGGAGATCAGCACGTAGAGCTGGTTGGTCGCGCGGTCGGTGAGCAGGCTGCTACCGCCGAGCTTGCCCGCCGGTTTGAAGAACGCGAGCAGCCCGGCGCCCACCAAAACCAGTACGGCCAGGACAATGCCGAGCGTCATCGAGCGGCTGTAGAACTGCAGGGGATCGTCGAACATCCGGGTATCCCGCCGCACGATCGCATGCTCGACTCGGCGAAGCAGGAAGCGCCACCCGCTTACCTGAACCTTGGTGGTCAGGCGAAGCCCCATTGATCACTCTCTCATGTTGAGGTGCGCGTGCACCGTGGCGATCGCTTCGAACATGTCGGTGCCATCGATTTCGCGCAGCCGGTCCACGTCCAGATCGTCGATGTTGAGGGTCTGCGCCAGGCGCATGTCGCGGCACTGCTCGGCGGCCTCCACCAGTTGCCGCGCGTATCGGCCGTTGCCCGCCACGTCCAGCGCCGGTCGGCCGCGCAGCGTCTTCGCGTGCAGTTCCTTCGCGGCTTCGAGCAGGTTGTCCGCCGCCTCCACACTTAGCGACGAGTCGTCAGCGGTCGCAATGACTTTCGCGATCTCGAGTAGTTCCTCGGGAGAGTAGGTGTCGAATTCGATCCGGGTGGCGAAGCGGGACCGCAGGCCCTCGTTGGTTTCCAGCAGCCGGTCGATGTCGGCGCTGTAGCCGGCGATGATGACCACCAGCCGGTCGCGGTCGTTCTCCATCCGCGCCAGCAGGGTGTCCATCGCTTCCTGACCGAACGGGTCGGTGCGGCCGTCGCGCTCCTGCACCAGCGCGTACGCCTCGTCGATGAACAGCACGCCGCCGAGCGCCTGGTCGATCGTCTTGGCGGTCTTGACCGCCGACTGTCCCTCGTACTCGGCGACGAAATCCTTGCGCGACGTCTCGATGAGCTTCGGCTCCGAGATGACGCCAAGTCCGGCCAGGATATTGGCCACCACCCGCGCGATCGTCGTCTTGCCCGTGCCGGGCGGCCCGGTGAAGATCATGTGCTTGCTCGGCTGCGCCACCTTCATGCCCTTGGCGGCGCGGACGCGGGCCATCATCGTTGCGGCGCGGTATCTCTCGATCTGCGTCTTGACCCGCGCCAGGCCGATCTGCCGGTCGAGCTCGGCCTGCGCCTCCTCGAGCAGCTTCTCGCGCCCGGAGTTGTCGGTGACGACGCTGCCCGAATCCCACGGGTCGGCGCGGGCGGCGATCTGGTCGGCGGTGGTGGTCGCCAGGCGGTACGACGGATTCTTCAGCGCCGCCGCGACTTTAGGCTCCGGGTGGGTGGTCTGCAACCATTCCAGCAACGCCACGGCGGCGTCCTCGTTGCCTTGGCTGCGCCGCGCCATGGCCAGGTACCACGCGATGGCGCGGGCGCACGCCTCACCCGCCGGCGTGTCATTCGCCTCGGTAAGCCGGCGTTCGGCCTCGGTGAACAGGCCGAGGTTCGCCGCGGCAACACCGTGCGCGACGCCCGCCGCGGAAGCCAGGAACTTATCCGGCCACTTGCCGGCGCTCTTGATCTCCTCGATCACGTCGGTCCAGCGGCCCGCGGCGCCGTAGACCACGGCCTTGAGCCACGCGACCAGATGCTCGGCGCCGGTGGCCGGCGTGGCATCCAGGGCCTCCATCGCGTCGGCGTAATTGCCTTGTTCCGCTTCGCTTGCCGCGAATCCCATGGTGATCGCCAGCGGCGAGGTGACCGGATAGGTGATGTCGCCGTAGAGTCCGCCGATGGGGACGCGGGCGTTCAGCGTGCTCATCGAGATCTGGGCGGCGCCCGCCAACTGGCCGAAGTTGCGGCGCGAGTACCAGGCGCGGAACAGCGTCACCCGGTCGGTGTCGCCGCAGCGGATGCGGCCGATCCAGGCGTCGCAGGCGGACTCGTCGTAGTTGGTGATCTCGGAGAAGATGTCCAACGCCCGTGCCTGCGACATGGGCACCATGCTGACTGCGCTTTCGAACAGTCCGGCCAGGCGATCAGCCATGTTCACCGTGGTGTTGCTCGATGTCGACGTTGTAGCGGGTGGCGAACACCTCGGCCTCGGTCGCGGCGAACTCTTCCGGCGTCGGCAGGTTCATCGTCATCCCCATCAGCTCGCGCACCAGCGCGGTGGCTTCCTTGTCGGGGTTGGTCTTCTCGTCCTCTTCCATCTGCCGCATCATCATCTCGTACTGGCCGACGCGCGCCTTTTGCCGAGCCAGGTCCGCCAGCACGAAAATCTCTTCCGCGAGGTCGGATTCCGTCATGCTCTCGACCTTGCTCGTCAGCTCGACGCGGTGGATCCGGCCGTCCATGAGCGTCGTCACCTTCACGCTCTTCTGCGGATTGGTCACCGTGTAGATGTCGCCCTCTTGCTCTTCCTCTTCCTCGGTGAGCTTTTGCAGAACCTCCAGGTTGTCGTCCTCTTCGGGTTCGGCCGGTGGCGCGTAATCGTCGAGCGCGTCCATGCCCGAGTCGTCGTCGCCGTAGCCGCCCGAGAAGTCCAGGGCCGACAGATCCGAGCCGTCGCTGTGGTCGTCGTTCCCGGGGTAGTGGGCCATGGTGTCCCTTTCAGAGTTCTTTTTGGCTCGTATGAGTCGGTAAGTGTGCGAGCGGGGTCAGCCGGACTGCGAGGCCTGGGCGTGGTCGGCGACGGGATCCAACCAGGAGCCCGACGGGAGGAGTTCGAGCAGGCCGTCGATGGCGCGCTGCAGGTTTTGCTGGGTGCCGGGCAAGAAGCTTCCGTACAGATCGCTGCCGACGCGACGGGGCAGTGACACCAACCTGCCGTGCGGCGAGTCGAGAACGCCGGCGGCCGCATCGGTCTGGGTGGTGGTGCCGCCGGGATGCCGTTGGCTGGCAACGATCTCTACGAAGCTCGACGGCTTGGCGACGATCTCGGAGTAGATGCGGGCGGAGGTGGGGTTGAGGCCGTAGGACGCCAGCTGGGCGGGGGTCGTGCACTCGGCGAGCTCGTTGGCGAGCCCGGTCAGCGGTTCGACGTTCGCGGGTTCGGCGCGCCCGATCACCACCGCCATCATCTCGGCCAGCGGCACCTGTGGCGCGACGAGCTGCAGGACCAGCATCTCGTCATCGCGCGCCACGACTACATGGCGGTCGCCCTTGCGGCACACCACAAATCGCACCATGACCCCGCCGACGTCGTTGCGCCACCACCGGCCCTCCAGCGTCCGGTCGGGCCGGCTCAGGGTGTCGACCATCGCGGCGACCGTCGGGTGGGGCTGACCGTGGACGTCGAGCACGCCCTGCGTGGCGAGGTCCCGCTCGACCTGCTCCCAGACCACCCGGCGCAGTTCCTCTTGCGGGATGTTCAGCCGAATGCCAAGGGTCGTCGGGAAATCGACGAGGTTCAGCTTGTCGGCAATGACCAACATGCCGTCGATCGTGACCTCGACGCCGACGACGTCGTCGACGAGGCCCGCGCGACCGACAGCCAGCGGACCGGACATGGTCAGATATTAACCTGCTTGTTCAGTGCTCCGGCGCCGAATAGATCAGCATTTAGATAACTCGCGGCAGCGGAGATGAGGGCACTGGCCAGCTGGGTGCAGAGATCGCCAATGCCGCCGCCGGCGGTGGCCCGCTGGGTCTCGAACATGGCCACGACGTCGTTGAAATCGTCGGTGTAGGAACCGTGGCTCTGACGGACCATGGCGCCGATCCCGGCGGGCGCGGCGGTCGCGTTCTTGACCGCGCCGGCGTTCTCGTTCTGCATGCTCGCCAACAACTTCAGGAACGGCGAATCGACGACAAGGTCGACAATTCCCATGGTGAACCTCCTAGGCTGGTCTGGTTACTGGTTTGTAAGTGTGCTGGATAAAGGCTTGACAGGCAGGCGTTTTCGAACCGCGCGCGTCAGAGCACGCGGCCTTCGGTCCCGCCGGAGGAGCCGCCGGTGGCATTGATCGGGGCACGTTCCCCGGACCCGCCGCTGGCGCCCTCTTCCTCGTCGTCCTTCTTCACCGCGCTGACCAGGGTCGGCGCCCCGCCGCCGGCGCCGCCGGCACCGCCCGCCATCGAGCTGAGCGAGCCGGCCTGGCCGCCGAGGGAGCTGAGAAGTTGGCTCCCGCCGCCCATTCCGCTGGTGAGCTGCTGCAGCTGACCAAGGGTCGACGTCAACGAATTGATCGACGGCAGGTTCCCGAGGTTGAGCAGGTCGGCGAAGTTGAGGGTCGGCAGACCCTTCAGGCCACCCAGGAAGTCGGGCAGCTTCGGCAGGTCCTTCCAGATCGGCAGACCGCCGAGGAATCCGTTGAAGTTGTTGAACAGGTCGCCCAGACCCGGCAGGTTGCCGATCAGGTCCGGCAGCTTCGGCAAGCCGGGGAACAGGTCCGGCAGCTTGGGCAGGCCGGGTATCAGGCCCGAGAAGTCCGGCGGGAACTTGAAGTCGGGGAAGCCCGGGAAGTTGGGCAGGTCGGGCCATTTGAAGTCGGGCAGTTTGATGTCCGGCCATTTGATGTCGGGGAAGTTGAACTCCGGCGGCCACTTGATCTCCGGCGGGAACTTAATGTCGGGCAGCAGGTTGTCGATGATGTCCTTCAACCGCGGCATGGTCGTGATCATTTCGAGCAGCCGGCCCAGCAGGCCCTGCAGGTTTGTCACGTTCTGCATCGTCATGATTGTCAGGTAGAGCAGTGCGCCACCGGAAACGGCGGAAGCGAGTGCGCAAGCGGGAATTGCCATGGCCCACGAAGCGGCATAGCCGACACCGAAAAACCACCCGGCCTTGTCTTCGGCCTCCTTGCACCAGCCCTTGACGGTGCGGACCATGTCACGCATCGGGGTGATGACGCTCTTGGTGTTCTTGATGTAGCCGGCTTGATTCGAGATGAAGCCGCCGCTCAGCTTGTCCAGGTCGGACATGATGTTCGCGCGAAGCTTCTGTGCCAGATTCTGATTCAGGTACTTTTCGGCGGCCTCGCCCAGCCAGTTGTTGCCCGGAATGGACAGCCCCAGTTTGTTCTCGACCTGCTTGAACAGCCCCGAGCTGTTGTTGAGCAGGGTGCCCATAATGGGATTGTCGCCGAGCACCGCCAGAATCCCATTAAGGAAATTCTCGGTCTTCTGGCAAAGATCGCTTCCCCGCATCGACATTCTTCCTTACGTTCGCTGATCCTGTGCACTTGATTGTTTACGTGCACCTTTGCACCGCAGGATGAGCTTAGCAGCGCCCCCAGGGGGTCTGATGCACGAATTTTCAGAATAGGTGCGGCTTTTCGGCTACGCGGCGCAAAGCGGCGTCGGGCGCATAGCGACGACCGCGCCGGAGGAGCGCGGGAGAACCAGCGTCAATTGATTTGGCTGATAAGCGATTCGATCGCAGCGGTGACGTCGGGGGGCAATGGCTCCTCGGCCTCGGCGCGGATGATCATGTCGTCGGCGACGCCGGCCGCCTGTGCGGTCTCCGACGTGGACAGGTTCGCCCGCCGCCGCGCTGCATACAAGCGTTGCGCCAGGGTGGCTCCCGGCGCGCTCGCCCCGAGGGTCATCAGCCGGTCGTGGTAGCGGCGCACCGCGCTCAGCGCCTTGATCAGCTCGGGGGTGATCCGGCTGATGTGGGTGGCGCGGACGGCGATCGCTTCGAGCTGGCGCAGATCGGCGAGGATCGGCGCGGCCCGTTCGGTGAAGTCCGGATCGTCCACCGGCGGCAGCGCGGCGATGGCCAGACTGCAGCCGTCCACGGCCGCGACGACGGCCTGCGCGATCAACCCCGCCGGACCGTCGGAGGACCCGCCGGCGGAGGCCGGGCCGGCGGCGACGCCGTCGTCGCGCCGCGACGACGGGCCGGACGCTCCATCAGAGGTGGCGGGCTCGCCGCGACGGATGCGCTGGATGGTGCCGGCGGGCCACTGCAACACCTCTTCGAGCTTGGCGCGGGTCCGTTCGCGCGGCCAGCTGCGACCCTTTTCGAACGCGATGAGGGCGCCGGCGTTGATGATGCCGTCGGCGGCGAGACTGCGCTGACTGATGTCGAGTTCGCGACGCCGCGCCGCGGCGGCCGCTCCCGCGCGCACCAGACCCGGATCCAGCTCGCTGGTTTGCGAGTCGCTCATGTGCTCGTCCAACTCGCCCGCCTGTTGCTGTTCACCGGATGACTGCTCGTACGAGCCCGACGGCGTGATGACTTCGAAAGTCAACGCGTTGCCGCCGGCGGGATCACCAAACCGGACCATCGTCCGGTCCGTGACCGTCACCGAGGATTTTCGCAAGCCGTCGACGAACATGCCGTGGGGGCTGCTGTCGACGATTCGCCACTGTCCATCGGAGGATTCCGCGCGGAGATGTTCCTGGGAGATGCCCGGGTTGTCGATCTGCACGCCGGCCTGGGGCTCGCGGCCAATCGTCACGACCCCGCGTCCGGGCTCGATCGCGTGCGACCTATCGCCGTGGTGCACGACCAGCAGTGCTGGCCGGGCAGTCAATTCGGCGCTGGGCATCTACGTCGATCCTCGTTCGCGGACGGTGGACTGGTGGAGGGCTGCTGATGGATTACCCGATAGCCACGATTCTAACCGTTGCACCGGTCCGTCGCTACGGCGGCGCTACAGTTCTGCGTCACAATCCCGCTTCCATGCCGACGCAGGTGCCCGGGCCATCAGCGGCCTATCGCTACGGTTCACTCTACAGTAAAGAATGCTGTCAGTAACCTGGCAGTTACCTGGGCAACTGTATAGTTGCCGTTGGATATAGTTTACGGTGTAGCGAGCAATGAGCAGCAGAAATGTGACTCTAGGCAACGCAGCCGCAACGTCAACCGCAGCACTTCGCAGACACCCGAAGCGACCAGACGGAACCAAACTGTTGCACTGCGACGGTTAGTGCTATACCGTACTGACCGGTACGACACAGACTTGCAACGCTTTCAGGAGGAACGAAGCGCTATGACCGCAACAGCTCTCTACCTTTCGGTCAACGTCTCGGCTGGCGTCCAGCTCGGTGCTTGCACCAAGGACCCCGACCGCTGGACGACGGCCCCCGACGACGAGGCCAAGGCGCTGTGCCGGGCATGCCCGCGGCGGTGGGCCTGCGCCCGCGAGGCGGTCGAGTCGTCGGGCGCGGAAGGACTGTGGGCCGGCGTCGTCATCCCCGAGACGGGCCGGGCGCGGTCATTCGCCCTGGGCCAGCTGCGTTCTCTCGCCGAGCGCAACGGCTACCCGGTGCGCGAGACCGCCAGGTCAGCCTGACCCGCTAGCGACCGAGCCGCGAATCGAGGGGTGCGAGGCACGGCGACAGTAAGACCGGCGCCCCGAAGCCGGCGCAAAGACAGCGCGAGAAATCGAAGGATTTCCCGCGTTGTCTTTCGTTTGGGGCCGCAGCCGGCTCGGCGGGCGGAAGGCGGCGCGGCGCGAACCCGCGTCCGGCTGCGACTCCGCTACGGGCCCGGCATCGGGTCGAACCGGAAGACCGCGATCCGCCCGGCCAGCGCCTCGAACTCGTCGGGCGTTCCATCCCTGACCATCCCCGAGCGCTTGGCGAACGCCACCCCCACCGGCACCTCGATCGGAAAGACGCGCAGCACCGGGCGTGCTTCCGCGGCGGTGAGCTCGACGATTCTGACCTGCCGGGTGCGGCGTCCCCTGGCCAGCGTGCCGACGCGCGCGGCCCGGGCGTTCGCCGCCCAGTCCGCCCCCGGATAACCGGCCACTACATAGAGGTCGCCCCGATGCTCGAACGGCGTCATCGGCGTGCTGCGCGGCTGACCCGACTTTCGGCCCGGCACCGTCAGCACCATCGCGGGACCCGTCGGTATGCCGAGCTTCTGCACCGCCATCATCAGCTTGTTCATCGGCTTGAGGTAGCGCGGCGGACGTGGTTCGGGCATGTCGACTCCTTAGTTGGTGAACAGGTTGGCCGGGGGAGATGCTGTGCACACCAAGGACGGACCGAAAGAGCCGAAAGTTACAGTCGGAAATCGGTAACTTTTCGGGGCCCTGGATCGTCGGTGACACATGAAGCAGTCCGCGAGCGAACAGGTCACCGACGCGTCGCGTCGACATCGGGCGTACCTGGTCAATCTCGGCTACCAGATCATCGGGGACGTTGGTGACGCCGAAGACATTGCCCAGGAGGCTTTTCTGCGACTGTCGCGCGCCGGCCCCGACCGGATCGACGACGTCCGCGGCTGGCTGACCGTGGTCACCAGTCGGCTGTGCCTGGATCACGTGCGCTCGGCGCGGGCCCGCTATGAACGCCCGGGTGACGCCAGTGACGCCGGAGACGACGTTCGGGACGCCCGCGCATTCGGCGACCCGGCCGACCGCGTCACCCTCGACGATCAGGTCGGCAGCGCGTTATTGGAGGTCTTGCGCCGGCTCACACCGGGCGAGCGAGTTGCCTTCGTGCTGCATGACGTGTTCGGGCTGCCGTTCGACACGATCGCGGAAGCCGTCGGCCGCCCCGCGGGCACCTGCCGGCAGCTCGCCCGTCGGGCCCGCGGCAAGTTCGGCACGGCGCAACCCAGGCTGACCGCGGTGACCCCCGCCGAGCACCAGCTCGTGACCGAGAAGTTCATCACGGCGTGCGCCAACGGCGACGTCGCCGCGCTGACCGCGGTCCTGGATCCGACGGTCTGGGGCGTGGGGACGGTCCTCGCGGACCCGCCGCCCCCGCCGCAAGTCAACCGCGGCCCGGACGCGGTGGCCACCAACCTGCTGCGATACCTGTGGCCAGGGGTGACGCTGGTCAGCGGCCCCGCCGGACAGCCGGTCGTGCTCGCCTTCGCCGAGCGGCGGCTCTTCGCTGCCGTGGTGCTGACCATCCGCGACGGCTTGGTCACCAAGATCGAGGCGGTCGCCGACCCGGCCGCGCGGGGCGCGTAACTCGTCAGCGATGCGGACGGTCCCGCGTGACGGCCGGCCGGGACGCGAAGTACCCGGTGATCGCCGCCGTGACCTGCATCAACTTCAGCCGCGTCGCCGCGGCCATCTCGTGGCGCACATCGATGACTCCGCCGGGCCGCAGGTGCGGGTCGAACGGCACCTCGACCACCGGCTGCCCATGGTCCACGAACTGGTGGGTCAGCAACGCGCGGGTGCGCTTGTCGGCATGACCGTCCGAATCGTTAAGCACCACGATGGTGTTGCGCAGGAGTCGCTCCAGCCCGTGGTCGGACAGCCATTCCAGCGTCCGCGCGGCGGCCGAAGCCCCGTCCGCCCACGGCGAGGACACTACGATCAGCGCATCCAGGTCGCGCAGCACCTCCTGGGTTACCGGCGAGTCCATCGTGGAGCCGCAGTCGATCACCGAGATCGCGAAATGTCGGTCCAGCCGCAGCGCGGCTTCCCGGTAGATCGCCGGATCGAGCACCCGGCGTGGGCCTGCCGCCGGTTCACCCCCGAGCACGTAGAGGCCGACCGGATTGCGGCCGACGCGGGCGATCACGTCGCTGAAGGTCTGCAGGTTGGTGTCGCCGGTCAGCTCCCAGAACGAGCCGGTCGCCTGCGGGTCGATGCGGCTGCTGATCCGGCCGAAGGCGGTATCGGCGTCCACCGCGACGACGCGATCCTGCTGCCGGAGTTCGGCGAGCAGCGATCCGACGCTGGCCGCCACCGAGGTCTTCCCGACGCCGCCCTTGCCCAGCACGCCGACCTTGTGGTTGCCGCGCAGGGAGGTCTGGATGGCCGCCCGGTACTGGGCCTCCTCGCGTTGCGCGGCCGACGGGCCCGGCTTGACCAGGCCGAACGTGAGCACCCGGACGAGTCGCCGCCAGCCGTGGTCGGCCGGCAGCGGCGCGATTGCCAACAGGGGGGTCTGCGGGGGTCCGAACGCCGAATCGGCCCAGTGCGCCGGCGGGGCGGGCTGGGGCGCCGGTGGCGGACCGGGTGCCGGCGGATGGGGGCGCGGCGGACCTGGGGGAAGACCGGGCGCGGGGCGGAGCGGGGGCGGCGGAGGCGGGGGCGGGGCCGGGTGACCGGCCGGCGGGGGGCCCGCGGGTGGCCGCGCCGGCGGACCAAGCGGCGGACCATGCGGCGGAGCAGGCGGGGGACCCGCGGGTGGCCGCGCGTCAGGGGCGCCGGGACGCAGCCGGTCACGCAGGAATTCGTCGGGCTCGTTCATGGACTCCTCGGGTTGCCAGAACCAGTATCTGTCACCGGCCTGCCGCACGAGTGCGGACGCGAAGGCTCGGGCGCGCTTGTAGGCCTCCATGAGTATCGCGCAAACACGCCAACGCCGCGTACAACGACGAGGGCAGGCCTTCGAGGCCCTCTGCCGCCTAACCCAGCAAACTCACGTCGGCGGTTGGAGTGGGCGGCGGACGAATCGGTCCCGCAGCCGCCGCGGCGGCGGGAAAGTGACGAAAACCGCACGTAGCGGCGCCGTCGGTCGGCGGCTTCGCTGCAGGTCACGCGCAGCGGCGATGCAGGTTAGTATTAGGGAAGTTGGCATGTCAGGCGGGTTTTGTCATATCGTTTTACGACTTGTCGAGATCGGTTATCGGGCCACCGTTCAGCGCTGCACGGACGAATCCCTGACCGAATCATCTCCGCTTGACGGACAGCCTATCGACAAGACCGGTGAGGTCTGGCCCGCAACATCGGGGTGTTGGCCTAGTCGGAGCCGTTTATAAAAGGGCCGTGCAGAAAGTCTGGTGAAGGGGCAGGTGGGTATGGCGCCCAAGCGCGTCGGGCTTTATAACCCCGCGTACGAACACGATTCGTGCGGGGTGGCCATGGTCGTGGACATGCACGGCCGCCGTAGCCGCGACATCGTCGACAAGGCGATCACCGCGCTGCTCAACCTCGAACACCGCGGTGCACAGGGGGCCGAGCCACGCAGCGGTGACGGCGCCGGCATCCTGATTCAGGTCCCGGACGCATTCCTTCGCGAGGTCGTCGACTTCGAGCTGCCCGCCGCGGGGAGCTACGCCACCGGCATCGCATTCCTGCCCCAGTCGTCCAAGGACGCGGCCGCGGCCTGCGCCGCGGTGGAGAAAATCGCCGAAGCCGAGGGCCTGCAGGTGCTGGGCTGGCGCACTGTGCCGATCGACGACTCGTCGCTGGGCGCGTTGTCCCGTGACGCGATGCCGACCTTCCGGCAGGTGTTCATCGCCGGCGCCTCCGACATGGACCTGGAGCGACGCTGCTACATCGTGCGCAAGCGGGCCGAGCACGAGCTCGGGACCAAGGGCCCCGGCCAGGACGGCCCGGGTCGCGAAACCGTCTACTTTCCAAGCCTGTCCGGCCGCACCTTCGTCTACAAGGGCATGCTGACCACCCCGCAGCTCAAAGCGTTCTACCTTGACCTGCAAGACGATCGGCTGACCAGCGCGCTGGGCATCGTCCACTCACGCTTTTCCACCAACACCTTCCCGTCCTGGCCGCTGGCGCACCCGTTCCGGCGGGTGGCCCACAACGGCGAGATCAACACCGTCACCGGCAACGAGAACTGGATGCGTGCCCGCGAGGCGCTGATCAAGACCGACATCTTCGGCTCGGAAGACGATGTGGAGAAGCTGTTCCCGATCTGCACGCCGGGCGCCTCCGACACCCAGCGCTTCGACGAGGTGCTCGAACTGCTGCACCTGGGCGGGCGCAGCCTGGCGCATTCGGTGCTGATGATGATCCCCGAGGCCTGGGAACGCAACGAGTCGATGGACCCCGCGCGTCGGGCGTTTTACCAGTATCACGCCTCTCTGATGGAACCGTGGGACGGCCCCGCGTCGATCACCTTCACCGATGGCACCATCGTGGGCGCCGTGCTGGACCGCAACGGCCTGCGGCCGTCCCGGATCTGGGTCACCGAGGACGGCCTGGTGGTGATGGCGTCGGAGGCCGGCGTGCTGGACCTCGACCCCTCCAAGGTGGTCAAGCGGATGCGGCTGCAGCCCGGCCGGATGTTCCTGGTGGACACCACCGAAGGCCGCATCGTCTCCGACGAGGAGATCAAGGCGGAACTGGCCGCCGAGCACCCGTACCAGGAATGGCTCGACGAGGGTCTGGTGCCCATCGAAAAGCTGCCGCAGGGCAAGTACGTGCGGATGCCGCACGACCGACTTGTCATGCGCCAGTTGGCTTTCGGCTACACCTACGAAGAGCTCAACCTGCTGGTGGCGCCGATGGTCCGCACCGGCGCCGAGGCGCTCGGTTCGATGGGTACCGACACCCCTATCGCCGTGCTGTCGCAGCGGCCCCGCATGCTCTACGACTACTTCCAGCAGCTGTTCGCTCAGGTGACCAACCCGCCGCTTGATGCCATCCGTGAGGAGGTGGTGACCAGCCTGCAGGGCACCACCGGCGGGGAGCGCGACCTGCTCAGCCCGGACCCGGATTCCTGCCACCAGATCGTGCTGTCCCAGCCGATCCTGCGGAACCACGACCTGGCCAAGCTGATCAACCTCAACCCCGACGACGAGGTCAACGGGCGCCCACACGGTATGCGCTCCAAGGTGATTCGCTGTCTGTACCCGGTCGCCGAAGGTGGCGCCGGGCTGGCAGCCGCGCTGGACGACGTGCGCGCGCAGGCTTCGGCGGCGATCGCGGACGGCGCCCGGGTCATCATCCTGTCCGACCGCGATTCCAACGAGCAGATGGCCCCGATCCCGTCGCTGCTGGCCGTCGGCGCCGTGCACCACCACCTGGTGCGCGACCGGACCCGCACCCACGTGGGGTTGGTCGTCGAGTCGGGTGACGCCCGCGAAGTGCACCACATGGCGATGCTGGTCGGTTGCGGCGCCGCGGCGGTCAACCCCTACCTGGTGTTCGAGTCGATCGAGGACATGCTCGACCGGGGTGTCCTGGACGTCGGGGACGGTATCGACCGCGACAAGGCGTTGAACAACTACATCAAGGCCGCCGGCAAGGGTGTGCTGAAAGTGATGTCCAAGATGGGCATCTCGACGCTGGCCTCCTACACCGGCGCACAGCTGTTCCAGGCCGTCGGCGTCTCCGAGGAGGTGCTCGGGGAGTACTTCACCGGGTTGGCCTGCCCGACGGGCGGCATCACGCTCGACGACATCGCCGCCGACGTCGCGACGCGGCACCGGTTGGCCTACCTGGATCGGCCCGACGAGCGCGCGCACCGCGAACTCGAGGTCGGCGGGGAATACCAGTGGCGCCGCGAGGGCGAGTACCACCTGTTCAACCCGGAGACCGTGTTCAAGCTGCAGCACGCCACGCGCACTGGCCAGTACAAGATCTTCAAGGAGTACACCCGGCTGGTCGACGACCAGAGCGAGCGGATGGCGTCGCTGCGCGGTCTGCTGAAATTCCGTGGCGACGTGCGCCCCCCGATTCCGCTGGAGGAGGTCGAGCCCGCCAGCGAGATCGTCAAGCGCTTCTCCACCGGCGCGATGAGCTACGGCTCGATTTCGGCGGAGGCGCACGAGACCCTCGCCATCGCGATGAACCGACTCGGCGGCCGCTCGAACAGCGGCGAGGGCGGCGAGGACGTCCGGCGGTTCGAGCACGATTCCAACGGCGACTGGCGCCGCAGCGCGATCAAACAGGTCGCCTCGGCGCGATTCGGCGTCACCTCGCACTACCTGACCAACTGCACCGACATCCAGATCAAGATGGCCCAGGGCGCGAAACCCGGTGAAGGCGGCCAGCTTCCGGGTCACAAGGTGTACCCGTGGGTCGCGTCGGTGCGGCACTCGACGCCGGGTGTGGGGCTGATTTCGCCGCCGCCGCACCACGACATCTACTCCATCGAGGATCTGGCGCAGCTGATCCACGACCTGAAGAACGCCAACCCGTCGGCGCGCGTGCACGTGAAGCTGGTGTCGGAGAACGGGGTTGGCACCGTTGCTGCTGGTGTCTCTAAAGCGCACGCCGACGTGGTGCTGATCTCCGGGCACGACGGCGGCACCGGGGCCACCCCGCTGACGTCGCAGAAGCACGCGGGCGCGCCGTGGGAGCTGGGCCTGGCCGAGACGCAGCAGACGCTGCTGCTCAACGGGTTACGCGACCGGATCGTGGTGCAGGTGGACGGCCAGCTCAAGACGGGCCGCGACGTGATGATCGCGACGCTGCTGGGCGCCGAGGAATTCGGTTTCGCCACCGCGCCTTTGGTGGTGGCCGGTTGCATCATGATGCGGGTCTGCCATTTGGACACCTGCCCGGTCGGCGTCGCCACACAGAACCCGGTCCTGCGCGAGCGGTTCACCGGCAAGCCGGAGTTCGTGGAGAACTTCTTCATGTTCATCGCCGAAGAGGTCCGGGAGTACATGGCGCAGTTGGGCTTCCGGAATCTCAACGAGGCCGTCGGCCAGGCAGGTGCGCTGGACACCACGCTGGCCCGCGCCCACTGGAAGGCGCACCGACTGGACCTGGCGCCCGTGCTGCACGAGCCGGAGTCGGCTTTCATGAACCAGGACCTGTACTGCAGCTCGCGTCAGGACCACGGCCTGGACAAGGCCTTGGACCAGCAGTTGATCGTGATGAGCAGGGAGGCGCTGGATTCGCAGAAGCCGGTGCGGTTCTCCACTACGATCAGCAACGTCAACCGCACGGTGGGCACCATGCTCGGTCACGAGGTGACGAAAGCCTATGGCGGCCAAGGGCTGCCGGACGGCACCATCGACATCACGTTCGACGGGTCCGCCGGCAACAGCTTCGGGGCGTTCGTGCCCAAGGGGATTACATTGCGTATTTACGGCGACGCCAACGACTACGTTGGCAAGGGTCTGTCCGGCGGGCGGATCGTGGTGCGACCGCCCGACAATGCGCCGGAGGACTATGTCGCCGAGGAAAACATCATCGGGGGCAACGTGATCCTCTTCGGCGCCACCAGCGGCGAGGTGTACCTGCGCGGCGTGGTCGGCGAGCGGTTCGCGGTCCGCAACTCCGGCGCGCACGCCGTGGTCGAGGGCGTGGGCGACCACGGCTGCGAGTACATGACCGGTGGCCGGGTCGTCATCCTGGGCCGCACCGGCCGGAACTTCGCCGCGGGAATGTCCGGCGGGGTTGCCTACCTCTACGACCCCGAAGAGGAGCTGCCCGACAATCTCAACACCGAGATGGTCGACGTCGAAACGCTCGACGAGGACGACGCGGAGTTCCTGCACGGCGTGATCCAGGCCCATGTCGATGCCACCGATTCCGCTGTCGGCCAGCGCATCCTGGCCGACTGGCGCGGGCAGCAACGGCACTTCGTCAAGGTGATGCCGCGCGACTACAAGAAGGTGTTGCAGGCGATCGCGCAGGCCGAACGTGACGGCGACGACGTCGACAAGGCGATCATGGCGGCCGCGCATGGCTGACCCCAGCGGCTTCCTGAAGTACACGCATCGGGAACTGCCGAAGCGCAGGCCTGTCCCGATCCGCCTCAAGGACTGGCACGAGGTCTACGAGGAATTCGACGTCGAGACCCTGCAACACCAGGCGACGCGTTGCATGGACTGCGGCATTCCGTTCTGCCACAACGGTTGTCCGCTCGGAAACCTGATTCCGGAGTGGAACGACCTGGTGCGCAGGGGCCGCTTCCGCGATGCGATCGAGCGGCTGCACGCCACCAACAACTTTCCCGACTTCACCGGCCGGCTGTGCCCGGCACCGTGCGAGCCGGCGTGCGTGCTGGGCATCAACCAGGATCCGGTGACGATCAAGCAGATCGAGCTGGAGATCATCGACAGGGCCTTCGACGAGGGCTGGGTGGAGCCCCTGCCGCCGAACGTGCTGACCGGCAAGAAGGTCGCCGTGGTGGGTTCGGGCCCGGCGGGCCTGGCCGCCGCCCAGCAGCTGACCCGCGCCGGCCACAGCGTCACCGTCTTCGAGCGGGCCGACCGGATCGGCGGGCTGCTGCGCTACGGCATTCCGGAATTCAAGATGGAAAAGCGCGTCCTCGACCGGCGCCTGGACCAGATGCGCGCTGAGGGAACCGAGTTCCGCGCCAGCGTCAACGTCGGCGTGGACCTCACCGCCGAACAGCTGCGCGCCGATTTCGACGCCGTCGTGCTGGCCGGCGGCGCCACCGACTGGCGTGACCTGCCGATCCCCGGCCGGGACCTGGACGGCATCCACCAGGCGATGGAGTACCTGCCGTGGGGCAACCGGTATGCAGCGGGCGACTTGGATGATTCAGTCCTGGGGCCCGACGGGGAACCGCCGATCACCGCCAGGGACAAGAAGGTGGTCATCATCGGCGGCGGCGACACCGGCGCCGACTGCCTGGGTACCGCGCACCGCCAGGGCGCGGCCAGCATCCACCAATTCGAGATCATGCCGCGCCCGCCGGAGACCCGCGCCGCGTCGACCCCGTGGCCGACATACCCGCTGATGTACCGGGTCTCGTCGGCGCACGAAGAGGGCGGCGAGCGGGTGTTCTCGGTCAACACCGAGGAGTTCGTCGGCAATGACGGGCACGTCACCGCGCTCAAGGTGCACGAGGTGACGATGCAGGACGGCAAGTTCGTCAAAGTCGAGGACTCCGACTTCGAGTTGGAAGCGGACTTGGTGCTGCTCGCGATGGGGTTCGTCGGTCCGGAGAAGCCGGGTCTGCTGACCGAACTCGGGGTGAAGCTCACCGATCGTGGCAACGTGGCGCGCGGCGCCGATTTCGACACCTCGGTGCCCGGCGTTTTCGTGGCCGGGGACATGGGCCGGGGCCAGTCACTGATCGTCTGGGCGATAGCTGAGGGCAGGGCCGCCGCGGCGGCGGTGGACCGGCATCTGATGGGGTCCAGCGCGCTGCCCGCGCCGGTCAAGCCGACGGCTGCGCCGCTTACTTAACCACATCAGTCACATTTGAAACATTTGATAATCGTTCGGCGCGTCGCTGACAGTTTGCCAGCCGATAGGTGTCTAATAACTGCCTGTGGGCCCCGTCACACAGCGGGCACATGGGGGGCCCGGTCGAGTTAGCCGATCGCAGGAGTGATCACCGTGCATGTAAAGCCAGTAACCCACACACGGATGGGGCGAATCGCCAGGACATGGCTGCGTCACCCGGTCAGAAGCCACGAGTTCCCCGCCAAGCATGAGCGCCTGATTACCGCGGAAGAACTGCTGGCATTCGGAGTGTGACGACGCGCCCCGCGGCGACCGTATGTTTGCCCGGGGCCTTGCGGCGCTCGCGGACCCGGCCGCGAAATCAGCCCGCCTCCCACAGTCCCGAATCGCGGATCGCCTCGGCCAGCGGCTCGAGCACCGCGGCGTCGTGCGGCGGCGCGATGTAGACGATCCCGAGGTCCAGACCTTCGGCCCCTAGCGCCGCCGCGTTCTCGATGACCTGCTGGTAGTCGCGGTCGGGCCCCAGGCCCAGATGCGCCGACAATGTGATCTCCTTCGGGTCGCGCCCGATGTCCGCGCAGCGCGCGGCCAGCACGTCGCGCTTCTGGGCGAACTGCTCGGGCGTGCCGCCGGCGAAGTTCCAGTGCTGGGCGTAGCGCGCGGTGAGCGGCAGCGTGCGCTTCTCGCCGCTGCCACCTATGCAGATCGGCGGGTGTGGGCGCTGCGGGCCCTTGGGTTCGTTGCGCGCGTCCTTGAGCTGGTAGAACTTGCCGTCGAAGGTCGTCGTCTCCTCGCTGAGCAGGCTGATCAGCACCTGGCAGGCCTCCTCGAAGCGGTCGAAGCGCTCCCGGATGCTGCCCAGCTCGATGCCGTAGGCGCCGGACTCCTCCTCGTTCCAGCCGGCGCCGATACCCAGCTCGAGCCGGCCACCCGAGATGATGTCGAGCGCGGCGGCCATATTGGCCAGGACGGCAGGGTGGCGGTAGTGGATGCCAGTGACCAGGGTGCCCAGCCGCAGCCGCGTGGTGGCCTGCGCCAGCGCGGTCAGCGTCGTCCAGCCCTCCAGGCAGGGACCGGTGGGGTCGGAGAAGATCGGATAGAAGTGGTCGAACGTCCAGCCCGACTCGAAGACGTCGATGTCGTCGGCGGCCTGCCAGACGGCAAGCATGTCGGTCCAAGTCGTGTTCTGTGGTGAGGTCTTGAAGGCGAAGCGCATGGACTCGACCGTAGTCCCGCGCTCTACGATCGGTTGAACCATGACTATCGGAATAGACACCAGGATCACGCTGCTGGCGGCCGGGCTGATCTTCCTGCTGGCGCTGGGCCTCGGCGTGTGGAAGTACCGGCAGATCATGCTCGCCGACGATCACCGCGCGCACGTGTACGTTGACATCGCGCACCGGGCGGCGTTGCTCTACTCGTTCGCGACGGCGCTGATCGCGGTCTTTGTCGCACTCAGCGCCTGGCCGGCGTGGGTGAACCTGACCGCCGCGATGGTCGTCGTGCTCTTCTTCGTCCTCGCCATCGGGACGTACATCCTGCACGGCGCACGCCGTGACACCGAGAACCAGTTCGCGCATCCGGTGCGCGGCACCGGTCTACTCATGGGTTTGTTGATCGTCGGGGAAATGGGCGGCTTCGCAGTGATTCTCGCCGGATTTGTGGCTAAGCAGTTTCTATGGACCCAGTAACCGCCCTACGGCAGATCGCCTACTACAAGGACCGCGACCGGCAGGACCCACGGCGCGTGATGGCCTACCGCAACGCCGCCGACATCGTCGAACGCCTCGACGACGCGACGCGCGAGCGGCACGGTCAGGCCAACAGTTGGCAGACGATCGCGGGCATCGGACCCAAGACCGCGAAGGTCATCGCGCAGGCGTGGGCCGGCCGCGAGCCCGACCTGCTGGTCGAATTGCGTTCCGAGGCAGGCGATCTCGGTGGGGGAGAGGTGCGGGCGGCGCTACGCGGGGACCTGCACCTGCATTCCAACTGGTCGGACGGCTCGGCGCCGATCGAGGAGATGATGGCCACCGCGGCGGCGCTCGGCCACGAGTACTGCGCGCTCACCGATCACTCGCCGCGGCTGACCATCGCCAACGGGCTGTCGCCGGAGCGGTTGCGCAAGCAGCTCGACGTGATCGACGGGCTGCGCGGCCAGTTCGCGCCGATGCGCATCCTGACCGGCATCGAGGTCGACATCCTCGACGACGGCAGCCTCGATCAGGAGCCCGAACTGCTGGAGCGCCTCGACATCGTGGTGGCCAGCGTGCACTCGAAGCTGTCGATGGATTCGGCCGCGATGACGAGGCGGATGCTCCGCGCCGTCTCCGACGGCCACGCCGATGTGCTGGGCCACTGCACCGGCCGGCTGGTCGCGGGCGGCCGCGGCATCCGGCCGGAGTCCAAGTTCGACGCCGAGAAGGTGTTCACCGCCTGCCGCGACCACGGCACCGCCGTCGAGATCAACTCCCGTCCCGAGCGCCGCGATCCGCCCACGCGGCTGCTGAACCTGGCCCGCGACATCGGCTGCGTGTTCAGCATCGACACCGACGCGCACGCGCCCGGGCAGCTGGACTTCCTCGGCTACGGCGCGCAGCGGGCCCTGGACGCCGGCATCGACGTCGAGCGGATCGTCAACACGTGGCCCGCCGAGCGGCTGCTGGAGTGGGCCGCGTCCTAGGCGGAATGGGGCGGCGATGGCTCAGGCCGCGGAGGCCAGCGATCGCGCGTAGTTCACCATCTGGTTGACACCCAGGACCGACTGAGGGTCCCGTGCGGGGATCATCGCGGCGTGATGGAAACCGTTGCCCTGCACGGTGACTTGGATATAGCCCACCATCTTGCGGTCCTTCATTAACAGGAACAGCAACCCCAGCAGGCAGAACCACACGAAGATTATCGCCAGGACGATTCCCGCGGTGGACACGCTTTCCTGGTAATAGGACATATCCGTCACGGTCCACACCGAGCCCTGGATTGGGTGCGGGCCCGTCGGCGTCATTACCCAGTGTTGCGAGATGGAGATGTCGCCGATTGTCGCCAGCCACGGCTCGGGATCGCCACTTCGATAGTCAACCAGTTCTGCCACGAGGCCGATTAAAGCACGGACTCCCGACAGCCGGGACAGAGTGCATCAGTCCGGCAGGCGCGGCATCTCCAGGCCGGGATCGCGGCCAACCAGCACCGCGCGGGTGAGCGCGGATTTGCCGTAGCGGCGGTGTATTTCGTCGATTGTGGCGTCCACCTCGCGGGGTTCGCCGGCGAAGGGCAGCGTCAGCTGCTGCGCGCCGGCGCGGTCGATTCCGGACACCGCGAAACCCACCAGCGTCAGGCCCCGCTCGGCGATCAGCGGCGTGGCGGCGGCCACCAACTGCCGCGCCGCGGCCAGGATCGGCTGGGTCGACGACGTCGCCCACGGCAGCGTGCGCGAGCGGGTGGCGCGGGTCAGGTCGTCGAACCGTAGCCGCAGCGTGACAGTGCGCCCGGTGCGACGGGCGGCGCGCATCCGGCCGGTGATGCGGTCGACCAGGTTGACCACCACCGCGTCGATTTCGTTGGGCGACATGCGGTTTCCGGCCCGGCCCAGCGCGCGCTGGGCGCCCACCGAGCGGCGCTGCACGCCGGTGTTCACCCGCCGGCGGTCGATGTTGCGGGACAGCGCGTACAGCTGGCGGCCCATCGCGCCGCCCACCAGCGCGGCCAGCGTCGACTCGGACAGTTCGGCCACCTCGGCGACCGTGGTGATGCCGTGCGCGCGCAGCTTGTCGGCGGTGACCGCGCCGACGCCCCACAGCCGCCGCACCGGGAGCGGGTGCAGGAACGCCAGCTCGCGATCCGGCGGCACCAGCAGCAGCCCGTCGGGCTTGGCCTCCTGGCTGGCCACCTTCGCGAGGAACTTGGTGCGGGCGATCCCGACGGTGATGGGCAGGCCGACCCGGTCGCGGACGTCGGCCCGCAGCCGCGCCGCGATCTGGACCGGCGTCCCCGACACCCGGCGCAGGCCGCCGACGTCCAGGAACGCCTCGTCCACGGACAGCGGCTCGACCAGGGGCGTGGTATCGCGGAAGACCTCGAACACGTCGTCGCTGGCCTTGGAGTAGGCGCTCATGCGCGGCGGCACGACGACGGCGTCGCGGCACAGCCGTCGGGCCTGCGCGCCGCCCATCGCGGTGCGCACGCCGTAGGCCTTGGCCTCGTAGCTGGCGGCGAGCACCACGCCGCCGCCGATGATCACCGGGCGGCCCCGCAACGTCGGGTCGTCGCGCTGTTCTACGGACGCATAGAACGAGTCCAGGTCCGCGTGCAGGATGGATGCCTCACGCCGCACGAACAGATGTTCGCATGGCGGTATGACAAGTCGCCTTACGGGCCGTTATACGAGCTCACCTCGCCGGACATGTTCCCGCCGGAGTACTTGCCCGTGTAGTTGTAGCGCTTGCCTTCCTCGTCCTTCAGCGTCACAGTCACTTTGCCGCTGACCTGCGGGTTTGACCCGCTCGGCGAGCTGAATCCGGTCGGGGGATTCGCGCTGCTCGCGGTGGCGGTGAACGGGCATTCGAGTGTCGCCCCGACCTTGGCATCCACCTTGTCCGGGCAAGTGAGGGAGACCCCGGTGAGCTGGCCGGACTTGTTCATGTCGGCGGTGACGCGGGACTTGAGATCGGCGGTGTCCAGCGTCTTGCCGCCGCCGCAGGCCGTCAACATCACCGCCACTAGCACCGCTACCGCGCCCGTCGTCCAGGCTCTAACCATTGGAGACCCCCCACTCTCGTCGATATGTCGATGCTAATTGCGGCCTCTCGCTCCCCGCGGTGGTTTCACGTGGAACTTTCCAGGCATCGAGCAGGACCGACGGGCGGGAAGACCGGCTCGACGGGCGGCGGGTCGGCCAGCAGACCGGGCAGCACGAACACCCGGACAAATCGGCGGACCTGCTCGACGTCGGTGGAGCCGGGGATGCCGTCGCGCAGCAGGCTGATCGCCGAGACGATCAGATAGTGGGCGGCGTCTATGGTCCGCAGTCCTGCGCGCAACACCGGCATGCGCGCCTGCTGGGCCGTCAGCACCGACTCGACGATGCCCGGAACGGGCGTGTCGTTCGCCAGGTAATCGACTACGCTCTGCCCGTCGCCGCGATCCCACAGCAACGCGAAGATGGGCTCCCTCGTCCACTCCGTCGCGAGCACGACGAACGTCTCGGTCACTCGCTCGGCAAAGTCGGCGCGCGGGTCGAAGCGTTTGACCAGCGCGGTCATATGTCGCGTCGTCAGGCGCGTGACCATAGCCTTGACCAGCTCTTCCCGCGAGGCGAAGTGGCGGTAGACGATCGTGCGGGTGTAGCCGGCCTCCCGCGCGATGGCGTCCATCGTCGCGCCCCGGGTGCCGCGGTCGAGGAGGCAGCGCTCCGCGGCGTCGAGCAAAGCCTCGCGCGCCTGGTCGGCATCCTTGCCGCCACCGGGCGGCCTACCGCGCGAGCGGCGTACCTGGACGTCCAAGAATCAGGCCGTCCGCAGGATGGCGTCGTAGCCGAACCTGCGCCCCGAGTGCACGATCTCGCCCCATCTGCGGGTGGCCGGAACGCCCATGGCTACAAATTGTATACAGACGACCGGATTCGTCAATTACCTGCCGACCCCGCACCCGCCGAGCGTGCGGCGAGCTTCACGTTCGGCGGCCGGCCCGCCAAGGGGCTAACGCGCCTCGCCGTAGATGCTGTTGACCCAGATGTGGGCGAGCGTGTCGACGACGTTCTCCTCGCTGACGGCGGGCTGCTCGGTCGACAGGCTGGCCATCATGGTGCGCTCGTTCATCAGGTTGAGCGACGTGGCGAGATCGGCGGCAGGAATGGTCTCCGGAGCGGCACCGCGCGCTCGCTCGGCGACGATCAGAGCCTCGGTCTGGTCGATCCAGCGCTGCATGAAGCCGGACCATACGGCCCGGAACTCCGGGCTGCTGGCCAGCACCGCGGTCCCTGCCCGCGCGACAGCGCGGTGTGAGGTGAACGCGGTGAAGAACGCCTTGATCCCGCCGCGCCACATCCGGTGCGGATCCGAGGGTAACCGCGCAATCGCGCCGTCGAACTCGGCGTCGGCACGGTCGATCATCGGCTGCAGCAGCGTCAGCAGCACCGCCTCTTTGGATTTGAAATAGAAGTAGAACGTGGGCCGCGACAGGCCTGCGCCCTTGGCCAGGTCGTCGACGGAGATGTCGGCGAACGGTCGCTCTGCGAGCAGACGTGTCGCCGTCGCGAGGATCGCCTGCTCGCGGTCGTCGCCCGACGGACGGCTGGATCGCCGGCTGCGCGGGACGCGGGTCGAACTGGCGGGGCTCACCCGAGCCACCTTACATGGTGTTGAGAAATTCGACACCCTGTTGACTTGCTCGACACTGCGTTGATAACGTGGCGCCATGACTGAGCACCTTGACGTTGTCATCGTCGGCGCCGGCATCTCGGGGGTAAGCGCGGCCTGGCACCTGCAGGAACGCTGCCCGTCCAAGAGCTACGCCATCCTGGAACGCCGTGACGACCTGGGCGGCACCTGGGACCTGTTCAAATACCCCGGCATCCGGTCCGACTCGGACATGTTCACCCTCGGCTTCCGGTTCAAGCCGTGGCGGTCGGCGAAGTCGATCGCCGACGGCGCCTCGATCAAGGAGTACATCAACGAGGCCGCGGTCGAGAACGGCATCGACCGGCGCATCCGCTACGGCCACCGCCTGCTGGCCGCCGACTGGTCCGACGCCGACAACCTCTGGACCCTGACCGTGGAGCATGACGGCACGCAAAGCCAGATCACCTGCTCCTTCCTGTTCGCGTGCACCGGCTACTACAACTACGACGAGGGCTACTCGCCGACCTTCCCGGGCTCCGAAGACTTCGAGGGCACCATCATCCATCCGCAGCACTGGCCGGAGGACCTCGACTACTCGGGCAAGAAGGTCGTCGTCATCGGATCCGGCGCGACCGCGATCACCTTGATCCCGGCCCTGGTGAACTCCGGCTCCGGGCACGTGACGATGCTGCAGCGTTCACCGACCTACATCGGCTCGCTGCCCGGCACGGACCCCTTCGCCGAAAAGGCCAACCGGCTGCTGCCCGACCACCTGGCGCACCTGGCGAACCGCTGGAAGGCCATCGCGTTCAGCACGTTTCAGTACCAGCTCGCGCGCAAGCGTCCGGCATACATGCGCAAGCTGCTGATGACGATGGCCGAGCGCCGCCTGCCCAAGGGCTACGACGTCGAGAAGCACTTCGGGCCGAGCTACAACGTCTGGGACCAGCGCCTGTGCCTGGCGCCCGACGGCGACTTCTTCCGGACCATCCGGCACGGCAAGGCCGACGTCGTCACCGACACCATCGAGCGGTTCACCAAGACCGGCATCAAGCTCGCCTCGGGGGAGGAGATCCAGGCCGACATCATCGTCACCGCAACGGGTCTGAACATGCAGCTGCTGGGCGGGGTGAGCCCGTCGCGCAACGGTGAGCCCATCGAGCTGACGTCGCTGATGACCTACAAGGGCCTGATGTTCTCCGGTGTCCCGAATTTCGCGATCACCTTCGGCTACACGAACGCGTCGTGGACGCTGAAGGCCGACCTGGTCTCGGAATTCGTCTGCCGGCTGCTGAATTATATGGACGACAAGGGTCTGGACACCGTCGAGCCGCAGCATCCGGGCAACGACGTGGACGAACTGCCGTTCATGGACTTCAACCCGGGCTACTTCCAGCGCTCGATGCACCTGCTGCCCAAATCGGGGTCGCGCGCGCCGTGGCGGCTCAAGCAGAACTACTTCTTCGACATGCGCACGATCCGGCGCGGCAAGGTCGCCGACGAGGGCCTGCGCTTCGCGAAGAAGAAGCGCGCGTCGGTCCCGGTCTAAGAGGATCTAAGACCCGTCTGCAGCGACGACCACAATGCCGTCGTCGTCGCTGTAGGCGACATCGCCCGGGACGAACGTCACTGATCCCAGCGTGATTTCGACGTCGCGCTCGCCGGCTCCGGTCTTGGTGCTCTTGCGGGGATTGGTCCCGAGCGCCTTGATGCCGATGTCGATGCCGCGCAGCGCGGCCGCATCCCGCACCGCGCCGTGCACCACCAGGCCGGCCCAGCCGTTGGAGCGGGCCAGGTCGGCGATGAGGTCGCCGACGAGCGCGGTGTGCAACGACCCGGCACCGTCGACTACCAGCACCCCACCCGCGCCGGGCTCCGACAGCACCGACTTCAGCAGGGCGTTGTCCTGGAAGCACCGCACGGTGCTGATCCGGCCGGCGAATTCCGTGCGGCCGCCGAACTGACGGAACTGCAGGTCACAGCTGCGTACGTCGGGCCCGATGTCGTCGACAAGGTCGGCGGTGGCGCGAAAGGACACCGTCACCGGCGCCGCAGCTGACGGATCAGCAGCAGTGCCAACAGGCTCAGCGCCACCGCGACCGCGAGTGGCAGCGGGTTGCTGCCCGACGATTCCGGCAGTGCCGGTTCGCGGGTGACTGGCTTGGCCTCCTCCACGGTTGACTTCGCCTGCGCCGCCACATCTTTGGCGGCCGCGGCGAGGTCACCGTTGGTTTCGATCCGCTGCGCCGCGTCGAGCGGCTTTTCGGCGGGCTTGGGCGGCGCCGGCGCGGGGGTTTCAGCTTTGGGGGGCGGAGCTTTCGCGGGCGCCTTCTTGGCCGGCGCTTTCTTGGCGGGCGCCTTCTTCGCGGGTGCTTTCTTGGCCGGTGCCTTGTCGGCGGGCACCTTGTCGGCAGGCGGTGGGGGGGCTTTCTTGGCGGCCTTCGCGGGCGGCTTCTTGGCCGGGGGCGTCGATTCGCCCTGGGATTCGGGGTTGGGTTGTTCCTGCGGGTCTGCCATGCGGCCGCTCCTTTACAGCTTCTTTCCGCGTTGCGTGCCGGGTTCGTCGGGTCCCATCATGCCAGGGTGCGTTCGGGCGTCTCGGTGACCAGGGTCAGGGCCTGCGGCGCACCGCCCACAGCGCGGCGGCGCCGACGGCGAGCACGGTCACCACGACAAACGGCCAGACCGGCGGGTCGTCGCCCGTATCGGGCCGGGCCGCCGCCGGGCTGGCCGGGCCGGTCCCGTCGTGGCCCGTGTCCGTCCGGGTGGCCGCCAAGCCAGGTGGGCCCATCCTGCCGTCGCCATTCGGTTGATCCGCCCTCGGGCCTGGCACGCCCGACCCGGCCAGCGTCAGCCGAAACGCCCACGACCCGACCACGGGATGCCCGTCGGCGGAGACCACCCGGTAGTTCACGGTGTAACTGCCCACCGGTCCGAGCGGGCGCACGCCGACGCTGACGACGGCTCCCTGCACGGTCGGGTTCCCGGTCGACCACAGGTTGGCGTCGGGCCCGACGACCGTCATGGCGGCGAAATTGGACTGCAACGGCTCGTTGAACGTCGCGCTGACCCGGTTCGGCCCGGCGGTCACCGCGGCGCCGTCCGCCGGTTCGGCGGCCACCCGAGTGGCGTGCGCGGACGCCACCTGCGCGGCGAGGAGCGCCGCCAGGCCCATGACGGCCAGCAGCAGGGTGGCGCAGGCGCGCGCAATCCACCGGTTGGCGTGCGCCATCTCAGCTCAACCCGAGCCGGGCCATCAAGTCGGCCTCGATGCCGTCGAGCTGCGACGAGATCGCGGCGTGCGCCGCGCGGCGGCGGGCCGACGGCATGTGCTCCGCGGCGGTCACAGCCGCGGACAGATCGCTCAGACGTTCGGTGACAGCAGCCGCGAACTGCTTGGTCTCGGCGTCCTTGGGGTTTTTCTCCTGCACGCTGCGCAGGGACTGCTCCGAACCGGCGATCCGGGCCGACAGCCGGGCGCCGTGCCCGGAGAACTGCCCGATCTGAGCCAGCGGGATCCCCAGCTGGTCCGCGCGCCGCTGATCGATCAGCGCACGGGCCGCGATGGCCCCCCGATAGATCAGCGGTGTCAGAACCGGGGCGAGCAGCCGCGCCACCGTCAGGCCTCGGCGGATCCGCGTCGGCGACAGCAGCTTGCCCTCGCGGACGGCCTTGAGCTGGGCGTCGGCGACCTTCAGCGCCGCCTTGTCGCTGTCCTGCTGGGCTTTGATCTGCGCCCTGATGGCCTTGTCCGCGGCGCGCTCGGCGCTCTTGATGCGACGGCGGTCGTTTTTGGCGGCCAGCCTCGCCTCGAGCCGGGCACGGGCTTTGATCGCGCGGACTTCGGCGCGACGCGTCGCACGGCTCTTTCGCTTGCGGAACAGGCCCATTCCCGGACGCCTCCCGGTATCTCGTGGACTATCGCGGTGCGCGTGCGCGATCGCTCAGCCAACCCTAAACGCAGCAGGCCGAGGGTGGTCCATCAGGTCGCGGCCGGGCAGGCCGGCTCAGGCGTCCAGGTGCTCCGCACGGCGCAGCTGGTCGACACGCTCTACCAGGTCTTGCTGAGCCTTGGGGGACAACCCCGCGGCCTTCTGGGCGATGCGGCGCACGCCCTCGTCGCGCGAGCTGGCCAGCCACGCCAATTCCAGGTCGAGCTTCTCGTAGTACTCGTCGTCGGTGAAGTACGCGGGCTTGATGCGGAAGAAGTTCGCGAGCGCGGCCATCGTGGCCGTGGACGGGTTGGTGCGGTTGCCGGAACGTAGCTGCGACAGGTAGGGAGCCGACATCGTCACGCCCTCCGCCTTGAGTGCCGCGATCACCTCTGCGGAGGTGTGCGGCCCCCGCCCGGGGGGATACACGGTGTCGAACAAACGGTTCAGGCGGGCAGCGAATGTCGTGCTCATCGATATGACCTCCACCAGGGGCTGAAGAGGGAAACGGTCAACTATGGGTATTTGCTGATCATGGTAGCGACTGTTGCGTCCACAAACCAAGTGCAAACCTGCGCAGATTTGGTACTCGCGTTTGAAGCGGCGCGCCACATCGCCCCAGCAGAGCATGTAACCGGCCTGCCCGGAAGTCCATAAAGCGAACAGAATTCACAGGTTATCCGAAGAAATGGTTCTCACGTGCTAGCTCAGCGCTCGGCGCCGAAGCGCTCGCGGATTTGTCCGCAATCGCCGAGCGACGGGCAAGCGCGTGACGTCGGGCAACCAGCCGGTGGCGGCGATCCGCGGTGCGCCTCCTTTGCTGCCGGATTCTTAGCAGACCTCGCAAAACGCCCAACCTGCGCGGGGCCGACCACCGGTCACTTGTGAGTTACTTCTGAGAAATATTTGACGCCGAGGATGGCGGCAGCGGTCGGCGTCGTCGCTCGTCGCGGGGCCGTCTTTGACCCTGCTGAGCCTCGGTTTCGGCGCCCGTCGCGCGCGTCCGGGGCCGCCGCCGAGTTTGCACAGCGGGCGGCGCTCCCCGCGTCGCGTAGGGCGCCGCGTGCCCGCCTCGATACGCCGACGACGCTCGGCCGTCCGCCTTCTAGGCGGCGAGCAGCATCGCCAGAATCGCGGTGTCCGGGTGGCTGATCGGATCGACGCCGACGCGGCTCACCATCGACGTGATGGTGCCGTCGGCCTCGGCTTCCACCCAGGCGGCCCGGTGCTCCAGGCCCAGATACGGCAATCCCGGCAGCAGGACGCAGCCCGACGCGGCTCCCGTGCATTCCGGCAACGACGGCGTCGTTTCCGACGGTGGATGCAGCATCAGCAGCGCCGGCGGCTGGTGGTCGGCGAAATATCCCGGCTGGATGGCGGATTCACCGAAGACGGTGCCCTCGGCCAACACCAGGCCGACGGTGTCCGGTTCGGGTTCGTCGGGCAATTCCTCGCGAGCGCCGAACACCGTTGTGGTGGATAGCAATCCGGGCAGGGAAGCGACCCGAACGGCGACCATTAATAGTTGCGCCCATTCCTTTGTCGAATCGGGCCAACGTCCGGAGATCACAAACCCTTTCAGGGCACCACGAGAATGAAAGGGAGCAACCCCTATAGGCCTACCTGACCCAGCATCCATCTCGCCCTCCGCGACGTCTCCATCCGAAGTATCCACGCCGGTAGCTCGTACAAATCCTAGCTCGAATGATCAAGCATGCGCGGGGTTTTGGCACCTTGCAACCCGACACGGCAGTGGCGTGGCCACGTTCACAATTTCGAAATACAAACCCGTGAAAAGGCAAAGGGCGCCGCGCGTTTCCGCGCGACGCCCAAGCCGACTTGGGTGTTGGCGTTCAGCCGAAAATCAATCCGTTGGTTTTCGAGGTAGCGGCCTCATACCGCGCCTGCACGTCGGCCCAGTTGACCACGTTCCAGAATGCCTTGACGTAGTCGGCCTTGACGTTCTTGTACTGCAGGTAGAAGGCGTGTTCCCACATGTCGACCTGCAGCAGCGGAATGATGCCCAGCGGCACATTGGCCTGCTGGTCATAGAGCTGGAAGGTCAGCAGCCGGCCGCCGAGGGTGTCGTAACCCAGCACCGCCCAGCCCGAGCCCTGCAGGCCGTTGGCTGCCGCGCTGAACTGAGAGCGGAACTTGTCGAACGACCCGAACTGGTCGTCGATGGCGGCGGCCAGATCGCCGGTCGGCTTGTCGCCGCCGTTCGGCGAGAGGTTCTTCCACCAGATGGAGTGGTTGACGTGACCGCCGAGGTGGAAGGCCAGGTTCTTCTCGTTGAGGAATATCGCGGAGTGGTCCTCTTTGGAGCGCGCCTCCTCGAGCTTGGCGACGGCGTCGTTCAAGCCTTTGACGTAGGTGGCGTGGTGCTTGGTGTGGTGGATTTCGTTGATCTGACCGGAGATGTGCGGTTCCAGCGCTGCGTAGTCCCAGTCCAAGTCGGGCAGGGTGTATTCAGCCACGGCATTCCTTCCTTCGTGATCTTTCTCGTTGATCCTGGTTGATCGCGTGACGCGTCTTTCGCGCGGATGCCGCCACTGGGACGGCCGACCATAATCAACCCTGCTCTAAGACCGCGCGCACCGCAAGGATGGCCGTTGAGGAGCTGCTGGCGACGGCGCGCGGTGGCGAGTCTGCGGTGGTGGCGCTCAGCCTGTGCCCACGGTGTGCTCGAGGGCACCATCCGCGCGGTGAACGCAGTCAGTCAGTGCTGCGAGAAGTCAGGACAAAACGATGATCGCGAGAATCGCCAACAGCGCGAGGGCGATCAGCGCGGCGCGGAGGGCGGCGACGCCGTAGCTCTGGCTCCACGCGGGGGAGCCTGAATACGAGTTCGACGAGGCAGCCGACCCTCGACCGAACGGATGCGTGGCCATCACATGCCCCTCACCTGAACGACCACCCCGTCGCCCGCGCCCGGGCCGTGAGGTGGGTCACAACGAAATTCTGTGTGCGCGATCATAACGCGTTCGAGAGGACCCGCGAAACTTGTCCAGAAATCGCGCTCTGACCTGCGGTTTCGGGGGAGTGCGCTGACCCCGGCGCAGAGCCGGGTGGTGTCGTGACGCGGCGCTGCGGACTCGGCGCGTCTGCAATTGTTAGCGCGACGATCCATTCGCTCAGCTACCTGTATGAGTTGTCTATGGGCACGCCTGAACAGCACCAGGTTATCCACAGCTGCTGACAGGACTACCCCGGTAGAGGCTGTTTCGATGGGCCGGATACCCCGATGCCAGTTGTGCATAAACCTGTGGAAACTGTGGATAGCCGACGGTAGCTGAGTCGCGTTGCGGACAGCTCCCGGACGCGCGGCGCTAGAGTGGTCCGGTGATCCAGGTGTGCTCCCAGTGCGGCACTCGGTGGAACGTGCGCGAGAAGCGCCGCGAGTGGTGCCCGCGCTGCCGGGGAGCGCTGATGGCGCCCCTGGCGGAGGTCCCGGGGGCCGATCCACGCTGGAGCACCCATGGTGGTCCGCCCACCGCCGCCGCGCCCACCGCCGCCGTCCCTACGTCCGCCGCGCCCAGGCCTCCCGCCGGCTGGCAGCAACGCCCGGCGCCGCGTCTGCAGCCGGGCTTTCGGTGGATCGCGGTACGCCCCGGCGCCGCGCCGCCCCAGCGCCGTCGCCGACGCCCCCTGGGGCCGACGCCGCACTACGCGGTGATACCGCGCTGGGGACTCGCGGACCGTGTCGAGCAGGCCGCCGCGGCGCCGGCGCAGGCACCCGCCGTGAAAGGGCCGTCGGCGCCGACGGTGCGTACCACGCTGTTCCTGAGCGTGCTGGCGCTCGGCATCATCGCGCTGGTGTACGTCCTGCGCTATGTGCTGTTGATCGTCAACCGCAGCATCTTGCTGCCCTCGTTGGTGGCGTTCGCCGCGGACTGGCTCGGCATCCTCGCCAGTGTGACGGCGGTCGTCGTGTTCATCCTGTACTCGGTGGTGCTGGTCCGGTGGCTGATCGCGCGCCGCGCCGCCGCGTTTGCGCACTATGGGGTTCCGGATCACCGTTCCCCGAGGGCGCTCTGGCTCGGATGCCTGATCCCGCTGGTCAACCTGTTCTGGGCGCCGGTCTACGTCATCGAACTGGCCACAGTCGAGAAGCACTATGACAGGCTGCAGAAACCCATCGTCCGCTGGTGGCTGGTCTGGGTGGTGAGCGACGCGGTATCCATCTGCGCCATTCTCACCAGCCGCGCCAGCGACGCCCAGGGCATCGCCAACAACACCGTCTGGATGGTTTTCGCCTACCTGTTCGCGGCCGCCACGGTGGCCTCGGTGGCCAAGGTCTTCGAAGGGTTCGAGCGCAAGCCGATCGCGCGGCCCACGCACCGCTGGGTGGTGGTGGGCAAAGACGGCGCGTCCCGGCCCGCCGCGCCGACGTCGGCCGCTCCGGTTGAGTTGGACGGGCAGGAACCGGCAGCATAGTGGTATGACGTGGGCCGACGAGGTGCTCGCCGGGCACCCCTTTGTGGTCGCCCACCGAGGGGCCTCGGCCGCCCTGCCCGAGCACACCCTGGCCGCCTACGACCTCGCCCTCAAAGAGGGCGCCGACGGTGTCGAATGCGACGTCCGGTTGACCCGCGACGGCCACCTCGTGTGCGTGCATGACCGCCGCCTGGACCGGACGTCGACCGGGGACGGTTTGGTCAGCACGAAGACGCTGGCTCAGATGAGCGAGCTGGAGTACGGCGAATGGCACGACAGCTGGCGCGCCGACGGTGCGCACGGCGACACCAGCCTGCTGACGCTCGACGCCCTGGTTGCGCTGGTCCTGGACTGGAACCGGCCGGTGAAGATCTTCATCGAGACCAAGCATCCCGTCCGGTACGGCTCGCTGGTGGAAACCAAGCTGCTGGCGCTGCTGCACCGCTTCGGCATCGCCTCGCCGGCCTCCGCGGACCTCTCCCGGGCCGTGGTCATGTCCTTCTCGGCGGCCGCGGTCTGGCGGATCCGGCGGGCCGCGCCGATGCTACCGACGGTGTTGCTCGGTAAGAACGCCCGATACCTGGCCAGCACCGCCGCCACCGCAGTCGGCGCAACGGCCGTCGGCCCGTGGATCGGGACCCTGCGGGAATACCCGCAACTGGTGGACCGGGCGGCCGCACAGGGGCGAGCGGTCTATTGCTGGACCGTCGATGAGTACGAGGACATCGACTTCTGCCGGGACGTCGGGGTGGCCTGGATCGGCACCAACTACCCCGGGCGCAGCAAGGCCTGGCTGGAGGACGGGCACACCGTCGCGGGCAGCGGTTAATTCGGTAACAGGCGCCCGCCGGCGGCTCGCGGGGCCGCCGCTCCGCTGGGCGCTCCGTTCACCTCGCGGGCGATAAAGTTCTCCATGTCGAACAGGTTGGCGCCGGCGCGGTCGGCAACGCGTAGCAGCGTGGTCATCAGCGCCACCTCTTCGATCTGCTCTTGAAGGAACCACTGCATGAACTGCTCGCCGAGGTAGTCGCCCTCGTCGCGGGCGACCGCCGCGAGCCGGCTGACCTGCTCGGTGACGCCACGTTCCAGGTCCAGCGCCAGCGCCAGGGCGTCCCGCGGGCGGTCGAACTGGTTGCGTACCGCGTCGACCCGCGGGATCTCCACGCGGATGTCCCGGTCGAGCAGGTGCTGCACCAGCATCATGGCGTGATTGCGCTCCTCGACCGCCTGGCCGTAAAAGAGCTTCGCCAATCGCGGCAGGTCGAAACCATCGAAATAAACAGCAATTGCCACGTATTGCTGTGCCGCGGTGAAGTCGTTGTAAATCTGTTCCTGCAATAGCGTATGGAATTTCGTCTTGGGACCGTCAATATCGCTCATGTAAAGCAGGATATCGCAGGTGAAACGCGGTTTGCAAAGAAGGCGGGCCTTAGTCAGGAAAGGTTTTCCTAACAAATTCCGCGGCCTTTTAAGGCCAGGTTTGCCTAACTCTGAATTGCCGAGTTACTCGTGCGCGTCGAGCCCGGACGGCACCGGTGCATCGGTCTCGAGTGCGGCGAACAGCTTGCGCGCCGCGTCGTGGTCCCACACCACCACCGAGCCGACGTCGCTGTTGGTGAACTCGCCGATCGGGACCGTCAAGGCGGTGGGGGTTCCATGCAGGGCCCAGCCGAGCCGGGCCAGGTCCCAGACATGGTCACCGTGGTCGACGGTCAGCGCGCCGATCGCCGCATGCGGCACCGCATACCAGCGCCGCGGATCCAGCCACACCGCCGGGCCGGCGGCGCGGTGCAACAGCGCGGACATGAACTCCCGCTGGTGGATCATCCGGTCCAGGTCCGCGCGTGGCGTCGCGCGGCTGCGCACGTAGCCGAGTGCGGTGCCGCCGTTGAGCTGCTGGCAGCCCGCCGGCAGATGGATGCCGGCCAGCGGGTCGTCGATCGCCTCGTGGGGGCACACGGTGACCCCGCCCAACGCATCGACCAGCGCGGGGAAACCGCCGAAGCCGATTTCGGCGTAGTGGTCGATGCGCAGCCCGGTGGCCTGCTCCAGCGTCCGGATCAGCAGCGGCGCCCCACCCACGGCGAAGGCGGCATTGATCTTGTCCCTGCCGTGCTCCGGGATCGGCACGAAGGAATCGCGGGGGACCGACACCATCGTCGGTGGGATGTCGGACCCGACCTCGGGCAGATGCACCAACAGGATGGTGTCGGTGCGACCGTTGCCGACGTCCCCGCCGGTCGCCAGCGCGGCCTGCTGCTCGGCCGTCAGGCCTTGGCGGCTGTCGGAGCCGACGAGTAGCCAGTTCGTCCCGCGGCCGGCCGCGGGACGCTCGGGATAGTCCGCCAGCGCCGAGGTGCGATGCAGTGACGTCTCGACCCACGCGCCCACGCCGACGGCGCCCAGAACGGCGAGCAGCGCCGCGGTCAGCAGCGTCCGTACCAGCCTGCGGCCCCAGCGGCGACGGCGCCGCTTGTAGTGCTTGGGGGGCGACGGGGCGGACGGGGGCGCCGGCGGTGCCGGGGGCCGTGCCGCCGGTGGCGGTGGTGGCGCCGCGGGGACCCGGCGCAGTGGTTCGGTCCGGTCGATCGGCGGCCGCCCCGGGCCGCCGTCGCGGCGGATCACCTGCGGCGCCTCCGGCCGTTCGGACCACGGAAACTGCGGTGATCGATCACCGGTCACCCGGATAAGGTACGTGCTGCGCGGCCCTCAACAGCAAAAATTTTGCTGAAATGTCCCCGCGGGGCGGGCTACCGGCGGGCGCGCAGGCCGTTCAGGAACGGGCAGCCCATCAGCACGCGGATGGCCTGACTCAGCCCGTTCATGTCGTCGACCGGCTTGTGGAACGGCAGCCGGATGTCGTGGTCGCCGTCATTGCCCTCGATGCGAAACCGCACGCCGTAGCGGTCCAGGCCCAGCGGACGGACCTGGCCGCGGCGCAGCGGTGTCGGCAGCCTGGAGACCAGTCGAGTGACCACGTCATTGTGGGCGGTGGTCAGGTGCCAGAGCAAAGTCGATTCGACCGCGCAGAACGGGTCGGGCCGGGCCGCCAGGAGGTCCGCCAGGCTGACCGGCTCGGCGCCGGTCGCGTCGGTGACCACTACGGACGCGATCTCCAGCCGCAGCAGGGTGTAGCGGGTCTCGTCCGCGGCGGGCGGAGCGGACCGCGGCGTCTGGATCTGCAGCAAAGCCGGATTAGGGTGCTCGGTGGCGATCAGGTCCAGCAGCTTGCCCACCGCTCCGGGCGGGACCTGACGCAGGTCGCCACGGACCCACACCAGCGAACGGACCGGTTCCCGCATCGGCAGCGGCGCGTAGTCGGTCAGCTCCAGCAGCGCCTGCGATCCGCACTCCACCGGGGCGCGATCGAGTGGAACCGCGACCGCGAAGGAGCCGTCGTAGAGCAAATGATGTACGGGCGTGGGGACGGGGTCCTCGCCGTCGACGGCCAGCAGCGCACCGCCGGCGCGGGCGCAGGCGGTGCGGATGCGCTCTGCGGTCGTCGGCGCGGGACTTGTGACCGGTAACACCATTACCTCCCTTGGATTAGGTAAGCCTAAGTTAACTTAGGTCGGGGCGGAACCGCAAGGCTTCGAGTCGGTTAGCGCCGTTAGTGTTGTGGTCGTGGCCCGCATCTCCTACCTCGGTCCTGAGGGGACGTTCACCGAGGCCGCCCTGCTGCAGATGACAGCCGCCGGCCTGATCCCCGGCGGCAGCCCGGAGGCGGTGCAACGTTCTCCGATCGCGAGCACCCCGGCCGCGCTGGACGCCGTGCGTGACGGTTCGGCCGACTACGCCTGCGTGCCGATCGAGAACTCGATCGACGGGTCGGTGACACCCACCCTGGACAGCCTGTCCAGTGGCTCCCCGCTGCAGGTTTTCGCCGAGACGACGCTGGACGTGGCCTTCAGCATCGTCGTGCGACCCGGCAATGGGCGCGCTGACGTGCGCACGCTGGCGGCCTTCCCGGTGGCGCAGGCGCAGGTGCGGCAATGGCTGGCGGCCAACCTGCCGGATGCCGAGCTGCGGCCGGCGTATTCCAACGCCGACGCGGCGCGCCAGGTCGCCGAAGGGCACGCCGACGCCGCGGTCACCTCACCGTTGGCGGCCACCCATTACCGGCTGGCGGCGCTGGCCGAGGATGTGGTCGACGAGGCCAGCGCCCGCACCCGCTTCCTCCTCGTCGGTCGGCCGGGGCCGCCCCCCGCCCGCACCGGGGCGGACCGCACGTCGGCGGTGTTGCGCATCGAGAATGCACCCGGAGCGCTGCTGGCGGCGCTCGCCGAATTCGGCATCCGCGGCATCGACCTCACCCGGATCGAGTCCCGGCCCACCCGCACCGAGCTCGGCACATACCTGTTTTTCGTGGACTGCGTCGGCCACATCGACGACGGCGCCGTCGCCGAGGCACTCATGGCGCTGCACCGTCGTTGTGCCGATGTGCGATACCTGGGTTCCTGGCCGACGGGGTCGTCCGCCGGGGCGCAACCGCCACCGGCCGACGAGGCCGCGCGCTGGCTGACGCGGCTACGGGCGGGCGGCCAGGGGGCCGGCGCGTGAGCGGCCGCCTGGTGCTGCTGCGGCACGGCCAGTCCTACGGCAACGTCGATCGCAGGTTGGACACCCGTCCGCCGGGCGCCTCGCTGACGCCGCTGGGCCGCGACCAGGCCAGGGCGTTCGCCCAAAGCTGGGAGCGGCCGGCCCTGCTCGCACATTCGGTGGCCATCCGGGCGTCGGAGACGGCGGCGGTGATCGGCGGCCAGCTGGATGTGGCGGCCCAGGAGTTCGAGGGCATCCACGAGGTGCAGGTCGGAAAACTGGAAAACCGCAACGACGACGACGCGGTCGCCGAGTTCAACGCTATCTACGAGCGTTGGCATCACGGTGAGCTCGACGTGCCGCTGCCCGGCGGCGAGACGGCCAACGACGTGCTGGAACGCTACGTGCCCGTGCTCACCGATCTGCGGCTGCGCTACCTCGACGACCGCGACTGGACGGGTGACATCGTCGTCGTCAGCCACGGCGCCGTCATTCGGCTGGCCTCCGCCGTGCTGGCCGGGGTGGACGCCAACTTCGCGTTGGACAACCATCTGGGCAATGCCGAGTCGGTGGTGCTGTCCCCGATCACCGACGGGCGGTGGAGTTGCGTGCGCTGGGGATCACTGACGCCGCCGTTCTACCCGCAGCCCGAATCGGCGCCGGTCACCGATGCGGTGACGTCGGGCACCGACCCGATGGGTTGACTCTTCGGGCTGTTCAGACCGCCAGCGCGATCGACACGACGCCGCATTCACAGCCGACGGCATCGCAGTCGACGACGAATGTGTGCAGGAACAGTTCGGGGCTTTCGCAGCCCGGCTCGGTGCACTCCGAGCGGCCCAGGACGTGATGAATGATGGTGCCGTGGCAGTGCTCTAGGCCTTCCCGGCAGTCGCGGCAACCGTTACCCATACGCCGTTCATAGCACCGGGTCCCGACAAGTCCGGGATGCCGCGCCGAGTGTGGGTCCCGCTTGACCGAATGTCGGGTTGTTGCACGCTTCTGGCCGGGAACCGTGCCTTAACCCGACGCTCGGCGGGGGGGGCGGGGCGGGGCGAGGCGGGGCGGGGTGGGGCGGGGCTCAGCCCCAGCCCAACTCGTCCAGCCGGTCGTCGTCGATCCCGAAGTGGTGGGCGATTTCATGGATCACCGTGATCGCAACCTGCTCGACGACCTCGTCGTCGGAGTCGCAGACGTCCAGCAGCGCCTCGCGGTAAATCGTGATGGCGTCCGGCAGGGTGCCGGCGTAGTCCGAGTCGCGTTCGGTCAACGCCACGCCCTCGTAGAGCCCCAGCAGGTCATCCTCGTCCGGGTGCCGGTCCTCGACCAGGACGACGACGTTGTCCATCGCGTCGGTCAACCCGGTCGGGATCAGGTCGAGTGCGTCGGAAACCAGCTCGTCGAACCGCTGGGGGTCCATCCGCACGGCCACCCGGTCAGTTCCCCGGTGGCGGTTCGGCGGGCGGGGGAGCCTCCGGCGGCGGGGCCTGGGCCGGCGGCGGGGCCTGGGCGGGCGGCGCCTGCGGGGCAGGGGAGGGGATCGCCGGCTGCCCGGGGAGGTGCTGATTGCCCGGCGGGGCCGCCGGCGTCGGGGCGGTGGTCTGCTGCTGCTGCGGCTGGGGTGCGGGGCCCTGGACCGGCGGCAGGATCGGCGTCGGGTTGAGCCGCTCCTCGGGAATGTCGGGCGGCGGCACCGGAGCCTGGCCGTTGATCATCAGCGCGCCTTTGGCGCTGTTGACCAGCGTGGCCCATCCGCCGTTGCCCAGCGTCGCGCCGATGCTGCATGCGACCGACCGGCTGCCCGCCGCCCAGCTCGGCATCGACACCGTCGGGTAGATAAGCGTCAGGGTGGTGGTGCGTAGCTTGATCGGCGCGAGGTAGGCCTCCGTCATCTTGGTGCAGGCGTCCTTGATGAACCCGTCCTGGTCGGGCTCGGCGGGCAGCGCGTTGGGGAACTTCTCCGCCAGGTTGACCGTGCCCGTCACCTCCATCGCGTGGGGTGCGGCGCAGTCCACCGGGACGTCGATCGGCTGGTTGGTCACGAGGTCGATGCTCAAGCAGGTGCCGGCGGGCCACACCTTGGATTGGTCGGTGTCGGCGACCTTGCCCTTGAAGGCGAGCTGCTGGTTATTGGGCCCGGGCAGCTGCAGGCCGCACAGGACCCGGCGGTCGCCAGTCTGGCGCCACGCCCGGTCACCGGACCACAGCAGGCTTACCGTGAACTTGCTGTTGGGATCGAACTTGGTGCCCAAGTAGTTGCGGACCGCGGCCTCGCACTGCTCCTGGGTGATCTGCTGGATGCGGGCGGGCGACGGCGGCGGCGCGGTGGGCCCGTACTCCGAGCCGGGGAAGGTCCGCATGTCCACGGACTCGGCGACCTCGAACCGGTGATCCTCGCTGCAATTGACGATCGCCGCGGAATCCGGCGAGCCATCCGGCCACATCAGGCAGCTACCGCTGGCGGCGTGTGCGAACGCGGGGTTGCCCTTGGCCCCGGTCCTGGGCACCGGGTTGCTGTCGAGGCCGGCGAGCCGCCCCGAGCCGGTGCCGACGGAAGGGATCGCGGTGACCAACCCGGCGATCAGCAGCCCACCCAGCGCGGTGAGCAGCAGCGCCCGTCGGGTCGCCGCAGGTGCCAGCGTGCTTGGCCACTGGAACCCGGCCGGCGGCTCCGCGGCCGCTGGCTCCGCCTCTTCGGCAGAGGAGCTGGCTGCTGGGAGCAGTTCGTCCTGAGGTTCCTCGCGGTCCTCGAGCAAATCCGACATCCGTTCCATTCTGACAGGGCAGGTCAAACCGCGTTACGAATGTTGCAGATGTGATACCTGCGGTTCTGCCCGCCGGGACGCCCTGTCACCCGGGCGCCGGACCGAAAGTAATCTTGCGGCCGTGATCGACCTGAAGTTGCTCCGGGAGGACCCCGACGCCGTCCGTCGCTCCCAACTCAGCCGCGGGGAAGACCCGGCGCTGGTGGACGCGCTGTTGACGGCCGATGCCGCGCGCCGCGCGGCGATATCGAGCGCCGACACGCTGCGCGCCGAACAGAAGGCCGCCAGCAAGAGCGTGGGCGCGGCGTCGCCCGACGACCGTCCGGCGCTGCTGGCGCGGGCCAAGGAGCTTGCCGAGCAGGTCAAGGCCGCCGAAGCCGACCAGGCCGCCGCGGCGTCGGCGTTCACGGCGGCGCACATGGCGATCGGCAACGTCATCATCGACGGGGTGCCGGCCGGCGGCGAGGACGACTACGCGGTGCTCGAGATGGTCGGCGACCCGCCGCGGTTGCCGGACCCGAAGGACCACCTCGAGCTCGGCGAATCGCTGGGCCTGATCGACATGCAGCGCGGCGCCAAGGTGTCGGGCTCGCGGTTTTACTTCCTGACCGGCCGCGGCGCGCTGCTGCAGCTGGGGCTGCTGCAACTGGCGCTGCGGCTGGCCATCGAGAACGGCTTCATCCCGATGATCCCGCCGGTGCTGGTGCGCCCCGAGGTGATGGCCGGCACCGGGTTCCTGGGTGCCCACGCCGACGAGGTGTACCGGGTCGAGGCCGACGACCTCTATCTCGTCGGCACCTCCGAGGTGCCCCTGGCCGGCTACCACTCCGACGAGATCCTGGACCTGTCCGGCGGCCCGCTGCGCTACGCGGGCTGGTCGTCGTGCTTCCGGCGCGAGGCGGGCAGCTACGGCAAGGACACCCGCGGCATCATCCGGGTGCACCAGTTCGACAAGGTCGAGGGCTTCGTCTACTGCGAGCCGTCGGAGGCCGAGGCCGAACACCAGCGGCTGCTGGGCTGGCAGCGGGAGATGCTGGCGCGCATCGAGGTGCCGTACCGGGTGATCGACGTCGCCGCGGGCGATCTCGGCTCGTCGGCCGCACGCAAGTTCGACTGCGAGGCGTGGGTGCCGACGCAGGGCACCTACCGCGAGTTGACGTCGACGTCGAACTGCACCACCTTCCAGGCGCGCCGGCTGGCGACCCGGTACCGCGACGAGAACGGCAAGCCGCAGACCGCCGCCACCCTGAACGGCACGCTGGGCACCACCCGCTGGCTGGTGTCGATCCTGGAGAACCACCAGCAGCCCGACGGCAGCGTGCGGGTGCCCGCGGCGTTGGTGCCGTTCGTCGGCGCCGAGGTGCTGGAACCGGTCGGTTAGTGCCACCAAACCCGGGTAGCTACACGCCGACCTTGTCCCGCGCCTGCTCGTGCCGGCGTTGGCGCTCGATGGTGGCGAAGTAGAACGCGAATGCGAATGCGAAGCTGGTGAACAGGCTGGACACGAAGAACAGCCAGGGCCGCTTGAAGCCGCGCCGATAGCCGTCGATGATCGAAAACAGCGGCAGCAGAATGACATTGGCGATCGTGTAATCCTGACCCGCCGAACCCGCGGCCGGGTTGGTGAACATCAGCTGGATGTACTGCGTCCAGCTGCCGGGGCCCCAGATCGGGTTGTGCGGGCCGTGCGGCGAGTACTCCCGGACGAAGCGGATGTTGAAGTACCAGCCCAGCGCGACCGACGCGACGCCGACGACGTAGTAGACGACTTCCAGGGGCGAGAACAGCGGCGCGTTGGCCGGCTTGGCGTAGACCTGTGGGTTGGATTTGACGATCCAAGCGATGACGGCGATCCCGAGGACCGCGTGGGTGATGAGCGACATCATGGCCGCAGTCTGACGCCGGGCCCAAAGTTTTGTCAACGTTGTCAAAACTTTTCTTGCTAAGTTACGACGATGGTGAAGCCGGCGCAGACCGCGCGCAGTGAACGCACCCGCGAGGCACTGCGGCAGGCCGCGGCAGTGCGCTTTCTGGCCCAGGGGGTCGAGGAGACGTCGGCGGAGCAGATCGCGGCGGACGCCGGGGTGTCGCTGCGGACCTTCTATCGCCACTTCGCCTCCAAGCACGACCTGTTGTTTGCCGACTACACCGGCCTGACCTGGTTCCGCACGGCGCTGGACGCCCGACCGGCCGACGAACCCGTCATCGATTCGGTCCAGGCGGCGATCTTCGCGTTCCCGTATGACGTTGAGGCCGTGACGAAAATCGCCGCGCTGCGCGGTGGTGAACTTGACCCGAGCCGCATCGTCCGCCACATCCGGGACGTGCAGGCCGACCTTGCCGACGCCATCGCCGCGCAGCTGCACCGACGTAGCTGCGCCCCGGACCAGCAGCCCGACGGGCGGTTGCGCGTCACCGTGACCGCCCGGTGTATCGCGGCCGCCGTCTTCGGTGCGATGGATGCGTGGATGGTCGGCGACGACCGCTCGCTCGGTGAGCTGGCCAGGGTGACTCACGTAGCGCTCGAGGCGCTGCGCGCCGGGATCTCGGATGCTTGGGTCAGCCCAGTGCCATCGGAAGTTTCGTCATAATTGACAAAACTTTGACCGCGTGTCAGCCTGCATCCCTGGGAGGTCGAGATGTCTGAAACCGCGTTTGACGCCATCGTTGTGGGCGCCGGGCACAACGGGCTGACCGCAGCGGTGCTGCTGCAGCAGGCCGGACTGCGCACGCTGTGCCTGGACGCCAAGCTCTACGCCGGCGGGATGGCGTCCACCGTGGAACTTTTCGACGGGTACCAGTTCGAGATCGCCGGCTCGGTGCAGTTCCCGACGTCGGCGGTGGTGATCGAGGCGCTGGGCCTGGATACGTTGCCGACAGTGGAGCAAGAAGTGATGTCGGTGGCGCTGCGCGGCGTCGGCGACGATCCGCTGATCCAGTACACCGACCCGATGACGATGTTCGCGCACCTCAACGAGGTGCACGGGGCGGAGGCCGTCAACGGGATGGCGGGCCTGCTGGCCTGGAGCCAGGCGCCGACGCGGGCGCTGGGCAGGTTCGAGGCCGGGACGCTGCCCAAGACCTTCGACGAGATGTACGCCTGCGCCACCAACGAATTCGAACGCTCCGCCATCGACGACATGCTGTTCGGCTCGGTCACCGACGTGCTGGACCGCTACTTCCCGGACCGCGAGAAGCATGCCGCCATCCGCGGTTCGATGACCGTGCTGGCCGTGAACACGTTGTACCGAGGGCCGGCCACGCCAGGCAGCGCCGCCGCGCTCGCCTTCGGACTGGGCATCCCCTCCGGCGACTTCGTGCAGATGAAGAAGCTACGCGGCGGCATCGGCGCCCTCACCGCGCACCTGTGCCGACGGCTGGAAGGCGACGGCGGCGAGGTTCGGTTGCGCACCAGGGTGACCGAGATCGTCGTCGCCGACGGCAAGGTCACCGGGGTGCGCACCGAGGCGGGGGAGACGCTGACCGCGCCGATCGTCGTCTCCGGTCTCGCGCCCGACGTGACGGTCAACGACCTGATCGACCCGTCGGTGTTGCCCGCCGACGTCCGCGAACGCTATGCGGGCATCGACCACCGCGGCAGCTACCTGCAGATGCACTTCGCCCTGGACGAGGCGCCCGAATTCGCCGCGCCCTACGAGGCGCTCAACGACCCGGCCATGCAGACCTCGATCGGCATCTTCTGCACGCCGGAGGAAGTCCAGCAGCAGTGGGAGGACTGTCGTCGGGGCATCGTGCCCGCCGACCCGACACTCGTGCTGCAGATCCCGTCGGTGCATGACCCCGACCTGGCGCCCGCGGGCAAGCAAGCCGCGTCGGCGTTCGCAATGTGGTTCCCGATCGAGGGCGGCGCCGACTACGGGCAGGCGAAGGTGGAGATGGGCCAGCGGGTGATCGACAAAATCACCAGGCTGGCACCGAATTTCGAGCGCAGCATCATGCGTCACACCACCTTCACCCCGAAACACATGGGGGTGATGTTCGGCGCCCCCGGCGGCGACTACTGCCACGGTCTGTTGCATCCCGACCAGATCGGTCAGAACCGCCCGGGGCCGAAAGGCTTTATCGGACAACCGCTTCCGATCGGCGGGCTGTACCTGGGCAGCGCGGGGTGCCACGGCGGACCGGGGATCACCTTCACCCCGGGTTACAACGCGGCGCATGCTGCGCTGGCCGACAGCCGCTGACCCCATCTAGCTTGCTGGCCAGCGCGGGCGCTAGTGCCTCAGGACGGGGTGCTGCTCAGGAGGTGCTGAAGTGATGAGGATGCTGACTGCGTGGCGGCGCGAGTCGGTGAACGCGCGACACTGAAACGTCGGCGAGGACACGCCGAGTGATGCTGCCCTGGTTTAAGTCTCGAGGTCCCCAGTGGCCGCGCTCGCTCGGAGCGACACCCGTCGCGCGGCCTCGGCTCCCTAAACGCGTGCACGCGTGTGAATAAGTCTCGAGATCCCCACGGCAGCGCTCGCTCGAAGCGACACCCGTCGCGCGGCCTCGGCCCCCGAACGCAGCTCTCAGGCGTCCAAACGACTGAACTTGCTCTGCCGGTACAGCTTTACGCATTCCGACCGCCGGACCTTGCCGCTGGTGGTGATCGGGATGGCGCCGGGGTTCACCACGACCAGATCCGAGACCGTCAGCCCGTGCGCGGTGGAAATCGCCGCCGTGACTTCACGTTTCACTTCGCCGACCCGCCGCGTGACCTCCTCGGGCGTGGTGCCGTGCTTGCGGAATTCGATGATGGTGACCAGCTTTTCGACACCGCCGTCGGCCGGGACCGCAATGGCCGCGCAGCGGCCGTGGGTGATCTCCTGGATCGTCGCCTCGATGTCGTCGGGAGAATGGTTGCGGCCGTAGACGATCAGCAGGTCTTTGATGCGGCCGATGATGAACAGCTCAGTCTTCGAGATGAAGCCCGAGTCGCCCGTCCGCAGCCAGGGCCCCTCGGGGGTGCCCTCAGACGGATCGGCGATCTTTCCGCCGAAGGTGCGCTCGGTTTCGGCGGGCTTGTTCCAGTAGCCGACGGCGACATTGTCGCCGTGCACCCAGATTTCGCCGACGGTGTCGTCGGCGCACTCGACGTTGGTGTCGGGATCGACGATGCGCACCAGCGGCGAATCCGGCACCTGGTAGCTGACCAACGGCGTGGCGCCATCCTCGGCGCCCCGCTTGGCGAGCCCGCCGGACAGCTCGTCGGCGTCGAACTCGACGATCTTGGGTGGCTCGTTGGACGGGCTGGTCGCCACGTACACCGTCGCCTCCGCGAGCCCGTACGACGGCCGGATCGCCGCCTCCCTCAGGTTGAACGGCGCAAACCGGTCGCAGAACCGCCGAATCGTCGTGGGGTGTACCCGCTCGCTGCCGCTGAGGATCGTGCCGATGCCGCCCAGGTCGTAACCGGCCAGATCGGCGTCGGTGACCTTAGCCGCCGCCAGCTCGAAGGCGAAGTTCGGGGCCGCGGAGAACGCCTGCCCTTTGGCGGCCATCAAATGCAGCCATCGCGCGGGCCGCTGCAGGAATGCGACCGGGCTGGTAAGTGTCGCGGGAAATGCCGCCATTATCGGCGCGCACACTCCCAGCACCAAACCCATGTCGTGGTAGAACGGCAGCCAGGACACGAGAAAGCCATCCACCGGTGGCACGCCGCCGTTATAGGAGAAATATCCGGCGATCAATTGCTGGAAATTGGACAGCAGATTTTCATACGTAATCATGACGCCGGCCGGGGTGCGCGTCGACCCTGACGTGTATTGCAGATACACGGCCGACTGCCGGGTGTCGACGGGGGTGCTCAGCGACACCGAAGTGTCCAGATCGAGCCGGTCCACCTCGATTATCGTGGGGGCGGCTTCGAATGGCTGCGGCGTAATGTGTTGTGCGATATCGCCTGCGATGGCCGAAGTCGTGAGTATGACGGTGGGCGACGCGTCGCGGATCACCGAGTCGACGCGCTCGTCCGTGGCCCCGCCCATCGGCACCGAAAGCGGCACCGCGACAAGTCCGGCCTGCAATGCGCCCAGAAATGCATAGATATAAGGCAGACCCTGCGGAGCCAATATCACCGCGCGATCACCCGGCGAGGCACACCGTTTCAGCTCCGTCGCAACATTGACCATTCGCCGGTATAACTGGTACCAGCTCACCGTTTCAGGAACGCCGTCCCAATCCCGGTCGTAATCGACAAACGTGAATGCCGTGCCGTCGGGTTGCAGATTGACGCACTGGCGCAACATTGCGGGAATGGAGGGCTCAACCACAGGGCGTCACACTACCTCTCCGACGTCCGCGATGTCTCACGCATGAGCCAACATCAGCGACGCCCGTTGGGTCACGCTCGTTGTCTGGCGCCGTTAGGCGAATCTGTGGAGCGCCACTCTGGGGCCCCCTGCGAAACATGTGGCTAATGGGGCGATTCGGCAACCGCATGGCACCTGACGTGCGACGCTCGCGTTCGGCGGCGGCGTGGCGTCCGGCGGGCGTCGCCTTTGAGTCGGCTGTGAGTACCAGAATATTTTGGGACGACCGCACGATTTTTCAACATGTAGCGAATAGAGCGGTTAGGCTGCTGGTGAACTCCAAGCGCATTTGGCTTCGCTGTCGGGATCGGGGCGGATCTACCTGCAGTGTCGCAGCGCTCGAGTCGTATCGAAATCGTCGATTGTCCCGTGCCTGCGTGGCGGGAAGAAGAGGGGAACGGACCGTGGATGACTTGCGTGTGACTCCGGTGGCGGTGATCGGCATGGGCCTGCGGCTGCCCGGCGGGATCGACACACCTGAGTTGCTGTGGGACGCATTGCTGCGCGGCGACAACCTGATCACGGTCATCCCGATGTCACGCTGGGACGCCGACGAGTTCTACGACCCGGAGCCCGGCGTGCCCGGCCGCTCCGTCTGCAAGTGGGGCGGATTCCTGGAAAACCCCGCGGACTTCGACAACGAATTCTTCGGCATCAGCGAGCGCGAGGCGATCAACACCGACCCGCAGCAGCGCCTCCTGCTGGAGACGTCGTGGGAGGCCATGGAGCACGCCGGCCTCACCCGGGGCGCGCTGACCGGCACCAAGACCGGGGTGTTCGCCGGGGTGACGCACGGTGACTACACCATGGTCGCCGCCGACGCCAACGCGTTGGAGGGTCCGTACGGATTCCTGGGCAACAGCTTCAGCATGGCCTCGGGCCGCGTGGCGTACGCGCTGGGCGTGCACGGCCCGGCGATGACCGTGGACACCGCGTGTTCGTCAGGTCTGGCCGCGGTCCACATGGCGTGCCGCAGCCTGCACGAGGGCGAAAGCGATCTGGCCCTGGCCGGCGGGGTGTCGCTGGCGCTGGAGCCGCGCAAGGCCGCCGCCGGATCGGCGCTGGGCATGTTGTCACCGACGGGCCGCTGCTCGGCGTTCGACGTCAACGCGGACGGTTTCGTGCCTGGCGAGGGCTGCGTGGTCCTGCTGCTCAAGCGGCTGGACGACGCGCTGACCGCCGGCGACCGGGTCCTGGCCGTGCTGCGCGGAACCGCCGCCAACCAGGACGGCCACACCATCAACATCGCGACGCCGTCGCAGTCCGCCCAGGTGGCCGCGTACCGCGCGGCGCTGGCGGCCGGTGGCGTGGAGCCGTCCACAGTCGGCATGGTCGAGGCCCACGGACCCGGCACCCCGATCGGTGACCCGATCGAGTACGCCAGCCTGGCCGAGGTGTACGGCGTCGACGGCCCTTGCGCGCTGGCGTCGGTGAAGACCAACTTCGGCCACACCCAGTCCACCTCCGGGGTGCTGGGCCTGGCCAAGGCGATCCTGTCGCTGCAGCACGGTGTGGTGCCGCGCAACCTGCACTTCACCCAGCTGCCCGACGAGATCGCCGCCATTCAGACCAATCTCTTTGTGCCGCAGGTGACTACGCCGTGGCCGACCACCAACGGCAAGGTCGCGCCGCGGCGCGCCGCGGTGTCGTCGTACGGCTTCTCGGGCACCAACGTGCACGCCGTCGTCGAGCAGGCCCCGGAGACCGGGGTCAAGGTTCTGGACGAGTCCGCCACCCCGATGGCGTCGCCGCTGTTCTTCCCGCTGTCCTCTACCTCCGCGGACGCGCTGCGCAAGACGGCGAAGCGGCTGGCGGACTGGGTGGAGCAGCACCGGGAGTCGCTGGCGCTGTCTGACCTGGCCTACACGCTGGCCCGTCGCCGTGCCCACCGGCCGGTGCGCACGGCAGTCATGGCCGGCAGCTTCGACGAGCTGATCGAGGGCCTGCGCGAGGTCGCCGGCGGCGACGAGCCCTACCAGCCCGCGGTGGGTCAGGACGACCGCGGCCCGGTGTGGGTGTTCTCCGGGCAGGGGTCGCAGTGGGCCGCCATGGGCGCCGAGCTGCTGGCCAAGGAGCCGGTGTTCGCGGCGACGGTGGCCGAACTCGAGCCGCTGATCGCGCGCGAGTCCGGGTTCTCGGTGACCGAGGCGCTGACCGCGCCCGAGACGGTGACCGGCATCGACCGGGTGCAGCCGACCGTGTTCGCCATGCAGGTCGCGCTGGCCGCGGCCATGAAGTCCTACGGGGTGATCCCGGGCGCGGTGATCGGCCACTCGATGGGTGAGTCCGCCGCGGCGGTGGTCTCCGGCGCGCTGTCACTCGAAGACGGGGTGAAGGTCATCTGCCGTCGCTCCAAGCTGATGACCACCATCGCCGGATCGGCCGCGATGGCGTCGGTCGAGCTGCCCGCGCTCGGCGTGCAGTCCGAGCTGACGGCGCTGGGCATCGACGACGTGGTGGTGGCGGTGGTGACGTCGCCGCAGTCCACGGTGGTCGCCGGGTCCACCGAGTCGGTCCGCAAGCTGGTCGCCACCTGGGAAGCCCGCGACGTGATGGCCCGTGAGGTGGCCGTCGACGTGGCCTCGCACTCCCCGCAGGTCGACCCGATCCTGCCCGAGCTGCGCGAACTGCTGGCCGACCTGCAGCCGCAGGCACCCGGTGTCGCGTACTACTCGGCGACCCTGTTCGACCCGCGGGAACGGCCGTCGTGCGACGCCGGCTACTGGGCGGACAACCTGCGCCACACCGTGCGCTTCTCGGCCGCGGTGCGCGCCGCCCTCGACGACGGCTACCGGGTCTTCACCGAGCTGTCGCCGCATCCGCTGCTGACCCGCGCCGTCGAGCAGACCGCGTCCAGCATCGGCATGCCGGTGGCCGCCCTGGCCGGCCTGCGCCGCGAGCAGCCGCTGCCGCACGGGCTGCGTGGCCTGCTGTCCGACATTCACGCCGCGGGCGCCGCGGTCGACTTCTCGGTGCCCTACCCCGACGGCCGCCTGATCGACACGCCGCCGTCGGCGTGGACGCACCGCACCCTGATGCACAGCCCGGCCGACAACCGTTCGCAGGGCGCATTCAGCGTCACGGTGCACCCGCTGATGGGCTCGCACGTGCGGCTGGCTGAGGAGCCGGAGCGGCACGCGTGGGAGGGCGAGGTCGGCACCGCGACCCTGCCGTGGCTGGGTGACCACCAGATCCACAACGTGGCCGCCCTGCCCGGGGCCGGCTACTGCGAGATGGCGCTGGCCGCGGCCCGGACCGTGCTCGGCGAGCAGTCCGAGGTCCGTGACGTGCGCTTCGAGACGATGCTGCTGCTGGACGAGGAGACCCCGGTGTCGGCCAGCGCGACGGTGGCCTCGCCCGGTGTCGTCGAGTTCAAGGTGGAAGCGCTGCAGGAGGGGCTTGGCCACCTCCGCCGCGCCTCGGCCGTGCTGCACACCGCTCCCGAGGAGGAGCCGCCCGCCCCGTACGACATCCCCGGCCTGCTGGCGTCGCACCCGCTCGGCGCGGACGGCGACGAGATGCGCAAGCGGTTCGACGAGCACGGCGTGCAGTACGGCCCCGCCTTCACCGGCCTGGGTGCGGTGCACGTCACCGACCCGGAAGCCAGCGAACACACGGTGCTGGCCGAGGTCGCGCTGCCCCCGTCGATCCGTTCGCAGCTGAACCTGTACACGATTCACCCCGCCCTGCTGGACGCCTGCTTCCAGGCCATCGCGGCCCATCCCGAGGTGCAGGCCGCGGTGAGCGGCGGCCTGATGCTGCCGCTGGGGGTGCGCCGCCTGCACGCCTACAGCTCGTGCCGCAGCGCCCACTACTGCTTCATCCGGGTGACCAACTCCAGCGCCGCGGGCATCGAGGCGGACGTGGACGTGCTCGACGAGCAGGGCAAGGTCCTGCTGGCCGTGCAGGGGTTGCTGCTCGGCGCCGGGTTCTCCGAGCACGGCAACCGCAACCGCGTGCTCAACGAGCGGCTGCTGACCATCGAATGGCAGCCCCGCAAGCTGCCGGAGAATGACCAGGCCGGCGCCGGAAAGTGGTTGCTGCTCAGCACTTCCGCCGACGCCAGCGCGGACGCGATGGCGGTCAAGCTGGCCGAGGCGCTGCAGGCCAAGGACGCGCAGACGTCCACGGTGTCGTGGCCGCAGGGCGGTGACCACGCGGCGATCGCCGAGGCGTTGCGCGCCCAGCTGGACAACAGCGGGTACACCGGTGTGGTCGTGCTGACCCCGCCGGCCAATGACGCCGCCGCCACCGCCGCGTTCAGGGGCGGTGACCTCGTCGCGCACCTCGTGCGCATCGGCCGCGAACTGCTGGAGATCGAGGGCGAGTCGCCTCGGCTGTTCGTCGTGAGCGGCAACGCCCAGACGGTGCTGGCCGACGACCCGGTCAACCTCGAGCAGGGCGGCCTGCGCGGGCTGCTGCGCGTGATCGGCACCGAGAACGCGCACCTGCGCACCACCCACATCGACGTCGACGAGCAGACCGACGCCGAGCAGGTGGTAAGCCAGCTGCTGTCCGGCTCCGACGAGGACGAGACCGCCTGGCGCAACAACGAGTGGTACACCGCGCGGCTGTGCCCCACCGCGCTGCGGCCCGAGGAGCGGCGCAACACCGTCGTCGAGCACGAGAAGCAGGGCATGCGCATGCAGATCCGCACCCCGGGCGACCTGCAGACCATGGAACTCGTTGCGTTCGACCGGGTTCCGCCGGGCCCCGGCGAGATCGAGGTCGCGGTCACCGCGTCCAGCATCAACTTCGCCGACGTCCTCGTCGCCTTCGGCAAGTACCCCAGCTTCGAGGGGCACCTGCCTAAGAACGGCACGGACTTCGCCGGTGTCGTGACCGCCGTCGGGCCCGACGTCACTGACCACAAGGTCGGCGACCACGTCGGCGGCATGTCGCCCAACGGCTGCTGGGGCACCTACGTCACCTGCGACGCCCGGCTGGCATCCCCGTTGCCCGAGGGCCTGACCGACGTCCAGGCCGCCGCGGTCACCACGGCGTCGGCCACCGCCTGGTACGGGCTGAACGACCTGGCCCGCATCCGGTCCGGCGACAAGGTGCTGATCCACTCCGGAACCGGTGGGGTGGGCCAGGCGGCCATCGCGATCTGCCGCGCCGCCGGTGCCGAGATCTTCGCCACCGCGGGCAGCCCGGATCGGCGGCAGAAGCTGCGCGACATGGGCATCGAGCATGTCTACGACTCGCGCAGCATCGAGTTCGCCGAGCAGATCCGCCGCGACACCGGCGGGTACGGCGTCGACATCGTGCTCAACTCGGTGACCGGCGCCGCGCAACTTGCCGGCATCAAGCTGCTGGCCCTGGGCGGACGGTTCATCGAACTCGGCAAGCGCGACATCTACGGCGACACGAAGGTGGGCCTGTTCCCGTTCCGGCAGAACCTGTCCTTCTACGGCGTCGACGTCGGCCTGCTGTCGGTCAGCCACCCCGCGGAGACGCGCACGCTGCTGGACACCGTGTACCGGTTGACCGCCGACGGCACGCTGCCGATGCCCGAGGCCACGCACTACCCGCTGGCCGAGGCGGCGACGGCGATCCGGGTGATGAGCGCCGCCGAACACACCGGCAAGCTCATCCTCGACATCCCGCGCACCGGGCGCAGCAGCGTCGTGCTGCCACCGGACCAGGCCAAGGTCTTCCGCCGCGATGGCTCCTACATCATCACCGGTGGTCTCGGCGGTCTGGGCGTGTTCCTGGCCGAGAAGATGGCCCTGGCCGGCTGCGGCCGGATCGTGCTCAGCTCCCGCTCCGAGCCCAGCCAAAAGGCGCTCGAGACGATCGAGCTGATCCGCGCTATCGGCTCCGACGTGGTGGTGGAGTGCGGCGACATCGCGCAGGCGGGCACCGCAGAGCGACTGGTGTCGGCGGCGACGGCCACCGGGCTGCCGCTGCGCGGGGTGCTGCACGCGGCCGGTGTGGTCGAGGACGCCACCCTGGCCAACATCACCGACGAGCTGCTGGCCCGCGACTGGGCACCGAAGGCGCACGGAGCGTGGTACCTGCACGAGGCCACCAGCGACCAACCGCTGGACTGGTTCTGCCTGTTCTCGTCGGGCGCGGCGCTGCTGGGCTCGCCGGGTCAGGGCGCCTACGCGGCGGCCAACAGCTGGATGGACGCCTTCACCCACTGGCGGCGCGCGCAGGGTCTGCCGGCCACCTCGATCGCCTGGGGCGCCTGGGCTGAGGTCGGGCGCGCGACCGACGTGGCCGAAAGCACCGGCGCCGCGATCGCCGCGGAAGAGGGTGCCTACGCGTTCGAGTCGCTGCTGCGCCACAACCGCGCCTACACGGGCTACACGCCGATCATCGGTGTGCCGTGGCTGGCGGCACTCGCGGAACGCAGCCGCTTCTTCGAGTTGTTCCAGGCCGGCCAGAGCAGTTCGGGCAACAGCAAGTTCCGCGCCGAGCTCAACGAGCTGCCGCTGGAAGAATGGCCCGCCAAGCTGCGCCAGCTGGTTTCTGACCAGGTCGGGATGATCCTGCGGCGCACGGTCGACCCGGATCGTCCGCTGCCCGAATACGGCATGGACTCGCTGGGCGCCCTGGAACTGCGCACCCGCATCGAGACCGAGACGGGCATACGCTTGAACCCGAAGAACGTCACCACCACGGTGCGGGGTCTGGCGGAACACCTGTACGAGCAGCTGGCTCCTCAGGACGCTGCGGCCACAACCTCGTGACGGGTCGTGACGGCCTAATACGCCCGGGAGACGTGCGCGACGACAGGAGACGACGGTGCTGATCGGCCCGGTTGAAGTGGGAACCATCAACGAATGGCAGCCGAACACGGGTGCGCTCGTGTCGTGGCACCCGTCGGCCGCCTCGCGCGCGAAGGCGCAGGCGGCCCCGGTCAGCGACGTCCCGCCGAGCTACATCCAGACCCGGCACCTGCGTAGCTTCGTGCAGCAGGCCGAGCGGGGGCTGGAGCATTCGCGGCTGCTCATCGCGTCCTGCTCGGTGTACGGCAAGTGCGACATTCGCGCGTTCACCTACGTCATCAACGCGCACCTGCGCCGGCACGACACCTACCGCAGCTGGTTCGACTACCAGGACTCCGAGAACATCGTCCGGCACACCATCGCCGACCCGGCCGACATCGAGTTCGTGCCGACCGAGCACGGCGAGAAGACGGTCGAGGAACTGCGGGACCAGATCCTGGCCACGCCGGACTCGCTGCAGTGGGACTGCTTCAGCTTCGGCATCATTCAGGCCCGCGACCGCTTCACCTTTTACGCGAGCATCGACCACCTGCACGCCGACGGGCAGTTCGTCGGCGTGGGGCTGATGGAGTTCCAGACGATGTACGCCGCGCTGGCGATGGGCGAGCCGCCCGTCGGGATGGGCGAGGCCGGCAGCTACCTGGACTTCTGCGCGCGGCAGCGCGAGTACACGTCGGGCCTGACGCTGGACACCCCGGAGGTGCGCTCGTGGGTCGAGTTCGCCGAGGCCAACAACGGCACGCTGCCGGAATTCCCACTGCCGCTTGGTGATCGGTCGGTGCCGTGCAACGGCGACCTGGTCAGCGAGACGCTGCTGGACGTCAAGCAGACGGAGCAGTTCGAGGCCGTCTGCAACGCCGCGGGCGCGCGGTTCATCGGCGGCATGTTCGCCTGCTTCGCCTTCGCGCTCTACGAGTTGACCGGCGCCGAGAGCTATGCGGGCATGACGCCCAAGGACACCCGCAGCACGCAGTCGGAGCTGACGACGCAGGGCTGGTTCACGGGCCTCATCCCGGTGACGTTCCCGATCACCACGACGTCGTTCGAGGAGACGGCGAAGGCCGCGCAGGCCTCCTTCGACTCCAACAACCACCTGGCAAAGGTGCCGTTCGAGCGGGTCGTGGAGCTGGCGCCGACGCTGCGTCGGCCGCAACCGCTGTTTTCGCTGGTCAACTTTTTCGACGCGTACGTTCCACCGCTGTCGATGCTCACCAAGCTGTTCGAAGGGCAGAACGTGGCGACCTGCAGCGACGGGCGGGTGACGTATCCGCTGAGCACGCTGGTGGGCCGGTTCGACGAGACCGCGGCGACGGTCATGTTCCCGGACAACGCGGAGGCGCGGGAATCCGTCACCCAGTTCCTGGCGGCGCTGAAGTCGGTGTGCGGCCGCGTCGCCGCCGGCGATTGGGCGCCCCGGGTTCCCGATGTCGCACTCACCCTCAAGAAATGAAGCTGGTGGTGTGCGGGCGATTTCGCGTATATCTGTAGTTCGCAGCTGGTTTTTTCGCAGGTGGTCATAGGTGGCACGGCAGACCGAGTTGGATAGCCCGGCCACAGCCGCAGGGTTCTTTCCCCGGCTGGGCCGTTTCATCGTGCGCCGACCGTGGGTCGTGATCGGGTGCTGGGTGGTCCTCGCGGGCATTCTTTCGCTGACGATGCCCTCCCTGGAGGAGGTCTCGCAGAGGCATCCGGTCTCGATCCTGCCCTCCGACGCCCCGGCGTTGGTCACCAACCGGCACATGACCGCCGCGTTCCACGAGCAGGGGCTGCAAAGCATCGTGGTGGTGGTGCTGACGGACGAAAACGGCCTGAACGACGCCGACGAGGCCGTCTACCGAAAACTGGTCGACACCCTGCGCCAGGACACCGCCGACGTCGTGATGATGCAGGACTTCATTTCCACGCCGCCGCTGCGCGACATCATGACGAGCAAGGATCACAAGGCCTGGATCCTGCCGGTCGGCCTGCCCGGCGACCTGGGTACGAAACAGTCAAAAGCGGCCAACCTCAAGGTTTCCGAGATCGTCAAGCGCACCATCAAGGGATCCAAGCTGACGGCCAATCTGACCGGACCCGCGGCCACCGTCGGCGACCTTAACCTCACCGGTCAGCGCGACAGGATGCGGATCGAGTTCGCGATCACCATCCTGTTGTTCGTCATCTTGCTGATCATCTACCGCAACCCGATCACGATGGCGTTGCCGATGATCACGATCGGCTTCTCCGTGCTCGTCGCGCAGCGCGTCGTTGCCGTAGTGGGTCTGATGGGGCTGGGCATCGCCAATCAGACCGTCATCTTCATGAGCGGGATGATGGTCGGCGCGGGAACGGATTACGCCGTCTTTCTGATCAGCCGATATCACGACTATGTGCGACAGGGCACGGACTCGAACGAGGCCGTCGTCCGGTCGCTGACCTCCATCGGCAAGGTGATCGCGGCATCCGCGGCCACCGTGGCCATCACGTTCCTGGCGATGATCTTCACCCAGCTGGGCATTCTCAAGACCGTCGGTCCGGTGTTGGGTATCTCCATCGCCGTCGTATTTTGTGCCGCGGTGACATTGCTGCCGGCGCTGATGACGATCGCCGGTCCGCGGGGCTGGATTACGCCGCGCAAAGATCTCACTCGAAAGTTCTGGCGGCGTTCGGGGATACACATCGTCCGCAAGCCCAGGACGCACCTGGCGATCAGCATGGTGGTGCTGATCGTTCTCGCCGGCTGCGCGGGCCTGGCGCACTACAACTACGACGACCGCAAGACGTTGCCGGCCGATGTGGAGAGCTCGATGGGATATGCCGCGCTGGACCGGCACTTCCCGACGAACTTGATCATTCCCGAGTACCTCTTCATCGAATCGCCGCACGACATGCGCAGCCCGCAGGGCCTGGCCGATCTGGAGGAGATGGCCCGACGGGTGAGCCAGGTGCCCGGCGTCGCGTCGGTGCGGGGCATCACGCGACCCACCGGCGAGTCCCTGGAACAGGCCAGGGCGACGTGGCAGGCCGGGCAGGTGGGCAACAAGCTGGACGAGGGCTCCCGGCAGATCTCGGAGCACGGCGGCGACCTGGACAAGCTGGCCGGCGGGGCCAACCTGATGGCGGGCAAACTCGGCGAGGTGCGCGACCAGGTCAACCAGGCCATCGCCGGCACCAGCGGCCTGATCGACGCCCTCGCCTTCCTGCAGAACCTCGGCGGTAACAAGGCCCTCGGTCAACTCGAGGGCGCCGAGCGGCTGATCGGCAGCATGCGGTCGCTCGGCGACGCGATCGGCGCGAACTCCAATTTCGTTGCGAACAACAGCGAATGGGCCAGCCCGGTGTTGGGCGCCCTCGACACCAGCCCGGCCTGCGACCTGGATCCCGGCTGCGCCAGCGCCCGCGCCGAACTGCACCGCATCGTCGCCGCCCGCGACGACGGAACCCTGGGCAAGATCTCCGAGCTGGCCCGGCAGCTGCAGTCGACGAACGCCCTGCAGACCCTGGCGTCCACGGTGTCCGGCCTGCGCAAGGCACTCAACGCGGTCATGGCCACCATGGGCAAGCTGGGGATGAACAGTCCCGGCGGCATGCAGTCGAAGATCACCTACGTCAAGCAGGGCGCCAACATGCTCGCCGACGGCAGCAAGCAGTTGGCCGACGGTGTGCAGCTGCTGGTGGAGCAGGTCAAGAAGATGGGCGGCGGGCTGGGTGAGGCCTCGGCGTTCCTGCTGGCGATGAAGGACAACGCGGGCTCGCCGTCGATGTCGGGATTCTATGTTCCGCCACAGATTTTGGCGTACGCGATCGGCGGCCCGAACGATGCGCCGCCCCTGCCTGGCACGGCGCAGGAACTCTTGCGTGGGCTCAAGGTCGACCAGCTCAAGAAGATGGCCTCGGCGTTCGTCTCACCCGACGGACACGCGGTGCGCTACCTGGTGCAAACCAGCTACAACCCGTTCAGCACCGCCGCGATGGATCAGGTCAACTCGATCACCAACACCGCGCGGGGTGCCCAGCCGAACACTTCATTGGCCGACGCCAAGATTTCGGTCGGCGGCCTTCCCGTCATGCTGAAGAACACGCGGGACTACTCCGACAGCGACCTGCAACTGATCATCATCATGACCATTTGCATCGTGCTGCTGATCCTGATCGCGCTGCTGCGGGCGATCGTCGCGCCGCTGTACCTGATCGGCTCGGTGATCATTTCCTACCTGTCGGCCCTGGGCATCGGCGTCGTCTTCTTCCAATTCCTGCTCGGCGGCGAAATGCATTGGAGCGTGCCCGGACTGACCTTCGTCATCCTGGTCGCCGTGGGAGCCGACTACAACATGCTGCTGATCTCGCGGATCCGTGACGAGTCGCCGCACGGCGTGCGCTCCGGCATCATCCGCACCGTGACCTCGACCGGCGGCGTGATCACCGCGGCGGGCCTGATCATGGCCGCCTCGATGTTCGGCCTGCTGTTCTCCAGCCTCACCAGCGCCGTGCAGGCTGCCTTCGTGCTCGGCGTCGGGCTCCTGCTGGACACCTTCCTGGTGCGCACCATCACGGTGCCGGCCATCGCCGCGCTGATCGGTAAGGCGAACTGGTGGCCGTCGAAACTTGGTGGCGGCCAAGGCTTCCAGTGGCCGGCCCGCTGGCCGCGGTTCGGGCGCGGCGCTGGCGTCAAGGCGCCGCCCGCCCGGCGCCGGTTGCTGCCCGACGCCGAGAGAGAGGTCCTGGAGTGGGAAGAAGAGGACCTGATCGGCTACTCGGTGGCCGACGGCCTCCGGCTCTAGGGGCCTGAGTTCGCGCGTGGAGCGTGGGGGTTATGGATGGATTTGCCGGGCGTCCATATCCTCCACACTCGGTGAGGCCCTGAGCCCGGGCCGACGGCCGATGCCCTCACCTCGGGTGCTTAGCCGAATAGCTGCGACGCGTTGGCGCGCAGGACCTTTCGGCACCACTCGTCGCCCAGGCCCAGCCGCGTGATCGATTCGATGGCGTGCGGGTACGAATACGGGATGTTCGGGTAGTCGCTGCCGAACAGCACCTTGTCGGCCAGCGTGCGAAGATCGGTGACTGCGGCCGGCGGGAACGGATGCAGCTGTTCGGTGAAGTCCGTGAAGACCATGGTGGTGTCCAGGTAGACACCCGGATACCGATGGGCGAGTTCGATGAAATGCGAATACTCGGGCATGCCCATGTGCGCGATGATCAGCCGCAGCGCGGGATGACGGCGCAGCACTTCGGCGACCGGCCCCGGGCCGGTGAAGGTGCCCGGCGCCGGTCCGGAGCCGGCGTGAATGACGGTGGGGACCTGCGTCTCCTCCAACGCGGCCCACACGGGTTCCAGCTGGGGATCCGTCGGCGAATAATCACCGACTTGAACGTGGGCCTTGAACACTCGCGCCCCGTCAGCGATCGCCCGGCGCACGTAACCGGCCGCCGTCGGTTCGGGATAGAACGTTGCCGTGTGGATGCAATCCGGTGTGTCAGAGGCGAATTGCGCCGCCCAGGCATTCAGCCACTCGGCCATGTCCGGTTTGTGCGGATACACCAGCGAGGTGAAGGCCTCGACGCCGAAATCGCGCAACCGGACCAGCCGGGTTTGTTCGTCGACCCGATACGAGATCGGCCATTCGCGATCGAATAGCTGACCGGCCCGATCGAAGTAGGCCCACACCTTCTTCATCACCTGGTGCGGCATGAAGTGCGTATGCACGTCGATCGTCGACTCGAGGCCGACACCGTCCAGCAGCCGCCGGACCGCGGCTACCTCCCCGTCGACTACTTCTTGCCCTTGGGCAGCAGGTCGCCCACCTTCGACAGCGGACCACCCTTGCCCGGCCCCGGACCACCCTTGCCCGGGAGCGCGTTGGCGCCCACCTTCGCGGCGGAGAGCGGGTTGGGGCCGGCCTTCGCGGCGGGCAGGGCGTTGGGGACCGCCGAGGCGGCGCGGCCTGCAATGTTGGCGATGGAGAAGCCGGTAGTGACCGCGGTGATGCCGGCGTTGGTGCTCTCGATCGGTATGGAGATCGCCGGGATGATGTTGTGGGCCCCCTTGACGCCGTTGATCACGTCAGTCGGGTTGGGGGTGGGGCCCTGCGGCGGACCGTAGGCACGGTCGACCATGGGCGTCAGCACCGCGTTGAGCGGTCCGACCGCCTCGGGAGGCAGGTGAGCCATGTCCACGAGCGCCTTGACCAGCGGCAGATCGCCCTCGTTGCGGATCAGGTACGTCGTGGTGGTGGCGCCGCGGCTGTTGACCGTGGTCGTGATGTCCCCGGGCGCAACGCGAGACGGGTCCGCGAAGGCCGTCGCGCTGTGGCCGTAGTAGCCGCCCGCGGTGATCCCGTTGAGCACGGCGAGCAGGTTGCCCATCCGCTCGGGCGGGTTGGAGAAGATGTCGTACTGGCCGACCACGTTGATCGTGTTGTACTGGCTCTCGATCGGCCCTTGTACGGTGTAGTCGATGATCGGCACGTGGGTCCCGGGCCGGAACACGTGGCTCAGCAGGTTGTTCGGGTCACCGGCCTTGATGAACGTGATCTGGTCGGCTGGGGGCGCGTGCGGGTCGGTCGCGAGCCGCGCCTGCTCGCGGTCGAGCGCCAGGGTGCCCTGCGAAAGCCCGGCCGCCGAGATGGGGCCGTTGGTCCGCCGGATCGCCGCGTCGAGGTTGTTCGCCCCGGTGTTCACGGACTGGCCGATGGTCGGTGAGTTCATGCCGGTGACCGGCCAGAAGCTGCCCGGGTACGGGACGACGACGCGGGCCGAGGCGGGGTTGTAGAAGTTCTGGCCGATCTGCGGGTCGGTCGCCGGGTTGAAGTGGTACAGCGAGCGCAGCGGCTTGTAGGGCGACGGCGCGGTGCCGGGGACGATGAGCGCGGTGTCGGCCGCGGCGACGCCGTTGCCGAAGATGGCCGCTGAGCCCAACATTCCCGCGGCGACGGTGCCGACCAGCACCTTCTTCATGACTCCCCCTAAGAGCCCACCGACAACGGCCGTCGTCGTGATCTGACCCGACACGCCCAACAAGACCACAGAGATCCAACAGACCACAGGGATCAACAGCACGCCGGTAGATGTAGTGGCCATGCTACCGCTCACATGCCGAATAAGGGACGGAAGTACCGGACTCTTAGAAACCGCCTAGCGGCGCCCGCGCGGGGAAGCTGGTCAGAGGCTCGTCAGCCCGAGCGTCAGCATGAACACGCCGACCACTCCTAGCAGAATCGCGGCCTCCCGTCGGCTCCGCGTCTGCAACCAGCCCTGCAGCCTGGCCATGAATTCGCGCGTCTTGCCGGGCGCGATCAGGTAGCTCAGCAGCGGGATCTCCACCAGGGTGAACGCGACGACGTTGAAGGTGACGACGGCCTGAACCTGCGCCGCCGGCGCGGCCCCGGAGGCGAGGATGACGGCTATCGCGCCCAGGTAGTTGGCGGACGGCAGCGCCGTTCCCAGGCCGCTCACCGCGGCGACCAGCAGCGAGTCGCCCTTCAAGAATTCCCGCACCCGCTCAGAGTGTTTGCGCAGGCCAGTGGGCGGTGTGCCCTCCAGCAGGGCCACCCCGGCGTCTACCGTGGGGCCGCCGACCGCGGCCTCCACGGGTTGCCGACTGAAGCGCGCCCCGACGCTGGAAGCCACCAGCCCGGCCAGCAGCAGCGCGATCACGCCGGTCGCGATCTGCACCTTGGCGATGGTGAAGTTGCCGTTTTCCACCAGCGGGGTGGCCCGCAGGACGAACAGCGTCACCAGGCCCACGCTCAGGCCCATCGCGAGGCCGCCGCACAAGAAGGCGAGTAGCTGCAGCAGTGGCCGCGGACGGTTCAGCATGAGCACCGCCAACCCGAGCCGTACCGGCTCGAAGATCACCGAGATCGCCATGACGAGCACGGTGGTCCACATGATGGGGAACCGTACTCCTCCGGCGCTGGCGGCGCGGACGGAAACGGGGTGTCCACCCCCGAGCCCACAAATAAACACAAGTTCAATTGTGGGAAGGTTGTGATGCGAGAGGTTGTTTGGAGCGGCTAGGCTACTAAAGCGACATCGCCCAACGGCGGGTGGTGTGGGTAGTTATACAAGCTGATTGTTTCCGCCATTCGCCCCATTCGGGGGCGCCTTGCGGGGTAACGTCACAAAAACTACCTAAAGGTACTCGGGGTGTGGGCGCTAGGGGGCTCCTGTCGTCAGTGCTGACGCCACTCATGGCCGGCCAGAAATTGGCTTGGCGGGTGGCGGACGCTGACTGTCTCCGGACCGGCCAGCGTAGAGATACAGGAGGGCGTCGTGTTCGGGATAACAACACTCCATGATTGGGTGCCGGATTCCGGCTCGGTCGTCTGTTGGCACGCGACACCCGCCGCCGACGCCAAGATCCAGCAGGCCCCCGTCAACCCGATTCCGCCCAGCTACCAGCAGACCCAGCACCTCCGCCGCTTCGGCGAACACCAGTCGCGCGGCCTCGACCTTTCCCGCCTGATGATCTTCACGTGGGATCTGCCGGGCCGCTGCGACATCCGCGCGATGAGCTACGCCATCAACGCCCACTTGCGCCGGCACGACACCTACCACAGCTGGTTTGAGTACGAAGGCGGCGACAAGATCGTTCGCCACACGGTCACCGACCCGCACGACATCGAGCTAGTTCCGGTGCAGCACAAGGACGTGACACCGGAGGAGCTGCGCGAGCACCTCTCCACCCCGCACCCGCTGCAGTGGGATTGCTTTCTGTTCGGCGTAATTCAGAGCGCCGACCATTTCACGTTCTACGCGAGCATCGCCCATCTCTGTGTCGACCCGATGATTATCGGTGTCCTGTTCATGGAGATCCACATGATGTACGGGGCTTTGGTGGCGGGGAATGGGCCCGTCGAATTGCCGGAGGCGGGCCGCTATCTCGACTACTGTCTGAGCCAGCGCGCGGAATCGGCGAAATTGAACGTGAACTCGCCCAAGGTGCGCGGGTGGATCGAATTCGCGAAGAACAACGGCGGAACCTTGCCGTACTTCCCGCTGCCGCTCGGTGATCTGTCGGCGAACTATGCCGGAAAGCTGCTCACCGTAAGGATTTTGGACGAAAAGCAGACGGACCGGTTCGAGTCCGCGTGTGTTGCGGCGGGCGCGCGCTTCAGCGGCGGTGTGTTTGGGTGCGCCGCGCTCACCCAGCGCGAGCTGACCGGCGTCGAAGACTTCTCCGTGGTCACCACCACCGACACCCGCAGGACGCCAACGGAACTCATGACCACCGGGTGGTTCACCGGCCTCGTTCCCATTACCGTCCCGGCCACCGAGACCTTCTTCGAGGACGCCGCGCGTGCCGCACAGAGTTGCTTCGACGCCGGAATAGGTTTGGCGACAGTCCCGTTCGACCGGGTGCTGGAGTTGGCGCCCGAGGAGAGCGGGCTGAAGCGGCCCCGGCCAGGCAATTTCGTGATGTCCTTCCTCGACGCGAGTATCGCGCCGCTGTCCACCGTCGCTAACTCGGACCTGAACTTCCGGATCTACGACGAGGGCCGCGTTTCGCACCAGGTCTCGATGTGGGTCAACCGGCTGCAGCACGAGACCACGGTGACGGTGTTGTTCCCCGACAACCCGATTGCCGCCGAATCCGTGGCCGAGTACATCGCGGCGATGAAGTCCGTCTACGTCCGCGTCGCCGACGGCAGGCCCAATCGCGCCTTCGCGCACTCCGTCCGGTGCGCCGCTAACCGCGCTGATCTAGGAGCTCGTCGAGCAGTGCGGTGAATTCGTCCGGGCGGGCCGGGGTAAACGCGGGACGCCAGCGGCTGCCCGGTACGTCCAGCGTGATCAACGTCGACTTGAACGGGCGGTGCACGTCCAGCGGCAGCCAGCGCCGTAAATCCGAAGTGCCCCAGAACTGGAACCGCTGCGTGAGCAGGCCCAGCGACTCGACCTTGTACGCGGTGATCCGGTCCAGCGCGATGATCTTCGCCGTGCCGTCGGGAAAGTGGTAGCGGCGCAGCGTGATCGCCTCGCGATCCAGTTGGACGACACCGTCGTCGTAAATGCCGGTCACAGCCGGGAACTCCGCAGTTCGTGACCCCGGGTGGTCAGGCAGCGGCCGTCGCCCAGCCGCCACTGCCAGCCGTGCAGATTGCAGGTCAATGTATCGCCTTCCACCACACCGAATTTCGATAGGTCAGCCTTCAGGTGAGGGCAGCGACGCTGAATCTCCCAGCCGTCCAATGTGATCGACGCGGAGTCGTCATGGGTCTCGGCGAACCAGCCGTCGGCGTAGGCGATGCGCTCGTCGGTCAGGCATTTGAAGAACGTATACAGGTATTCGTTGTAGCCGCCGACCCGCCATGCCCGGAACCGTGTGGACAGGAAGATGGTGTTGACCCAGTCCGGTTCCCGGTCCCGCAGCACGGTACGCACCAGCTCCGGCGCGATCGCAAACCCGTAGCGCACTTTCTCGTCGGGAATACGTTCGCGCACTGCGCGTTTCGGGAAGTCCAGCACCACGGTTTCGGGTCCGATCACCAGTTCGACCGGATACCCGATGCCGTCGCAGATCTCGTCGCTTTGCAGCATGATCGGCTCGAACAGCGCACGCAGCGGCTCGAGCAGCGGCTCGCCGGAGGCGGATGCCCACGACGCCCGCTCGGCCGCCAGCACGGGCGCCATCCGCTCGGCGTAGGCGGCGATGTAGTCGGCCTTGCCGGTGGTGAAGATCGCCTCGACCTGGTCGGTGGGCAGCGGATGATCCAGCGAATTCAACTCCGAGCCGGTGAAATCCGCGGTCGAGCCCGGCATCATCAGCAGGCCCCGGTCGTGACCGTGGGTGCGCATCTGGTCCAGGAACACCATCTGGTCGGGGAAGATGTTGGCCGGGTCGGCCTGGTCGTCGTTCAGGTGGCGCAGCTCCGGGTCCAGGAAGCACGGCGGGCCCGCGGACGGCACCACCCAGGTGGCCCCCACCTGCGCCACATACTGGCGGGCGCGGTCCATCCCGCGCTGCCGTTTCTGGATCGCGAAGGCCTCCTTGGCGCGCTCCGGCATGTCGTACACCATCGGGTACCAGATCGCGCCGGAGTACTGCAGCAGATGCACGTCGATGTGGCCGAAATCGGCGGCCAGCGGATCCAGATCGACCGGCCGGGCGTCGTTCATGTTGAAAACCGTCGTGGTGCCGTCTGAAACCACCAGCGCCGAGTCGCCGATCGGCCCGTCGGCGGGCGCACGCAGCGCGATGACCATGATGTCGAGGCCACCCTTGGCTCCCTCGATCCGGTGCTGGACCGAGTCGGTCGTCTCGAAGAACCGGTGGAAACCTAGCTTCTGCAGCTCGTTGCGGAGGTCGGGCACGGGGAAGTCGGGCAGCAGGACCACCGCGTCCTTGTTGACGTGCGCGGTCAGCAGCTTCGCGTCGAAGTGATCCTTGTGCAGGTGCGAGATATAGAGGTAGTCGCACTGTCCCAGGCCGTCCCAGTCCAGCGTGCTGTTGTCCGGAAACGGAAACCAGGACGCGAAATAGGCGGGGTTGACCCACGGGTCGCAAAGGATGCTGCCCGCCTGGGTCTGGATCAGAAAGCCGGCGTGGCCGACGCTGGTGACCTGCACGAATACCTTTCTGGGCCGCTTCGAATAACGGTTCGGAGTAGCCACGAGCTTAGCGCGAGGGGCCGCCGGGGGCCGCATCCTCGCCCTGCCAGAGGCGCCGGTAGTAGTCGATGCGCGACGGGTCAGGCGCCACCCCGTAGGCGGCGAAGAGGGCGTTCTCGAGCGAGCGGCCGGGGTAGTTCCAGCCCAGCGACAGCGTGGCCACCGCGAGGTCCGCCCACCGGTCGGCCACCCCGAGGCTGTCGAAGTCCACATGTCCGCTGCAGCGGCCGTCCTCGTCGATCAGGGTGTTGGGCGCGCACGCGTCGCCGTGGCACACCACCAGCTTGTCGACCGGCGGCGGCTCACCCACGCGGGCGCGAGCCGCCGGCGTCAGCGCCGCCAGCCGGGCGGTCGCCGACCAGTCGAACGGACACGACATCGTCGGCAACCGGTCGTGCAGCGTGCGCAGGCCCGTGCCGATCGCCCGCACGGCCACGTCAGGGGCGGCCAGCCAGCGCGGATGGACCGCGGACAAGCCCGCCAGCCCGCGTGTGCGCAGCCAGCCGAGCCCGTCGTCGACCCCGAAATCCACGACCGGAGGCGCCGTCACGTAGCGGCCCGCCCAGCGCAGGCGCCGCGCCTCGCCGGCGAAGTCAGAGCGGGCCACCTTGACGAATTCCGTGCCCGAGCCGCCGGGGCCCACCCGGAACGTGACGCCGCCCAGCTCGTTGGCCCAGACCGCGCGCACCGCCCGGCCGTCGGCCAATCGGCGCACTACCGCAGGCACCGGCGGCGGGGACGACGGGAAAGACAACGCGCCCCTTTCCATGAGTCTCGGAGCACTTTCGGCGGTACGGGGCCCGGCGCACTAGGCTGGTTGGCTGTGGAACCGGTGTATGGGACCGTCATTCAGATTGTCCGGCTGCTCTTTCGTGTACAGGGTCTGAAGATAACCGTCTCGGGTGTGGAAAACCTGCCTACCAGCGGCGGCGCGGTCATCGCGATCAACCACACCGGTTACCTCGACTTCATGCTGGCGGGCCTGCCCACCTACCAGCAGGGCCTCGGCCGCAAGGTGCGGTTCATGGCCAAGCAGGAGGTGTTCGACCACAAGATCACCGGGCCGATCATGCGCAGCCTGCGGCACATCCCGGTGGACCGGGCGTCCGGCGCCGCGTCCTACGAGGCCGCCGTCCGCAATCTGAAGGACGGCGAGCTGGTCGGCGTGTATCCCGAGGCGACGATCAGCCGCAGCTTCGAGATCAAGGAATTCAAGTCGGGCGCCGCCCGGATGGCCGTCGAGGCCGGGGTGCCGATCATTCCGCACGTCGTGTGGGGCGCCCAGCGGGTGTGGACCAAGGACCACCCCAAGAAACTGTGGCGGCCGAAGGTGCCGATCTCGATCATCGTCGGCGAGCCGATCGAACCCACGCTGGCCGTCCCGGAATTGACCGCCCTGCTGCATTCGCGGATGCAGCATCTGCTGGATCGCGCGCAAGAGCAGTACGGGCCGCATCCGGCGGGCGAATTCTGGGTGCCGCACCGCCTGGGCGGCGGGGCGCCGACCATGGCCGAAGCGACGCGCCTGGACGTCGAGGAAGCGGCGGCGCGGGCCGCGCGCCGCGACCAGCGGGCCGGTACGCCGGAGCAGTGAGGTGAGCGTGGAGCCCACCTATCGCGTCCTGGTGAACGTTGCCCGGTCATTGGCAATCGCCACCGGGGCCCGGATCACCTACGGCGGTCTGGAGAACCTTCCGCGGCGCGGCGGTGCGGTGATCGCCATCAACCACACCAGCTACGTCGACTGGCTGCCCGTCGCGCTGGCCGTGCATCGCCGGCGACGGCGGATCAGGTTCATGATCAAGGCCGAGATGCAACGGGTGAAGTCCGTCGACCTGCTGATCAAGCAGGTCCGACTGATCCCGGTAGACCGCAGCTCCGGGGCCGGCGCCTATTCGGTGGCGGTGCAACGGCTGCGCGAGGGCGAGCTGGTGGGGGTCTACCCCGAGGCCACGATCAGCCGCAGCTTCGAGCTGAAGGAGTTCAAGTCGGGAGCGGCCCGGATGGCCGTCGAGGCGGAAGTGCCGATCATCCCCGTGATTGTCTGGGGTGCTCAGCGCGTCTGGACGAAGGATCATCCAAAACAGCTAGGCCGCAAGAAGTTTCCTGTTAGCGTGCAGGTCGGTGCGCCTTTTCGGGCCGGCGCGGACATCCCCGCGACGAACGCTGCGCTGCGCGAGTCGATGACGGCACTGCTGGACGAGGTGCAAGAGCGCTATCCGCGGCCGGCCGGGGCGTACTGGGTGCCGCGGCGGCTGGGTGGCAGCGCCCCGACCCCGGCGGAGGCGGCACAGTTGGACGCCGACGAGATCGCGGCCAAGGCCGCCGGTCGCACACCGCAGCAGTCGCTGTAGAGGACGGAAGGGGGACCACGTCATGGCCGAGCCGATCTTCCGGTTGTTGGAGTTTCTGGTTCCGTCCGCGATGGCGCTGAACGGCAACAGGATCACGTACCAGGGCCTCGAGCGGATCCCCGAGCGCGGCGGCGCATTGATCGCGCTCAACCACACCAGCTACGTGGACTGGATTCCCGCATCGATCGCAGCCTACGAGCGACGGCGCAGGCTGCGATTCATGATCAAGGCCGAAATGCAGGACGTGAAGGCCGTCAACTACGTGATCAAGCACGCCCAACTGATCCCGGTGGACCGCAGCGAGGGGGCAGAAGCCTACGCCGTGGCCGCGCAGCGGTTGCGTGACGGCGAACTCGTCGGGCTGCACCCGGAGGCCACTATCAGCCGCAGCCTCGAACTCCGCGAGTTCAAGACCGGGGCGGCCCGGTTGGCAATCGAGGCCGGGGTGCCGCTGATCCCGATGATCGTCTGGGGAGCGCACCGGATTTGGCCGAAGGACCATCCAAAGAACCTGTGGCGCGCCAAGGTTCCGATCACCGTGGCGGTCGGCGCGCCGATGCCGCCGGAGGGCGGGCCCGACGCGCTCAACGCGGCGTTGCGCACGGCGATGAACGAGATGCTCTATCGCGTGCAGGAGGAGTATCCCCACCCCGAGGGTGCGCCCTGGGTGCCGCGACGGCTGGGCGGCAGCGCACCGACCCCCGAACAGTCCAGGGAATTCCGGATCGCCGAACTGACCGAGCGGATGCAGAAGCAGGGCAAGCAGAACTATCAAGGCGGCCGGAACTGACGACTCCGCCGGCGCTCATCGCGTGCGACGTCGACGGCACACTATTCGACGACGACGAAACCATCAGTCCGCGTACCCGCGCCGCCGTGCGCGCCGCGGTCGCCGGTGGTGCGCACTTCATCCTCGCGACCGGCCGTCCGCCGCGGTGGATTCGGCCCGTCGTCGACGCCCTCGGTTTCGCGCCCATGGCGGTGTGTGCCAACGGCGCGGTCCTCTACGACCCGACGACCGACCGGGTGATCTCGGCCCGCACACTGTCCGTCGTTGAGCTGGCCGAGGCGGCGGAGATCGCGATCCGGGCGATCCCCGGCGCGGGGCTGGCCGTCGAGCGCATCGGCGAGCGCGCCCACGACTCCGCGACCCCGCAGTTCGTCAGCTCGCCGGGGTACGAACACGCCTGGCTCAACCCGGACAACACCGAGGTCTCCTACGCTGATCTGCTCAGCGCGCCGGCGGTCAAGCTGCTGATCCGCAAGAGCGGTGCGCGCAGCGCGGACATGGCCGCTGAACTGGCCAAACACGCCGGGATCCAGGGCGATATCACCTACTCGACCAACAACGGGCTGATCGAGATCGTGCCGCAGGGGATCAGCAAGGCCAGCGGCGTGGCCGAGGTAGCGCGCCCGCTGGGAATCGGCGACGACGAGGTGGTCGCGTTCGGCGACATGCCCAACGACCTGCCGATGCTGATTCGCGCCGGCCGTGGTGTGGCGATGGGCAATGCGCATCCCGAGGTGCTGAACGCCGCCGACGAGGTCACCGCGCGCAACAGCGACGACGGCGTCGCGCGCGTGCTCGAGCGTTGGTGGGCGTAGAACGGACGGCTCGGCTATCGCCCAACGCCGCGCCGGTGTGAAAGACTGCCGGTCGTGCGACCGTTTCGGCCCGAGGACAGCTAGTGGCGTCGGACGACGACCCGCCACCCGGAAAGGGTGAGCCGGAGAAGAAGCCTGGCAGCGCGGGTGAGGAACCCACGGCCGCCAAGCCGAAACCGCCGTGGTCTGACCCGGAGGCGCCGTCGTTCGACTGGGACGCGCCCACCTTCAATTGGGACGAGGAATCCGCGTTCCCCAAGACGTTGCCCAAGCTGCCCGACGTAGGCGCGGACCCGACGGTCGCGGCGCCGCTTCCGCCGGTGCCGCCGCCGCCGCCGGTGCCTGCCTTCGGCGAGGAACCGCCGATCGTGACACCGGTGCCGCCTCCCGCCGTCCCGGTCAAGCCCGTCGCGCGCAAGGTCGGTCCGCTCGGCGGCGAGCCCGGCAAATTCGCGTCCGGCGGCAGCATGAAGTCCCAGGATGCGGCCACCGCGAAGCCGCGCCCGCCGACGCCCGCCGAGTTGCGCGCCCGGGACAAGTACGAGCAGAAGCAGCGCGAGCTGGAGGAGGCCCGCCTCGCGGCGGAGGAGAAGCGAAAGAAGCGGAACCGCCGGCTGATCGGCGCCGGCGCGGGCGTCGGGGTGGTGGGCCTGGTTGCGGGACTTGGGTATTGGGCGTTTTCGGCGCCCACTGTGATGGCCCAGTGCGTCCGGGATGACCCGAACGGCCAGCCGGTGATCGTCCCGGACAGCTACTGCACGGGCCACACGTCGGGCCTCAACGGCTTTTTCTTCTACGGCGGACACCAATACCGGTACTACTACGGCAGTTCGGGCGGCATCGGTTCGCGGCCGATCGGCGGAACGACTACCCGCCCGTCGGGCGCGACGATCAAGACCGGTTCGGGCAGCACCATTCAGCGCGGCGGGCTCGGGGGCAAGTTCGGCGGCGGCGGCTCGTGAAGCGCGCTCGGACGCAGCCGCGGCCTGGCTGGCAGTCGATCGTGGAATCCCAAGGGCTGGTGTACGGGTTGCCGGCGCGCGACGCGCGCGGTCGGGACCGGCCGTACTGGGACGAGTCGGTCTACTACGAATTCGACATGGACGAGATCCTGGCGCTGGAGGCCGACGTCGAATTGCTGCACTCGATGTGCCTGAACGCCGTCGAGCAAGTGGTGCTGATGGAGCGGTATGCGGATTTCGGCCTGCCGGAATGGAGTTGGCCGGCCATCGCCGAATCCTGGCGTCGGTCCGACCCACATGTGTACGGCCGCTTCGACTTACGCTACGACGGGCGCCGGCCCGCTGTGCTGCTCGAGTACAACGCCGATACGCCGACCACGCTGCTGGAAGCCGCTATCCTGCAATGGTATTGGCTTAAGGACAAGTTTCCGGCCGACGACCAGTGGAACTCGCTGCACGAGCAGCTGGTGGACCGCTGGAAGGTGTTGGGGGACGCGCTGCCCAGCGGCGAGCTGCATTTCACCTGGTCGGGGGTGGAAGCGACTGGCGAGGACCAGATCACGACCACCTACATGCAGGAGACCGCCGCCGAAGCGGGTTTCCAGACGGTCGGCCTGATGATCGAGGACCTGGGTTGGGATTCCGCCCTGGAGCGGTTCGTCGATCTGGAGGACTCGCAGATCCACGGAGTTTTCAAGCTCTACCCGTGGGAGTGGGTGCTCGACGACGAGTTCGGCAAGCACGTGGTGGCGAGCATGCCGCAGACGGCGTGGGTGGAGCCGCTGTGGAAGACGCTGTTGTCGAACAAGGCGATCCTGGCGGTGCTTTGGGAGATGTATCCGGGTCACCCGAACTTGCTGCCCGCGTACCTGGACGATCCGCACGAGCTGACTGAATACGTTCGCAAACCGAAGCTCGGCCGCGAGGGGGCGAACATCACGATCGTCGGAGCCGGGATGGAGACCGCCACCGGCGGTGTCTACGGGGAAGAGGGGTTCGTTTACCAGCTGCTGGATCCGCTGCCGCAGTTCGACGACATGCGGCCGGCGTTGGGCGCCTGGTTGGTGGGGGATTCGTCGGCCGGGTTAGGTATTCGCGAAACCGCCGGACTGGTGACCGATGACGGCGCCGCTTTCGTCCCACACCGGATTCCTCTGAAATGAACGGAGATCATCGATGACGACAACCACCCTGGCGCTGTCGGGCTATTGGGATGCGGGCTACTGGAATGTGCTCGCCCGCGGGGTCGGTGCGATCGTCTTGTATGCGATCGTCGGGCTGGTGCTGATGATCGTCGGCTTCTACGCGATCGACCTCACCACGCCGGGACCGCTGCGCAAGATGGTCGACGCGGGGAAGCCGAACGCGATCGTCGTCGCCGCCGCCGGCATGGTGAGCATGGCGCTGATCGTGGTGCTGGCGATCTACGCGTCGTCGGGCAAGCTGGTGGAAGGGCTTGTCGGGTCGGCGATTTTCGGCTTCGTCGGGATCGTCGCGCAGGTGGTGATGATGCGGATCGCCGCGCTGGTGATCGGCATCGACATGGACACCCTGTTCGACGCCGACGAGTTCAGCTACGACTCGCTGATGGTGGCCGCGTCGCAGTTCGCGTTGGGCATCGTGGTGGCGGTGGCGATTCTGTAGGACGTCGCCGGCGGTCGTGCACCATCCGTCACTCTAGCCACGGGAACGGAAGCATGTGCGTCTTTGCCCACCTCCGAGCGGCAAATTGCTCTGTGGCGCAGCGATTGTCGGGAGTTGTCGCTGTGAGGCGGGCAAAGCGACATATGCCAACTTTCTTGTGACGCCTGGGACTCGCGGAAGCCCCAAATTCGAGCGTGCACAAAGCGCCGGCCGGCAAGCGCCGACGCCTAATCCCCACGCCCCATAGACCGCAGTGCCTTCGGCGCGATAGTGGCCGCGGCCAGCGTCTCGGCGTCGATGGTCTGCGGCCGGAAAGGCAGGGTCGCCAGCCGGTCCGTCATCACCTCAAGAGGATCCCCGGCGAACGACGCCACACCCGACAGAAACGCCCACTCATGCTCGTCGCTGCCGAAATAGACGACCGTGCTGAAGGTTTCGTGGAATCGCTGCCATGACCGGCGCAGCGACTCGTTGCGCCACAGCGTGGGACAGCCGGCCTGGAAGACGACGACGCCGCCGATTTCGCGGCACCTCCGCAGGAAGTCCGACTCGTACAACCGGTTATGCTGCGCGGGCTCGGTTCGTTCGTCGGGAAGGTCGACGACGACGACGTCGTACCGCATGGTGCACTCGCCCAAGAAACTCCACCCGTCGCGGTAGTGCATCGTGACGGGGCCGAGTCCGGTTTCCGCCCTGGACAGTTCGTCCAAGGAGTAGCCGTAGGGCAGATGCTCGGCGCACAGCCGCACGGCGTCGAGATCGATGTCGACATGGTCGACATGCGTGGCGCCGGCGGCCACGGCCAAGTGGCTGACCACCCCCTCGCCGGAGCCGATGACCAACACCCGCTCGATCGTGTCGGCCAGCAATAGCGCCGGCACCAGTAGCGCCTCGTGATACACCAGCTGACTGAACTCGGTGCTCTGCCGCTCGCCGTCACTGAACAACGCGATGCCCTGCTCGGTGCGACCGATCACCAGATGCTGGAACGGAGTTCGCACGTCGCAGATGACCTCGGCGAGGTGCCAGGTGCGGGTCAGCCCGGGCGCCAACGGCTCGACGATGTCGACGGCGGGCGCTCGACCCGCGAAATACGTTGCCAGCGGGGCAAAGCCATTGAATGACACCGACGCGTAGCTGGCGGAGTACGCGCCGGCGTCCTCGATGTCGACGACGTCGCCGGCCCGCAGCGTGACCGGCAGCGGGTACCGTTGGTAGAGCACGTCGTCGCCGTCGCAGGTCGGGCCGGCCACCACGGCGTCGGCAACGGGATCAGAGTCGCGATCGGTGCGCAACTGGTAGCGGATGTATTCGTTCTCCGTCTCGGCGAGGCCGCCGTAGCGCCCGACGTCCAGGTACACCCAACGCCTGCCGTCGGTCCCGGTGCGCACCGAAACCACCTCGCAGCGGATGTCTCCCGCCGAAGCCACGAGCAGGCGCCCCGGCTCCACCACGAGCCGCGGTGGTTCGGCGCCGAAGTGGCGTGTCAGCGCTGAAGCGATGGCGCCGGTCACCACCTCCATGCCCGGCGCGCCGTCGGCGTAGCCGAGCGGGAACCCGCCCCCGACGTTGATGGTGGTGAGCTCCCCGACGGCCTCGAAGATTAAAGCAGCACTGCGTATCCCGAGTTCCCATGCCGCCGGGTCCAGCTGTTGTGAGCCGACGTGGAAGCACACCCCCTCAGCGCGCAATCCCAATGCCTGGGACCGCCGCAATAGCCCCGCGGCCTCGTCGACGGCGCAGCCGAACTTGTGCCCGAACGGCGTCACCGACGACGGAAACACCGGCGCGATGCGGCATTCCACGCCCGCGCCGGGAGCGTGCGCGGCAATCGCGGCCAGCCCGCCGTCGGTGTCGAACGCGAACCGGCGCACCCCCAGCGTGTGGGCCCGGCCGATCTCCGCCGGCTTCTTGACCGTGTTGCCGAACGTCATGAGCCGGCCGGCGATCCCCGACGAGGCGCACGCGTCGATCTCGCCGACCGACGCGACGTCGAATTCCGCGCCCTCGGCGGCGAGCAGTCGCAGGATGGGACCCGCCGGATTGGCCTTGACCGCGTAGCGGACCCGCGCTGCGGGTAGCGCGGCCCGCAACCTTCGGAAATTCTCCCGCACCCGGTCGAGATCGATCGTCAGATAGGGAGTCTCCGGCACAAATCAGCAGACTAGTTGCCCGGATGCGCGGGCAACGAGAAGTGCTCGGCCGGGACGGTCGGCCCGCTCGGCAGGTCGGTCGACAGCGAGCTCGTGATGCCGTCGAGGACCTGGGTGATGTTGCCGGTGAGCCGGTTGAAGTTCAGGGTGCCGTGCTGGAAGTTCTGCGTGATCTGCAGCGGCTCTTGCAGTTCCGCGCCTGTCGGCAGCCCGAGCGGGCCACGTTCGTAGCTCAGCGAGGCCCAGGCGTCGTAGATGGCACCGGTGACCGGCTGGGCGCCGATCTCCGGTGCCCAGTACATCGCGCCCTTGGCGAAGGTGGCGTAACGGCTGGCACCGAGTCCGCTCGCTTCGGGCGACGTCGGTGCGCCCAGCACGCTGTTCATCCCGCCGATCGCCTGCCAGTGCTCGTAGATCGCGCCGCCCTGCAGCGCCTTGATCAGCTCTTCCGGCGGATCGTTGAAATGCGAAGCGATGTCGCGGATCTCGTCCATCAGCGCGTAGGCGGCGTTGCCGGGGCAGTCGGTGTTGCCGACGTCGCGGTGGGTGAAGATGGTGGGCAGGTTTGCCACCGAGCCGGCGGGAAACGTCGTGAAGTGGCTGCCCGAGGACTCCAGTGCCACCGTGCCCTTGGGGTCGACGCTGTCCATGCCCAGGCGCCAGCCGAGCAACCGACCGACGGCGCGCAGCTGCAGCGGAGTGGGCGGCACGTCGTCGAAGTTGCCGATCATCGCCACGCCCCAGGTGTCGCGGTTGAATCCGCCGGTGTGGAACGCCTCGACCGCTTTGGTCAGTCCGCCCGCGCTGCCCTCGAACACCTGCCCGTACTTGTCGACCAGGGCGTTGTACGCGATGTCACACCAGGCCAGGGTCTTGCTGTGATACGTGTAGATGGCCTTGACGATCCCGGCCGACTCCTGCGGTGAATAGTCGTTGCTGCCCGCGGTGTGGTGGACGACGGCGGCGCGAACTCCGGTGTCGTACTGCGGGGTGCCGCAGCGCAGCGATTCGTCGGCGCCCCACTCCGCGCGGCTGATGATGCTGGGGGCCTGGCCCGGCTGGATGACCCGCGACGGCGGTGTCCAATGCGATCCGGCGGGGGCCTCGGGCGGGGAGATCAGTACCGCGGTGATGTTCTCCCCGAAGGGATGTTCCGTGCTGGCCGGGCGGTACCCCAGACCCGGGGCCGGGGCCGTCGGCCCGGCGGGCGCCTGGGTGACCGCCGCGTCGAGCGGGCGGGTGATCGCGACCTGCACCGTGGTGGTGGCGCCGACGAACACCGGATCGGTACTGCGCGGACCTTCCTTGTCCGGCGCACCCGTTTGGTATTCGGTCTGATACCAGGCTCCCCAAGCGCCGTCGGCGTGCTTCGCGCGCACGCGCGCCGAGGTGCCCGCCAGGTCACCGGTGAGCGCGACCAGGGAAAACGGGGTGGCCTGGGTGAGCTCGCGCACCGTGACGCCGCCACCGAGCCCGACGAGAGGTTGCTCGGAGAGCTGCGTGTCGCGCGGCGGCGGCGGTGCGGGGGAGTTCGGGCGCGTCGGAAGCATCAGCCACGCGACGATCACGACGGTCGCCGCGATAGCGGTGAGCATCATCGTGGGTGCGCGACTGCGGGACGGCACCAGGCGATGTTACGCGTGTGCCTATTGGTATTGGTGTGTCGACACGGTATAGGGGCTGAGAAACCTGTTCGACGGCACCGCAGAATTTCGAGACTCTGCGGTGCCGTCAGGTAACAGGCTCCCCTGGTTAGGCCCGGTGTTATCCGGTCGGCAGGACTTCCACCGGCGCGGCGGCGCCGGTCAACGCGGGCACTGCCGCTCCCGCGGCGGGTGCCAGCGCGGCGGGTGCGCCGGCCGCCCCCGGTAGCGCGGCTCCCGCGGCGCCTGCGGCGCCTGGCAATGCGGCGCCCGCGGCACCCGGCAGTGCGGCTCCCGCCGCCCCCGCGGCGCCTGGCAACGCGGCCCCCGCAGCGCCCGGCAGCGCGGCACCCGCGGCCCCCGGCAGCGCGGCCCCGCCCAGACCCGCAGGGATGGACGGCGTCGGGATGCCACCCGCGGGCAGCCCGGCCCCGGCCGCGCCGGCGGCGGGAGCCCCGCCCTGGATGCCCTGCATGATCGCCGGCATGACCAGGCCCTTGAGCAGGTCGATGGCCTGCCCGGCGCCCAGCTGGTTCGCGGCCTGCATCAGGTCGTTGAGCAGCCCGCCGCCACCGGCCGGTGCGGCCGACGCGGGGGAGACCGGTGAGAGGCCGCTGCCGCCGCCCAGCCCCGGGTCACCGCCCAGGATCGGGTAGGTCCCGTCGGCGCCAGGGTCCAATCCGGCGCCCGACGCGATCGGCACCTCCCCTGGAGCGCCGATCGGCGCGCCGATCGCCGGATTGGCTCCGGCGGGACTGGTCAGGCCCGGGGACACCCCGGCCGGGCTGGTCAGCGCGGGGTTCGACAGCGCGGGGTTGACCCCGGCGCCCGTCGTCGGCGTCAAGGTGGTGCCCGGCGCGGCGAGCGAGCCCGGCGATGCCCCCAGGCCGGGACTCGTCAGGCCCGGAGTGGTGCCCAGGCCCGGAGTGGTGCCCAGGCCAGGAGTGGCGCCCAGGCCCGGACTGGTGCCAAGACCCGGGCTGGCGCCCAGGCCGGGGCTGGTCAGGCCGCTGGTTCCGGTCAAGCTCGGGACGCCCGGCAGGTTGATCCCGAACTGCGACAACCCCTGGCTCAGGGCGGACATCAGCTCGTTGGGCAGGTCGGTGATCTGCGCCGCCTGCTTGAACTCGCGGTGTTCGGCCGGCTTGGTTTCTGCGGTCGATTCATAGACAAGGAAATATGCGCAAGGACTCGCGACTGCCAGGGCGGCGGCCGCGCTCAATGCTGTAGAAAGCTTGCGTCGGCGTCGGTTCGGCACGGAAGTCTCCTCAATCTGGACCCTTAATCGGGACTATTCGTTGTGCGGTCCGTCTCTGCCCGTCGTGCACGGCATGAACCTCACATGTTCGATGGTACGAGTGTGGTTCTTGTGACTAGAGTGGCGAGATCGAATCGTGAGCCAATCGCTACCTGCGCGATGACTCGCATCGCCGTCGGGTCGAACCGAGCTTTCGGCGGCCAAACCCCGCCCGGTTGCGCGTCGTCAAATCGGGTTTTGGGAGCAAGGTCGGATAACCTAGGCAACCGATGACTTCTCCTTCTGGTCGCTATGACCTCTTCGTCGTCGGCTCCGGATTCTTCGGCCTGACCGTTGCCGAGCGCGTGGCTACCCAACTCGGAAAGCGCGTGCTCGTCGTCGACCGTCGGTCCCACATCGGCGGCAACGCCTACTCTGAGCCCGAGCCGCAGACCGGTATCGAGGTCCACAAGTACGGCGCCCACCTGTTTCACACCTCCAACAAGAGGGTGTGGGACTACGTGCGGCAGTTCACCGATTTCACCAACTATCAGCACCGGGTGTTCGCGATGCACAACGGCCAGGCCTACCAGTTCCCGATGGGGCTGGGCCTGGTGTCGCAGTTCTTCGGCAGGTATTTCACTCCCGAGGAGGCGCGGCGGCTGATCGCCGAGCAGTCTGCCGAGATCGACACCGCCGAGGCGCAGAACCTCGAAGAGAAGGCGATCTCGCTGATCGGCCGGCCGCTGTACGAGGCGTTCGTCAAGGGTTACACCGCCAAGCAGTGGCAGACCGACCCGAAGGAGCTGCCCGCGGCCAACATCACCCGGCTGCCGGTGCGCTACACCTTCGACAACCGGTACTTCAGCGACACCTACGAGGGCCTGCCCGTCGGCGGCTACACCGCCTGGCTGCGCAACATGGCCGCCGACGAGCGCATCGAGGTACGGCTGGAGACCGACTGGTTCGACGTCCGCGAACAGCTGCGGGCCGACAGCCCCGACGCGCCGGTGGTGTACACCGGCCCGCTGGATCGGTACTTCGACTACGCCGAAGGCCGCCTCGGCTGGCGCACCCTGGACTTCGAGCTGGAAGTGCTGCCGATCGGCGATTTTCAGGGCACGCCGGTGATGAACTACAACGACCCCGACGTGCCCTACACCCGCATCCACGAGTTCCGGCACTTCCACGTCGAACGCGACTACCCGACGGACAAGACCGTGATCATGCGGGAGTTCTCCCGGTTCGCCGAGGACGACGACGAGCCCTACTATCCGATCAACACCGAGGCCGACCGCGCCCTGTTGGCCGCCTATCGGGCGAGGGCGAAGTCCGAGACGGCGTCGTCGAAGGTACTGTTCGGCGGACGGCTGGGCACCTACCAATACCTGGATATGCATATGGCCATTGCCAGCGCGCTGAGCATGTACGACAACGTCCTCGCGCCGCACCTGCGCGACGGCGCCCCGCTGATAGAAGAAGGTGCACGCGAATGAGTGCAGTCAGCCTGTTATCCCGAATCATCCTGCCGCGGCCGGGCGAACCGCTCGACGTGCGCAAGCTGTACCTCGAGGAGTCCGCCACCAACTCCCGGCGCGCCCACGCGGCCACCCGCACGTCGCTGCAGATCGGCAAAGAGTCCGAGGTGTCCTTCGCCACGTACTTCAACGCCTTCCCGGCCAGCTACTGGCGGCGCTGGTCGATCTGCACCTCGGTGGTGCTGCGGGTCGAGCTGTCCGGCTCCGGCCGAGTCGACGTCTACCGCACCAAGGCCACCGGGGCCCGCATCTTCGTGGAGGGGCGCCAGTTCGCCGGATCCGACGAGGCGCCGGCCGTCCTGGAAATCGAGGTGGGCCTGCAGCCGTTCGAGGACGGCGGCTGGATCTGGTTCGACATCACCAGCGACACCGCGGTCACCCTGCTCGGCGGCGGCTGGTACGCGACCGTGCCCGCCCCCGGCACGGCCAACATCGCCGTCGGCATCCCCACCTTCAACCGGCCCGCGGACTGCGCCAACGCGCTACGCGAACTCACCGCGGACCCGCTGGTGGACGCCGTGATCGGCGCGGTGATCGTGCCCGACCAGGGCGTCCGCAAGGTGCGCGACCACCCGGACTTCCCCGCGGCTGCCGAGCGGTTGGGCGCCCGGCTGTCCATTCATGATCAACCCAACCTCGGCGGCTCCGGCGGCTACAGCCGGGTCATGTACGAGGCGCTGAAAAACACCGATTGCCAGCAGATCCTGTTCATGGACGACGACATCCGCATCGAGCCGGACTCGATCCTGCGGGTGCTGGCCATGCATCGCTTCGCCAAGTCGCCGATGCTGGTAGGCGGCCAGATGCTCAACCTGCAGGAGCCGTCGCACCTGCACATCATGGGCGAGGTGGTGGACCGGACCAACTTCATGTGGACGGCCGCCGCACACGCCGAGTACGACCACGACTTCGCCGAGTATCCGCTCGACGACAGCGAAGAGAAGAGCAAGCTGCTGCACCGGCGCATCGACGTCGACTACAACGGCTGGTGGACCTGCATGATCCCGCGCCAGGTCGCCGAGGAGCTGGGGCAGCCGCTGCCGCTGTTCATCAAGTGGGACGACGCGGACTACGGGTTGCGTGCCGCCGAGCACGGTTACCCGACCGTCACCCTGCCGGGTGCGGCGATCTGGCACATGGCGTGGAGCGACAAGGACGACGCCATCGACTGGCAGGCCTACTTCCACCTGCGCAACCGGTTGGTGGTCGCGGCGCTGCACTGGAACGGTGACGTCAACGGCCTGGTCCGCAGCCACTTCAAGGCGACGCTGAAACACCTTGCCTGCCTTGAGTACTCGACGGTGGAAATCCAGAACCGGGCCATCGACGACTTCCTGGCCGGGCCGGAGCACATCTTTTCCATCCTGGAATCGGCGCTGCCGGAAGTGCGGGCGATGCGCACGGCCTACCCGGACGCGGTGGTGCTGCCGGCGGCCAGCGAACTGCCGGCGCCGCTGCACAAGAACAAGGCGATGAAGCCGCCGGTCAACCCGTTGACCATCAGCTACCGGCTGGCGCGCGGCATCCTGCACAACCTCAAGACCGCGGACCCCGAACACCACCAGCGCCCGGAGTACAACGTGCCGACCCAGGACGCGCGCTGGTTCCGGTTGTGCACGGTCGACGGCGTCACCGTCACCACCGCCGACGGCTGCGGCGTCGTCTATCGGCAGCGTGACCGGTCCAAGATGTTCGCGCTGCTGTTCCAGTCGATGCGCCGGCAACGCCAGCTGGCGAAGCGGTTCGACGAGATGCGCCGGGTGTATCGGGAAGCGCTGCCGGTGCTGTCCAGCAAGCAGAAGTGGGAGACGGTGCTGCCCATCGATTCCGCGGCCGCCGGGGACCGCGCGGCGGCAAACCATGGCTGAACCGGCCGAGCCTCCGTCTGGCGAGGTCGCCCTGATGGTGGCTGTGCAGTCGGCGCTGGCGGACCGGCCGGGCGTGCTGCCCGCGGCGCGGGCCCTGTCACACTTCGGCGAGCACAGCATCGGCTGGGTGACCGTATCGCTGCTGGGCGCGGTGTTTGTTCCCGCACGACGGCGGGAGTTTGTGGTGGCCGGCGGGGGCGCGTTCGCCGCGCACGCGGCCGCGGTGCTGATCAAGCGGGTGGTGCGGCGTAAGCGCCCGCATCATCCGGCCGTCGCGGTGAACGTCAGCACGCCCAGCCAGCTGAGCTTCCCGTCGGCGCATGCCACGTCGACGACGGCCGCGGCCATCCTGCTGGGCCGCGCGACCGGGCTGCCCTTACCCGCAATGCTGATACCGCCGATGGCGCTGTCGCGCGTGCTGGCCGGTGTGCACTATCCCAGCGACGTCGCCGCCGGCATCGCGCTGGGCGCCGCCGTGGCCGTCCTCGCGCTCCGGGTCGACAAGTCGGTAGGGGTGCGGTGACGTGACCGACGCCCCGAAGGTTCCGAGCAACGTCGTCACCGGCGTGATCAAGGCGATCCGTCCGCGGCAGTGGGTCAAGAACGTGCTGGTGCTGGCCGCGCCGGTGGCCGCGCTGGGCAGCAAGGACGTCCACTATGACTACCCCCTGATGGGGACCCAGGTGGCGGTGGCGTTCGTGGCGTTCAGCCTGGCGGCGTCGTGCATCTACCTGGTCAACGACGTGCGCGACGTCGAGGCCGACCGGGAACACCCGACCAAGCGGTACCGACCGATCGCGGCCGGGGTGGTGCCCGAGTGGCTGGCCTACGTGCTGGCGGTGTTCTTGGGCGCGGCGTCCCTGGCGGTTGCGTGGCTGCCGCTGCACAAGCCCAACCTCGCGGTGGTGATGGTGGTCTACATCGCCATGCAGCTGGGGTACTGCTTCGGCCTCAAACATCAAGCGGTCCTTGACATCTGCATCGTGTCGTCGGCGTATCTGCTGCGGGCCATCGCCGGCGGTGTGGCCACCGACATCGCGCTGTCGCAGTGGTTCTTGCTGTCGGCGGCGTTTGCGTCGCTGTTCATGGTGGCCGGCAAACGCTACGCGGAACTGCAGCTGGCCGAGCGCACCGGCGCGGCAATCCGCAAGTCGCTGGAAAGTTACACGAGCACCTACCTGCGCTTCGTCTGGACGCTCTCGGCCACCGCGGTCGTGATGTGTTACGGGCTGTGGGCGTTCGAGCGCGACCACCACTCCGGGTCCTGGTACGCGGTGACCATGGTCCCCTTCACCATCGCGATCCTGCGCTACGCCGTGGACGTCGACGGCGGGCTGGCCGGGGAACCCGAGGACATCGCGCTGCGCGACCGGGTGTTGCAGCTGCTGTTCGTGTTGTGGATCGCGACTATTGGAGCCGCGGTTGCCTTCGGCTAGCGCGAAACTGCCAGGCCTGAAGGGCATCACGGGTCCCATCAAAGGCCTGAATGCGGCGATGCTGCGAGGCCGGTCGAGGGGCAGGCCACTGTTTCGGCCGGTGTTCCGCTACCACCGGGTCGTGCGGATCAGCCTGTGGGTCAGCGTGGCTGTGGTCGCCCTGCTGTTCGGTTGGGGGGCCTGGCAGCGCCGCTGGATCGCCGACGACGGGCTGATCGTGCTGCGCACGGTGCGAAACCTGTTGGCCGGCAACGGCCCGGTGTTCAACATGGGCGAGCGGGTGGAGGCCAACACGTCCACGGTGTGGACGTATCTGATGTACATCGGCAGCTGGATCGGCGGGCCGATGCGCCTGGAGTACGTGGCGTTGGCGCTGGCCCTGACGCTGTCCGTACTTGGCGTGGCGCTGCTCATGCTGGGCGCGGGCCGGTTGTACGCGCCCAGCCTGCGGGGCCGTCGGGCGATCATGCTGCCCGCCGGTGCGCTGGTCTACATCGCGCTGCCGCCCGCGCGGGACTTCGCCACCTCCGGCCTGGAGAGCGGGCTGGTGCTGACCTACCTGGGGTTGCTGTGGTGGATGATGGTCTGCTGGTCGCAGCCGCTGCGCAACCGTCCGGACCGGCCGTGGTTCCTCGGGACGCTGGCCTTCGTCGCGGGGCTGAGCGTACTGGTCCGGCCCGAGCTCGCGGTGATGGGCGGGCTGGCGCTGATCATGATGCTGATCGCAGCCCGCACCTGGCAGCGCCGGGCGCTGATCGTGGCGGCCGGCGGGTTGCTGCCAGTCGCCTACCAGATCTTCCGGATGGGCTACTACGGCCTGCTGGTCCCCGGGACGGCCTTGGCCAAGGACGCGGCCGGCGACAAGTGGTCGCAGGGCATGATCTACCTCTCGAACTTCAACACGCCCTATGCGCTGTGGGCTCCCGTGGTGCTGCTGGTGCCGCTCGGGCTGTTGTTGATGGTCGCGCGGCGGCGCCCGTCGTTCCTGCGACCACTGGAGTCGCCCAACTACGGACGGTGGGCGCGCCGCGTCCAAAGCCCGCCCGCGGTGGTGGCTTTCGTCCTCGTCAGCGGACTTTTCCAGGCGCTCTACTGGATCCGCCAGGGCGGCGATTTCATGCACGGCCGGGTGCTGCTGGCGCCGCTGTTTTGTTTGCTGGCACCGGTGGCCGTGATCCCCGTAGCCCTGCCCGACGGCAAGGACGTCACCCGCGAGGCGGGCATCTGGCTGGCCGGCGCCGCGGGGGTGCTCTGGCTGGGTGTGGCGGGCTGGTCGCTGTGGGCAGCAAACTCGCCGGGGATGGGCGACGACGCCACCCGCGTCACCTACACGGGTATCGTCGACGAACGGCGCTTCTATGCGCAGGCCACCGGGCACGCGCATCCGCTCACCGCCGCCGACTATCTGGACTATCCGCGGATGGCCGCCGTCCTCACGGCGATCAACAACACCCCGGACGGCGCGTTGCTGCTGCCGTCGGGCAATTACACCCAGTGGGACCTGGTGCCGATGGTCGCGTCCGGCCCAGGCCAGTCGCCCCAAAAACCGCAGCACGCAGTGTTTTTCACCAATCTCGGCATGCTGGGCATGAACGTCGGGCTGGACGTCCGGGTCATCGACCAGATCGGGCTGGCCAATCCGATAGCGCAGCACACCGAGCGGCTCAAGCACGGCAGGATCGGACACGACAAAAACCTCTTCCCGGACTGGGTGGTGGCCGACGGTCCCTGGGTGAAGGTGTATCCGGGCATTCCGGGATACCTCGACCAGCAGTGGGTCGCGCAGGCGGCGGCGGCGCTGAAATGTCCCGCGACCCAAGCGGTGCTGAATTCGGTACGCGCACCGATGACCCCGCACCGGTTCGTTTCCAACTTCGTGAATTCGTTCAAATTCACGAAGTACCGCATCGACCGGGTGCCGCTCTACGAACTCATCCGGTGCGGTCTCGACGTGCCCGACGCGGGCCCCCCACCCCCGCACGAGTGAGGACAGCGAAGACTTTTTTGCACCGGGTTTCGGCCCGCGCGTGTCGGGGTCGGCGCCGAGTGTGCCCGGAGATTGACAGCAAAATCACATCTGCGCGCTTACCTGGGGACGACGCCGGGCGGGCACATGCGAAAACGCCGGAAAAAGTCGCACGTTTTGCGCCGCGGAACTCGGGGAACAGACGACGAGCGAGCGTTTGCGAGGCTTGCTCAATGCGGAGCGACGCCCCAACTTGTGATTGACTACACGGGCACTGCAGCGTGGACGCTCGCAGTTCGACCTAGTTCAGGTGCGCCCCCAAAAAAATTTGGATGCGGCCTACGAGGATCAGAAGGATGAGGAAGCAACGATGAAGCTTGTTGACAGGTTTCGCGGTGCCGTGACGGGTATGCCGCGCCGACTCGTGGTGGGAGCCGTTGGTGCGGCCCTGCTGTCGGGTCTGATCGGCGCCGTCGGCGGCTCCGCGACTGCGGGAGCCTTCTCCCGGCCAGGCCTGCCAGTCGAGTACCTGCAGGTGCCGTCTGCGGCGATGGGCCGCGATATCAAGGTCCAGTTCCAAAGCGGTGGCGCCAACTCGCCCGCGCTCTACCTGCTCGACGGTATGCGGGCGCAGGACGACTTCAACGGCTGGGACATCAACACCCCGGCGTTCGAGTGGTACTACCAGTCCGGCATCTCGGTCGCGATGCCCGTCGGCGGCCAGTCCAGCTTCTACTCCGACTGGTACAGCCCCGCCTGCGGTAAGGCCGGCTGCACCACCTACAAGTGGGAGACCTTCCTGACCAGCGAGCTGCCCTCGTACCTGGCGTCGCAGCGGCAGGTCAAGCCCACCGGCACCGCAGCGGTTGGTCTGTCGATGGCTGGTTCCTCGGCGCTGACCCTGGCCGCCTACCATCCCGACCAGTTCATCTACGCCGGCTCGCTGTCGGCGCTGCTGGACCCGTCGCAGGCGATGGGCCCGACGCTGATCGGTCTGGCCATGGGCGACGCCGGTGGCTACAAGACCAAGGACATGTGGGGCCCCAAGGAGGACCCGGCGTGGCAGCGCAACGACCCGTCGTTGAACGTCGGGAAGCTGGTCGCCAACAACACCCGCATCTGGGTGTACTGCGGTAACGGCAAGCCGTCCGAGCTGGGCGGGGACAACCTGCCCGCGAAGTTCCTGGAAGGCTTCGTCCGCGACAGCAACATCAAGTTCCAGAACGCCTACACGCAGGCCGGTGGCCACAACGCGGTGTTCAACTTTGACGCCAACGGCACTCACTCCTGGGAGTACTGGGGTTCGCAGCTGAACGCGATGAAGCCTGACCTGCAGCGCGTGCTCGGTGCGACCCCCGGTGGTGGCCCCACCGCGGCTCCCACCGCCGGTGCGCCTGCCGCCGCGGGAACCACCCACGGCGCCTAGGCCTGGCTTGGTAAGCCTGTAACAACATCCGCTGACGGCGGCGACTCTGCGGAGTCGCCGCCGTCAGCCGTTTGTGGCGCAGTTCACTACCCCACTACCGCTCACCCCATCGGGCTGGATAGTGTTCACAGCAATCGACCATGCGAACGACCGACCATGGAGGTGTACATGAGGGGCATCAGGCGTCTGAGGCATCTGTCGGAAGTTCTGCGGCTGCTCTGTGTTGCCCTCCTGTCGCTCGGGGTCGCCGGTGTCGCGGTGGTTTTCGGTCCCGCCGGCCCGGCACGAGCGGCCTACGAAACCCTGATGGTGCCGTCGGGCGCCATGGGCCGCGACATCCCGGTGGCCTTCCTCGCGGGCGGTCCGCACGCGGTGTATCTGCTGGACCCCTTCAACGGCGGCCCGGACGTCAGCACCTGGGTCACCGCGGGCAACGCGATGGGCACGCTGGCCGGCAAGGGCATCTCGGTGGTCGCCCCGGCCGGCGGCGCGTTCAGCATGTACACCAACTGGGAGCAGGACGGCAGCAAGCAGTGGGACACCTTCCTGTCCCAGGAGCTGCCCGACTGGCTCGCCGCGAACAAGGGCCTGGCGCCCGGGGGACACGCCGCCGTCGGCGCCTCCCAGGGCGGGTACGGCGCCATGGCGCTGGCCGCGTTCCACCCGGACCGGTTCGGCTACGCCGGCTCGATGTCGGGCTTCCTCTACCCGTCGGAAACCACCATGAACGGCGCGATCCTCGCCGGCCTGCAGCGCTACGGCGGCGTCGACGGCAACGGCATGTGGGGTGCGCCCCAGCTGGGCCGCTGGAAGTGGCACGACCCGTGGGTGCACGCGTCGCTGCTGGCCCAGAACAACAGCCGGATCTGGGTCTATGCGCCGAAGACCGCAAACGGTGATCCTGTCGCCATGATCGATGCGGCCGACCAGGCGATGGGTAGCAGCCTGTCGTTCTACCAGCAGTACCGCACCGTCGGCGGGCACAACGGCCACTTCGACTTCCCCGGCGGCGGCGACCACGGCTGGGGGTCGTGGAGCGCCGAGCTGGGCGCCATGTCCGGCGATATCGCCGGCGCCATCCGGTAAGCGCGGCTGTCGGTCGCTTCGGTTCGCTTCGGCTGGGCTCGCCAGGCGGTCTCATGCCTTCGTGCCCACCTCTGAGCGACAGCTTCTGACGGCCTGCTGTGGCGCGTGGCGCGCATGGGCAGATGTCCGGGGACACGCCAGTGCTGGCCGGCATTTTGTGCACGCTCGCGGCGGTGCAAGCCGTCGCCGGCCGCGGCTTGTCCGCCGCTTGGTCGTGAGGGGCCTCATATTGCGGGGTTGACGGGGTATGTCCTGCACTTTTGGGGTCGCTCGCGCCGTGGTGGTCTCCACCCGGGTCGTGAGGGGCCTCATATTGCAGGGTTGACGGGGTATGTCCTGCACTTTTGGGGTCGCTCGCGCTGTGCTGGTCTGCAGCCGGGTCGTGAGGGGCCTCAAAGTGCAGGGCCGACGGGGTATGTCCTGCACTTTTGGGGTCGCTCGCGCTGTGCTGGTCTGCAGCCGGGTCGTGAGGGGCCTCATATTGCAGGGCTGACGGGGTATTTCCTGCACTTTTGGGGTCGCTCGCGCTGTGCTGGTCTCCACCCGGGTCGTGAGGGGCCTCAAAGTGCAGGGCTGACGGGGTATATCCCCTACTTTCAGGTCGCTCGCGCTCGGCGGCGCGGACGGCCGCGACAGCGGACGGCGACCTCCGACGAGCCGGTACCGTGTAGAGCAAGTGCAGCAGAAGGTCGGGATGGCCGCATTCCTGTAATCGAGCTGCGACCTGACGACACTGCTGGTAGGAGACCGTCCCCCTATGGTCAAGAAGGCCAAGAAGGCCAAGACTTCGGGCCGCAAGCGCCACCGCCTCCTCGCCTGGGCCGCTGCCGGGGCGATGGCGGTGGTGGTCATCGTGGTCATCGTGGCGGTGGTGATCATGCTGCGCGCCCCGGAGTCCGCCCAGCCGCCGACCGCGGTGCCGCCCACTGGCGGGAAGCCGACGTCGCCCACCGCCACCGCGCATCCGCACAAGCCGCGACCGGCCTACCAGGACCCGTCCTGCCCCGACGTGCAACTGATCAACATCCCCGGCACCTGGGAGTCGTCGCTGGAAGATCCGCCGCTGGCGCCGGTGCAGTTCCCGAACGCCTTGCTGCACAACGTGGTGGCGACGCTCGCACAGCAGTACGGCGGCAACCGGGTGCAGGTGTTCACCACCCCGTACACGGCGCAGTTCCACAATCCGCTCTCCGCCGACAACCAGATGTCGTACAACGAGAGCCGGGAGCAGGGCATGCAGGCCACCCTCAAGGCGATGACCGACATGAACAACAAATGCCCGCTGACCAGCTATGTGCTGCTCGGTTTCTCGCAGGGCGCGGTGATCGCGGGCGACATCGCCAGCAGCATCGGCAACGGCCGCGGGCCCGTCGATGAAGATCTGGTGCTGGGTGTGACATTGATCGCCGACGGCCGGCGCCAGGTGGACGTGGGCAAGGGCATCGGACCCAACCCGCCGGGCGAGGGCGCCGAAATCACCCTGCATGACATCCCGATGCTGACGGGGCTGGGCCTGACGATGACCGGACCGCGGGAGGATGGGTTCGGCACGCTGAACGACAAGACGAATGAGATCTGCGCTCCGGGCGACCTCATCTGCGCCGCCCCGAAAGAGGCGTTCAGCATCGCCAACCTGCCGAACACGCTGAATACGCTGGCCGGCAACGGCGCCCAGCCGATCCACGCGCTGTATGCCACCCCGCAGTTCTGGAACCTCGACGGCGCCCCGGCCACCGATTGGACGCTGAACTGGGCGCGCGGCGTGATCGAAAACGCTCCACATCCCAAGCACGGCTGACGCCGGGGTCCCGCACGGTACCCGAACATCTCTAAACATTCTTAGACATGGCGTCTGGTGCGCCGATAGTGCGCTCCATCGGCGGTACCTTGTGATTTGGTCTGCCGCGCGTCGACCCTTAACATTAAGAGAAAATTAAGAGCAATCTGCGGTTGACCCGATCGGGTCGAAGCTGGCACGGACCCGGCGTGGCGCGAGCGAGCGCCGTGGGTCGGCGCGCGTGCAGAGGCGAATGTCGGCACCGCCGACCACAAGCGAAATGTCGGCGAGGCCGACCGGAAGAAGACGACAGGAGACGGCGGCATGGCGTACCACAACCCGTTCATCGCGAACGGGAAGATCCGGTTCCCGGATAACACCAACCTGGTAAAGCATGTCGAACGCTGGGCCAAGGTCCGCGGCAACAAGCTGGCCTACCGGTTCCTCGACTACTCCACCGAGCGTGATGGCGTCGAACGCGACATCTCCTGGTCCGAGTTCAGCGCGCGCAACCGCGCAGTCGGAGCGCGTCTGCAGCAGGTGACGCAGCCGGGCGATCGCATCGCCATCCTGTGCCCGCAGAACCTGGACTATCTGGTCTCTTTCTTCGGCGCGCTGTACTCCGGACGGATCGCGGTGCCGCTGTTCGACCCGGCCGAGCCGGGTCACGTCGGCCGGTTGCATGCGGTGCTCGACGACTGCACGCCGTCGACGATTCTGACCACCACCGAGTCCGCCGAGGGTGTCCGTAAATTCATCCGCGCCCGCGCGGCCAAGGAACGCCCCCGCGTCATCGCCGTCGACGCGGTGCCCACCGAGGTTGCCGCCACCTGGCAGGAGCCGGTGGCAGACGAGACCACCACCGCGTACCTGCAGTACACCTCTGGTTCCACGCGGACGCCCACGGGCGTGCAGATCACCCATCTGAACCTGCCCACCAATGTGCTGCAGACGCTGGTTGCCCTGGAGGGCGTCGAGGGTGACCGCGGCCTCAGCTGGCTTCCGTTCTTCCACGACATGGGCCTGATCACGGCGCTGTGTGCCCCGGTGCTCGGCCAAAGCTTCACGTTCATGACGCCCGCCGCATTCGTGCGCCGGCCCGGCCGCTGGATCCGTGAGCTCGCGCGGAAGCCTGGAGAGACGGGCGGGGTATTCTCGGCCGCTCCGAACTTCGCTTTCGAGCATGCCGCCACGCGGGGGGTGCCTCGCGATGACGAGCCACCACTTGACCTGAGCAACGTCAGGGGAATTCTCAACGGCAGCGAGCCGGTGTCGCCCGCGTCGATGCGCAAGTTCTACGACGCCTTCAAGCCCTACGGTTTGAAGGACACCGCGGTCAAGCCGTCTTATGGTCTGGCCGAGGCGACACTGTTCGTCTCGACCACCCCGAGCAACGAGGCGCCCAGGGTGATCCACGTCGACCGGGGTGAGCTGAACAACCAGCGCTTCGTCGAGGTTGCGCCCGACGCGCCGAACGCCGTCGCGCAGGTGTCCGCCGGCAAGGTCGGCATCGACGAATGGGCGGTGATCGTCGATGCGGAGTCGGCCAGCGAGCTGCCGGACGGGCAGATCGGTGAGATCTGGCTACACGGCCAGAACCTGGGTGTGGGCTACTGGAACAAGGAAGAAGAGACCGCCCAGATTTTCAAGAACATCCTCAAGTCGCGCGTCAGCGAATCACATGCCGAGGGAGCTCCCGACGACGCGATGTGGGTGCGCACCGGCGACTACGGCACGTACCACAAGGGACACCTCTATATTGCGGGCCGGGTGAAGGACCTGGTTATCATCGACGGCCGCAATCACTACCCGCAGGACCTGGAGTACACCGCGCAGGAATCGAGCAAAGCGTTGCGCGTCGGCTATGTGGCCGCCTTCTCGGTGCCCGCGAACGAGTTGCCCCAGAAGGTGTTTGACGACCCGCACGCCGGCCTGAAGTTCGACCGGGAGGACACCTCTGAGCAGTTGGTGATCGTCGGGGAACGGGCCGCCGGTACGCACAAGCTCGACTACCAGCCCATCGCCGACGAAATCCGGGCCGCCATCGCCGTCGCGCACGGGGTGACCGTGCGCGACGTGCTGCTGGTGTCCGCCGGCACCATTCCGCGGACTTCCAGCGGCAAGATCGGACGTCGCGCATGCCGTACGGCCTACCTTGACGGCAGCCTGCGCAGCGGCGTCGCATCCCCGACGGTCTTCGCGACCGAATCCTGAGTTAGGTACCCATGTCTGAGAACTCTGAGCTAGACGACGTCAAGGAGAACCCGCCCGCCAACAAGACCGATATGACGGTCGCCGAGATGCGGCAGTGGCTGCGTGAATGGGTCGGCAGGGCCGTCGGCAAGTCACCGGACTCGATCGACGAGTCGGTGCCGATGGTGGAGCTGGGGCTGGCCTCGCGGGACGCGGTCGCGATGGCTGCCGACATCGAGGACCTCACCGGCGTCACGCTGTCGGTCGCGGTGGCGTTCCAGCACCCGACCATCGAGTCGCTGGCCACCCGGATCATCGAGGGCGAGCCGGAGCGGCCCCAGGATGAAGGTGCCGACGGCATCGATTGGACGCGCGCCGGTGCGGCCGAGCGCGTCGACATCGCGATCGTCGGCCTGGCCACCCGGCTGCCCGGGGACATGAACAGCCCGGAGGAGACCTGGCAGGCGCTGCTGGAGGGCCGCGACGCCATCACCGATCCGCCCGAGGGTCGCTGGTCGGAATTCCTCGGCGAGCCGCGGGTGGCCGCCCGCGTCGCGAAGGCCCGCACCCGCGGCGGCTACCTGAAGGACATCAAGGGCTTCGACTCGGAGTTCTTCGCGGTCGCCAAGACCGAAGCCGACAACATCGACCCGCAGCAGCGGATGGCGCTGGAGCTGACCTGGGAGGCGCTCGAGCACGCCCGCATCCCGGCGTCGAGCCTGCGCGGCAAGCCCGTCGGCGTGTACGTCGGCAGCTCCACCAACGACTACAGCTTCCTGGCTGTGTCCGACCCGTCGGTCACGCACCCCTACGCGATCACGGGTACGGCCAGCTCGATCATCGCGAACCGGGTCTCGTACTTCTACGACTTCCGCGGACCGTCGGTCACCATCGACACCGCGTGCTCGAGTTCGCTGGTGGCGATGCACCAGGGCGTGCAGGCGCTGCGCAACGGCGAGGCCGACGTCGTGGTCGCCGGCGGCGTCAACGCCCTGGTCACCCCGATGGTGACGCTGGGCTTCGACGAGATCGGCGCGGTGCTCTCACCCGACGGCCGGATCAAGTCATTCTCTGCCGACGCCGACGGCTACATCCGTTCCGAGGGCGCTGGCATGTTCGTGCTCAAGCGGGTCGACGACGCCCGCCGCGACGGCGACCAGATCCTGGCCGTCATCGCCGGTAGCGCGGTCAATCACGACGGCCGGTCCAACGGCCTGATCGCCCCCAATCAGGACGCCCAGGCCGAGGTGCTGCGCCGGGCGTACAAGGACGCCGGCATCGATCCGCGCAACGTCGACTACATCGAGGCGCACGGCACCGGGACCATCCTCGGTGACCCGATCGAGGCCGAGGCGCTGGGCCGCGTCGTCGGCCGGGGCCGTCCCGCGGACCGGCCGGCGCTGCTGGGCGCGGTCAAGACCAACGTCGGACACCTGGAGTCCGCGGCCGGCGCGGCCAGCATGGCCAAGGTGGTACTGGCCCTGCAGCACGACAAGCTGCCGCCGTCCATCAACTTCTCCGCACCCAGCCCCTACATCGACTTCGACGCGATGCGCCTGAAGGTGATCGAGCAGGCCACCGACTGGCCCCGCTACGGCGGCTACGCGTTGGCCGGCGTGTCCAGCTTCGGCTTCGGCGGCGCTAACGCGCACATGGTGGTCCGCGAGGTGCTGCCGCGCGACGTGATCGAGCGTGAGCCGGACGTTGCCGACACGCCCGTGAAGGCCGCGGAGGGCAAGGAGACGGCCGACGAGCAGGCGCCGGAGGCGCACGCGCTGAATTTCGACGACTTCGGCAACATCATCGGCGACGACGCCGCGGCCGTCGCCGAGCCCGAGTACGAGCTGCCCGGCGTCACCGAGGAGGCGCTGCGGCTCAAGCAGCTCGCCCTGGAAGAGCTTGCGGCGCAGCAGGTTACCGACGGCGTTCCGGCCCCGCTGATCCCGCTCGTGGTGTCGGCGTTCCTGACGTCGCGCAAGAAGGCCGCCGCCGCCGAACTGGCGGACTGGATGGAAAGCCCGGAGGGCCAGGCGGCGTCGCTGGAGTCGATCGGTCGGTCGCTGTCGCGGCGCAACCACGGCCGCTCGCGCGCCGTCGTGCTGGCCCACGACCACGAGGAGGCCGTCAAGGGCCTGCGCGCGGTCGCCGAGGGCAAGCAGCGGCCGAACGTGTTCAGCGTCGACGGGCCGGTGACCAACGGCCCGGTGTGGACCATGGCCGGGTTCGGCGCGCAGCACCGCAAGATGGGCAAGCGCCTGTACCTGCGCAACGAGATCTTCGCCGAGTGGATCGAGAAGGTCGACGCGCTGATCCAGGACGAGCGGGGCTACTCGGTGCTCGAGCTGATCCTCGACGACTCGCACGACTACGGCATCGAGACCAGCAACGTCACCATCTTCGCGATCCAGATCGCACTGGGCGAGTTGCTCAAGCATCACGGCGCCAAGCCCGCCGCGGTGATCGGGCAGTCGCTGGGTGAGCCCGCGTCGGCCTACTTCGCCGGCGGGCTGTCGCTGCCGGACGCCACCCGCGTCATCTGCTCGCGCTCGCACCTGATGGGCGAGGGCGAGGCGATGCTGTTCGGCGAGTACATCCGGTTCATGGCGATCGTCGAGTACTCCGCCGACGAGCTGAAGACCGTCTTCGCTGACTTCCCCGACCTGGAGGTGTGCGTCTATGCCGCACCCAGCCAGACCGTCATCGGCGGTCCGCCCGAGCAGATCGACGCGATCGTCGCCCGCGCGGAATCCGAGGGCAAGTTCGCCCGCAAACTGCAGACCAAGGGCGCGGGCCATACCTCGCAGATGGACCCGCTGCTCGGCGAGTTCTCCGCGGAACTGCAGGGCATCAAGCCGCGCACCCCGGAGGTCGGGATCTTCTCGACCGTGCACGAGGGCAGCTTCGTCAAGCCCGGCGGCGACCCGATCCACGACGTGGACTACTGGATCAAGGGCATGCGGCACTCGGTGTACTTCACCCACGGCGTCCGCAACGCCGTGGACAGCGGGTACACCACATTCCTCGAGCTCGCGCCCAACCCGGTGGCGCTGATGCAGGTGGGTCTGACGACGGCGTCGGCCGGGCTGCACGACGCGCAACTGATCGCGACGCTGGCCCGCAAGCAGGACGAGGTCGAGTCCATGGTCTCGACCATGGCGCAGCTGTACGTGTACGGCCATGACCTGGACGTGCGGACACTGTTCACCCGGGCCAAGGGACCCGAGGATTACGCCAACATCCCGCCGACGCGGTTCAAGCGCAAGGAGCACTGGCTCGAAGCGCAGTTCGGCGGTGGCGGGTCGGTGCTGATGCCGGGTGCGCATGTCGCGCTGCCGGACGGTCGGCACGTGTGGGAGTACGCGCCCCGGGATCAGACGGATCTCGCCGCGCTGGTCCGGACGGCCGCCTCGGCGGTGTTGCCGGACGCCCAGCTGACGGCCGCCGAGCAGCGCGCCGTGCCCGGCCTGGGTGCCGCGTTGGTGACGACGCTGACCCGCCACCCCGGCGGCGCGTCGGTCCAGGTGCACGCGCGGATCGACGAGTCGTTCACGCTGGTGTACGACGCGCTGGTGGCCCGAGGCGGTGCCGAGGTGGCATTGCCGACGGCGGTCGGCGTCGGGACGATCGCGGCTGGGGTCGCTTCGGGGCCCCCGTCCGGCTCTTTGGTTCAGGCACCCGGTGAGGACCCGCGGACGGCGGCGATCAGCGCCGGCGAGGACATCGAGTCCGAAACGCTCGGGGACAGCTTGACCACCCGCTACATGCCGGCCGGTTTCACCAAGTGGTCGCCGGAGTCGGGCGAGACCATCGCCGAGCGCCTGGGCACGATCGTCGCGGCGGCCATGGGCTACGAGCCCGAGGACCTGCCGTGGGAGGTGCCCCTGATCGAGCTCGGTCTGGATTCGCTGATGGCAGTGCGGATCAAGAACCGTGTCGAGTACGACTTCGACCTGCCGCCGATCCAGTTGACCGCGGTGCGCGACGCGAACCTCTACAACGTCGAGAAGCTGATCGAGTACGCGATCGAGCACCGCGACGAGGTGGACGCGCTGCACGAGCACCAGAAGACGCAGACGGCCGAGGACATCGCGCGGGCGCAGGCGGAGATGCTCAGCGGCGCGACGCCGGCGACCGTGACGGCGCCGGCGCCGGATCCGCAGGCCGAGCCCGAGACCCCGGCGGCACCTGAGCCGCCGTCGTCGGACGCGCCCGTCCCGCCGCCCCCGACAGACCCGTCGGGCCCGTCGGCTAACGGCGAGAAGCCTGATCTGAAGGGGGCCGCCGAGGCGCTCAACCAGGAGGCGGTGGCCAAGGCGCTGAACTCCGACGTGCCGCCGCGCGACGCGGCCGAGCGGGTCACGTTCGCCACCTGGGCGATCGTCACCGGTAAGTCGCCGGGCGGCATCTTCAACCCGCTGCCCAAGCTGGACCAGGCCAGCGCCGAGAAGATGGCGCAACGGCTCTCCGAACGCGCAGAGGGACCGATTACCGCCGAGGACGTGTCGTCGTCGCAGAACATCGAGGCGCTGGCCGAGAAGGTGCGCGCCTACCTGGAGGCCGGCGTCGTCGACGGCTTCGTGCGGACGCTGCGGGCGCGCCCCGAAGGTTCGAGCAAGCCGCCGGTGTTCGTGTTCCATCCGGCCGGCGGGTCGACGGTGGTCTACGAGCCGCTGCTCAACCGACTGCCCGCCGACACCCCGATGTTCGGGCTGGAGCGCGTCGAGGGGTCGATCGAGGAGCGGGCCGCGCAGTACGTGCCGAAGCTGATCGAGATGCAGGGCGACGGGCCGTACATCCTGGCCGGCTGGTCGCTGGGCGGGGTGCTGGCCTACGCCTGCGCTATCGGGCTCAAGCAGCTGGGCAAGGACGTTCGTTGGGTCGGGCTGATCGACGCGGTGCGCGCGGGTGAGGAGATCCCGCAGACCAAGGAGGAGATCCGCAAGCGCTGGGACCGATACGCCCGATTCGCCGAGAAGACGTTCAACGTCACCATTCCGGCGATCCCGTACGAGCAGCTCGAGGAGCTCGACGACGAGGGCCAGGTCCGGTTCGTGCTGGACGCCGTCAGCCAGAGCGGCGTGCAGATCCCGGCCGGGATCATCGAGCACCAGCGCACGTCGTACCTGGACAACCGGGCCATCGACACCGCCGAGATCCAGCCGTACGACGGCCATGTGACCCTCTACATGGCCGATCGCTACCATGACGACGCGATCATGTTCGAGCCTCGCTACGCCGTCCGCCAACCGGACGGGGGCTGGGGTGAGTACGTCGCCGACCTCGAGGTCGTGCCGATCGGTGGCGAGCACATCCAGGCCATCGACGAGCCGATCATCGCCAAGGTGGGCGAACACATGAGCCGCGCGCTGGACAACATTGGGACCGAACAGGTTAGGTAGGCAACTCGTGACGGAGCCAGCTCTGCATTCCACAGCCGAAAAGCTGGCCGAGCTGCGTGCTCGCCTGGAGCTGGCCAAGGAACCGGGCGGTGAGAAGGCTGCCGCCAAGCGCGACAAGAAGGGCATCCCCAGCGCCCGCGCTCGCGTGCACGCGCTGGTCGATCCGGGCAGCTTCCTCGAGATCGGGGCGCTGTGCAAGACGCCCGGCGATCCCAACGCGCTGTACGGGGACGGGTGCGTCACCGGGCACGGGATGATCGACGGCCGTCCGGTCGGGGTGTTCTCCCACGACCAGACGGTGTTCCAGGGCACGGTCGGCGAAATGTTCGGCCGCAAGGTGGCGCGGCTGATGGAGTGGTGCGCGATGGTCGGCTGCCCGATCATCGGCATCCAGGACTCCGGCGGTGCCCGGATCCAGGACGCGGTCACCTCGCTGGCCTGGTATGCCGAGCTGGGCCGCCGCCACGAGGCGCTGTCCGGGTTGGTCCCGCAGATCTCGCTCATCTTCGGCAAATGCGCCGGGGGAGCGGTCTATTCGCCGATCCAGGATGACCTTCTGGTCTCGGTCCGCGACCAGGGGTACTTCTTCGTCACCGGGCCGGACGTCATCCGGGAAGTCACCGGCGAGGACGTCACCCTCGACGAGCTCGGCGGGTCCGACGCGCAGGCGCGCTACGGCAACATCCACCAGGTGGTGGACTCCGAGGCCGAGGCGTTCCAGTACGTGCGCGACTTCCTGTCGTTCCTGCCGTCGAATTGCTTCGACAAGGCGCCCGTGATCAACCCGGGTCTGGAGCCGGAGATCACGCCGACCGACCTGGAGCTCGACACGCTCATCCCGGACTCCGACAACGCCGCCTACGACATGCACGAGATCCTGCTGCGGATCTTCGACGACGGCGACTTCCTCGACGTCGCCGCGCAGGCCGGCCCGGCGATCATCACCGGGTATGCCCGGGTCGACGGGCGTCCGGTCGGCGTGGTCGCCAACCAGCCCATGTATCTGGCCGGGTCGATCGACAACGAAGCCTCCGACAAGGCGGCGCGGTTCATCCGATTCTGCGACGCGTTCGACATCCCGCTGGTGTTCGTGGTGGACACGCCCGGATTCCTGCCGGGGGCCGAGCAGGAGAAGAACGGCATCATCAAGCGCGGCGGCCGGTTCCTCTACGCCGTCGTGGAGGCCGATGTGCCCAAGGTGACGATCACGATCCGCAAGTCCTACGGCGGCGCCTACGCCGTGATGGGGTCGCGGCAGTTGACCGCCGACTTCAACTACGCCTGGCCCACCGCTCGTATTGCGGTGATCGGCGCCGAGGGTGCAGCGCAGCTGCTGGTGAAGCGCTTCCCCGATCCGAACGCGCCTGAAGTGCAGCAGATCAAGAAGGACTTCATCGAGGGTTACAACCTCAACATGGCGATCCCGTGGACCGCCGCCGAGCGCGGGTTCATCGACGCGGTCATCGACCCGCACCAGACGCGGTTGCTGCTGCGCAAGTCGATGCACCTGCTGCGGGACAAGCAGCTGTGGTTCCGCGTCGGCCGCAAGCACGGCCTGATCCCAGTCTAGGTTTTCCCGCGAGCAGACGCGAAAGCCCCTCGAAATGAGGGGCTTTTGCGTCTGCTCGCCAGCACTGGCGCCAGCCCGGAGCGCGGTCTCGACGGCCCACGAATGACGTAACGGACTACTCGTGCGCGCGCGAACCGAAGGGCTGATTATGTGTATCAGGTGTGAGTTGCCCGTGCACCGGCGGTGGCATCGACAATAGGAGGTTTCGTGAACGCCAACCGTACGAATCTGATCACCGTGATACGCGGCGCAGCTGCAGGAATGTGTATTGCCGCGACGTGCCTGCTCCTCGCTGCGTGCGGATCGGACACCAAGAGTGGCCAGACCTCCACGTCCAGCGGCGCGTCGCCGTCGGCGGCCGCCGCCTCGACGACGACGGCAGCGGCCCCAGCCGATGACAAGCAGCTCGCGCTGCAGATGTTCGACGCCATCGTGCGTGGCGACTACACCACCCCGACAACACATTTCGACAACGCGCTGAAACAACGGCTCTCTGCGCAGCAGCTGGGCGCCGCTTGGGCAAGCTATCAGCAGACCCTCGGCGCGTACCAATCACATGGCGACCCTGAGGTGGTTCCGCATGGGGATACCACGGTCGTGAACATCCCGCTGAAGATGCAGCATGGGCCCGGCCAGTTTCGCGTCAGGTTCAACAACAGCGACGGCAAGACGGCGGGCCTGTGGTTCCTCAGGCCCGACGTTCCTATCCCGAGCTCCTAACCCCTTTGCGCCTGCTCGCGTAGGAACTGGGCCCCAGTAAGGTCGGCCAGGTGTTCTGCAATTGTCCGACTCGCAATTGGTGCGGCTCGACAGACGACTGAGCGCGGGACCGCGATACGAAACCTGGAGCGCTTCTCTCCACACCGGAACTGGCATCGCCTCTCTCGCCGGCGGCCAGGCCGTCCTCGTCAAGGTTCCCGCCGTTGCTGCGGCCGGGCAGTCACTGTTCTCCATTCGGCAGCGCATCCAGGTTGGCTCGGAGGCCTTCACCGATGGCATGACCTCGCCGTGCCGTCCGAATGTCGACACCCTGGGCGACCTACTCGAACTCGAGCACCAAAGGATCGTCGCGACCGCTGGGGCTTGGAACCACCACAGCATGGGTGTGGGGCGATTGATGCGCGAGTTCGACTGGGAGACAGCCGATTCACGCGAGTGGCTACGTGTGTTGGTGATGCCGTGGCACGACGGTCGCACGTTGGACAGGTTGGAAGCGGACGAGCGCGTCACCGCGTTCGAGTGCATGCTGCCCGCGCTGTGGACAGCACTGTGCGCGGCGCCGCATGGCGACCTCAACGAATCCAACCTGATCATTGCGCGTGACGGCACGCGCTTCCATCTCATCGATCCGGGCGTACAAAAACAATTGCACTGGAAGACGAGTTCTTCACACGCGGGCGGCCCCGACCAGCTGCGCAGCGCCGTGTTCATCACCAGTGGGCGCAATTATCCGATCTTGCCGCCGCCCTATCCCGATGACACGGCATTTGCCGCAGAGCTCCCGGTTTTTCGCGGTCCGGAAATCACACCGGGACTGCAGGCTGAACTCGCGACGGTGATCAACGTCTTGGATTGGACCGGCCAAGTTAGCTTTGCGAGCCTGCGGCAGGTCCCGGGCCCGCCACGCCCGGCGGCCGCCGACCTGTTGGCGATCGGAATCATCTACTACCGCATGCTGACCGGCCGGGAAGCTTTCCTCGGGCCGGGCTCGATGTTGGACCAACCGGCATGGCTGGGAACACATCCACACGGAATGCTCGGTCGAGGTGGATTACGCTCCGGGGATATCCTTGCCGCCTACCAGCGCGTTCAGCAGGCGCTGCCGCGCCGGATCGACGAACTGATGTCCGATCATCGGATCTCGGCGGCCAAGGGGCCGCTCCTGCGCGCACTACTCGATGGCGAAGTCGGCTCCATCGAGCACCTGCAGGAGTTGCTGCCCCGGTGGTAGCACCCGCGAACAGTCCCCCACGCGGGTGGTGCCCCCCGCAAAAGCCTTTGGCACGAAATGAGGGCCTCTCGCGTCTGCTCGCGCTAACTTAGCGCCCCGGAGACCAGCTCGTCGAAGCGCTCCAAGGCCTCGTCGGACTCGGCGTCGATGGCGCGCAGCGGCCCGCGATCGGCCAGATACCGCTGCGCGTACAGCCGCGCGACGAGCGCCTTGCGCTCACCACCGCCCGCCGCGCGCTCCCACGCGGCCTGCTCGGTCAGCAGCGCGGCGGCATACACGTCGCCCATGAACGTCGTCAGCGGGAACAGCCGCGCCTCGGCGAGCGGCCCCTCGAGCTTGGCCCATGCGGTCACCGCGGCGTCCAGATCTTCGATGCGCTCGGCGACCAACCGCGTGGTCTGGTCATCGTCGGACACCGAGACCGCGTCGCGCAGGCGCGCCAGCAGCGTCTCGTGCGCCTGCGAGCGTTCCATGCCGCGACGCACGTCCAGGCACAGGATGTTATCCGGTCCCTCCCAGATGGTGTTCACCTGCGCGTCCCGCAAAAGCCTTGCCACGGGCCAGGTTTCGATGTAGCCGTTGCCGCCGTGGATCTCGATTGCGTCCGAGGCGGCGGTGATCCCGAGCCGCGCAACCCTGAGCTTGGTGACCGGCACGGCGATGCGCTGACGCAGGCCGCGGGGCTGGCGATGGTTGACGGCTCCGGTCCCGTCGAACACCATCGCCTGCGCGGCTTCGACGTCGACGATCATCTCCGCCAGCTTGCGCCGCATCAGGGGCTTGTCGATCAGGGCACCGCCGAAAGCCCGCCGCTGCCGCGCGTAGCACAGCGACTCCACCAGCGCCCGGCGCGCATTGGCCAGCGCGAACAACGCGATGCCCAGCCGCGCCGCGTTGGTCAGCTCCATCATGCGGCCCAGGCCCTTGCCGTCGGACGCGCCGCCGGCTTGCGCGTCGGACGGTTCCCCGGACAGCAGAAACGCCTCGGCGTCGACGAACTCGACTTCGCCCGAGGCCACCGACCGGGTGCCCAGCTTGTCCTTCAGGCGCCGCACCCGCACGCCGTTGCGCGAGCCGTCCCGCCGCGTGCGCAACACCAGGAAGTTGGCGACACCGCGGCTCGAGTCCGGCGCCCCCTCGGGTTTGGCCATCACGACGAAGGCCTCGCCCGCGCAGTTGGACGCGAACCATTTGAAGCCGTTGAGCAGCCAGGAATCTCCGCGTCGGGTGGCCGTGGTCTCCAGCGCGCCCAGGTCCGAGCCGCCGGTACGTTCGGTGAGCAGCTGTGCGGTCTCGCCCGCCCATTCGCCGGAGTCGAACTTGGCCAGGACGTGTTCGCGAACGTCGGCCGGCGCGTACGCCGCCACCAGCGACTGCACCATCCCTCCGCCGGTGCCCAGCGCGCAGCCCATCCCGATGTCGGCCTGATTCAGCAGATAGTTGGACGCGAACATCGGCAGCGACGAGCTGAAGCCGGCCCCCCGGGCCGCCTGACGCAGCTCGCGCTGCGCGTCCAGCACCGCCCGTTTGGACGCCGTGAACGACGCGGGCATGACGACCCGGCTGACGTCGTGCCCCCAGCGGTCGTAGCGTTCCAGCCTCGGCGGATTACGGTCGGTCTCTTCGGCCCAGCGCGCCACCGGCCCGCCCATCAGCTCACCGATGCTGATCAGCCGCGGCTCGACGACGGCCAGCTCCTCGGGCCGCAGGTAATACGACAGGATGAATTGCAGGCTCGGATCCGTGCGATACCAATTGAGGCCTACGGCTCCGCAATAGCTGTCCGTTCGATAGCGCTGCGCCTTTTCGGGTGTGGAAAAGGGCAGCCGGTCCACGGCCTCGACGTCGTACTCGCTCATGCCGCGACGGTATACCCGCCGCGGCGCGTCAGGTGCTTAAGCGGGCACGACGAATTCGGTGGTGTAGTACTCGGCCGGATCCTGCGAATGCGCGCTCGGCCGCTCGACGACTACCCACACACCCGTCGAACCGGGCCGGAGGTCGTCGTGCAGACGAACCCGTCCGGTGCCGGCCGCGTCGGTCACCATGGTGGTAAAGACCGTGCCGGACGCCCCGGGGCCGCAACCCGCCGACGCGGGCCGCGGTTCCTCGATGATGCCGACGCTGAACGTGGTGCCCGGTTGCGGGGAGTCCGACAGGTACACGTCCGCGGTCGCCGCGGTGCCCGTCGTGTGAACGACGACCTGCCCGGTGCCCAGCGCGGGCTCCTGCCCCAGGGGTGGATTACGCACCAGGCTGAAATCGCAATTCCGCAGAGTCGCATCCAAGACCACGGTCGTGGTGCCGACGGCACCCGGGTTGGCCGACGCGGCACCGATGCCCGCCGATAACGATGCGGTGGCCAGAGAAATTGACGCCACCGAAATTACCATTGTTGTACTTGCGCGCATTTGTCCCACCATGTTTGCCCGTTGATAGATAAACCCGACCCCGTGGCCCGTGTATTGACCGCATTCGCGAACCTAAAACCTGGTCCGGAAGAAATTCTTTGAATTCAATTTCTTTAGTTAGCGCAAGGAATTCAATTCCGAAGATAGGCGGTCAGCGCGTTTCCGGTCGCGAGTGCACCAAAAGCGTTGGGGAGCAAAAGAATCCTGGATGATCTCGGCAGGCGGCGCGCAAGCGTCGTGCCCAACGACAACGGCCCGATGTCGAAGTCGATTCCCTGCAAGGGCGGCGCGAACGCGCGTTGCCGTCGTCAAGCACGCTGAGCTTGGATTGCAGGTAGTCCGAGTCGGGCGGTAGGAGCGGCTGCGCGGGAAAGCGGCCGCCGGGCCGCATGAACACCCGTAAGCCACCAAGCGGATCAACGCATTCGGGACTTTGCCGCGGAGCAACGCGAGTGTCGGGTTAAGGCACGCTTGACCGAAGAAAGCGTGCCTCAATTCGGCACTCGCGCCCGTCGACAACCTATGGCTTGATGCGGATCTTCCCCGGCGACCACAACCCGCTGCGAGTCGCGGTGCCCAGGTCCAGCTGCGCGGGCCGCGCGTCCACCAGCGTCTCGAATTGCCGCAGCGAACCCCAGTCACGGCCCCAGTCGCGGGACAGGTACGTCGACATGACGTGCGCGCGCAGCAGCAGGTCGGTGATGCCGAGCAGGCCGCCGTTCACGCCGTCCTGCCAGGTGTCGGTATCCATCTTCTTGGCCGAATAGTCGGGCGTGATGCGGAACTTCGGGATCTCGGTGACGCCGTTGACGTGCAGCATCGGCTGCTGGCACGGGAAAGCCAGCCCCACGGCCCAGTCCATCAGCACCGGCTGCGACGACCCGACGTACTCCTGCAGCGACCGCAGCTCCGGCACCCGGGGCGGGGTCACCGCGATCCACTCCTCGGGCGTCAGCGACAGGTCCTCGACCACCAGCCGGACCGCGATCGCGTCGGCGGGGATGTCGGACCGGGCGAAGCGCAGGTTGCGCCACAACTTGTACTGCTCGCCGTACAGGTCGTAGGGCGCCAGCCGCCGCCCCGACGGCACCGGGTCATCGCCGGCGCCGCGCAGTCCGTACTCCAGCGCCACGGTCTGCCCGTCGGTGTGACCGTGCAGCACGCTGTTGCCGGCGATCTTGCCCGCGGCGGTCACCACCACCAGCGGATGCCCGGCGTCCGGCCGCGGCAGCAGATACCAGGCCGAGGTCAGCTTGCTCTGCTGCTGCGCGCCCGTGGTGTAGCTGCCGGCCACGGGAACCTTGTCGGGGTGCAGGCCGTAGGGCAGCGGCACCACCGATCCGTTGAGGCCCGGCGTCTTCAGCTTGGTCGGCGCGTCCCAGTCGTAGTCGGTGCCCGGCTGATTGGGGGTGATCCGCAGCGCCTCGGCGACGGTGTGTTCCGGCACGCCGTTGGGCGTGAAGCCGACGGGGTCGACGCCGAACAGGGGCCCCAGCGGGCCGTACCCGCGCGGCCAGGCCGCCATGAACCCCACGTTGCTGTCGGGCTCGACGAGCACGTCGTCGGCCAGCCCGCAGCCGCCGGTGAAGGCCCGCACGTTGGACCAGCCGTTGGAGTAGGTGGGGTATTGGCGCACGATGCCGGCCACCATCGACGCGACAAACACCAGCGCCATGAATCCGGCCGCGATCGGGATCGGCGCCACCGTCAGCGCCCGGGCGAGCCGGCCCTCGCCGTGCCCACGCGACGCGAAGTGCAGCCACGTCGCATACACCGCCGCGATGGCGAACAGCAGGAAAAAGATTGTGCTGACGGTCATTCCGCCGATTTTCGGCATCGTGCTGTTGAACGGCACCCCGTAGCTCGAGACGTACCACCAGCCGTTGGTGGTGGCGAAGCACAGCGCCAGCACGAACATCAGCGCCGCCAGGAACGCCATCCGGTTGCGCGACCAGCGCAGCACCGCCGGCGATACCAGCACCGTCGTCAGCGCCGCCATGGCCGCGCCCACAGCGGCGAACAGCCCAAAGTGGTGCACCCACTTGGTCGGGGTGAACATCAGGAAGAACATCGTGCCGAATATGACGCCCATCAGCCGCCACGCCGGCCCGCGCGCCACGCCCCGAACGCGGTGCCGTCGCAACATGATGAACAACGAGGTGAACAGGCACAGGGCGGTGACGAAGAAGCCGAACCGGCGCGACAGCGACCCGTCGACCGTGGGCAGGAACAGGTAGTAGTAGCGCAGGTTCTCGGTGTACCAGGCCTGGCTGGGCCCGATCGCGGTGCGAATCCGGGTGGCTTCCAGCACCGTCGACAGCGTCTGGTCGGCGAACACCACGGTCAGGATGACCGTGCCCGCGGCCAGCATCGGCGCCAGCAGCGGCAACGTCCCGACCACGCGACGCCGACGCACCAGGATCCGCAGGATCGGCCGCCCGCCGGCGACCAGCGCGGCCACCGCGATCAGGCCGGTGGGTTGCACGCCCAGCGTGAAGGCCGCAGTGACGATCGCCAGCGCCGCGGGCGTCAGCCGGCTGTAGCGCATCGACCGCTCGATCAGCACGTAGGTGACCAGCGAGCCCAGCGCGATGATCGGCTCGGGCCGCAGGCCGTTGTTGAACGGCATCCACGCGGTCAGCAGGACCAGGCCCGCCGCCCAGCTGGCCGGCTTGCTGGCGGCCACCGCGGGGCCCAGCCGGGGCAGCACCTCACGCGACAGCAGCAGCCAGCACACCAGGCCGGCGAGCAGGTCCGGCACCCGCATCCACAGGCTCTGGTCGCTGACGTGGGTCATCAGCGCCAGCAGGTTGTAGTACCAGCCGAACGGGTCCTCGGGGCTGCCGAACCAGCGGAAGTAGTTGGACATGTAGCCGGCGCGGTCCGCGACGCGGGCCATGCCCAGGATGTAGCCGTCGTCCGACGAGTTAGCCCCGATCACCCACCACAGCAGGAACCCGAAGATCACCACCGCGTCGGCCAGGGTGAACGTGCGCCAGTTGGCCGGAATGAGTCGGCGCATCCGGTGCCCGTCCAGGCGGTCGAGGCGCCACAGCGCGAGCAGCGCGACGACGGTCGCCACGATCGCGCCCACGATCGCCAGCAGCTTGAGCGTGGTCGGCGTCGTCGAGAACCGGGTGTCGATGGTCGCCGAGAACCGCAGCCCCTCCGGCGCGGGCCTGTTCAGGTCGGTGAACAGGCCGACGATCTGCGGCCGCAGGTTCGGGTCGGGGTAACCGCCGCGCTTGGGCTTCCCGTCGGGCTCCTTGAGCCCGACGAACGTGGCGTAGGTCCCGTTCGTCGTCGACGTGATCTCGATGCGCTGACAGTCCTGGCCGGCCACCTGCTCGCGCGGCACGGACACGATCACCACGTTGCGGTCGGTGACGTCCACCCGCTGCGCGTTGACGACGACGAACAGGGCGTTGAGGTTGGCGTCCTTGCCGTTCTTGGGCGCGGTGCCCAGCACCACGCCGCCGGTCGGCGGCATGTCGCGGACCACGCTGCACGGCACGGACGCGGTCACGTCCACCGGCGTCAGCGTGATCAGCGGCGCGGTGACGCTGTTCAGCTGGCCGTTCTGCGGCCAATTCAGCGTCGCGGTGGTCTGCACGACGGGCAGCAGCGGCGTGGCCACCGACAGCACGACGCCGAGCAGCCCCGCGATGATCGCCATCCAGCGCGTCACCTGCACGTCACGACCGGTATCGCTCATGGCAGCGCTCGAATCGGTCCTTGCCGGCGCCAGCCGGGCACTGTGATCACACCCTGCTCGACGGCGGCCGTCGGCGCCTGATCGGACGGCACCCACCGGTGGTACTGCTCGACCGATCCCCAGTCGCGGTACCAGTCACCGCGCAGGTAGGTCGAGATCGTCGACGTCCACAGCAGTCCCTGGGTGAACAGGAAAGGGCCGCCGGTCGCCCGGGCCTCCCACAGGTTCGACGACGCGGCCGTCTGCTTACGGTCAGGCAGGATGCGGTATTCCGGTAGCTCGGCGATCCCGAGATGTTCGGAGAACGGCCGCTGACACGGGAAGTTGGCGGCGGTCGCGATGTCCATCAGCACCGGAGTCTGCGACCCGACCAGCTGCTGCATGGTCTTGAGCACCGGCACCCGCGGCGGGGTGAACGCGAACCACTGCTCGGAGCTCAGGTTCGGGTCGTAGGCGACGATGCGCGCCACGTCCGCCTCCGGCGGCGCCCAGCTCAGCGGGAAGCGCAGGTTGCGCCACGCCGGCCACGGCCCGATGTCGATGGGGAACATCAGCCCCAGCGGCTTCGGCGGCCCGTCCGGACGGCTGGCGCCCCACTGCAGCCGCAGCGACTGCCCATAGACGAAGTTGCCGTCCTCCTTGTACGACCAGATGGCCCCGGCCGCCGAGACCACCACCAGCGGCCGATCCGGGGTGCGTGGCCCCAGCTGGTACCAGTCGGAGGTCGCGGTGGCGGCCAGCGAGTTCTCGCCGTAGCTGCCCATCACCGGCGTGGTGGCCGGGTTCAGGCCGAACGGCAGGAATGCATGCGAGCCGTTGACGCCCGGCGTCGTGACCTTGCCGCCCGCGGTGCCCGCGGAGTCGCTGTAGGCGGCGTTGGGCTTGTTGGGTGAGGCATCGGAGTTGACCAGCCCGGGCTTGCTGATCACCGGGTCGGACTGCAGGTCCTCGCCGACGCCGTCGGGCTTGAAGCCGACGGGGTCGGTGCCGCCGAGCGGTCCGTACGGCCCGTCCGGCTCGCCCGGGGCGGGCTGCAGCATTCCGGCGTTGGGATCGGGCTCGGTGAGCACGTCCTCGGCCATGGCGCAGCTGCTCAACCCTGAAGTAAGGGCCGCCACGTTGGCCTTGGCCGTGGTGTACAGCGGGTAGCGGAACGCGGCCGCCTTGGCCAGCGAGCCGGCCTCGCCGAGCACCATGATCACCGCCACCACCAGCAACGGGGTCGCGGCCAGGAACCGGTTGCGCCGGTTGTCCTTGACCTCGGTGTGCCCCGCGTAGTCCATCCGGAAGTGGTACCAGGCCGTCAGCAGCCCGGTGAGGATCGACAGGAACAGGAACATCGACGTCACCGGGTGGCTGGCGATGACGGGCTGGATGTCGTACCACGGCACCCCGTAGTTGCCGACGTAGAACCAGCCGTTGATGCCCGAGGTGGCCCACGCCAGCACGAACAGCAGCGCCGTGACGTACAGCGTCAGGTTGCGTCGGCTGTGCAGGCCGATCCGCGCAAAGGTGAACGCGGCAGCCGCCCCCAGCGCACCCGCCAACCCCGCGAACGCGCCGAACTGGATGGCCCACTTCGTCGGCGTGAACGTCAAGAGCAGCAGCCCGACGGCCGTCGTGCCGATCAGCCGCCAGGCCGGTCCGCTCGCCAGCCCCGCCACGCTGCCGCGGCGCAGCAGGACGAACAGCATCCCGAACATGCACAGCAGCAGCACGAGCACGGCGAAGCGCCGCGCCATCGACCCGTCGGCGTTGCTCTCGACGGTGAGGAAGTAGTACCGCAGGAAGTCCTGGTACCAGGCGATCGTCGGGCCGACCGTGTACTTGATGCGGGCCGACTCGGCCACCGTGGCCAGCGTCTGCGACCGGAACACCACGACGGTGATCAGCGACAACGACGCCGCGAGCACCGCCAGCGGCGCCAGCAGGCCGTCGGTCGCGCGGCGTCGACGGATGGTCGCGGCGATGGCCCGGGCGCCCGTCAGCAGCGCGGCCAGCGCGATCAGGCCCTGCGGCGCCAGCGTCGCCGTGAGCATCGCGACGATGATGGCCCCCGCGGCGGGCACCAGCCGGCTCAGCGCGATCGAGCGTTCCACCAGGATCCAGGTGGCCAGCACGCCCAGCGCGATCAGCGGCTCGGGCCGCAGCCCGTTGTTGAAGGGGATCCACGCGGCCACGAACACCGCGCCCGCGGTGTAGACCGCCGCCCGGTTGGACGCCAGGCCGCCTTTGCCCGGCCCCAGCCGGCGCAGCACGAACCGGCTGATCAGCAGCCAGCAGGTGATGCCGGCCAGCAGCGCGGGCAGCCGCATCCAGACGCCGGCGGTGCTCACCGACGCCATCCGCGCCAGCACCGAGTCGTACCAGTCGAAGGGCGCCTCGGTGGTGCCGAAGAAGCGGTAGTAATTGGGGACGTAGCCGGCCTGCGGGGCGACGCGGGCGATGGTCAGGTTGTAGCCGTCGTCGGACGAGGTGGCGCCGATGACGTGCCAGCCCACCAGCGTCGCGACCACGCCGGCGTCGGCGATCCACGTCGTGAGGCCGGCGCGCCACCAGTGGCCCCGCGGTGCGCGCGGGCGGTAGCGGGACAGCCACGCGATCGGGGAGCGCCAGTTGACCAGCGTGGTGCCGCGGCTGTGCCGGTCCAGGGTGGCCAGCGCCAGGATGGCCACGGCGACGGCCAGCGCACCCAGGACCATCGCGATCGTCTTCGTCGCGGTGGGCGCCAGGATGAAGCGGGTGTCGACGTCGACGCGGGCCGACAACCCCTGCTGCGCGGCGACCTTCAGATCGGTGAAGATCCCACCGACCTGCGGCTTCTTCTCGGGCGCCAGGACGCCCCGGGCCGCGGGAGACGGGATTCCGACGAAGTCCGCGCCGGTGGCGGTGGCGCTGGCCCAGATGTGCAGCCGGTCGCACGGGCCCGCGGATATGGCGGAACGTTGGGCCACCGCCGCCACGGTGTCGCGGAACGCAACGACGACGGTCTCCTTGTTGGCGCGCACGAACAGGCCGTACTTGCCGGTTTGGAACCCGTCTGGCGCAAGTGTGGAGAGCACCAGGCCGCCGTCCGCGGGCAGCGTCGCGATCACCGAGCAGGGGATCGAGACGTCCAGCGTGCGCGGCGCACCCGAAACCAGGGGAGCGGTGATCTGGGTGACGTGACCGTCCCTGGTGGCGCCCTGGGGCCACAGGATGGTCGAAGTGGTCTGCCGCACCGGAAGCAACGGAACCAACGCGCACAGCAGCAGTCCCGCGATGCCGGCGACGACGGCGATCAACCGGGGGACGCGCTGCGATCGCTCGATTCCGTCGGGGGGCACGAGGGTCGATCGTAAGCGACGCCGCTGGGTCCGTTGAGGATGCGGGGCGGAGCCCCAGCCGAGCTTTTCGGTTGCCGCGGCCGAAATGGGACGGCCGGCGCAGCGTGGATTGGTGCCGTAGATCCCTATTGTGGCCCCGATGCGGTCACAATAGGGATCTACGGCCAACGACTCGACCCCCGGGTCTGCGGCCCTCTGTCACCCTGGAGGCTTGCGGCGAGATGAAGAACTCGGGACTCGGGTTCGGTGTTCTGGGGCCGTTGATCATGACCGCGCACGGCGTCCGGTTGCCGTTGGGCGCCCCGAAGCAGCGGGCCGTGCTGGCCATGCTGGTGATCAACCGCAACCGCCCGGTGTCGGTCGACGCGCTGATTTACGGGGTGTGGGACGAGGACCCCGTGCCCGCTGCCCGGACCAGCATTCAGTCCCACGTGTCCAATCTGCGCCGCCTGCTGCGCGACGCCGGGGCCGACCCGTATGAGGTGCTGGCCAGCGCGCCGCCGGGGTATCAGCTCAGCATCGATGACACCGAGTGTGACGTCGGGCGCTTCACGGCGGAGAAGGCCGCCGGTGTCCAGGCGGCCGCCGCGGGACGGTACGAGGATGCCAGCACCCATTTGTCGTCCGCGCTGCGCGAATGGCGTGGACCCGTGCTGGACGACCTGCGTGACTACGCCTTCGTCCAGTCCTTCGGCGCCGCGTTGCTGGAGGAAAAGGTGGCGGCGCACACCGCGCGTGCCGACGCCGAGATCGCCTGCGGCCGCGCCGGCGCGGTGATCGGCGAGCTCGAAGCGCTGACCGCGGAACATCCCTACCGTGAACCGCTGTGGGCGCAGCTGATCACCGCCTATTACGTCACCGAGCGCCAGTCGGACGCGCTCAACGCCTACCGTCGGCTCAAGACGGCTCTGGCCGAGGGGCTCGGCATCGACCCCGGCCCGACGATCACCGCGCTGCATGAGCGCATCCTGCGTCAGCAGCCGTTGGCGCCCCCCAAGCGTCCCGTGACCACCACTCACAAGCTGCCCGCCTATCAGGACGACACCGCCCCGACGGCCGTCGTGGGCGAATCCGCGTGGCTGTGCGACAGGACCGGCCTGCGCTACCAGCTGACGGGCGCCAATACCCGGATCGGGCGCCGCGACGACAACGACATCGTCATCGCCAACGACGAGGACGTCAGCCGGTACCACGCGGTGATCGTCGACACCGGTGCGGGTTATGTGATCTACGACTCGCGCTCCACCAACGGTGTCGAGGTGCGCGGGCAACGCATTCGCGGCAGTGCCACCCTTTCTGACGGGGACCGCATCCGCATCGGCCGGCACGATTTCGTGGTCGAGATCCGCCCGAACTGAAGCGCCGCCGCCGATGGGCGCGTGGATTCGGCCGGTGGCCTGAGGGCGGGCCCAGCACACCCGTCACTCGCCCGCATTCAGCCGCGCATCGCCGCCCAGCAAACGCATGAATTTCGCAAGAGTTTCGCAAGAATTTCGCCAGAATCACGCAAGTGCTCCGCGTCAAGCTGTTGGTGTCGGCCAACAAGGCCGGCCCCCGGGGGAGTGTGTTGGTGCACTTGAGCAGTGGTGGCACCTTGGGGGACCTGTTGGAGGGTGAGGAACAACCATGAGTGACAAGCCAAAGAAAGTTTCCAAGCTGCGCGTGATGGCCGGTGCGTTGTTGGGTGGCGTCGGATTGTCGCTGATCGCGACGCTGATTCCGGCGACCGCGTCGGCGGACCCGTACGACCCGTACAGCGGACCGCTGCACCCGATCCGCCACTACGCGGGCGACATCCTGCACCCGGGTTGGGCGCTGACCCACCCCATCCGCGCCGCTATCCCCTGATCGGCCGGCCACGCTTTCTGCCCCGCCTCGGATTCGACGCCGGCGTCGAACGGAGGCGGGGCAGACTGCTGACTGCTAACCCTTGCGCAGCGGCGCGGGGTTCCACAGCCCGCTGCGCGTCACGGTCCCTAGCTGCAGGCGTGCCGGCGTGGCGTCGGGGTAATACGGCGTTAGTTGTTGCAACCCGCCCCAGTCGCGGAACCAGTCGTCCTTCAGGTAGGTGGCCACCGTCGTCGCCTTGACCAGCAGTTCGGTGATGCCCAGCGGCCCGCCGCCGTTGTTATCCATCACCGGCGAGTTGGCCTCGGCGCCGAAGCGGTCCGGCAGGATGCGCCACTTCGGGGTCTCGTCGACGCCGTTCTGATGACCGAACGGCCGCTGGCACGGGAACGCCAGGCCCACCAGCCAGTCCAGGAACACCGGGTCCTTCGAGCCCACCACGTCCTGCAGGGTGCGCAGATGGGGAATCCGCGGCGGCGTCAACGCGATCCAGTGCTGCGGCGCCAGGTCCGAGTCCTCGGCGACCAGCCGCACCTGGGTGGCGGAACTCGGAATCACCGACAGGGGCAAGCGGAAGTTGCGCCAGGCCGGGGCCGCGCCGACGTCGCCGAATTGGAACGACCCGCCGGGCTTACCGTTGGCGGCGCCGTCGTCGGTGGCCCACTGCAGCTGGATCTCACGCGGGTCGAAGCGGCCGGCCGCCGAGATCACCAGCAGCGGACCGGCCTTGGCGCGCTCGTCCCTGGTGGGCAGCCGGTACCAGGCCGACCGCAGCATGGCGGGCACCTGGATGCCGGCGCGCCAGCTGCCCAGCACGGGCGTCCGGGCCGGATTCAGATCGTAGGGCAGCTTGGCGCGGGAGCCGTTGATTCCCGGTGCGGGCGTCGTGCCACCCTCGGTGCCGGCCTCGCCGCTCTTGTTCTGCCCGTCGTCGTTGACGAAGCTGCGGTCGCCGGGCCGCTCCATCACCGGGTCGGCGGAGACGTCGGCGGGAATGCCGTTGGGCGTGAAGGCTTCCGACAGGCCGGCGCCCAACGCGTCGGCGACGGGAGCCGACACCGGCGGCAGCATGCCGGCGTTGGGATCCTGCTCCACCAGCACGTCCTCGGCCAGGCCGCAGGTCTTACCTGTCAGGGCTTGCAGGTTGGACCGCCCCACCGACCACGCGGGGTATTGGCTGGCCATCGCGACGGTCAGCGACACCACCTCGAAGATCACCAGCACCCACGTCGCAATCGCCAACGGGGACTGGACGATTCGGGCGGCCCGCGCGCCGAGCCGAGTCCGCGGCGGGGCGTTGTCGGTGGCGACGAAGTGGAACCACGCCGAGGCCAGCAACACCACCACGGTCAGCCCCAGCAGCACGGTGGCGAACGCGTAACGCCATGCGGGGAACGCGTTGGACCACGGCACGCCGAAGCTGGACACATACCACCAGCCGTTGACGCTGGCGAACGACAGCGCGACCAAAAACAGCACGGTCGCGGCGAACACGGTGCGGTTTCGTCGGTTATGCATCGACTCGGCGGTGACCGCGACCGCGGCCAGCGCCCCCAGCGAACCGGCCAGTCCGGCGAACACGCCGAAGTGATGCGTCCACTTGGTGGGCGTGAACATCATGGCCAGGAACGAGATGATCGTGATGCCGACGATGCGTCGGCTCGGCCCGGTGGCCGTGCCCGGAATCCGGCCCTTCCGCAACGACATCGCCACCGTGATCGCCAGCGCGAGGATCAGGGCCAGCACCGCGAACCGGCGGGCCACCGACCCGTCGGGACTGGCCATGAACAGCCGCTCGTAGCGGATGTGTTCGTCGAACCAGCTCAGGCTGGGCCCGACGGCGCGCTTGAGCATGCTGGCCTGGCTCTCGGCGGCCAGGGTCTGGTCGCGGAAGATCAGGATCGCGGTGACGGTGACCGCGGCCAGGATGGGCGAGACCAGCGGCAGCAGGCCGAAGCGTTTGGACCGGCGGTGCAGGATCGTGCGCAGCGGCCCGATCGCCACCAGCAGCGCGCCGATCGAGGCGATTCCCGTCGGCCCCGAGAACAGGGTCAGCGCGCCGATGATGCAGGCGACCGCCACCGGCAGCAGCCGACTGGTGGCCACCGCACGCTCGACCGAGCACCAGGTCAGCAGGATGCCGAGCGCGATGATCGGCTCGGGCCGCAGGCCGTTGTCCAGCGGGAGCCAGACCGCGAGGAACATGCCGGCCGCGGTCCACGCCGCCGCGCGGTTGCGTTTCACGGCCTGGCCCAGCCGGGGCATGACCTCGCGGCTGATCACCCACCAGCACGTCAGCGCCATCGCCAGCGTCGGCAGCCGCATCCAGATGCTGGCGGTGCTGACGTGCGCCCACAGCGCCAGCAGGTCGTAGTACCAGCCGAACGGCGCCTCGGGGGTGCCGAACCAGCGGTAGTAGTTGGCCATGTAACCGGCATGCTCGGACACCCGGGCCATGGTCAGGATGTAGCCGTCGTCGGAGGTGTTGGCGCCGACGAAGTGCCACCACGTCAGCACGCCGATCACCAGGGCGTCCAGCGCCCCGACCGACCACCAGCGGGCGGGCAGGAAACGCCGGTGCCGGGTGCCGTCGGCGGTGTCGAGGACGTGCAGCGCGACCAGGGACGCGGCGGTCAGCATGACGCCGAGGATCATCGCGGCCAGCTTCAACGGCGTGGGGCCGGTGCTGTAGCGGGTGTCGACGGTCGCGGAGAAGCTCAGCCCCGGCGGCGACGGCCCGGACAGGTCGGTGAACACGCCGACGATCTGGGGCCGGAAGTCGTAGCCGCTGCGTTCACCGCGCAGTGGCGAGCCGGGATGTTCGGCGTTGGGCCCCTGCGTCAGGCCGACGAACTCGGCGGTCACCCGGTCGGCGTGGGCGGTGAAGGTCAGCCGTTGGCAGGCCGGGCTGAGCACCTGGCTCATCGGGGCCGTGACCACCGCGACATTGCGCACCACCAGCACGAGCTCGTCGTTGGCGCGCTGGATGAGCATGCCGCGGTCGACGGCCTTAAGGGCCAGTTTGGGCACGGTCGACAGCAGCACGGTCTTGCCCGCGTTCTCCGGCCCGGCCAGCCCCCGGGCGGCCTCGCAGGGCACGCTGACGTTCAGTTCGGTGGCCACGTACCCGATCAGCGGCGCCTCGACGCTCTTGAAGCTGTTGTCCTGCGGCCAGTTCAGCTGCGCGGTCGTCTGGTTGACGGGCAGCACCGGCGTGAGGATCGCCAGCAGGGTCCCCAGCAGGCCGGCGACGACGGCAACGGATCGAGCGATCCGGTGGTTTGCTCCCGTGTCGCCCACGGAGGTAGATGGTAGTTCTTCGACCGCTTCATGTGAGGTTTCGGTAGCCATCAGCCGCTACCCGCCGGCTTGCGAATAGCCAGCACGAACGGTCCGACGCTCTCCACGGCGAAACGCGGGTCGGCGAACAGCGCGGCCGGCAGTTCGACGATGTAACGACGGACGTTGGGCTGGTTGGGGTACACGTCCTCGGCCAGCCGCAGGGTGTAGGTGTCGCCCGCCCCGCGGCGCATCAGGAACACCGTCGGCGGCGCCCAGGGCAGCGTGTCCAGCGCGTGGACGAACTCGTCGGCGGTCTTGAGCTTGGCCCAGTGCTTGATCTGCACGGCGCGTTGGTCGAACTGGGCCAGCGGGTTGGCGTAGTGCGACGTCAGCCCCTGAAATCCCCAGTACGGGTAGTACGACAGGAAGCTGTAGTCGGCGGTCAGCACGACGGTCTGGTCGGCCGGCCGGCCGGTGACGCGCCGGATGGTCGCGTCGATGGCCGGGTAGTACTTCTCCGAGCTCGGTGGCCGCCGGTCGCCGCGCTGGCCGTGGCCGTCGGTGTCGGTGTAGGCGATGGTGAGGTCCGGGCGCAGCACGTCGGGAATGTCCTGGCTGAAGGCGATCGCCCCGGCCAGCCCGAGGGCGCCGGCCACCGGGACCCACGTGCGGTTGCGGCGCGCCAGGGCCACGGTGGCCTCGACGAAGCCGAACACCCCGGCGGTGACGAGCAGCACCGACAGCGTCGGCTGCAGCCGGAAGGACAGCAGCGTGGTGCGGGCCAGCGTGGTCAGCATCGACAGCAGCGACCACAGGTAGATTGCCAGGACGCCGATCGCCAGCGCGCCCGCCCGTACCGACGAGCGGGCCCTGATCACCAGCCAGAGCGTGCCCAGCAGGCAGATGGCTCCCAGCAGCGAGAACTGCAGCATCGGGAAGGTCAGCTCGGCGCCGTCGGCCGGCAGGTAGTGGTAGGCGCCGCCGGTGTTGCTCACCGGGCCGCGGGCCGCGCCGAGCAGGAACGGCAGCCAGGTGGTCGACGCGATGGCCACGGCGATGACGGCGATGACGGCCAGTCGCCGCAGCGGGTCCAGGGCGGCTTTGGGGCCGTCGGATCGCCAGCGCGACGCGGCCAGGGCCAGCGCCATCAGGGTGACGGTGAACGCGCTGTAGCCCAGCAGCAGCGTGTACCAGGTGGCCGCGAAGCCCAGGAACAGCCCCGCGCCAACCACCGCGGCCCAGCCCCCGCGGGCCGCCTGGCTCTCGGCCTCCCCGCCGAGTGTCCGGCCAGCTTCACGCTCGGCGTCAAGGGAGGCGCGCGCGCCCGCGCGCAGACCCGACCACGTCAGGACGAACACTGGCGGCAACAGCACCGTGATCATCGCGGCGTAGGGTTCCGGCGAGCTGTAGGCCAGCGTCACCGCCGCGGTGGCGGTGGTGACGATCAGCGCGTACTCGAAGCGGATCATCCGCCACCACAGCACCAGCGCCACCGCGACGGCGACGGCGATCGACGTGATCGCCCAGGGCTTGAACACCTCCCACGCGGGCGTCCCGGTCAGCGCGGCGACCCGCCCGCCGATCCAGAACCAGCCCGGCGGGTAGAACGGCGGCAGTCCCCGGTAGGTCATGTCGCGCAGGGCGGGGCTGTCGGCGAGCCGGGTCAGGTATTCGGTGCGGAACTGCTGGTCGACCGAGATGCCGAACAGATACAGCTTCGTCGCGCCCAGTGGCATGCCGAGCGTCACCACCGTGAACGCCGACACGAACACCAGCCCGCTCAGCTGCGCCAGCCATCGGAACCGCCCGCGCCGCCACGCCCAGGCGGTGCCCAGCAGCCCGGCCAGACAGCCGACCTGCCCGACGGTGGTCAGCGCGTGCAGCTGGTTCGACGACGGAAACGCCGGCCACTGCACCTGGGAGATGGCGGTGAGCGCCACGGCCGCGACCACGACGGCCACCAGGGCCGCCGCCAACATCTGGCCCAGGGTGGCCAGCGCGTTGCGCATGATCAGATGGGCAGCTTGCGGAAGATGCTCCGCGGGATGTGCCGCAACACCATCATCACGTAACGGAATGCTCCTGGCGCCCAAACCAATTCCTTACCTTTTGCGGACGCGGTCACCGCGAGGTTGGCGACGTACTCCTTGTCGACGGTCAGCGGAGCTTCCTTGGCGCCGGTCGCCTCCCAGTGCGCGATGGTCGTGGCGGTGCGAACCTGGCCGGGCCGGATCACCAGAACGTGAACCCCGTACTCGCGCAGCGCTTCCGACAGTCCGAGGTAGAAGCCGTCCAGGCCGGCCTTGGTGGAGCCGTAGACGAAGTTGGACCGCCGCACCCGCTCGCCGGCCGCGCTGCTCATCGCGATGATCTGACCGAAGCCCTGGGCGCGCATCTTCTCGCCCAGCAGCACACCCACCGAAACCGCTGCGGTGTAGTTGATTTCGGCGATCTGGACCGCCTTGCGCTGGTTCTGCCACAGTTCCTCGGCGTCGCCGAGCAAGCCGAACGCCACGATGGCGACGTCTATATCGCCGCCGCTGAAGGCTTGGTCGATGACCGCGGGATGGGCGTCGGTCAAGGTGGCGTCGAAGTCGATCCACTCGACGGACTTGGCGCCCGCGGCGGTCATCGCGGCGACGGCGTCGGCCTTGCGGGGGTGGTCGGGCAGGTCCGCCAACACGATTCGCGCCGGCGCGTTCTGCAGGTACCGCTCGCAGATGGCCAGACCGATCTCGGAGGTGCCGCCCAACAGCAACACGGTTTGTGGGTTTCCCACGGCGTCAAGCACCATCTAGAGCAGCTCCAAACGTCGGGCCATGTCGGAGGCGAACACCCGCGCGGGGTCCACCTTGCGGCGCACCGCGATCCACTCGTCGATGCGCGGATACATGGCGTGGAAGGTTTCGGCGGTGGTACGGGAGTCCTTGGCGGTGTAGAGCCGACCGCCGAATTGCAGTACCCGACGGTCGAGTTCGCTGACGAACTCGTTCAGCCCGGCCTTGATCGGGAAGTCGACGCAGATGTTCCAGCCCGGGATCGGGAAGCTCAGCGGCGCCTGGTTGCCGGGACCGAACAGCTTGAACACGTTGAGGAACGAGTAGTGGCCGCTGGCCTGGATGTCGCGGATGATCCGCTTGAACTCGTCGACGGCCTCGGTGGGAATCACGAACTGGTACTGCAGGAATCCCGCCGGGCCGTAGGCGCGGTTCCATTCCCCGAACATGTCCAGCGGATGGTAGAACTGCGTCAGGTTCTGGACCTTGCCGCGGTAGGTGCCCGACTTGCGGTACCAGAGCTCGCCGATCGGCCCGAAGGTATATTTGTTGGCCAGCCCGTTGGGAAACACGTCGGGCAACGTAAGCAGTTGCGGCGCATCGAATTTCAAAGGATCCTTCTGCAGCTTCGGCGGCAGCTGGTCCAGCCGGGCCAGCGACCCGCGGGACACGGCCGCACGCCCCAGCTTCGGCGGCGCGCTGATCGCGTCGAACCAGGCGCTGGAGTACGTGTAGTCGGCTTCGCTGCCGTCGCTGTGCAGGGCGATGGTCTCGTCGAGGGTGGCGGTGACGTCACCGTCGGCGATGAAATACGCCGTCTCGGTGGGCGTCATCTCGATGGTCGCGCGCAGGATGATGCCGGTCAGCCCGTTGCCGCCGACGGTGGCCCAGAAAAGTTCGGACTCGGGGCCGTCGGGGGTGAGGCGGCGGATTTCGCCGTCGGCGGTCAACAGGTCCATGCTGCGGACGTGGTTGCCGAAGCTGCCCGCGCTGTGATGGTTCTTGCCGTGGATGTCGCAGCCGATCGCGCCGCCGACGGTGACCTGCCGGGTGCCCGGCAGCACCGGGACCCACAGCCCGAACGGCAGGGCGGCCTTCATCAGCTGGTCCAGGTTCACCCCGGCGTCGACGTCGGCGAGCCTGGTTTCGGCGCTGATCGAGTGGATCGAGTTCAGCGCCGTCATGTCGATCACCAGGCCGCCGCCGTTCTGGGCGTTGTCGCCGTAGGAGCGGCCCAGCCCGCGGGCGATCACGCCGCGTTTGCCGGAGTCGGCGACGCGGGCCACCGCCTTGGCGATCACCTCGGGGTCGGGGGAGCGGAGCACCTCTGCCACCGACGGCGCCGTGCGGCCCCACCCGGTCAGCCGGGTCGGAGTCACCGGAACGTCACTGTTCAACATCGTCAAAGAGGGTACAGCCTGCCGGCCGGGCTCAGCGGATTCGGAAGATCACGGCTCGCTGCACAATGAAGTTGATCACCGTCGCGGTGCCCTGGGCGATGACGAACGCGACGGGTATCGCCCAGCCCCGATAGTGCAGCAACGCCAGGCACAAATGGTTGAGTCCGACCTGCACCGCGAAGGTGATGCAGTAGAGCGCCATCACCGCGAGGAACCGGGCAGTGCTCGGCGACGCCTGGAAGGTCCAGCGGCGGTTGATCAGGTAGGCGGTGATGGTGCCGGCCAGCCAGCCGAGCGCCTTCGCGGGATCATACGGCAGGCCCCCCACTTTGAGGAGGATGACGTACAGACCGAAGTCGACGACCGCAGACATGGCGCCGGTTGCGACGAACCGCCACATCTGCGTGCTCAGACTCAGCTGCGACGGCGCGGTCTCGGGTAACGGGGCAGCCATTCCGGCGAGTCTAGTGCCCTGGTCAGGCGGGTAGCTTCAGGTCGATCAGCTCGACCTGGCTTTGCCCCTGCGGCGTCGAGTAGGTGACCGTGTCGCCCGGCTGATGCCCGGCGAGCGCCTGCCCCAACGGGCTGCTCGACGTCAGGGTCTCGCCTTCGCGGCCCACGGGCGTCTCCTCGACGATGGAGATCACGTGCATCGTGACCACTTCCCCGTCGGCGAACCGCACCGTCACCTCGGTGCCGCCGGGCAGCGCCTCCGCCGCGTCCGTGCGCTCGAATTCCCCTGGCCCCGCGCGCAGCCGCCGGTCGAGTTCGTTGATGCGGTCGGCGAGCAACACCAGCTCGTCGGCGCGTTGGATCGCCTCGGCCGCATCGCCGTGATCGCCGATCATGCCGCGATCGTTCTTGACCTCGATCTGCAGACGGTCGCGACGCTGACGCAGTCGGTCCAGTTCCGCGGCGAGGCTCTGGGCTCGCTCACTCACGTCACTCACATCCGCCAACCTTTCGCGCCAGATTGCCGTAATCCCATGGCCGTATCGCCTAGGGATACCCGTTTGCCGGACCAGTCTGACACCACCGGGCGCAGCCGTCACTGGGTGGACGTCGGCGCCACCGGGCCGTCAGAGTCCTCGTAGTCGTAGTCGATGACCCCGCCACGCAGCGCGTCGAAGATCGCCTTGCCCTGGGAGACAAGCCCGCTGGCGACCTGGCTGAGCCCTTCCGCGCCGTTGAGCACGGTCAGGTTTGCCCCCGCGAGCCCACCGGCGGCCTTCTCCACGATCAGGGGCAGCTGGTCGATGAGCATCCTGTCCAGCGCCACCCGATTGTGCGACGCCGCGGCCTCGGCCTGGATCTTCATCTTCTCGGCATCGGCGAGGGCCAGGATTCGGACCCGTTCGGCCTCGGCCTCCGCGGGCTTGACCACCTCGGCGACCAACTCCTGCTGGCGCAGTTCGGCGGCGCGCTGGGCCAATTCGGTGCGCATCGCCAGCACCTCGCGCTGGGCCTCGGCTTCGGCCAGCGGGCCGGCCTGGGCCGCCTCGGCCTGAGCCCTGTCGACCTCGGCCTTGTACTGGGCCTTGACCACGGCGGTCTGACGGGCGAATTCGGCTTGCTGGCGCTGCGACTCCTGCTCCGCCTCCGCGGCCTTCTGGTTGGCCTGCGCCTGAGCGATCTGCGCCTGCTGCTGGATGGCGGCGTTGTGCGGCGCCGCCATCGCGTTGATGTAGCCGAGTCCGCCGTCGTCGATGGACTGGATCTGCAGGGCGTCGACGCTCAGCCCGATCCGGGCCATCTCCTCCTTGGAGCCGTCGAGCACCTCGGTCGCCAGCTTCTGGCGTTCCCGAATGATCTGCTCGACGGTCATCGAGCCGATGATCGAGCGCAGGTGCCCGGCGAAGATCCGGCCGGTGAGCACCGACATCTGGTCTTGTTCGGACAGGAAGCGCTGTGCCGCGGCGATGATGCTTTCGGTGTCGTTGCCGACCTTGAAGGCGATCACCGAGCGGACGTTCAGGGTGATGCCCTGCTGGGTGACGCACTTCTCGGCCACCTCTGACTCGCACATGGCCAGCGTCAGAAACCGGGCCTTGCGGAAGAACGGGATGACGAAAGCGCCGTGGCCGGTCACCACGCGGAACGGGGCGTTGCCTTTGGCGCGGCCGCCGGAGATCAACATGGCCTCGTCCGGGGCAGGCACTTTGTAACCGAGCATGAGGGGCTCCTTGGTTGTGTGGAGGGGTTATAGGGGTTGGTCAGTGGGTCCAGGGTTCGACGACGACGGTCCGCGCGCCGCGTGCCTCGACGACGAGCACCTTGGTGCCCTTGGGTAGTGGGTCGTCGGACCAGGCGAGAAACGTCTCCTTGGAGCCCCGCACGGTCAGCAGCACCTCGCCGGCGCCTGCCTCACCCCGGGTCGCGACGACCAGCGGCCCGACGCAGCCGATCACCTCGCTCACGATCGCATAATCCTCCCTGAGGCCTTGCTCGGAAAGACTAATCGTCAGCGTCGCCGCCTCAGTTGCAGACCGCTACCGGGCGGGCTGTGAGGGTGACTCGGTCGCTGTCGCTTTCGCGCGCCTCGATGCGTGACACCCAGACCCGGCCGCGGGTGGCCCGCCCGACGATGCTGTCGACCGTGTCGAACACCCAGGCCGTGGAGCCCTGCACCCCGGAGTTGTCCATGATGCGCAGGTCGATCACGCCGCGGATGTTCAGCAGCTCGAACAGGTCGCGCTCCGGATCGTTCGCGTCGACCAGCGTGGTGTGGTCGAACTGCTTCTCCAGCGCCTTGCGGACCTTCTTGAAGGCTTTGCGCTTGAGCACCTCGCCGCCGGATTCGGTTTCCGCGCAGGCGAACTCGATTTCGAAGGTCCGGTCGTAGCCGTGCAGGAAGTAGCGGTTTCCGGGGTTCGTCGAGGAGCGGTGGCAGCACGGCAGGTTGCCGAACGTCTTGCGCACGTGGAACCGGGCGGTCCGCCCGGAGGGCGCGTCGTCACGGTGCATGGTCGCGATTCGCGCCCTGTCGGCCAGGGCAGGGGCACTCACCTGCGTCACCCGACTTCCTGGGCGGGCCCGGCCGGGCCGTGGTCGTGGCCGGCGAGCGCGAGGAATTCGCGTTGCGCGTCGGCGCTCTCCCGCAGGGAACCGTAGAACGCGGTCGTGAGCGTCTGCGCGCCGACCGACGAAACGCGGCTCGGCGGCATGCAGAGGTGAACTGCTTCCACCAGGACGCCTACCCCTCTAGGCGCCAACTGGTGGTGCAGCCACAGACCGATCCGCGTGGTCATCCGCTGTTGGATCTGGATGCCGCGTGAACACGCCTCGACGATGCGCGCCAGCTCGGACTCGTTGAGCTCGGAATCACCGGGCAGGTAGCCGACTTGCGCGACGCCGTAGAACGGCAACAGATGCTGCTCGCACAGCGAATGAAACGGAACGGGATCCGCCCACACGAGGTCGGTGTCACTGTCTGAGCGTGGTAGCGGCCCGCCGGCGAGCAGGGACAAATCGGCATGGCGCAGCATGGAGATCCTCCGTCAGTGACTCTCGAGATGCGTGTTATCTGGGCGTCTTATGTGTCGGACCAGCATCCCGGCGGGGCCTTGACGGATTCTCAAAGGATTCTTGGCGGATTCTAAAAGGATTCTTGGCGCCGACTTCCCGGCGCCGGCTGACGGGTTAGCTCAGCCGTTTAGGCCCCCGGTGCCGTTGCCGCCCGTGGAGCCAGCCGTACCGGGTCCGCCGACTGCGCCCACGGCGCCGGCGACGCCGCCGAACGCGCCCCCGGCCCCGCCGCTGCCGCCGCTGCCCGACGCGCCGGCGCCGCCGCCGACGCCGCCGACGCCCGCGTCGCCCCCGTCACCGCCCGTACCGCCTCCGCCGGCGGTGGCTCCGTGCGCGCCGCCGTTGCCTCCGTCGGCCCCATGGCCACCGCCGCCCCCGGTGCCGCCGAGGCCTCCGGCGCCGCCCGCGCCGCCGCTGCCGAACAACCCGCTGGCACCGCCCGAACCGCCGACGCCGCCGGCCCCGCCGCTACCGCCCGCGCCGCCGTCGCCGCCGTCGCCGCCGTCGCCGCCATTGCCGTTGACGCCGGGGCCAAAGCCGTTGGTGCGGGTGGCGGTGCCGCCCTGACCGCCGTCGCCGCCGCCGCCGCCGATGTCACCGGCGCCGCCCATGCCGCCGACACCGCCCGCTCCGCCGGCGCCGCCGTTACCCACCAGCAAGCCTCCGTGGCCGCCGGAGCCGCCGGCCCCGCCGGTGCCGCCCGCACTCCCCGCCGCACCGGAGGCGCCGGAACCTCCGGCACCGCCCGCGCCGCCGCGGGCACTCGTGGTGACGTCGGGACCAACGGTTGTCGCGTTTCCGCCGGTACCGCCGGCGCCACCCGCTCCGCCCGATGTGCCGCCCGCGGCTCCCGCGCCGCCCGCGCCGCCGACAGCCTGCACGACGGTGCCCGCGCCGTTATTGATGGCTGTCGCAGCGCCGCCAGTGCCGCCTGCGCCGCCGGTAGCGCCGGCGCCGGCCAGCCCCCCTTCGCCACCCGTACCGCCGACGGCGATCACAGGTGCCAGATTGCTGAGGTTGTTGTTGGCGACGCCGGTGACTGTGATGCCGCCACCTTTTCCGCCGTCGCCGCCGGCAACACCCACCCCGCCGGTTTCGCCGGTGCCGCCGGTTGTGCCGCTCATCGCGATCGCGGCCGACGACGTTCCGATGGTCGGAACGCCGGTGCTGCCGTTGCCGGCGGCCGTGCCGGTGGGGGTGGGGTTGTGCCCGTCGGCGCCGGTCAGGCCGAGGCCGCCCTGGCCGCCGCTGCCGCCGCTGCCAAACAGGATGGCGCTGCCGCCGTTGCCGCCCGCGCCCGCGCTGCCACCGTTGACACCCGCCGCCGCGGCGCCGCCCATGCCGCCGGAACCGCCGTTGCCGCCCAGCAGTCCGCCGTTGCCGCCGTTGCCGCCGGACGCGCCGGCCCCGCCATTGCCGCCGGACCCGCCGCTGCCCAGGAGTCCCGCGCTGCCACCGGTTCCGCCGGCCACGCCGTCGGTCGTCTGCGAATAACCCTTGCCGCCGTTACCGAACAAGATGCCGCCGGGCTTTCCGTTGGGGCTGGCCGCCGTCCCGTCGGCGCCGTTGCCGATCAGGGGGCGTCCCAACAGCGGCGCCGCGCTGGCGGCTTCGGTGGCGGTGTAGGCAGCGCCGGCCTTGTTCAGCGCCTGCACGAACTGGTCGTGAAACGCCGCGACACGCGCGCTGAGCGATTGGTATCCCTGGGCGTGCGCGCCGAAGAGCGCCGCGATCTGCTCGGACACCTCATCGGCCGCGGCTGCCAGCACGTTGGTGGTCGGCGCTGCGGCCGCGGCGTTGGCCGCGGTAAGCGTCGATCCAATGCCGGCGATGTCGCTGGCCGCCGCCGTAAGGAATTCCGGAACCGCTGTCACGAACGCCATCAGGAGCCTCCATCGCAGACCGCTCGGTGACCCTCCGGTTGTTCACCGACGTCGGTGTGAGCGGGATGCTACGCCGGTCGTCAAGCCGCCGCGCCGGGATTCGCGCGCCTGATCCGTCAGGTACAACCGGCTGGTTGCGCGCCGCCTACCCCCTTGGGGCACTGCGGCTTACGTGTTCGGCGTCCGCTGGCGGCGCAGCGGCGAGGGAGGACCCGGGCGGTTGGGCCCACCTGTCCCGTGTTCTAGGTCGGGAGGCAGGTGCCGGTTTGCCCGTATTCGCGCGACAGGGCTCTGAGAGGTGTCGCTGCGAGGCGGGCAAACAGCCGGGTGTGCACACGATGAGCGCGAAGCGACAGGGTTACACCCAGTACGGCACCCGCGCGCGGTACTGCCGCATCGCGACGGCCGCCAGCGCCCAGCCGACGACCGTCAGGACGACCACGACCGCCCAGTGCCGCAGCTCCTGGTGGGCGCCCAGCAGCGGCGCCCGCACGATATCGAGATAGTGCAGCAGCGGGTTGAGTTCGACGATGCTCGACCAGCGCCCGGCGCCCTGGGCACGCAGCGTCTCGTCGTTCCAGATGATCGGCGTCATGAAGAACAGCAACTGCACCACGGAGAACAGCAGCGGGCCGATGTCGCGGTAGCGGGTCGCCAGGATGCCGAAGCACAGCGAGACCCACACGCTGTTGAGGAAAATCAGCGCCAGCGCCGGAATCACCGACAGGTCCGCCCACGACCACGGCTTGGGGAAGATCATCGCGATCACCAGGTAGATGACGATGTTGTGGCCGAACAGGATCATGTGCCGCCACACGAGTCGATAGACATGGACGGACAGCGGCGTCGGCAGTTGCTTGATCAGTCCCTCGTTGGCGACGAACACCTCGGCGCCCTCCAGGATGGAGGCGTTGATCAGGTTCCAGATGATCAGCCCGAGCGTGACGTAGGGCAGGTGCACCGACAGTTCCAGGTGGAACAGCTTGGAGTACAGGCCGCCCATCGCCACGGCGGTGGTGCCGGTGGCGATGGTGATCCAGAACGGGCCCAGCACCGAGCGGCGGTAGCGCTGCTTGATGTCCTGCCAGCCCAGGTGCAGCCACAGCTCGCGGCGGCCGAAGCCCTCGGTGAGGTCGCCGCGGGCACGGGCAAATGTCTTGGACTCCGCGGCCGCGTCTATGAACGTCATACCGGCCCTCCCGGCTTGCCGAATATCTCGCGACGGCCCAAGCGGCGCAACCGAATCCACTCCAGCAGGCCCTTAGGGTCGCGGCGGGTCACCACGAAGAACCAGCCGAACCGCACCCACTCCTGCGGCAGCAGCTTGCGCAGGCCGGGCTGCGACAGCAGGTAGCCGCGATTGCGGTAGGTGAAGAAGCGCTTGGTGTCGTTGTCGGGGTACTGGGTGTGCATGCGGCCGCCCAGGATCGGCTTGAATTCGTCGGATCCGCAGGGATGCAGGTACACCGCGTCCAGGCAGGTACCGAACGCCAGCCCGGACCGCGCCAGCCGGCGGTGCATCTCCACCTCGTCGCCGCGGATGAACAGCCGCAGGTCCGGAACGCCAATCGATTCCAGCGTGGACGCCCGGAACAGAGCGCCGTTGAACAGCGACGCGATCCCGGGCAGCAGGTCCTGCCCCGCTTCGGTGCGCAATTCCGCCGCGCGCCTGCGCCATACCAGGCCGCGCCGCAACGGGAACGCCAGCCGCTGCGGGTCGTCCATGTTGCACACCATCGGCGACACCTCGGCCAGCCCGCGCTTCTCGGCGCAGGCCAGCAGGGTCGCCAGCACCCGGGTGTCCTGCGGGCGGCCGTCGTCGTCGGCCAGCCACACCCAGTCGGCGCCCTGGGCCAGCGCGTGCAGCATCCCCAGCGCGAAACCGCCCGCCCCGCCCAGGTTTCGGCGCGACCCCAAGTAGGTGGTGGGGATGGGCTGGCCTTCGACCAGTTCACGCACCCTGGTGTCGTCGGAAGCGTCGTCGTTGTCGACGACGATCAGGTGGTCGGGCAGGCGGGTCTGGGTGCTCAGCACATCCAGCGACTTGGCCAGCTCGTCGGGCCGCCGGTGGGTGACCACGACGGCGAAGACGGACTCAGTCATCCCCGGACGCCTGCTGTACCAGCGGCTCCACGTCCGGCTCGGACCGCGTCTCTTCCAGCACCTCGCGCACGTGGCGGGCGGCGTCCTCGCCCTCGTAGGCGCGCACCACGTCCTCGATGCCGCCGGTCAGCTTGATGACGCCGTGGTCGATCCACATCGCGGTCTTGCACAGCCGGGCCAGGAATTCGTTGGAATGGCTGGCGAACACCAGGATTCCGGAGCGCTCCACCAGGCGCTGCAGCCGCGACTGCGCCTTCTTCAGAAAGTCGGCGTCCACCGCGCCGATACCCTCGTCGAGCAGCAGGATCTCCGGGTCGATGCTGGTGACCACGCCCATCGCCAGCCGCACCCGCATCCCGGTGGAGTAGGTGCGCAGCGGCATCGACAGGTATTCACCGAGTTCGGTGAACTCCGCGATCTCGTCGACCTTGGCCAGCATCTGCTTTCGCGTCTGCCCCAGGAACAGGCCGCGGATGATGATGTTCTCGTAGCCGGAGATCTCCGGATCCATCCCGACGCCCAGGTCGAACACCGGCGCCACCCGCCCGACGACCTTCGCGGAGCCCCGGGTGGGTTCGTAGATGCCCGAAAGCAACCGCAGCAGAGTCGATTTCCCGGCGCCGTTGTGCCCGACCAAGCCCACCCGGTCGCCCAGATTCAGCGACATGGTGATGTCGCGCAGCGCCTCGATGACGACGACGTTCGAGTTGTTGCGGCCGATCGTGCCGCCCGCCTTGCCGAGCACGGCCTTCTTCAGGGAGCGCGACTTGGCGTCGAAGATGGGGAACTCGACCCACGCGCTGCGGGTTTCGATGTAGGGGCTGTCAGGCACGGGTCTTGAAACGGCTAGAGATATTGGCCGGTGCCGTGCGCGCCCGGGTGGCCGGGCTTCCCCATGCCGGGCGGCAGTGCACCTTGACGCATCTGCTCCAGCTGCGCGCGGGCGGCCATCTGCTGGGCGAACAGCGCGGTCTGGATGCCGTGGAACAGGCCCTCCAGCCAGCCGACCAGCTGCGCCTGCGCGATGCGCAGTTCGGCGTCCGACGGGGTGGTGTTCTCGTTGAAGGGCAGGGTCAGGCGGTCGAGCTCCTCGCGCAGTTCCGGCGCCAGCCCGTCCTCGAGCTCGCGGATGCTGGTGGCGTGGATTTCCCGTAGCCGATTGCGGCTGGCCTCGTCGAGCGGTGCGGCGCGCACTTCCTCGAGCAGCTGCTTGATCATGGTGCCGATCCGCATGACCTTCGCCGGCTGCTCAACCAGGTCGGTCAGCGAGCGTCCGTCGGCGTCGTCGTCCTCGTCGGCCGCGCCGCGCAGCGCCATGATCCGCGGGTCGACACCGCCGATGACCTCGATGCCATCCACGGCGGGGTCGTCGGAGTCGTCTGGCATGTCTCTGCCGGTACTCAATCCAGTCACCGTCCTCTTGCGCGCCTTCCGCGGGTGTCCCGCTAGGGGTGTGGTGCGGCCAGATCTCCGCGCCATTCCCAGATTTGGGCCCCACCGTTGTCGTAGATCTTGGCCCACGACGCCGATTTCTCCAGAGACCTTATCCCCTCGGGCTCGGCAAACCCGCGAACCGTCGGCTCGCTGGTCAGGATGTAGCGGATGTTCAGCGCCCGGACCGCCTCGACGACCTGCGGATTGGCGGTGCCCTCGCGGGCGTGCGCCCAGAAGGTGTAGCGGTAGGGGCCCGGGCCGGTCTGCTGCGGGAAGTCGTAGTGGGTCCACAGCGGGTGCAGGCCCGCAATGGCGTACATCCAGGCGGTGCCGTCGACGTTGGAGTTGCCGATCAGGGTGTCCCGCGCGCCCGGCAGCGTGGCCAGGTGCGCCATGGCCTCAAGGTCCTTCTTGTCGACCATGACCGAGTCGTACTTGTCGCCGAACAACACGATGTGCCGCCACAGGTAGTGCCTTCCGGACACCAAGGTGGCCAGCACCAGCATCCCCGCGGTGGCCGCGATCCACGCCGGAGCGGGCAGCGGCTTGAACCGGTCCGCCAGCCGTTTGGTCCCCGCGGCGCCTAGGACGATCAGCGCGAACAGCGCGATGCCCGCCATCGGCATCAGCAGCAGGGTGGTAGCCGCCGCGATACGGCGGGGGTCCTTGTAGAAGAACTCGCCGAATCCGCCGGCGACCACGCCGAGCGGGCCACCCAGCGGGGTTCCCGCGTCGACGTTCATCGTGATCAGCAGCAGCCAGACCGCCAGCGGCCACCAGACTTTCTTCCACAGCAGGATCGCCCCGCCGGCGATGGCCAGCGCGATCAGCGCGTACTGGTACGGGAAGTCGTTGAGGTGGCGCGAGTGCTGCATAACCGCGTCGTAGAGTCCCTGCCGCTTGCTCAGGTAGGTGGGGAACGAGTGCCCGGCGATGATGTCTTCCTGCTGGGTGACGCTGATGAACTGCGGCAACAGGATCAGCCCCGCGATCAGCGCGACGGCCGTCAGCGTCAGAAAATCGCCGAGGCGGCCGCGCACCGGATGCCACAGTTCCTCGAGAAGCCACCGCGCACCCAGCAGCAGCACCACGATGACGCCGCCGGTGATGTGCACCGACATGACGCCCACCAGCGCCAGCACCGCCACCGGGATGCGGTCCCGGTGCCGCAGGGTCGAGCTGATCAAGACCGCGGTCGGTATCGCGGCACCGTAGGACGCCAGGTTCGGCATGGCCGCGACGCCGAACTCGACGTAGGGCACCGCGGTGAACGACGCCGACAGCGCGGCGGCGGTCGCGGCGGCGCCCGCGGCGCACCACTCGGTGGTGCGCTGCCGGATCAGGTGCCAGGTCAGGACCGCCGCGCCCGTCGGAAACAGCCAGACCGACGCGGCGACCGAGTTCAGGGTGTAGCCGGTGGTGGGTGCCGCCCCGGTGAGCTGACAGAACACCGCGGTCAGGGCGTGGAACACCGACGGGTAGTAGAGCGCGCGGTGTGTCTCGACGTTGCGGAGTTCACCCATGTGCGTGGACGACGCCTGTCCGGTGTCGAGGATCCAGCGCACCGTGTTGGCGTGCCAGACGGCGTCCCAGGTGCTGGGGATGGTCTGCCAGCGCATCGCCAGGCCGCGGTAGGCGGCCCAGCTGATCAGCAGCACCCCTAGCAGCACGCCCGCCGCGACGGCCACCGCAGGCCAGCGGCTTACCGCTCGGGCTTCGGCGTCCCGGTCGCGGTAGCGGGCGAGTAGCAGCTGCAGACCCGTGATCACCACGCACACCACCGCGAGCGCGGCCAGTGCCGTCCAGCCGTTCCAGGGGATTCCGACCGCGCCGTAGGGGATGATCGCCAGCGCGACGACGCCGTAGGTCAGCGCCGGGCCGACCGCGATCGCGATCGGCCAAGTTAGCTGGGCGATACGGGCGACGATAGCCCCCGGGGCTATGAGTAAGAACAACGCGAGCAGCGTTCCGAAGGCAAGCCCCACTCGACTAGTATGGCTGCCCGGGTGACCTGGCTCGCGAGGCCTCCGACCGGCTGGTCCGGCTTGGACCGTCAGGACCGCCCGAAACCGTCACAAATTTCGCGGAATTGCGGAAGCTCTAAGGTGGCTGTCATGGCATACGACGTCGCCCGGGTGCGTGGATTGCACCCGTCGTTGGGTGACGGATGGGTGCACATGGATGCGACGGCCGGGATGCTCATTCCCGACTCCGTGGCGACCACCGTGTCGACGGCCTTCCGCAGGTCCAGCGCCAGCACCGTCGGGGCACACCCGTCGGCCCAGCGCAGCGCGGCGGTGTTGGAGGCGGCACGCGCGGCGGTGGCCGACCTGTTCAACGCCGATCCGGCGGGCGTGGTCCTGGGCGCCGACCGCGCGATCCTGCTGTCGTCGCTGGCCGAGGCGTCGTCGTCGCGGGCCGGCCTGGGTTACGAGCTGATCGTCAGCCGCTTGGACGACGAGGCGAACATCGCCCCCTGGCTGCGGGCGGCGCACCGCTACGGCGCCAAGGTGCAGTGGGCCGAGGTCGACATCGAGACCGGCGACCTGCCGACCTGGCAGTGGGAGAGCCTGATCGGCAAGGCGACCCGGCTGGTGGCCGTCACGTCCGCGTCGGGAACCCTGGGCACCGTCACCGATCTGGGGGCCATGACCAAGCTGGTCCACGAAGTCGGCGGCCTTGCCGTCGTCGACCATTCCGCCGCCGCCCCCTACCGGTTGCTCGACCTCAAGGAGACCGAGGCCGACGTGGTGGCGGTGAACGCGCACGCGTGGGGCGGACCGCCGATCGGGGCGTTGGTGTTCCGCGATCCCACTCTGCTGGAGTCGTTCAGCTCGGTCTCGACGGATCCGCATGCCAGCGGCCCGGCCCGGCTCGAGGTCGGCGCGCACCAGTTCGGTCTGCTCGCCGGCGTGGTCGCCAGCATCGAGTACCTGGCCTCGCTCGACGAGTCGGCCCGCGGCAGCAGGCGCGAACGCCTCTCGGTGTCAATGCAATCCGCCGCCGGCTACCTGAACCGCATCTACGACTACCTGATGGCGTCGTTGCGGTCCCTGCCGCTGGTGATGGTGATCGGCCGCCCGGAGACGCGGATACCGGTGGTCAGCTTCGCCGTGAACGGCGTGCCCGCCGAGCGGGTGGTGCAGCGGTTGTCGGACAACGGCATTCTGGCTATCGCCGACGAAAGTTCGCGGGTGCTGGACGTTCTGGGCGTCAACGATGTCGGCGGCGCGGTCACCGTCGGGTTGGCGCATTATTCGACGACGGCCGAAGTCGACCAGCTCGTGCGCGCCCTGGCCTCGCTCGGCTGAGTAGGGCTCGCGGGACTGTCAGAACGCGGTGCGATTCTGGGGGGCGATGGCCATCCCGTGCCCGGTCGCGTCGTTGGTGAAGCGAACCCACCCGTCGTTCGTGATGGTCCAGCCGTTGGCGCGATAGGTCTGACCCTTTGAGAGCTGCTGCGCGCCCGCAGCCGAGGGCATGTCGGGCGGACTCTCGTTGAGTGTGCCCGCGGTGTCGACCGCCCTCGCGGGCGCGGGATCGGTACACGTGTAGGCGTTGGTGATGTGCGTTCCCGGGACACAGTTCTGGCACGTGACCCGCTGCGTGGTGACCTCACAACTTGTTCCCCACGGGGTCTTGAAGTACTGCGACACCGGTGCCGCGGATGTTGCGGGGGCCTGCGGCGACGGCGCGGGCGCTTGCGCCGACGGCGGCGCCGGCTGCGTTACGGGCTCCGAAGTCGGCGCGGCGCTGGGTGTTTCGGGTGCGTTCCCCGATAGGACCGTGGCGAGCACACTGATCGCGGCGACCGCCAGGACCACCATCACGCCCGCGGCCAGCCACCATTTCCGCCGGTCGGGTGCGGCGGGCTCGGGGCGCGGCTCGAGCAGCCGCGGCGCTGCCGGCGCACTTCGGCGAGGCGGCGCACTCCGGGGAGGCGGCGCACTTCGAGGCGGCGCACTTCGGGGAGGTGGCGGCGTCGGTGGGCCGGCGGGTGGCCGCGAGGTCGGCGCGGGCACCGGGCGCGTCGGAGCCAGGGGCGGAGCCGACCGCGGCGCCATCCGCGGCGCCGTGCGGGGGATACGCGAGGGTGCCGTCGTCAACGCGTCACGGGCGGCGACGGCCAACTCGTGGCCGGTCTGAAAGCGCCGCTCGGGGTCCTTGGCCATGCCCCGGGCGATCACGTCGTCCAATCCCGCCGGCAACCCGGTTCGCTGCTCGCTGGGCCGGGGCGGGTCCATCGTCAGATGTCCCGCGATCTGCTGCTCCAGGCTGTCGCCCGGATAGGGCTGCTGCGCCGTCAGGCATTCGTGCAGCACGCACGCCAGCGCGTATACGTCCGAGCGGGCGTCGGCCATGCCATCGGTGAAGCGCTCGGGGGCCATGTAGGCCAGGGTGCCCACCATCATGCCGGTGCTGGTCAACCGGGTCGCCGAGCCGTCGTGGGCGATGCCGAAGTCGATCAGGTAGACGAAATCGCGCGCGGTCACGAGCGCGTTGGACGGCTTGACATCACGGTGGACCAGCCCGGCGTCATGCGCGACATCCAGCGCCGCGCCCAGCTGCTCGATGATGTGGATCGCCCGCGGCGGGTCCATCGGACCCTCGCGCCGCAGCAGCTCGTGCACGTCGGTGCCCTCGATGATCGGCATCACCAGATACAGCTGCCCGTCGATCTCCCCGGTGTCGAAGATCGGGATGATGTGCGGCTCGGTCAGCCGCGCGGCGGTGTGGGCCTCGCGCTTGAACCGCGCGCGATAACCCGGCTCGGTGCCCAATTCGATGGGCAGCACCTTGACCGCCACATCCCGGCCGATCACCGTGTCGTGCGCCCGATACACCTTGCCCATGCCGCCGGCGCCGATCACCGACAGCAGCCGGTAGCGCCCGAACTCGACCTCATCCACGAGCGGCCCCCGCGCTGCCCGGATCCCGCGTCATTTCTGCATCTCGAACGTGAACTCGTGGCCGCAGATGTCGATGAGGTCACCGTGGGCGAGGGTGGCGCTGAAGCGGATCTGCTCGCGCTGCACTTGCACACCGTTCGCCGACCTCAAGTCGGTGATCACGAAACTACCTCCGGTGTCGACGATTACGGCGTGGTGCCGGGAGACGTCGTCGTCGTTGAGGACGATGTCGTTGTCGGCCAGACGCCCTATCCGGGTCGCCGCGCCCGGCAGCGGGTACTGCCGTCCGGTGGCGTCGCGCAGCCTCGCCACGACGGCCGTGCGGGCCAGGACGCCGTGCACGGCCGCCATGGCGTGCGCCGCGGTCGTCTTGGCGGCCTGCTTGGTGTCCAGCCGCTCCTGACGCAGGATGCGGCCGTGCAGCTCGTTCACGTTGGGGCCCGGGTCGATGCCGAGGTCCTCGGCCAGCACCGCCTTCAGCCGTCGATAGGCATCCAGCGCGTCGGACTGCCGGTCGGCGACGTAGTAGGCCGTCATCAGCTGCGCCCACAGCGGCTCGCGGTAAGGATGTTGGGCCGCAAGCACTTCGAGCTCACCGATGAGGGCAGCCGCACGGCCACAGGCGATCTCGGCTTCCGCGCGACTGATCTGGACCAGCATGTGGTCTTCCATCACGGCGGTGGCGAACGTTTCGACGAAAGGGAAGGCGCGCAGGTCGTCGAGCACGGGCCCGCGCCATTCGCGCAGCGCAGTGGACAGTTGGCAGCTGGCCTCCTCGAAGCGCCCGGCCGCGGCGGCCTTGGTGCCGGCGGTCTTGGCGGCGATGAAGCGGTCCAGATCGCAGTCACCGGGGGAAACGTTGAGGCGATACCCCGGCGGCGCGCTGGCCAACACCCGGTAAGGATCCACCCCCGTGTTGCCCAGCACCCGGCGCAGGTTGGACACGTAGGACTGGATGCTGGTGCGCACCGCGGGCACGGGCGACTGGTCCCAGGCGGCATAGATCAGCGAGTCCGTGCCGACGGCGCGATTGCGGTTGATCAGCAGCATGGCCAACAGCGCCCGCTGTTTCGGCGTGCCCAGCGCGACCGGCGCGCCGTTCACGGTCAGCAGCAACGGACCTAGAACGCCGAACCTCAGACCAGCTTCCAACATCGTGCTCCAAGCCTCCGGGGCCTGTTCTGTCACTAGCGACGTCAGTCTCTCAAGTTTGGCACCCCCGATCCATCCGGGCTCCAAGAACTTTCCAAGTCGCGCGCCACAACGTGTGCCGTGTCCGGCCGCGACGGCCGGTACCGAACACGGAACTCCTCAGAAAGGGAACCCATCATGAACGCAATGCCGAACCACCAGCAGGGCTGGCGGACCCCACAGCCCAACCACCCGACGGTGGTCAACGCCGCGGCCGCCCGGTTCTCGGTCACGGCCGGACTGATTTTCGGCGGATTCGTCGCCGCCGCCATCGCGCTGTTCCTGCCGTGGGTGACGGTCAGCACCAACTCACCGCTGGGCGGCACCGCGTACAAGGTAGACGCCAGCCCCTTCCAGGGTGGCTGGATCTTCCTGCTGCTCATGGTGATCGGCGGGGCCGCGTGGCTGGCCTGGCCCGTCATCTCCGGATCCCGGATGGCCATGCCGCGGCTGGCTGGCCTCAGCGCGATGGTCGGAGTCCAAATCCTTTGCCTGATCGTCGGTTTCATCGACTACGGGAATGGCGCGGCGGAGCAACAAAAGGCCCTGACCAGCGCCGGCGCATTCGCCGCCATCGTTCCCGACGTCTCGATCGGAGCGGGGATGCTCCTCTACGCCGCGGCGGTCGTGGCCATCACGGTGGGCCTCGTCCGGGTCTGGACGCATCGATCCAAGGCGGCGTAACTCGGTGATCGGCGTGGGCGTCTTCGTCGGGCACTGGCGGCCGGCGGACCTTGGACGGGTTCGCCGGCCGCCGATTCCGTTCAGAAGGCGCTGACCTCGGGGTGGCTGGCGTCGCGGGCGACCACCCAGGTGATCTTCATGCCGTGACGGGTGGCGTTGTTGGTGAAGGTGACGTGCCCCGTGTGATCGCTGTCCGCCACCCAGCCATACCCGCGGTACGGCTCGCTGCCAAGCTCGTACCAGCCCGGGCCGCCGGGGCGGTCGGGGTTCGCCATGTTCGCGTCACGCCAGTCGAGCTTGCCGTTGACGTCCACTATCGCCTGGTCCATGTGCATCGTTTCCCGACATCCGGAGCACGGCACCACGGGGCCTTGCTGCCACAGGCTGCTCTGGCATACCACCTGGTTCGTGTCGACCTGGCAACCCGCGATGCCGGGCAACTTCACGTACGGCGTGGACGCCTGTGCGGGCGCGCTTGACGGTGCGGGCGCACCCGACGGAGGCGGCGGTTGAGCGCTCGGTGCCTGCGCGACTGGCTGCGGCGACGGGGCCGGTGCCGCTGGTGTGCGCGACCCGACCACCCGGACGGTGATCATGGCCACGACGGCCACAGTGACGACGGCGGCCGCGGCCGCCCCGACGACCAGCGCCGTCCGGCGTCGGGGTGCGGGCCGGGGTGCGGGCTGGGGCGGTTTAGGCGGCGCCGGCGGCCGAGGCGGTGCCCGGTGCGGCGGGGGCGGCGCCGGCCGGGTCGGGTTCTGGTAGGCGGGGGGCGGCTGCGGCGCGGGCACGGGCCGGGTCGGGGGGAGCCGCGAGCGGGTCGCTCGATCGCGGTTGGGAACGCTGGTCAGGGCCCGGCGCGCGGCGGTGGCCAAGTCGTGGGCGCTCTGGTAGCGGGCGTCGGGGTCCTTGGCCATCCCGGTCGCGATCACCTCGTCGAGGCCGCCGGGCAGGTCCGCGCGCTGGGCGCTGGGCCGAGGCGGGTCCATGCTCAGGTGGCCGGCGATCTGTCGTTCCAGGCTGTCGCCGGGATACGGCTGTTCGCCCGTCAGGCATTCGTGCAGCACGCACGCCAACGCGTAGACGTCCGAGCGGGCGTCGGCGACCCCGTCGGTGAATCGCTCGGGTGCCATGTAGGCCAGCGTGCCGACCATCATGCCGGTGCTGGTCAGCCGGGTCGCCGCGGAATCGTGGGCGATGCCGAAGTCGATCAAATAGACGAAGTCGCGGCCCGCGACCAGGGTGTTGGACGGCTTGATGTCGCGGTGCACCAGCCCGACGGCGTGCGCGGCGTCCAGCGCGGCCGCGAGTTGTTCGATGATGTGCACCGCGCGCTCGGGTCGCATCGGGCCGTCGCGGCTGAGCAGTTCGTGCACGTCGGTGCCCTGGATGATCGGCATCACCAGGTACAGCTGGCCGTCGATCTCGCCGGTGTCGAAGATCGGGATGATGTGCGGCTCGGTGATCCGGGCCGCGGTATGGGCCTCACGCCGGAACCGCTGCTCATACCCGGGTTCGCTGGCGAGGTCTTTGGGCAGCACCTTGATCGCCACGTCGCGGCCGATTTCGGTGTCGTGAGCCCGGTACACCGTGCCCATGCCGCCCTTGCCGATCACTGAGATCAGCCGGTACCGCCCGAACGCCACCTCGTCCATCGGCTCACACTAAACGCCGAGCAGACGCAAAAGCTCCTGTTTTGGGCCCGAAATAGGGGCCTTTACGTCTGCTCGTCGGGGGTGGTGAGCACGATCTTTCCGGACACCTCGCCGGACACCAGCAATCGATGCGCCTCGGCGGCCTGCTGGATCGGCATGCGCTTGCCGATGATCGGCCGGACCTTGCCCTCGGCGACCATCGGCCACACCGACGCCGCCACCGCTTCGACGATCTCGGTCTTGCTTCCAGGTCCGCTCACCGGCCGGGCGCGCAGCGTGGTTCCGATGACCCGCGCCCGCTTGCCGAGCAGCTTGCCGATGTTGAGCTCGCCCTTCACTCCGCCCTGCATGCCGATGATGATCAGCTGCCCGCCGGTGGCCAGCGCGTCGATATTGCGGTCCAGATACGCCGCGCCCATGATGTCGAGGATCACGTTGGCGCCGTCGGCCTCGTCCTTGATGCGCGCGACGAAATCCTCTTCGCGGTAGTTGATCGCAATCTGGGCGCCCAGCTCGCGGCACAGGTCCAGCTTTTCCGACGATCCGGCGGTGACGGCCACCCGGGCGCCCAGCGCCCGCGCCACCTGGATCCCGTGGGTCCCGATGCCGCTGCCCCCGCCGTGCAGCAGCACCAGCTGGCCCTCGCCGAGGTGTGCGGTGAGCACCAGGTTCGACCACACCGTGCACGCGACCTCGGGCAGCCCCGCGGCGTCCACCACGTCGACGCCCGCCGGAATCGGCATCAGCTGTCCGGCCGGAACCACCACGTACTCGGCGTAGCCGCCGCCCGCCAATAGCGCGCAAACCTCTTGTCCGACGGCCCATCCCGGGACATCCGGGCCGACTTCGGCGATGACGCCGCTGGCCTCCATGCCGATGGTTTCGCTGGCTCCGGGGGGCGGCGGGTACTTGCCGGCGGCCTGCAGCACATCGGCGCGGTTGACGCCGGCGGCGGTGACCTTGAGCAGCACTTCGCCGGGTCCGGCCGACACGTCGGGGACGTCCTGCCAGGTCAGTTTCTCGGCGGATTCGGCGACGATGGCGCGCATACGGGCCACGCTACCGGCAGCCCGGCGCGCCGAGACTGCGGCCACGGCCACCTTTCACCGCCAGGACGCGCCCTCACCGCAGGTTCGATGCCGTCAACGCCGACTCGGAGCAGAGGCGCGGGAGGTCCCGCTACCCTTATCGACGGTGGCGTGGCAGAGCGGCCTAATGCACTCGCCTTGAAAGCGAGAGACGGCTAAAACCGTCCGGGGGTTCAAATCCCTCCGCCACCGCCAGCGCCACCGCGACAGCGCAGGAACAGGCCGCAGTAGTCGGGTGCAGATGCCGATGACTTTGCGTCTACGGCGCAGAACTGCGAGAAGGTGGCGCCGTCAGCGCAGACTCAACGCCGACGCAGCGCGGCCTCGCTATTTCCTCGGTTGACTAAATTGCCGGCGTGGCCGAGTATGGCGTGAGCAGGAAGGGGTGCGCCGATGCGCTTCACGTTCACCGATGTGATGACGCGTTCGCAGTACGTACCGCATCTGGTGATGGCCGCCGAGGCCGCCGGGTACGACGGCTTTACCATCCCGGATTCGATTGGCTACCCGCAACATTCGGATGCGATCTACCCCTACACCGCGGACGGCGACCGCAGCTTCCTCGACGGCAAGGAGTTCCTCGAACCTTTCGTGCTGGCGGCGTCGCTGGGCGCGGTGACCACGCGGATTCGGTTCAACACCTTCGTGGTGAAGTTCCCGCTGCGGGCGCCGGTGCTGGCCGCCAAGCAGGCCTTTTCGGTGGCGGTGCTGACGCAGAACCGTCTCGGCCTGGGCATCGGGATCGGCACCAGCCCGTTCCCAGACGACTACCTGATGGCCGGCGTCGATCCCGAACACAAGGGCGCCCGGATGGACGAGGCGATCGACGTGTTCCGCGGCCTCGAGGCCGGTGAGTTCTTCGAGTATCACGGGCGGTTCTACGACGTCCCGGCAATGAAAGTGTGTCCGGTTCCCACGCAACCGATTCCGTTGTTGATCGGAGGCCACTCCGAGGCCGCGCTGCGGCGTGCGGCGACCAAAGGCGACGGATGGATGCATGCCGGCGGGCCCGCCGACGCGCTCGAGGCGATGATCGGGAAATTGCGGGCGCTGCGCGCCGAGGCGGGCCGCGACGCCGAGTCCTTCGAGATCCACGCCGCCACACCCGAATGCCGCACGGTGGACGGCTGCAGGCGATTAGCGGACCTGGGCGTCACCGACGTCGTCGTCGGGTTCCGCAACCCCTACATCAAGGGCGCCGACCCGCAGCCGTTAGCGGACAAGATCGCCAGACTCGAGCGGTTCGCCGAGAACGTCATTCGCAAGGTCAATCCCTGAGGCGCGCAACGTGGATCACTTCTTCTACTTCGACTGGCGCACCTGGCTGACGATGGTGCGCCTGGTTCGGCGCGAACAGGACCCCGCCCGGCGTCGCCGCATCTATCGCACCCTGCTCTTGGTGGTCCCCGCCCTGGCGCTGCTGCACACGATCATGTTCCCGCTGGACGCCGTCTTCTTTCCGGCACTGCGCCACACCGAAATTCGCCGGCCCGTCTTCGTGGTCGGCCATGCCCGTAGCGGCACCACCTACCTGCATCGCATGCTGGCCAACGATCCCCGCTTCTCCTACGTGCTGCTGTGGGAGATGTTCTTCCCCTCGCTCATCGAGAAGAAGATCCTGCGAGCCGTGCTGCGCATCGACCGGCGTCTGGGTGGTCGGCTACGCGAGCGCGTCGACATTCTTGACCAGAGGTTGTTCGGCAAGAGTCAAAACATCCACGAGTCGGGTCTTTTCGCCCCGGAGGAAGACGAATTCCTGCTGACCCTGTCGTGCGCGTCGGGATTCTGGGTGGTGCAGTATCCGTTCGTCGACGAACTCGACTTCTACTACGTCGACGACCGTTGGCCGAAGCGGAAGCGGCGGCGCGTGATGCGGTTCTACCGCGAGTGCATACGCCGCCAATTGGTCCTCAACGGCGGCGACGGACTGATCCACCTGTCGAAGGCGCCGATACACTGCGGCCGCGTGCAGAGTTTGATCGACGTGTTTCCCGACGCCCGCTTCGTGGTCCCAGTGCGCAACCCCTACGAGACGATCCCGAGCTTCCTGAAGCTGATGCAGTTCGCCTGGACGGCACGCAAGCGGGCACAGTCCGACATCGACGAATCGTTGCGCTCCTTCGTCAACTCGTCGTTCCACTACTACAGCCACCCCCTGGCGGTCCTCGACGCACATCCCGAAGTGCCGCAATCGATCCTGAGCTACAGCGACCTGGTGACCGATCCCGCCGGCACCATGCGGCGCGTCTACGACGACATCGGGCTCGACATGGTCCCCGCCCAGGAGCGGGCGCTGGCCGAGGAGAAGGGTCGGGAATACCGCTCCGGACACATCTACAGCCTGGACGAGTTCGGGTTGGACGCCGACGTCATTCGGTTTCGGCTCGCGCCGCTGTTCGACCGTTTCGGTTGGGAGTCGGACCGTGTCGGCTGACTACGCGGACGAACTCAGGGCCGCCTGGGACGCGATGATCGCACGGCTCGGGCGGGCGCGGGATGCGCTCGAGTCGCGAGACCTGCACGCCCCGCCGAATGCCGGCCCGCGCGACCTTGCCGAGGGTTATCGCTACCTGCTGGGGTTCGTGCACTCGGCGGCCGAGCGGGCATTCTTCGGCAACCCCGACTTTCCGTACTTCCGTCGCAGCCTGCAATGGCTCGACAAGGCCACCATCGACAACTCCGACGCCCTCTACGTGTCGACGCCGATCGACGGGCGGGCCGCGTACCGCGTCACCGGCCGCGTGCGGGACTGCCGGCACTGGCGCGGCAAGCCCCCCGCCGAATCGGGTTGGATTGCGCCGCAATACCTTATCCTCGAGGCGCACACCGGCTACGCCGGCGACAGCGGCGACCTGGCGGAGCTGCAGCCAGGAGTGCGCGGCAACACGGGCAAGCTGGACTCCGCCGAGCTGGTCGTCGACGACGACGGAACGTTCGACGTCCTGCTGGCTCCGGAACGGCCGGACGACCATTCGGGCAACTTCATCACCACGTCACGCACGTCGAACCGCTCGGGTGTCACCTTCCACGCCGAGCACGTCACCGTGCGGGTGCTGTTCCATGATTGGGCGCGGGAAGAATCCCCGGAGTTGCTCATCCGGCGGCTGGATAAGGTCGGCGGGCATCCCGCACCCCTGAGTCCCGACGCGGCCGCGGCGGCCTTGCGGTGCATCGGCGAGATCGTCGACAACCAAATGCGCTTCTGGAACAAGTTCTACGACGTCGTCCTCGGTGCCTACGGCGGCGGCACCCCCGGCGCGCCAGGCTTCATGCCGCGCAACGGTTTCAACGAGCCCTCGGGCGCGTCGTTGGCGACGGGAGGCGGGCAGAGCACCAACGTCTACTCCGGCGGCATCTACGACCTCGATGACGACGAGGCGCTGATCATCGACACCGAGGTGTTCGAGCCGCCTGCGTACATGGGTTTCCACTTGGCCAACATGTGGGGTGAATCCCACGACTACGCCCATCACACCAGCAGCCTCAACGGGAATCAGGCGGTGCGCGACGACGATGGGCACTATCGGTACGTCGTGTCTCACCGCGACCCTGGCGTGCCGAATTGGGTTGACACCACGGGACTTCGCGAGGGCTTCATGACGCTGCGGTGGTCGTATTCCCGGCCACCGAGCCGCAGACCCACCGTGTCGGTGCGCAAGGTCGCGACCGGCGAACTCGGCGAGCATCTGCCGGCCACCACGCCGCGAATCTCACCCGAACAGCGGCGCGAGCAGATCAGGGTCCGCCAGGAACACGTGCAGCGCCGCTACCGGCAGTACTGAACCGACAACAAGTTTCGCGAAAGGCACGACATGAGCGACGACGGTTTCAACCGCGCCGAAATCAAGAAATTCTGGGCGGACTGGCTCGAGGCGAACCGCGAGGCCGAGCGCTCGGGCGGTTGGAAACCGCTGGTGCAGTTCTATATTCGGGACGCTGCCTACGGCTGGATGTTCACCCCCGACGAGCATTTCATGGCCATCGGCCGCGACGAGATCCGCGATTGGGCGCTGGGCACCGAGATGGCCGGACTCGAGGGCTGGCACTACGACTACGTGGCCACTGTCGTCGACGATGAGAACGGCATGATCATCGGGTTCTGGAAGCAGCGCTCCGGTGTGCTCGACGGCGACGGCAAGGAATACGAAATCCTCGGCATCGGCGGCAGCTGGTTCGGCGTGGCCCGCGACCAGACCGACGGCAGGCTCCGATTCGGTTGGCAGCGAGACTGGTTCGACCTCGGCTCGACGGCCCACACCTTTGCCCAGATCGCCAGATCCCCAAAGGCCCCTAAACCCTTCCTTGAGCGCATCGCGATTCCCACCATGGAGATGCCGGGGCACTACCGCTACGCCGATCTCCCGTCGTCGCTCTGGCCGCCGCCGGTGGAGGACGCGCGCTTCGTCAGTCAACAACCGCTGGCGACTTAGCGACATGTTGATGAGCGACGAGCCCGACCGGCGCCGAGGCCCGCGCAACGACGTCGACGTCCGCGAGCTCATCCTCGACGTCACCGAGGCGATGGCCGGCCGCACCAACCCCGACGCAGTTTCGTTGCGCGCCATCGCCCGCGAGGCGAATGTCGCGCCGCGCGCCCTGTCCTATCACTTCGCGACCAAGCGGCAATTGCTCCAAGCCGTCGTCCGGCGGCGTTCGGGCGTGGTGTCGGAAATGATCGAGCGGCGCCTGAAAGTGTTGTGGGACAGAGACGGTGGGATCAGGGCCCGCGAGATCGTCGACGCGGTGCTGCTTCCGATGGTCGAGCTCATCGAACGGGAGCCGGTCGGTGGTGTGCACTGGATGCGCATCTTCGCGACGCTGAGCACCATCGACGAACCCGCGCGGGTCGCCGACGTGGGCACCGATCCGGCGGTCGTGCGCCTCCTGTTCGACGTCGCCGAGCAGGCCTTCGGAGCGGCATGGGACGACGGTGTCCGGCGCAGGCTTGCGATCGGCATGCTGGCGATGCTCGAGGCGATGACCAAGATCGACCAGCCGATGTACGGCCAACCACTCGGCCCGTCCGGCCTGGACCCGGAGTTCGTGGAACAACTGGCGGTGTTCACCGCCGCCGGGATCACCGGCCACATCGAGGGAGAACGATGACAACTCGGCAGAACGCGGCGACACGCCCACTCGACGGTCGCGTGGCGTTGGTGACCGGCGCCAGCCGCGGCATCGGCGCTGCGATCGCCAAGCGGTTCGCCTGTGAGGGCGCCGTGGTCGCGGTGGCGGCCAGAAGCCTGGAGACGGCCGCGCAGGGTTCGCTTCCCGGCACGCTGCGCGGCACGGTCGCCGACATCGAGGCGGCCGGCGGGCGGGCCGTTGCCTATCGGGTCGACCTGACGTCGTCGGAGTCGCGCGCGGAGCTGATCGATCGCGTGGTCGCCGATCTGGGACCGATCGACATCCTGGTGAACAACGCGGCCACGTCGATCTTCGCGCCCTTCACCGACATCTCGGAGAAACGCCTCCGGCTGATCACCACGCTCAACTACTTCGCCCCCTTCGATCTGTGCCAGCGCGTGGTGCCCGCGATGCGGGAGCGTGGTCGCGGCTGGATTCTCAACATCACCTCGCTGTCGGGCGACATCCCCACCACACCGCCGCCGGACCCGATCTACCACCTACAGGGAACCGCTTACGGCTCGTCCAAAGCCGCCCTGAACCGGCTGTCGGAGGGTTTGGCGTCGGAGTTCTACGCCGACGGCATCGTCTCCAACGCGCTGGCACCGGTCAAGGCCGTGCTGACCGACGGCGTCAAGGCGACGCTCACCGAGGAGACCATTGCCGGCGAGGGCATCCTCGAGCCGGTCGAAGCGATGGCCGAGGCCGCCTTGGCGCTGTGCACCGGCGATCGCGACGGGCTCAACGGCGGAGTGCACAAGTCCCTGACGCTGCTCGCGCGCATCGGGTGGCCCATCCGCACGCTGGACGGCAGGGCGCTGCTGAACGCGTGATGCGGCGCTTCAGTCGCTGGGGTGCAACGTCGGTGCGTAGCGCAGGACCGCGGCAATCCCGTCGGCCGGAGCTATCCGCTCGTCGGTGCGCACCATCGACGCACCCACCGAAATCGCCAGGATCGGCAGCGCCTCGTCGGCGCGCAGGGTCTTGACGGGCGCCGCGCCGTGCTCGGACAGCACGTTGGCGTTTGGGGCGACGGTCGTCAGTTCCTCGTCGGCGACCACGGTGGCGTCGTCGATTTCGCCGATGATCAGCGTGTCGACCGCGCCCTGCCGCAGAGCCGAGCACACGGCGTCCAGCCCCTCGGCGGCCAGCCCGGACCGCCGTCCGATCTCGGCGGTGAAGCGGTCCGCGGCGGCGTCCATCACGCTGAGCCGCTGCCGCAGGAACCAGGCCTCGATGGCCCGCTGAATCTCGTCGAAGTTGTGTCCGCTGTGCCGGGCGCCGACCTGCAGCGGCACCGCGAGCGCGCCAACGCGCTCGGGGAGCGCCGCGAGTAGATCGGAGCGGGACCGCACCTCGCCGACCACGAAGACCGCGGCGAACGCGTTCTCGTCGACCAGCTCGCTGATGCGGTCGGCGACGGCACGCACGTTCTTGCGGGCCGCTTCCGCAGTGCGCAGCTGCGGGTCGCCGTACCCGGCGGTCTCGGCGCTGGCCGCCCTGTGCACGGGGCGGCCGCCGCCGTCGACGGTCTCGGACCGCAGCCTGCCGCTGAGGTGCGACGTCAGGTCGGCGCCGGTGTGGTCGGCGACCGCCAGCAAGTAGTCGGGCTGCTCGAAGCCGTGCTCGAGGATCGGGACGATGTAGGGCAGTTCGGAGACGCGGACCACCGTGTCGGCCGTGGGCCGCAGCAGGTGCTCGTTGAGGATGACGCCCGTGGCGCCGGCGACCACCGCGCGCCCGCTGCGGCCGATCGGCGGGCGCAAGTCCATCACCGCATGCTCGATCTGATCGGTGACCGACCCGTCGGCGCCCTGCGCCTCGAGTTGTTCGCGCAGAGCACGCCACTTCAGCTCGAGCTGAGTGCCGGCGTCATGGGTGTCGTGGGAGTCCTCGAAGTAGATCGACGCGAACGGCCCGGGCGTGTCCAGCAGCTGTCGGAAGCGGTCGGATTCCATGGCCGTTAGCGCCGTTCACCCTCGGTGTCGTCGAAAAAGGACCAGTCGCCGTCGTCGTCGCTGACTTCCATGCGCCAGCCAAGTTCGGAGTTGTCGGCCTGTTGGTCGACGAACCATGCGTGCGCGTCTTCGGCGCTGGCGATGTCCTTAGTCGCGACGACCTCACCCTGCGGGTTGAGTACTCGGTAGTTAGCCATAGGGGCAGGGTTCCCCACGGGGATGCGGCTAACCCGACGGGATCTCCGCGGCGATGGTGTCCATCAGCGCGGTATAGCGCTTGACCTCCGGGTCCCGGCCCGGCTTGCCGCTGCTGATCACCCCGCCGGACAGGCCGCGCTGCGGGTCCGCCCAGATGGCGATGTTGGCCAGGCCGAGGTTTCCGAACGCCGCCGGCGCGTTGCGCCCGAACGGTCCGAATCGCTTCGTGCCCAGCATGTATCCGGTGCCCCAGCGGGCCGGCATGAGACCCACGGCGAAGTCGGGCCGCAGCCGGCGGCACTCCTGCACCGCGCCGTACATCCGTTCCGGGCTGATGATGCGCACGCCGTCGAGTTCGCCTCCGCGGCGCCAGATCTCGGCGAAGCGCGACAGCTCGTCGGCGGTGGACACGGTGTTCGACGACGGGACCACGGTCGACAGGAAGGCCGGGCTGTTCGAGTACGGGATGATCTCGTGCACGGTTCCGCCGATCGCCTTGCGGAAGATCGCCGCGATCACCGGCGGCAGCGGCCGCCCGGTGGCGTGGCTGGGCGCGACGAGCGGGATGTCCTGCTTGGCAACGCCGAAGTTGGTCCACCGGAAACCCAGCGGATCGAGGATCTCGGTGGCCAGGATGTCGCGAATGTCCTTGCCGGTGCTGGCGTAGACGATCTCGCGCATCAGCGGGCCCCAGGTCAGCGCGTGATAGATGTGCACCAGTCCCGGCCGGTACAGCGGCCGCAGCTTGCCCAGCTGTTCCTGCGCGTACTCGTGGTCGTCGGCGCGCTTGAGGTCCGGCCTGGGCCCGGTGGGGAACGGCACGCCCGCGCTATGGGTCAGCACGTGCCGGATCGTGGTGCGGTCCTTGCCGTGGCTGGTGTAGCTGGGGATGTATTCGCAGACCCGATCGTCGAGGTCGAAGTGCCCCTGCTCGACCAGCATGTGCACGACGGTCGCGGTGATGCCCTTGGCCGCCGAGTAGACGCAGTACGGCGTGTCGGTCGTGACCGGGATCTTTTCGGCGTCGGGCTCGTCGGTGGGCGCGTTGCCCCAGCCGTGGCCGATCGCACGGTTGAGTACCACCCGGCCGTTGCGGCGCAGGCACAGCTGAATCGCGGGATGCATGCCGGCCCGATACCAGTGCCGCGCGGCCTGCCAGATGCGTTCGACGGCCGCGGCGCCGACCTCGGAGTGATCTTCTTCGCCGATCGCCGTCACCGCGTCGAGGTCGGCCGGGACGCGGATCCTGCCGTCTGGTGTCGTCACCCCCGAGAGGGTACGTGCCTTGCCATAGCGATGCATTTAGCGTGGTCGTATGCTCACGCGCGCGCGTTTCGTCGAGGTGATCCTGGTGATATTCGGGTTCTACTCCGTGGGCCTCGGGTTGTTCATGATCGTGGCGCCGCGCCTGTTCTTCGACACCCTCGGCGCGTTCGGCATCCGCAACAACCACTTCATCTTCGACAACGCCTCGTTCGAGCTGCCGCTGGGCCTACTGCTGCTGGCCGCCCTGCGCTGGCCGTCCTGGCGGGTGCCGGCGCTGGCGTTCGCCACGGCGCACTGGGGCCTGCACGCGATCAGCCACCTCGTCGACACCAATCACCGCGCGGGCGCCGCGGTGGGGTGGCTTGAATTCGCCGGCCTGGCGATCTCCACGGGTTGGGTGGCTCTCGCCCTGTGGCTGAGCGCTACTCGCCGGTGAACTGCGGCGGACGCTTGGCGAACGTCGCCTGGATACCTTCGTTCAGGTCCTTGGACGGCAGGAACGCCGAATTCCAGGCCGCCACGTAGCGCAGGCTCTCCGACACCGCCGCAATGCGCTGCTGGTCGAGCACGTCCTTGACGCCGTGCACGGCCAGCGGCGGGTTCGCCGCGATCTCGGCGGCGGTGGCGTGGGCCGCGGCCAGCGCGGCTTCGGCGTCGTCGTACACGTCATTGACCAGGCCGATCTTCTCGGCGCGGGCAGCGTCGATGTCCTTGCCGGTCAGCGCGAGCTCGCGCAGATGTCCGTCGCCCAGGATCAACGGCAGGCGGGCCAGGCTGCCGACGTCGGCGACGATGGCCAGCCGCACCTCACGCACGGAGAACTTGGCGTCGGCGCTGGCGTAGCGAATGTCGACCGCGGAGATCAGGTCCACGCCGCCACCGATGCACCAGCCCTGCACCGCGGCGATGGTGGGAGTGCGGCAGTCGGCGACGGCGGTGATAGCGCCCTGCATGCGGCGCAGCTCGGCGTGGAAGTCGAGGCGGGGGCGGGCCAGCGCGCCGTCGGCCATCAGCGGCGCGAACGTCCCACCCATCGCGGGCAGGTCCAGCCCGTAGCTGAAGTTCTTGCCCGACCCGGCGATCACGATGGCCCGCACGTCGCGGTCCGCGTCCAACTCGGCGAAGACCTGGGGCATCTCCGCCCAGAACGCGGGCCCCATCGCATTACCTTTGCCGGGTCCGATCAACGTCACCTGTGCAACCTGGTCTTTGGTTTCGACTGTGACGGATTCGTATGCTTCGCCCATTCCCAGACCGTAGCGTGGCGGACATGCCCTCCGATTTGCGACCCGGACCAGATTCACCGCCGACCGACGAACTGGACAGTGCCGAGGCCTCGCTCGCGGTGCTGCGGGAAGTGCTGCACACGGTCGCCGCCGACGACATGGAGCGCCAGACGCCGTGCTCGGAGTACGACATCACGCAGCTGACCTACCACCTGCTGAACTCCACCATGACCCTCGGGCTCATGGTGGACGCGGACTTCTCCCTGCGCGAGCACAGCGAGGCCGTGGAGAGCCAGGTCATCAGCGCGGCGCGGCCGACCCTGGACGCGTGGCACCGCCGCGGCCTGGACGGCATGGTGGCGTTCGACGACAACGAGATGCCCGCCAAGGTCGCCGCGTCGGTGCTCTCGATCGAGTTCCTGGTCCACGCCTGGGATTACGCCGCCGCGCTGGGACGTGAGGTCCACGCGCCGGATCCGCTGGTCGAATACGTGATGGAGTTGGCGCAGCGGCTGATCCAGCCCGAGCAGCGCGTCCACGCCGGGTTCGCCGACGTCATCGACGTGCCGGCCGGGGCGGGCGCATTGCATCGGTTGGTCGCCTTCACCGGCCGCGACCCGGGTTGGTCGGGCGTATAGCCGCAGGCGCGGCGTAGCCGGACGCTGCGACTGCCACCGTCGGGCTAATGGCCCGCCGGGCGCCGAGCGGCCCCAAAAGCTCGGCAAAACACCTGGATTGCCTGCAATTTGCGGCCGCTCACGGGTCAAACCTGCAATTTGCGGCCGCTCACGCGACTACTCGCCCAGCCGCCCGCTCGTCGGCTAGACGCGTTCCAGGTAGAAGTAGTAGTACCGCCCGTCGTCGAGCACGCCTTTGCCGTTCATGATGCCCATCACGGCGTCGTCGTCGACCTTCTTGAAATGGTCGTGCACGGGCTGGCCGTCGTAGACCATCGTCGCGGTGACCTCGCCGCGGAAGTCCTCCAACCACAGGCTGGCCTCGCCCTTGCCCCACTCGACGTTGGAGAACTTGTTGCCATCGGCGTCCAGGCACACCAGCGGCTTGACGTCGGTCACCGAGTTGAACGTCTTGCCGAACCAGCCGTTCTTGGCCAGCTTGCCGTTCATCCGGTGGCCGGTGGAGAACTCGCCGCCCTTCCATTCGCCGATCATGCCGTCGAGGGTCGCGGGCTCGAGGCTCGCCCAGTATTCGTCCAACTCCGCATCGGAGACGCTGCGGTCCTTGAACTCGGTGAACTTCTCGCGGGCCAGGCTCATTGTGACTCCATCCAGTTGCGGGCAAATTCGAGCAAAGCGTCGTTCTCCTGCGGCGCACCGATGGTGACCCGGACGCCGTCCGTGCCGTAGGGGCGAACGACGATGCGCGCGTCGGCCGCCCGCTCCACGAAGTCGCCGGTTCGGGGTCCCAACGGCAGCCAGACGAAGTTCGCCTGCGACGACGGCAGGGTGAACCCGGCTTCGCGTAGGGCGGCGCTGACCCGGGCGCGTTCGGCGACAACGGCGTCGGTGCGGGCCAGCAGCTCGTCGGCGGCCTGTAGCGAGGCGATGGCCGCGGCCTGCGAGACGCTGGTCGCGGTGAACGGCACGTAGACCTTGTCCAGCGCGGTGATCACGTCGGCGTGGGCCACGGCGTAGCCGACGCGCAGGCCCGCCAGCCCGTAGGCCTTGGAAAACGTGCGCAGCACAACCACATTGCTGTGGGCGCGGACCAGCCCAAGGCTGTCGGGCAGCATGGGCTCGCGGATGTACTCGACGTAGGCCTCGTCGATCACGATCAGGACGTGCGACGGCACCGCCTCGACAAACCGCCTCAGCGCCGCCGGGTCGACGACGGTCGACGTCGGGTTGTTCGGATTGCAGACGAAGATCAGCCGGGTGCGGTCGGTGACCGCGGCCAGCATCGCGTCGAGGTCGAAGGTGTGGTCGGTCAACGGCACCTTGACGGGAATCGCCCCGGCGACCTGGACCTGCGGCGGGTAGAGCTCGAAGCTGCGCCAGCCGAATACCACCTCGTCGCCGGCCGAGGCGGTGATCTGCACGAGCTGCTGGCACAGGCTCACCGACCCGCAGCCGACCGCGACGTTCTCGGGGGCGAAGTCCACGTGCCTGGCCAGCGCGGCCTTCAGCTCCACGCAGCCGTTGTCGGGGTAGCGGTTGATGACGTCGGTGGCCCGCTCGATCGCCGCACGCACGCTGGGCAGCGGGCCGAACACCGTCTCGTTGCTGGCCAGTTTGATGGCCCCCGGCACCGTCTTGCCTGGTACGTAAACGGGAAGCCCGGCGAGCACGGGACGCAGGCGGGCACTCACTTCGACAGCATATGTCGGCGCTGTGTACGCTATGCCTCCGGCGGTTCGGGGATGCCCAGCAGACGTCGGGTACCCTCAGGAAGTCCAAACGGAGGCGTGCCAGAGCGGCCGAATGGGGCTCACTGCTAATGAGTTGTTCCCCTCAAAGGGAACCGGAGGTTCAAATCCTCTCGCCTCCGCCGGAGTCCTCTCGGGGACACCACAACTGAACACAGGCGCCCGTAGCTCAACGGATAGAGCATCTGACTACGGATCAGAAGGTTAGGGGTTCGAATCCCTTCGGGCGCGCTCAATGCGCGCGGCGACGTTGGCCCTCGACTGTGGGGGCTACGCATGAAATCGACCGCGCAGGCCTACATAACCCCACACTCGCGGCGAACGGCGCCTAGTCGCCGCGACGGCCGACGGGCGCGGTGGTGATCTCGGCGGCCAGCAGAACGCCGGCCATGCTGCGGCGCAGGAACGCGATAGCCCTGGCGCGGGGCGTGCTCGTCGCGGTGTCGTAGACCTGGCTGGTGTTCGATGCAGTGTTCATGCCACTGATCGTTCATCGACCGACGGCCTCGCAGTAGCCGTCGCGACGTTGCAGCGTTACAACCCTGGCTTGTAGCGCTAGGCCGACGGCTCGGGCGCCGGGGTCGCGTCCTTCTGGGCGGCCGGGGTCCAGTTGTCCCAGCTGTCGCCGAAGTCCAGGGTGTTCTGCGGGAACTGGGAGACGCTGATGATCTCGCGGAAGTGGTCCTGCCAGCCCCACCAGCCGTTGATCTGGAAAATGTGCTCATTCCAGCTCAGTGTGTAGCCCTCGGGAATGTCCTGGCCCTTGTTCTCCGGCGCGAACACGGCGATCGCCAACAGGCCGATCACCGCCGCCGCCGGCAGCTGGATCTTGCCGGTGCGCCAGATGTGCACGCCGGCGGGACGCGGCCCGGACGGCGTCAGCTCGAAGCCGTGCGGCAGCTCGTCGGTGTGGCCGCGGCTGCAGCGGTGAATGGCGTACAGCACGTCGGCGATGTCGGGGCGCTGGTCTTCCAGGTCAGACTTCACCGCGACCGGGAAGCGGGTCTGATCGAAGTCGATGCCGGGCTGGGTCATCACCCGGAACATGTCGAGCCCGTCGCGGACGGTTTGCTTGAACCGGCCCGCCACCCCCAGCTGCGGATACCGTTTGTTCCCGGTTCCATCGACCGCGTTGCAGGCGTGCTGCAGGGCCGCCTCCCATTGCTTGGCCGCCCAGTTGTCCAGTGAGCGCCTGACCGAATCCGCCACAATCACAGGTGTGAGGCTAACGGTTGAGCAGCCAGCGCCGCGGGGAGTTCGGCGACTGAGCCGCAAGGTGTCGTCGTAGCCACGCTTTGTCAAAAGGCTGGACAGCCATTTGTCCACAAATTAGACGCCGGCCGTGCAGCATATAACGTTTATATAACGACTGCCGATCAGGCAGCGTTTTGTCATTATGATCCGCACATCCAAAATGCCTAAAAGAGCCGGGGTTTGACCATGTCATTTTTGTTTACAGACGCCGAAAAGCTGGCCGCGGCGGCCGCGGACCTGGCGGGCATCGGGTCGACCATCGGCGAGGCGAATGCGGCGGCGGCCATCCCCACGACGGGTGTGCTCCCACCCGGCGCCGACGCGGTTTCGGCGCTCGTCGCCCAGATCTTCGGCTCTCACGCGCAGGTCTATCAGGAGATCGGCGCCCGGGCGGCGGCGTTTCACGACCGGTTCGTGCGCCAGATGAGAGCGGCGGGCCGGGCGTACTGCGACGCCGAGGACGCCAACGCCGCGGGCCTGCACGACGCACCGCCCCGGGAGTGGCTCTGGTGACCGGGCCCGTCGAGCGTGCCGCCTACCGCGTCTCGATCAGCCCCAGCGCCCGCTCGAACAGGTGCACAGTGGCGGCGTGCAGCTGATCGCCGACCTCCTTCTCGGCCTTGCCGGCGCACGCACGCGCCAGCGTGCCCTCGATCACAATGCCCAGCTTGAAGCAGGCCAGCACGGTGTACCAGGTCATCTGTGACAGGTCACGCGTGGTGTTGGCGGCATAGCGCTCCAGCAGCTCGTCGGTGCCGGCCAGCCCCTTCTGCGCGCCGAGGGCGTGGCTGAACACGGCCGACCCGTCGTCCTGGCGCCACGTCGCCAACAGCCAACCCAGATCCAGCAGCGGATCGCCGATTGTGGACATCTCCCAGTCGCAGATGGCGACCACCTCGGGCCCGGTGCGAGAGAACATCACGTTGGCGGCGTGGTAGTCGCCGTGCAGGATGCCCGGTTTCCACGATGTCGGGCGGTGGCTCTCCAGCCAGCCGGCCACCTGCTCGACGCCGGGGATGTCCGGCCCGGGGTAGCCGTCGTACTCCTGGTAGGACTCCAGCTCCGAAAGCCAGCGCGGCACCTGGCGTTCCAGGAAGCCCTCCGGCTTGCCGAAATCGGCCAGACCGACGGCGACATGGTCGACGGCGCCCAGCTTGGCCAGGGCGTCGGCCATCGACAGCCCCATGCCGTGCTGCACCTCGGGATCGCCGGCATGCAGCGGCGGCAGGCCTTCGCCGGCGTTGAATCCGTCGATCGGCTCCATCAGGTAGAAGACGGCGTCGCCCAGGACTCTGACGTCGTCGCAGGCCGCGATCAGGTGCGGGTGGGGTACGTCGGAGCCGGCCAGTGCGGCGAGCACCTTGGTCTCCCGCAGGATCACACTATTGCTGCGGCTGCGCAGATGGCGTGGTCCGCGGCGCAGCACATAGGGCCGGCCGGACCGGGTGAAGCGCAGCATGACGTTCTGGGTTCCGCCGGTGACCGGGGAGACGTCGTTCAGCGGGCCGTCGCCCAAGCCCTGCTCCGACATCCAGTCCGCGACGGCATCCAGGTCGACGGCATCCATGGGCATCATCCTTTGGCCTGCGGGGTGTAGTGGACCGTCTGCGCCCGGATCATGCCGTCGCGGAACACGAAGGTGTCGACGCCGTCGTCCACCCGGTTAGGCACCGAATCGGCCGTCCACTCGAGGAAGAGCAGGTCGCCCTCGAAGACCAGGTTCTTCAGGTCCCAGGCCGCGTCGGGCAGGTCGTCGAGCAGCCTGACGAACACCCCGCGGATCTCGTCCTTGCCCCGCGCCACGCCCGCCGACGTGATCACCACGGAGTCGTCGGCGTAGTCCTCGACGATCCCGTCGAGGTCGCCCGTGGCGAGCGCCCGACCGTGGTGGGCGAACACTTCCTGCGGCGTACGAGTCATGGCGCTCCTTTGCAACCTGTCGATCGTCTGGGAAAAAGCGTAGGTCACCGCCGTCGGGGCACTGCGGGCCGTAACGGCTGGAAGAATGGTTCAATGCCGCGAACCGACAACGATTCCTGGGACATCACCCACAGCGTGGGCGCCACGGCGCTGGGCGTCGCCGCCGCGCGCGCCGCGGAGACCGAGAGCGCCGACCCGCTGATCCGAGACCCCTTCGCGCGGGTGTTCGTCGACGCGGTCGGCCAGGGGGTGTGGAGCCTGTACGCCGACCCCGCCCTGCTGGCGGATGCACCCGAGGTCGAACCCGACGTGCGGGCACGCCTGCGGCTGATGATCGACTTCATGGCGACGCGGACAGCGTTTTTCGACGAGTTCTTCCTGCACGCCGCCGACACCGGCGTGCGCCAGGTGGTGATCCTGGCGTCCGGGCTGGACGCGCGGGCCTGGCGGCTACCGTGGCCCGACGGCACGGTGGTCTTCGAACTCGACCAGCCCAAGGTGCTGGAATTCAAGTCCGCCACGCTGCGCAATCACGGTGCCGAACCGACGGCACAGCTGGTGAACGTGCCGATAGACCTGCGGCAGGATTGGCCAAAGGCTCTGCAGGACGCCGGTTTTGATCCGTCGAAGCCGTCGGCCTGGTCGGCCGAGGGCCTGGTGCGGTACCTGCCGGCGCAGGCGCAGGACCTGTTGTTCGAACGCGCGCATGCGCTCAGCGCGCCCGGCAGTTGGCTGGCGTCCAACGTCCCCGACGAGGGCTTCACGGACCCCGAACGCGTCGCCCGCCAGCGCGACGAGATGCGGCGCATGCGGGTCGCGGCCGCCAAGCTGGTCGACGCCGAGGTCGCGGATTTCGACGAGCTCTGGTATGCCGAGGAACGCACGCAGCTCGCGGACTGGCTGCGCGAGCACGGCTGGGACGCGGCGTCGGCGACCTTCCCCGAGCTGATGGCCCGCTACGGCCGGACCATTCCGCAGGGCGCCGAGGACTCGATGCCGCCGACGCGGTTCGTCTCCGCGCAGCGCATGGCCTGAGAAGGCCGAAAAGCGCCCGAACAGCGCGCTTGGCGGCGATAGTCTGTGACCCACCGACGGTTCATCGATCGCTGAGCGGGGGACAACGATGTCCTTTGTGACGGCGGCTCCGGAGTTGTTGGCTTCGGCGGCAACGGCGGATCGATCTACGGCGACGGCTGACCCGAGGCCTGCTGACCTACCCGTCGAGGGCGAACGCGGGCTCGACCTCGCAGCCGGCGACGTCGAGCATCATCGCGGCCATCACGTAATGCCCGACGAGCATGCTGAATTCGAGCATCTGGTTGTCGTCGAGTTCGCGCTGCAGCCGTTGATGCGTGGCCGTGGAGAGGTTCTTGTCGGCGAAGAGCTCGTCGGCGGCCGTCAGCAGCGTGCGGGTACGGGGCGACCATTCGGGGTCGTCTTCGTTGGTCAGTGACTCGATCTCGCGGAGCGAAATGCCGTGTTCGAGTGCCATCCGGGTGTGGTGGGCGTACTCGTACTGGCAGCCCATCCGCCACGCGATGCGGATGACGATCCGTTCGGTGTCCGGGCCGGAGATGGCGCCGCCGCGCAGCAGCTGCCCGACCAGCATCGCGTGGATGGGGAAAGCCTTGCCGAGCCGCGCCAGCACCAAAAAGCAGTTGTAATCGTAATTTTCGCCCGTGCTGTGGCGGATGACGCGCAGGAAGAAGCGGTGCAACAGGCGCTGCTCGCTGCGCGGCAGCGGCGGTATCCGGCGCGGATACAGCTCGCCCTGCCAGTTGCCTTTGGGTAGCTGAACGCGGGGTTGCGGCTTGGGAGCACGGTTGCGACGGGGCGGTGCGGTCGTCATGTTCGAATCCTTTCGGGTTTGGGGATGGAGTTCAGGCGCCTTCAGGCGCCGATCGCCTTGCCGGTGACGGCCAGGACGACGCGGCGCGGGGCGAATCGATTCGCGAGCACGGGTACCGCGTTGAGCGTCCCGGAGATGATGCTGGGCGGCGCCGCACGCCGGTCCAGGGTGCGTAACGTCTGCGCCGCAACGGCTTCGGGTGTCTGCCAGCGGCCGACTCCGGGGCGGGTGGTGCCCAGCACGTCGAAGAACGGCGTGCGCATCGGCCCGGGAGACACCACCAGGATGCGCAGGCTGCTGTGCCGGTGTTCATAGGCCAGCGCCTCGGTGAAGCTGAGCACGAACGCCTTGCTGGCGCCGTAAACAGCCATCGACGGCGTGGGCTGGTAGGCGCTGGTGCTCGCGACGTTCACCAGCGCACCGCGCCCGCTGCTCAACATCTGCGGCAGCAGCGCGCGGGTAAGGTCAACCACCGCAGCGACATTCAGCTGCACCTGCGCGGCGATCGCGTCGGCGTCCTGCGCCACGAAATCCCCGTGGGTACCCACGCCGGCGTTGTTGATCAGGGTGTCGACTCGCACGCCGTCCTTGGCGAGCCGCTGTGCCAGGGCGATCCCCGCGCCGGGTTGTGCCAGATCGCTGGCGTACACCGCGACGTCGACGGAGTGCCGCGCCCGCAGGTCCTCGGCGATCTCGTCCAGCTTCTCCCGCCGGCGCGCCACCAGTACCGGGTTGGCTCCCCGCTCGGCCAACTGCTGGGCGAAAGCGGCGCCCAAACCCGAGCTGGCGCCGGTGATCACGGCGGTGGTGCCGGTGTGGTCGAGGGCGGTCATTTCACACCTGCCGACGACAGCGCGGTGCGGACGGCGGCGAGCCCCTTCGGCGCGTCGCCGCTGCGTTCGGCCATGCGCAGATACTCAAACGGGTTGTGCGCGCAGAAGATATCGACCTCGGGATGGTCGGCGTGCAGGCTGCGCAACCGGTCCTGGTTGTACCGGCGTCCGGCCTGCTCGGTGGTCACCATCATCTGAAACAGCGCCACGCCCGGCGCGCAACGCCGTTGCGGCAGTTTGACTTCGCGGGCGTCGAAGTAGGCGTCACCGGCGTGCAGCATCCAGCCGTTGCCGGTGTCGACCGCGATCCCGCAGTGCCCGTGAGTGTGCCCGAACAGCGGGACCATCAGGATGTCGTCGCCGAGCCCTTCCAGCCCGCGCACGGCGTCGAATCCCAGCCATCCTTCGCCGCCGTGGGTATAGCTGCGCCACTTCGGGTCGTGGGCCCACATCTTGGGGCGGTAGCGCCGCTTCCCCCGAAAACCGTGGCGGCGGCGCGCGGCGTCCAACTCGGTGGCATGCACGTGCACCAAGGCCTCCGGGAAGTCGCTGAGGCCGCCGACGTGATCGAGGTCGAGGTGGGTCTGCACGATGTGCCGCACGTCGCTCACCGAGAAGCCGAGCTCGCGGACCTGCTCAACGGCGGCCAGCGACGGGTCGATCCCGGGCCGCGCGTAGCCCCGGGCGAACTCCCAGCCGAGCCGCGACGTGATGTCGGCGTAGTCGGCGCTGCCCAGGCCGGTGTCGACGAGCACCAGACCGGCATCGGATGTCTCCAGCAGCAGCACATGACAGACCAGGTGCTGCCTGAGCACCGAAATACCTTGGATGGAAGCGCAATTGAGGTGGTGTACGCGGGTGACCGGCATAGCGGGCGACCTTTCCGTGAATGATAATTCATTTTTACAGCCACTCCACGCGGCCTGTCAATAGTGAATGTTCCTTCACGTATGATGTCGGCATGCCGAAGGTGAGCGAGGAGCAGTGGAAGGCCCAGGAGCAGCGCTACCTGGACGCGGCGCGACGCTGCTTCAGCCGGCTCGGGGTGGCCCCCGCCTCGATGGAGGAGATCCGCACGGAGGCCGGCGTATCGGCCGGGGCCATGTACCGCTACTTCCCCGCCAAGGACGACCTCGTGCATGCGGCGATCGAGACCTCGATGACCGAACTCGCGGGGCTGCTGGCGCAGGTTGAGCAGCGCGACGACATCACATCCCCCAACGCCTACCTGCTGGGGCTACTCGAGATCCTGCGGCAGTTCCGCCATCACACCGACGGGGTGGACCTGTTTCGCCTGGCCGTTCAGGGTTGGGCGCATGCCCAGACGCAGCCCAGGACCAAGGCGATGGTGGTCGCGGGATTCGCGCTGCAGCGCGAAGCATTCACCAAGGCCGTCGCCCGGTGGACCACTCGGACCCAGGCGCCCGCGATGGCGGTGGCCATCGGCGGCGCGGTGATCGGCTACATCGTGCAGTCGGCGTTCAGCGACGACGACGTCGACCCCAAGCAGTACTGCCGGGGCTTGGCCGGCTTGAGCTGACGCCGCTGCGCACCTACGACGACTTGCTCTCGACGTCTTTCTTGATCGCGCCGATCGCATCGACGGGCGTCAGGTTCTGACCCTCGCTGTTCTGACCGAGCTGCGGCCAGCCGGCACCGTTGGGACCGCGGAGCTGGTCCCAGATCTCGCGGACCTTGGTCAGCAATTCGGTTTGCTCCTGGTCGGTGAGCGCCATCAGCCATCCTCCGTTCGTAGTGATGCCGCATGCGGCCGCAAACTGTTCCGGCGTCAGCCCGTCCGCGGAGTTCATGTCGCAGTTGCCGAACGGCGGAGCGCCCTGCGGCAGGTTGGGGCTGAAACCGGAGCCGTCGGTGTATTGGTGTGCCACCTGGCCGGGCAGGTTCGGATTGGAACCGTAGCCCGCCGCGATCACCCGCAGGCCCGCCGGGCGCACACGCCACATGTTGTAGAAGTCAAACGCATTGGCGTAACCGATGATTCGCGCCGGCGAGCCCGCATAGTCGGCAAGGTTCCAGTACAGCGGGTTGATCCAGCTGGACCCGTCGCCCGGCGGGTTGCCGCCCGATTCGACGTCGAGCATCAGGGAGACGCGCGGGTGCAGGCCGCCTTCGGCGTCGATCATGGAGCGCACGGTGCTGGCGTTGGCCGCCCAGTTCGGGCGCACGTAGGTGTAGACGATCCCGAACGCCAGTCGCCCGCTGTCCAGCTTCTGGCGCATCCATGCGTAGTTTCGCGCGAAGTTGTGATCCCGGTACGTTCCGTCGCTGACGCGAATCGAAAGCACCCGGTACGGATACGAGTCATTCACCGGTACTTGGAATTCGGAGACGTCAGCGAACAATGTGTCGGTCAAGGGAGCTCTCTTACCCCTAGTGGTCGTCAACCATGGCTCAGATGCGGACCATACCGCATGACGTCACCGCCGGGACCGAATACGGTTGCGCGCCACCCCGGTATCGTCGCGGCCATGGCTGACCGACCCGCGCGCGTGGACGACGTGCACCGGATCGCCGCGTCGATGCCTCACGTCACGCGCCTGGAGGGTCCCAAGGGCAACGCGATCTACCAGGTCGGCGGAAAGTCGTTCGTGTTCTTCCGTACTCCGCAACCCGACGCGGCGGATCCGGTGAGCGGCGAACGCTACCCCGACGTGATCATGCTCTGGGTCGAGTCGGAGAGTGACAAGCTGGCGCTGGTCCAGGATGCGGATTCGCCGTTCTTCAGCACCGGCCATTTCGACGGGCATCCGTCGGTCCTGGTGCGGGCCTGCCGGCTGCGCGAAATCGGAACCGCGGAATTGACCGAGCTGATTCAGGACGCGTGGCTGTCGCGGGCGTCGAAGCGGCGGGCGACGGCCTGGCTTGCCGAATTCGGCGCCGACAAGAATGTTTAGACACGGGTCCAACGGGTATCGCTTGGTGCACGGGAATCTTTCTCGGACACAACGGAGGTCACGATGCGTGGTCGTGGAATTCTCGGCGTCATTGTGGTGGTATGGCTACTCATCGGGGTATTCGCCGCGTGGCAGCGGCACTACTTCGAAAGCAGCCCGACTAACTGCGCTTCAGCGGCTTCCATCGCAACGACAGTGATTGCTGGTCCCTTGAATTACAAGATCAACCCAGCCGTCAATTGCAATGTGAATGTGCCGCCGGTGAACGTTCCGCAACCCAAGCAGTAGTTGAACTCTGCAACTCTCTAACAAAGGAAGCTGTCATGATCGCGCTAGGTGTCGTCCTGATTATTCTCGGGCTTATCTTCCCGACACTGGCTATTTTGTTGAAGATCGGAATCGTCCTCCTGGTCATCGGGGCGGTGCTGTGGGTGATGGGCTCCGTGGGTCGCCCGGTCGCCGGCAGGCGGTACTGGTAC